>NZ_JBHRXV010000002.1:0-24605 GCF_042648405.1 Sphingoaurantiacus capsulatus | reverse complement strand
TCACAACAAGCCCACTGAGGGAATCCAAATTCGATTCAGAGGAAAATCATCCCGCTCTAGCCGAGCACCGCAACGCTGCGCAGGATCAGGCGGATCAGTTCCGCCTGCCGCCCGACGCCGGTCTTGCTGAAGATGATCTTGGAGTAGGTGCGCGCCGTATTCTCGGTGAGCCCGAGCCGCTCGGCGGATTCCGCAATGGTCAGCCCGGCGGCGAGAAGCGTCGCCAACTGTGCCTCCGACGGGGTCAGGTCGAACAGCTGCATCACCAGTCGCTCGACCGGCCGCGCGTCGCTCGCCCCCGACAGATAGACGATCAGCGCCGGCGCGGCGTCGCCGAGGAAGGGGATCGATCGACCCACGGTGCGCACCAGCACACCGAGGTTCTGCTCCTCGGCATCGCGCACCCGCAGCGCATCGACAAAGCTAGCGTCGGACGATTTCGCGCGCGCCGCCAGTGCCGCCTCGATCGCCACCTTCATGCGCGCATCGTCGCCGCGGTTGACGAGGCGAAGCTGCTCCTCGGCGATGCGCAGCACCTGCCCCGCCTTCGCCAGCGCCTGCCCCGCGCCATTGGCGCGCAGCACCCGGCCGCGATCGTCGAGGATGAAGGTGGAGATGGTCAGCCGGTCGAGCGTCTCGGTCAGCGCGTGAAGCTCTGACTCGTGTCGCTGCAGCTTGGCGAACACCGCCAATGACCGCTCGATATGCGGTTTGAGCGCGAGCAAAAGCTCCCGGTCGGCATCGGTGAAATCCGCGTCGCCGTCGTTGATCAGGCCGAGGTTGCCTTCCCAGCCGCCAGGCTCGCTGACATACATGCCGAGCGCATGCTCGATCCCGTAAGGCTTCAGCACGCGGCGGTAGAATTCGCTGGCGTGCAGCACCTCGGGCGTCGTCACCTCGTCGAGTGTGTGGATGTCGCCGGGCTTGTTGAGGGCGTTACGCAACGGATCGAGATGGCCGAGTTCGGCATGCGCGGCGCGGATGCGGCGCGCTTCCTCATCATCGATCGACGGCGGGTCGCCCCAGATGACGAGCGGCGACCGCCCGGCGCGGCTGAGGCGCAGGGTGAAGCCGGCGCTGCGGCAGCCGATGCGCTGCCCGAGCGCCTTCAGGAAGCCATGCCACGGCGTTTCCTCGAGCGGGCCGTTGTAGGCCAGCTCGATCAGCGGGTCCGCAGGCTGAAGCGGCGTGGTCACGGGCATGGCCGAAGCTATGCGGGCTTGATCGGCGGCTGGCAACTCGCCCCTACCGAATGGGTATTGGCGAATGCGACCCCTGCGCGCAGGACGGACGCGCGATCCTGGGGAGGCCTCGTGCAAGACAGACTTACCATCCCGCATCAGATCTTTGCGGCCGGGCGGCGCTTCGCTGACCGCGTCGCCATTCGCGGCGAGGACGGCGCCGAGCTCTATTATCGCGACCTCGAACCCGCGGCGCGGCGCATCGCCGCCGCGATCGTTGCGAGCGGCGTCGAGCCCGGCGACCGCGTGTCGATCTGGGCGCCCAACCGGCCCGAATGGGTGCTGATCGCGCTCGGCCTGCAAGCGGCTGGCGCGGTGCTGGTGCCGCTCAACACACGGCTCAAGGGTCGCGAGGCGGCGCATATCCTTGGCAAGAGCGGCGCGAAGCTGCTGTTCACCGTCGGAAACTATCTGAACACCGACTATCGCCGCCTGCTCGACGGCTTCGACCTGCCGGCGCTGACCGCCATGATCGACATCGACGACGCGGCGGGCTGGTCGGAATTCCTCGCGCGCGGCGATGGGCATGAGGTCGAGATCGACCGCCGGCTGAACGGCCTGACCGAGGACGGCCTCTCCGACATCCTCTTCACCTCGGGCACCACCGGCCTGCCCAAGGGCGCGATGACCGCGCACGGCCAGAACCTGCGCATGTTCCGCACCTATGCGGCGAAGCTGGGCTTGCGCGAAGGCGACGTCTATCTGGTAGTGAACCCGTTCTTCCACAGCTTCGGCTACAAGGCCGGCTGGCTGTCGGCACTGATCAGCGGCGCCACCGTGTTGCCGCATGCGACCTTCGATGCGCCCTCGGTGCTGCAGCGGATCGAGGCGGAGAAGGTCACCGTCCTCCCCGGCCCGCCGACGCTCTACCAGACCCTGCTCGCCGCCCCCTGGCGCGAGCGCGACCTCTCCACCCTGCGCCTCGCCGTCACCGGCGCCGCCTCGGTGCCCGAGACCTTGATCTACGAGATGGGCAACAGCCTGGGGTTCGAGGTGGTGCTGACCGCCTACGGCCTCACCGAGAATTGCGGCGTCGTCACCATGTGCGAGGCGGGCGAGCCGATCGCCATCGTCGCCAACACCGCCGGCCGCGCCATCCCCGGTGTTGAGATCAGCATCGTCGGCGATAACGGCAAAGCGCTCGCCGCCGGTGAACCCGGCGAGCTGCTGGTGCGCGGCGACGGCGTGATGCGCGGCTATTTCGAGGATGCGGAGGCGACCGCCAAAGCCATCGATACCGACGGCT
This sequence comes from Sphingoaurantiacus capsulatus, assembly GCF_042648405.1. Lineage (NCBI taxonomy): Bacteria > Pseudomonadati > Pseudomonadota > Alphaproteobacteria > Sphingomonadales > Sphingosinicellaceae > Sphingoaurantiacus > Sphingoaurantiacus capsulatus. The sequence goes on along the minus strand of NZ_JBHRXV010000002.1, from coordinate 22,118 downwards.
GGCTGCACACCGGCGACATCGCGGTGGCTGACGCCGCGGGCAACATCCGCATCACCGACCGCAGCGACGACGTGTTCATCGTCGGCGGCTTCAACGCCTATCCGGCGGAGATTGAGGGGCTGCTCGCCGCGCATCCGGCGATCAGCCAGTCGGCGGTGATTGGCGTCCCCGATCCCCGCTTGGGCGCCGTCGCCCGCGCCTTCATCGTGCTGCGCCCCGGCCACAGCCTCGACGCCGCCACGCTCACCGCCTGGTGCCGCGAGAACATGGCCAACTACAAGGTGCCGCGGCAGATCGATTTCGTCGACGCGCTGCCGCAGAACGCGTCGGGCAAGGTGCAGAAGTTCATGCTGCGCGCGGGGCAAGCGTGAGCCGTTTTCCGCCCGGCGCCGCGCTGGTGCTGGGTGGCACCGGCGGCGTCGGCCGCGCGGTCGCCGAACGGCTGGCAGCCGAAGGCGTCAACGTCGCTGTCGGCTATCGGTCGAAACCCGCCGAGGCCGAAGCCCTCGCCGCACAGCTCAGCAACGGCGCCATCGCCGTCCACGCCGATGTCACCGATCCGACTTCGCTAAAGGCGGCGCTCGAGGCGCTGCCATCGCTCCACACTTTGGTGTTCGCCGCCGGGCCCACGGTGGTGCAGCGCTACCTGTCGCAGACCGACGACGCGCTGATGCGCCAGGCGTTCGAGATCGAGACCTTCGGCTTCCAGAACGCGGTGCGCGCCGCGCTCCCCCTGCTGCGCAGCAATCGCGGGTCGATCGTTCACATCGGCTCGGCCGGCGGCCTCAGTTGGGCGGTGCGCGACGGGCTGTCGATCGTGCCAAAGGCCGCCAACGAAGCGCTGGTGAAAGGCCTCGCCCGCGAGGAAGGTCGCTTCGGCGTGCGCGCCAATTCGGTGGCGATCGGCGTCGTCGACGGCGGCATGTTTCGCGAGCTGCGCGCGATGGGCGAGCTCGACGACCGCTGGGTGGCGGCGACGCTGGAGCGCCAGTCGCTCAAGCATTTCGGCACGCCCGCCGACGTGGCGGCGGCGGTCGCCTTTCTCGCGTCGGGCGACGCCGCCTATGTCACCGGCCAGACCCTCGCGGTCGCCGGCGGCTACGGCTCCTAGAAACTAGGAAGCCATCTCCGCCAGCGCGCGCCGGTAGGCGGGCATCCCCGCCATGATCAGGCCGACGATGGCCGGCAGCAGCACCGCGCCGGCAATGGCGATCGAGTAGCGCAGCGCGCCCTCGTCGCCGAAGCCGAAGTCGGTGATCGCCGCGATGAAGCTGGCGCCGAGGCCGAGGCCCACCATGTTGACGAACAGCAGCGTGATCGCCGTTACCTGGCCGCGCATCTGGTTGGGCGTCACGTCCTGGATCGCCGCCAGCATCACGCCCTGCGACGCCTGCCCGATCAGCGTGCCGACCGCCATGAAGGCGAGCGCCAGCGTCGCATTGGGCATCAGCGGGCCGATGATCAGCGGCAGCGCCTTCAGCACCGTCGCGATGAGCACGATGCGCATGTTGGCGTCCGACTGACCCTTCGACACCAGCAGGCCGGAAATCCAGCCGCCGGAAAGGGTGCCGATCGTGCCGCACACCAGCATCAACATGCCATAGTAGAGGCCGACCTCGCTGACGGTCATGCCGTAGGTGCGGATGAGGAAGGTCGGGTACCAGAGCGACGAGCCGATCGCGAGCATGCCGATCAACGACACCGATCCGATGAGCATGGTGTAGACCTGCCAGCGCTGGCGGATGAACGCGAAGACGTCGCGCAACGGCACCGCGCCGTCATAGCCCTTGGCCAGCTCGCGGCGCTTCGGCTCGCGGATGGTGGCGACAAGCAGCGCGACGATGACGCCGGGCAGGCCGACCATCACGAACACCATCTGCCACGGCTGCAAGGTGCCGACGATCGGCAGGTCGACGGGCCCGCTGGCGGTGAACTGCGCCAGCAGCATCGCGCCGATGATCAGTGCGAGGCCGCCGCCGATCGGATAGCCGATGGCGTAGAAGCTGATGGCGAGCGCGCGGCGCCGCTTGTCGAAATAGTCGCTGATCAGCGAATAGGCGGTCGGGCTCAATGTCGCCTCGCCGACGCCGACGCCGATGCGCGCGGCGAACAGCATGCCGAAGCTGCGCGCGACGCCGCATGCCATCGTCATCAGCGACCAGAACAGCACGCCGCCGGTGATGAGCCGGCTGCGCTTGTTCGAGCTGTCGACATATCGCCCGACCGGAATCGCCGCGACGCTGTAGAGCAACGCAAAGGCAAAGCCCTGCAGCAGGCTGATCTCGAAATCGCTGATGCCCAGATCCGCCTTGATCGGGATGACCAGCAGCGTGAGCACCCGCGCGTCGATCGCGCTGAAGCAATAGGCGAGGGAGAGAACGGCGACGACATACCAGCGGTAGGCACCCCCTTCCGCCGGCTCCGCTGCCGGCTTGCCACCGGCAGCTTCACTCATCGATGCCATTCACTTTCCTCCCCGAACTCTTTTTTTACCAGGCCGACGGTGGGTTGGCGCGCGCCAGCAGCCCGTCGATCCGCTTGCGGATCATAGTATCGCCGTCTTCGCTTTCGGGAAGTAGCCAGAAACGCCCTGCCTTCACGCCCTCGACCGCGAAGTCGGCGACTTCCTCGGGTTCGGTCAGCTGCAACTTCAATCCGGTAACGCGCACGAGGTCCTGCATCGTCTCATAGGCGACGGGCGCCTCGGGCTCGGTGCCGGCATATTCGGTCGGGCGAACGCGGCGCGACGCCATGATCGAGGTGTTGACGGTGTGCGGCCCCGGGAACAGCACGGCGGCCGACAGCTTGCCGCCTTCGCGCAGGAACTGCTGGTGAAGCACTTCCGAAATGCTGGTCACCGCCGCCTTGGTCGCCGCGTAGATCGGCGTGTTCGGGAGCGAGCGCAGGCCGCCGTTGGTCGACGAGGTGTTGATGACCACGCCTTCGTCGCCGCCCTCGAGCATGCGCGGCACGAACGCCTTGATGCCGTAGACGACGCCGAGCACCATGACGTCGATGCCCCACTTCCAGTCGTTGGCCGGCAGCGTCCAGATCTTGCGCTGCGCCTCGCCGAGGCCGACGCCGGCGTTGTTCCAGAGCAGGTGGACGGCACCGTAGCGGTCGAACACCTGGTCGGCGAGCGCCTGCACCGATTCTTCCTTGGTGACGTCGACCTTCAGGCCGATCGTGCCGCCACCCAGGTCGGCGGCAGCCTCGTCGAGCCGGTCCTGGTTGATGTCAGCGAGGACGACCTTCGCCCCCTCGGCGACGAGGCGCACGCCGAGCGCGCGCCCCACCCCGCTCGCGCCGCCGGTAACGACGGCGACGCGACCCTTCAGATCCTGCATCAGGCCGCCTTTTCGGCCGGCGCCGACAGGTCGAGCCCGGTGTTGGTCGGCTCGTCGTTGCGGCCGACCCAGTGCGGGGCGATCCATTCGCCCGGAACGGTGCGCATCAGGGTGCCGCCGGTCTGCGTGGCGCCCTCGACATACTCGAGGCCGATGATGCGGCGCACCGGCACGTCGACGAGCGGGTCATAGGCCGACTCCCGCAGCGTGATCTTGCCGTCGAAGTCGCGGCGCGTCGTGTAGTTGCGCTTCCAGTCGAGGCGGGTGAGGAACACGTCGCCATCGAACTCGCCCGGCGTCGTGATCGACGGCAGGCCCTTGTAGCAGAACAGATGCTCTTCGAACTGCTTGGGGTTCGAATTGTCGGCGCCGATATTGCCCTCGATCTCGAAGAAGGTGATGCCGTGGCGGGTCACTGTCGCGCGGATATGGTCGCCGTTCTTCTCGAAGGTGGTGGCGGCGATCTTCTTGGGCTCGCCGAAGCGCTCGCGGCCCGAGGTGACGACGCTCTCGCCTTCCATCGACATGTGGAAGCAGTAGGCGCCCTTCTGCCCCTCGAAGGTGCAGTTCACGCCGAGGGTCAGCGCGCCGATTTCGACGGTGCGCTCGGCGCTGTAATGCATCGCGACATGCGCGAACTGGAAGAAGATTTCCGGCTTCTCGACAGCGACCAGCGGCTGCGGCAGCAGCGCGCGCACCACTTCGGCATCGGTCTCGTAGGTGCCGCGGATGCTGCGCACCGTATTCTGGAGCTGGCCGGCGGTGCGGACCCCGCTCGCGCCCTGCACGAAACGCAGTTTGCTCATCATTCTTCTCCCATCCAAGGCAAAGTCGGTCTATCGCACGCCCAAGGGGCGCACGGGGCAGGTCCGATCGTTGGTCGATCGCGTTACTCGGCCGCGAGCTGATGCGGCTCGAGGCCGTTGTCGTAGAATTGTTCGAAGTAGCGGCGGAAGCGCAGGATCGGGCCGTCGCCGTCGCAGAGGAACGGCTTCTCCCGGTGAATCTTGTGGTGCCAGATCGGAATGTCGCCTTCGACGCCGGTCTGGCCGCAGGTGTAGCCGATCGCCGCGATCGCCGCCTGATGCTCGTAGGAGCCTTCGGGCACGTCGGGGAAGGTGAAGCAGAAGCGAAGCTCGACGTCGTCGGCCTCGACGGGCGTCGCCAGCACCATCAGCGACAGCTCGACCACACCGGTCAGGCGCGTCGTCTTCTGCCCCGCGCCGTTCTGCACGGTGACGACGCTCGACGGGATCGTCTTCTTCTCGCCGGTCGGCAGCGTCACTTCGCGGGTGCCATAGGCCTCGCTCTGGCGCATGTGGCCGTCATAGTTCGTCTTGCCTTCGGGCACGCTCGCCATCCCGTGCACATATTCGAAATGCGCGACGTCGACGCCGTTCTCCGCGATCTCCTGCGGGTTGCTGGCGAAGCGCCACTCGCGGCGCACCTGCGGCGCCCAGCCGGCCGCGCCCTCGAACTCCGGATAATGGAGGATGTCGTGCGTCGGCGCGATGCGCTGCGGGTGGTACCAGCACCAGACGACGCCGTTGGCCTCCTTCACCGGATAGGCGTCGGCGAGCGGCTCGCGCTTGGCGCGCGGCGGGAAGGCCTTGGCGTAGGGGATCTTGCTGCAGAAGCCGTCGGGCTTGAACTGCCAGGCGTGGAACGGGCAGCGGATCGAATCCCCCTCGACCTTGCCGCCATGTCCCAGATGCGCGCCGAGGTGCGGACAATAGGCGTCGAGCACACCCACTTCGCCCGACTCGTTGCGGAAGATCACCAGCTCCTTGCCGAAATAGCGGAGCGGCTTCACCTCGCCGATGGCGATCTCGTCGCTGTAGCTGACGAAGAACCAACCGAACGGAATCCCCATGGGGAAACGCTTAGTCATCTGTCCCACTCCCCTGGCCGTCTGGCGCGACCTCAGGCGGCGCACGGCGCCTTCACCTTGATCGAACTCTAACCGGGCGGCGGGAGAGTACAAACGGGTTGAGTAGGGACGCAGTGTGCGCCCCTGTGCACAATCAGCTCCCCGGCGGCGCCAGCTGGTCCAAGGTCCACGGCCGCAGCTTGTTGTGGCTGAAGCTGCCGGCGAGATAATCGATGAAGGCGCGGGTGGCGGCGGGCAGCGGCCCCGGCGCGAAGCAGGCCCAGACCTCCTTGTCGTAGAAGGGCCATTCGGCCTCCATCGCGACCAGCTTGCCGTCGGCGAGCTCCTTGCGCACGATCGAGGTGGGGAGCTGCGCGAGGCCGAGGCCGCGGCGCGCCGCCCAGCGCAGCGAGACGCCGCTGTTCGACCGCCAGTTGCCGCCGACCTTCACCTTGGCGACGCGCTTTTCGGCATCGTTGAAATAGAAGCTGCCCGAATGGTCGGTCAGGCAGTTGAAGCGCTCGAATTCCTGCGCCGAGGCCGGCCAGCCGTTCGCTTCGATGTAGCTCGGCGCCGCGCACAGGCAGTAGGAAAGGTAGCCGAACAGCCGCGCCTTCATCGAGCTGTCGCTCAACTGGCCGTAGCGGATGACGACGTCGAACGTCTCCTGCACCACCTCCGCCTCGCGGAGATAGGCGACGATCTCGATGACGATCTCAGGATGTTTGGCGCTGAACTCGGCGACCAGCGACGACATGAAGTCTGACCCGAAGGTGTCGCTGAGGCCGATGCGCAAGCGCCCGACCGGGCGCGACTGGAACTGGCCGACCTGCCGCTCCGCCTCGACGAGCATTTCCTGCATGGCGCGGCAGCGTTCGTGGAACAGCTCGCCCGGCGCGGTCAGCGACAGGCGACGGGTGGTGCGGGTGAGCAGTTGGGCGCCGACGCGGGCTTCGAGGTCGTTGATCATTTTCGAGACGAACGACTTCGACACGCCGAGCGATTCCGCCGCGGCAGTGAAGCTGCCGTGCTCGACGACGGCCAGGAACTCGGCGACACCTCGCCACGCAGACATGCCCGGCGCTCCTCGCGACGACGCAACCTGACGCTGGTTATCCACGGGGACGGCCCTTCAGAGCAACAGGAAAGGCCGCCGCCGGGGCGACCCGGCGGCGGCAGTCGGGGAAAAGCGGCGTTCGGAGGGAAGTCCTAGGCGGCTTTCTGCGTGAAATCGGCTTTCACCGGCCCGATCTTCGAGGCGAGCTTCCACAGCGCCGCCTCGTCGAGGTCGTAGGCGCCGAGCGCATTGCCTGCGAGCATCTTCTGGATGTCGGCTTCGGGCAGGCCGCCGAGGCTGATCGTCATCTTCTCGTGCGTCGCCGGCCAGGTGCCTTCGGGGTGCGGATAGTCGGTGCCCCACATGATCCGGTCGATGCCGATCTTGTAGTAGGATTCGGTCGTCTCCTCGTCGGGCAGCGCCGAGCAGCCGACCCACATGTTGCGGCGGAAATACTCGCTCGGCTTCATCGTCATGTTGGTGTTGTAGTCGCCGAGCTTGCCCGAGGTGTGCTTGGCCGAGGCGCGGATATCCATCAGCTCCAGCATCCACGGGAACCAGAACTCGCCGCCGGCCTCGGTGAACAGCACCTTCAGCTTCGGATAATATTCGAAGACGCCGCCGAAGATCATCGACCACATCGGGCGGGTCAGCCAGAAGGCGAACTCGCAGAGATAGGTGCCGATCCAGCCTTCCTGGCTGACATCATAGGCGGGCGAGGCGCCCGAGTGGAAATGCACCGGGAGACCGAGGTCCTCGCACAGCGCCCACATCGGGTGGTATTTCTTGTGGTTGTAGAGCGCGTAGCCCTCCGGCGTCATCGCCGGTAGGAAGATGCCCTTGAGCCCATTCTGGTGCGCCCAGCGGATCTCCTTCAGATTCTCTTCCATGTCGTAGAGCGCCGGGATCACGGCGAGGCCGATGCGGCGCACCGGGTCTTCGCTGCAGAATTCGGCGAGCCAGCGATTGTGCGCGCGGGCGCCCGCCCACTGCAGCTCGGGCGTCTGGGTGACGCGAAGGCCGATGTCGGCGCCGAACGGCGGCGCGTTGCGCTCGGTGATGCCGTCCGGGAACAGCACCTCGGCGGCGACGCCGTCGGCATCGAGCACGCGGTTGCGGATGCGCGGGTCCCACGCGCCTTCCAGGCNCGGTTGCGGATGCGCGGGTCCCACGCGCCTTCCAGGCCGTCGCCGACGCGGGCGCGCCACTTGGTGTTGAAGTCGTCGATCAGGAAGAGCTTCTCATGCTCCTCGCGCGCCTTGATCTCGAGGGCGATGCGCTCGTCGAACAGCGCATGATGCTTCTTCTCGAGATAGTCGCGGTAGCGCTCCGGCGGCAGCCCGACATGTCCGTCCGACGAAATGACCAGATACCGATCCACACCCAAGCTCCTTATGTTCTGATTGTGCGCGCACATGGCCGTGCGGCAGTCCGTGTCTCAAAAATACATCCCGGGCGACGCCGCGAACAAGGCGACTGCCGTGCAATCACTTGTCGTTCACAGGAAACGATCGGGCGGCCAACGGCCCGCTGCGAAAAGCGTAGATGAGGAGGCCGAGGGAGAGCACGGCGACCGCCCAGAACGGCCCCGACGGCGCATAGGCATAGAGCGCGACGGCGAGCACCGGCGGCACCGCGATCGACGCGCCGGCGATCGATGAGATCGCCCCGCCGACCGCCCCCTGCTTCGCCGCCGACGCCGCCAGCGACGCCCCCGCCGCCGATCCCGGCCGGGCAAGGCCGTAGCCGAAGCTCGCCAATGCGAAGGCGATCAGCAGCGAAGTGTAGCCATGGCCCGCCGCGATCATCACATTGCCCGCGGCGACCGCCAGCGCGCCCCAGCGCAGCATCGCGCGCGGCTGCATCTTCACCAGCGTGACGACGCCCCATTGCGCGATTAGCCCGGCGGCGGCGCCCACCGCCATCACCAGCCCGATCGAGCTTTGCGCCTCCACCGGCGAGCGGCCGAGCCGGTCGATGACGAGGAAGCCGAGCGTGTAGATGTTGATCGCCTGTGCCGAGGCGATGAGGAAGGCGTAAGTCAGGTGCGGGCGGATTTCGGGGTCGTTCCACACGTCGCGCAGCCGCATCGTGGTCGGCGCGCCGCCGAGCTTATCGCCGACCGGCGGATCGCGCGGGATGAGCAGCCAGGCGGCAACGACGGTCAGCACGCCGAGCCCGGCGAACACGAACATCGGCCCCGCCAGCGCGAACGGCGCGAAGATCAGGAAGGGGGAGAGCGCGGGCCCGACAATCGAGCCGAGATTGACCGCGCCGGCGTTGACGGTGAGCAACCGCACGCGCTCACGGCCCTCGCTATGGTCGGCGATATAGGCCTGCGTCGGCCCGGCGCTCGCCGAGCCGAACACGCCATAGCTCGACCGGATCAGGAAGAAGGCGGTGAAGATCGCCATCGGCGGCGCCCAATGGTGCAGCCCGGCGTGAACGATGAGGCCGCAGAGCAGCATCGACATGCCGAAGCCCGCCATGCCGAGCAGGATGAACGGCTTCCTGCCGTGCCGGTCGGAAAGCTTCGCCCAATAGGGTGAGGAGAAAGCCCAGAGCAGCGCCGACAGCGAGAAGATCGTCGCGACGAGGAAGTCGGGAATGCCGATCTCGCGGCCGACCGCCGGCATGACTGAGATCAGCGCGTTGTTGCCGATCACCGCCATCAGCGAGACAAGAAAAAGGGCGGCGAACGATGCCCTCGACAAATGCGGAGTCATCGTTGCCGCCCCTTAAACGCTACCCGGAAACCCGGTTTAGAACTTGAGCTTCACCTCGCCGCCGAAGCTGCGCGGCTCGGCCCACTGGCGGACGGCCACGATGCTGAGGTTGATCGAGCTGACCCAATATTCCTCGTCGGTCAGGTTCTTGCCCCAGAGCGCGAACTCCAGTTCTTCCTTGTCGCCGATCATGATGCTCTTCAGCGCGATGCGGCCGTCGAGCACGCCATACGCCTTGCGCTTCGGCAGCGGGTCGGCGGTGATCGTCGACCATTGCGAACCGCGCCACGAATAGTTGAGGCTCGTCTCGAGGTCGGCGAAGCCGAGCGGCGCGGTGTGCGTGGCGCCGATCAGGTAGTTGTTCTTCGGCGCGAACGGGATCTTGTAGGTGCTCGCCACGTCGACGCCGGTCGGGAGCACGAACTCCTTGTAGCGGGCGTCGAGGTAGCCGTAGCCGAAGTTCAGCACGAGGTTGTCGACCGGACGGAGCTGCCCCTCGATCTCGAAGCCGGTGAACAGCGCCTTGCCGGCGTTGATGATGTTGGTGGTGATCTGCGCGGGCACGAACACGCCCGCCTGGAAGTCCTTGTAGATCGAGTGATAGACCGCCGCGGTGAAGCTCAGCTTGCGGTCGAACAGCGACGCCTTGGTGCCGAGTTCGAACGACAGCAGCTTTTCCGGGTCGTAGGGCGCGAAGAAGGCGGCGTTGGTCGCGGCGGTGTCGTTGTAGCCGCCGCTCTTGAAGCCGGTCGCCACGCGGCCGTAGATGTTGATGTCCGGATCGATCGCATAGGTGATGCTGAGATCCGGGGTGAACTCCTTCCAGCTCTTCTCCGCCTGCACCGGGATCAGGTCGTCCGCACCCAGGCCGCCGACGACGCCGGGACGGGCCTGTGCCGCCGGCAGGCCACTGCGCGTGACCGGCGCGCCGGTCGCGGTGCGGACGAACACGCCCGAGCCCGCCGCCGCCGGATTGGCGGCATAGGCCGCGTTGGCGACCAGCAGTTCGCGCGTGTCCTTGTGATCCTTGGTCCAGCGCAGGCCGACCGCGACATCGAGCTTGTTGTCGAGTGCCGACGGCGACCAGGTCAGCTGACCGTAGCCCGCGATCGAATAGGATTCGGCGCCACGCTCCGACAGGTCGAAGAAGTTGCGGCCCAACTGGACGTTCCAGCGCGGATTATACACCGAATATTCGTCGTTCATGTAGAAGCCGCCGAGGGTGTAGTTGAAGTCGCCGGCCTCGCCGATGACCTGCACCTCCTGCGTGAACTGCCGATACTCGTTGTCGAGGATGATGCGCAGGATGTCGCTCGGCGTGCCGTCGAAATCCGACGCGCTGTGCGTCGACATGCTGCGCCACGCGCTGATCGACTTCAGCGTCAGGCTGTCGCTGACGTCCCACGCCGCGTTGATCGCATGGCCCTCGACATGGAAGTCGGAGTCGAGCGCGCTCTGGGCCGAAATGCCCTTCGGGCGGCCGGTGACGATATTCGGGTTGATCAGCGCAGCGAGCGCCGGGACGGCGTTCGGGTTGGCGCTGATCGCCAGGATCGATGGCGTGCCCTTGCTGTCGGTGATGTCATAGGCATAGCCGACCGAGAAGTCGCCGCGCTCCCACAGGATGTCGCCGCGGCCCGCCCAGCGGTCCTCGCTGCCGAAGCGGTTGTCGAGCGCGAAGTTCTTGTAATAGCCGTCATACTGACGCGCCGAGACGGCAATCTTCGTCTTCAACGAGCCGAAGCCGCTGTCGCTGTCGCCGATCGCCGGCAGGTTCAATGACACGCGCTGCGTGCCGAGGCCGAAGCTGCCGAAGCCCGCCGACGCCTCGCCGCCGAACTCGCCGGTCGGCTTGCGCGTGACGAGGTTGACCGCGCCGCCGATAGTGTTCTTGCCGTAGAGCGTGCCCTGCGGGCCGCGCAGCACTTCGACGCGCTCCAGATCGACGAGGTCGAAGGCGGCGCCGGTCGACTTGGCCACCGGCACGCCGTCGACATAGATGCCGACTGGCTGGTCGCGGGCGAGGCTGGTGTCGGCCGAGGGCGCGATGCCGCGGATGGTGATCAGCGGGCCGAAATTGTTGCCGACCGTCTGGTTGACCTGGATGTTCGGCACATAGTTGCCGATGTTGCCGACATTCGAGATGCCGGCGCGCTCGATGGTCTCGTTACCGAGCGCAGAGACCGACAGCGGCACGTCCTGCAGCTTCTGTTCGCGGCGCTGCGCGGTGACGACGATCTCGTTCGCGTCAACCATGTCGTCTGCGGCGGCAGTCTCAGTGGCGGCGGTGTTCTGCGCAAAGGCCGGCGCGGCGAAGATCGCCGAGCTCGCGAGCAGGACGGAAAGATAGCGCGTTGCAAATGGCGTCATAGGCCTCCCCCAAGTTTCGCGCGGGAGGGCTGTCCCCTCTCCGCAATTTGGCGCCTCGCTCTCGCAAAGGCACGCGGTTTCGATGGTCAATGCTTATCGTGCTGACGGTGCGCGATAAGGTGCGGATGATGGTCACACTGTTTCCGTACAACGTGCAGTCGGCGACCCATCAGCCCTCCCCCGGAAACAACGGGCAGCCGTTCCCAGCCGCGCCAGCAACGCGACCTGAGGAAACCGGTAACCCGTTGATTTCAGGCGATGTAATAACGGCTGATCGTGTCGACCACGCAGGCCGGCTTTGCCTCTCCTTCGATCTCGATGGTTACCCGGACGACCGACTGCACCGCGGTCTCGCGGACGGTGTCGGCCGATGTCAGCTCACCTGTTGCACGGATGCGACTACCGACGCGCACCGGGCTCAGGAAACGGAGGCCATCGGCGCCGATATTGACGCCCATGGTGGCGCCCTGAACCTCGATGAGGTCGGGCAGAAAATGATTGACGAGGCTCATCGTCAGATAGCCGTGCGCGATGGTGCCGCCGAAGGGGCCATCCTTGGCGCGCGCCGGGTCGATATGGATCCATTGGTGATCGCCGGTCGCCTCGGCGAACAGGTCGACGCGGGTCTGTTCGACCGGCAGCCAGTCGGTCGGCCCGAAACGCGTGCCCACCGCGTCGAGCAGTGCCGCCGGCGTCTCGAAGACCCGTGCGCTCATGCCTGCTGGCTCGACACGGCGACCACTTCGCCGACCATGTAGGAGGCGAGGTCGGAGCCAAGGAAGATCATGACGTTCGCCACTTCCCACGGCTCGGCGAACCGCCCGAACGCCTCGCGCGCGGTCAGCTCCTCGAGCAGCCCCGGCGGCGTCACCTTGTTGAGGCTGGCATGCATGGCGAGGCTGGGGCTGACGGCGTTGATGCGCACGCCATGTTCGGCGGCTTCCATCGCCGAGCAGCGGGTGAAGGCCATCACGCCCGCCTTCGCCGCGGCGTAATGCGCCTGCAGTTTCTGCGCGCGCCAGCCGAGCACCGAGGCGTTGTTGACGATGGCGCCCGCCCCCCGCGCATACATGTGAGGCAGGATCGCGCGCGTCATGCGGAACACGCTGGTCAGCGACACGTCGAGCACGCGGCTCCACTGCTCGTCGGTCATCTCGGTGACCGACGCAGCGCCGCCGAGGCCGGCGTTGTTGAACAGGATGTCGACATGCCCCATCGCGTCGATCGCCGAGGCGACCAGCGCCTGCACCTGCGCCTCGTCGGTCACGTCGCAGACCTGTGTGTGCGGTCGCGCATGCCCCGCAGCCGCGATGGCGTCGGCGGTCTCGCCGAGGCGGCGCTCGTGGGTATCGGAGATGAACAGGGTCGCGCCTTCGTCGGCGGCGCGACGCGCCGCGGCGCCGCCGATACCGCTGCCGGCCGCCGCGGTGATCAGCAGCGTCTTGCCGCGAAGGAGCCCGGTGGCGGGCGGACAGATGGGGGCGGGGCGGGTCATGGCTTCCCTCAGGCGTTGCTGGTGCCGCGCGGTTCGCGGGGCAGGCCGAGACCGCGCTCGGCGATGATGTTGCGCTGGATTTCGTTGCTGCCGCCGTAGATCGTGTCGGCGCGCGAGTAGAGGAACAGGTTGGCGAGCATCGCCGCCTCGCTGCCGGCCTCGGCGACCTCGCCGGATTGCCCGAGCACATCCATCGCCAGTTCGCCGAGCGCCTGCCGCCAGCTCGCCCACTGGATCTTGTAGGTGAGCGCGGCGGCGGAATCGGGCGTGCTCAGCATGCGCAGCGCGCCATAGCGCATCAGCTGCAGGCCGATCTCGGCGCGCGCCAGCCGCTGGCGGATCAGCGCGTCGCGGTCGCGGCCATTTTCGTTGGCGGCGCGGACGATGGCGGTCAGCTCGTTGCGGAACCCCATCTGCTGCGCCAAGGTCGACACGCCGCGCTCGAAGCCGAGCAGCGCCATCGCCACCCGCCAGCCGTCGCCCGCCGCGCCCAGCATGTTGTCGGCGGCAGTGGTTGCGCCGTCGAAGAACACCTCGTTGAACTCGGCGTCGCCGGTGATCTGGTGGATCGGGCGGATGGTGATGCCCGGCTGGTCGACCGGCAGCATCAGGAACGACAGCCCTTTCGGCCCGCGCGACCCCGGCTCGCTGCGCGCCACGACGAAAATCCAGTCAGCGAACTGCGCGAGGCTGGTCCAGATCTTTTGCCCGTCGACGCGCCATTCGCTCCCGTCGAGCGCGGCCTTGGTCCGCACATTGGCAAGGTCCGACCCCGCCCCCGGCTCCGAATAACCCTGGCACCAGATTTCGGTGCCGGCGGCAATGGCGGGCAGGAAGCGCACCTTCTGTTCGTCGCTGCCGAAGGCCAGGATGGTCGGGCCGATCAGCTCGACGCCCATGTGGTTCAACCGCGGTGGGCCGCCGGCGCGGGCATATTCCTCGGCGAAGATCACCTGCTCGGCGAGCGTCGCGTCGCGGCCGCCGAACATCTTCGGCCAGCCGATGCAGCTCCAGCCCGCCGTGCCCAGCCGTTGCTCCCATTCGCGCCGCCGCTCGGGCGCGTCGGTCAGGCTGGTGAGACCTTTCAGATCGGCGAACGGCCCCGCCAGCTCGCCTTCGAGCCACGCGCTCGCCTCGGCGCGGAACGCCTCTTCGGCGGCGGTGAAGCCGAGCCGCATCAGGCGGCCCTCGGCAGCATCAGCGCTGCCACCGCTTCGCGATGCTGGTCGGGCGTGCCGAGCAGGGTTCGGTTGGCCTGCGCGCGCTTGAAGAACAGGTGCGCGTCATGCTCCCAGGTGAAGCCGATGCCACCGTGCAGCTGGATCGCCGCCGCCGCGCAATCGAAATAGGCGTCGCAGGCAAAGGCCTTCGCAGAATGCACCGCCAGCGCCACGTCGGGCGAGCCCTCGTCGATCGCGCAGGCCGCCCAATAGACCGCCGAGCGCGCCTGCTCGATCGCCACCATCATGTCGGCGAGCCGGTGCTTCACCGCCTGAAAGCTGCCGATCGGCCGGCCGAACTGCACCCGGTCCTGCGCGAAGGCGACGGTACGGTCGAGCAGCGCCTGCGCGCCGCCCAGCGAGTCCGCCGCCAGCGCCACCGCGCCGCGCGACCGGGCCGCACGGAGCGCCGGCACCGGGTCGAGCGGCTCGATTGCCGCGCTGCCGAGACGCACCCGTGCCAGCGGCCGGGTCGCATCCATCGTCGGCAGCGCCTCGACGGCGACATCCGCCGCGTCAACGATGACGACACCGCCGCCGATCGCCACCACGAACAGGTCGGCGACCGCGCCATGCGGGGCGAGCCCCTCGCCGCTCGCGCCCATCTCGACGAAGCTGGCGATGCGCGTGCCGCTGGCAATCGCCGGCAGATAGGTCTCGCGCTGCGTCTCGCTGCCGCCCGCCGCGATTGCCGACCCGGCGAGCAGGCTGCTGGCGAGGAAGGGCAGCGCCGCGACAAGCGCGCCCGCCGCCTCGGCGACGATCGCCGCCTCGACCATGCCGAGCCCCGAGCCGCCATAGGCCTCAGGCAACGCCACCCCGGCCAAGCCCATTTCTCCCGCGAACGCCGTCCACAGCGCCCGGTCGATCCCTCCACCCGCCATCGCCGCACGCGTGCGCTCGCTCGTCGCCGCGCCGGCGAAGAAGCCGCGCGCGGTCTCGGCGATCATCGCCTGCTCGTCGGTGAAGGCGAAATGCATCAGCTGCCCCAGACCGGCCGCGGCGGTCGGCGGTCGGCGATCAGCTTGCCGATCACCGCACCGAGTTCGCCCGGCCGCCAGCGCTTGCCCTGTTCGGCCGTCGCGCCGAGATCCCAGCCGTCCTCGATCGTGATGCGCCCGCCTTCCAGCTCGAAGATGCACCCCGTCACATCGGCCGATTCCGCCGAGCCCAGCCACACCACCGTCGGCGCGATATTGTCGGGGTCCTGTATGTCGAAGCCGACCTCGACCTTCGCCATCTTGTCCGCGAACGCCCCCTCGGTCATCCGAGTCCGCGCCGCCGGAGCAAGCGCATTGGCGGTGATGCCGTAGCGGCGAAGCTCGGCCGCCTGCACCAGGGTCAGCGCGGCGATGCCGCCCTTCGCCGTCGAATAGGCGGCCTGCGCGATCGAGCCCTGAAGGCCGGCGCCGCTGGTGGTGTTGATAATGCGCGCGTCGACCGGCTTCCCTGCCTTCTGCTGGCCGCGCCAATAGTCGACCGCGTGGCGCGACACGCAGAAATGGCCGCGCAGGTGGACGCGCATCGTCGCATCCCATTCGTCGACGGTCGCCGACACGAACATGCGGTCGCGGACGATGCCGGCATTGTTCACCACGACATGCAGGTCGCCAAACGCCTCGATCGTCGCCGCGACCAGCCGTCCGGCGGCGTCCCAGTCGGTGATGTCTTCATAGTTGGCGACGGCGTTGCCGCCCGCCGCCTTGATCTCGGCAACGACACCGTCCGCCGCCGACGTATCGCGACCCTCGCCCGCCAAGCTGGTGCCGATGTCGTTGACGACGACGTTGGCGCCCTCCGCCGCGAAGGCCAGCGCATAGGAACGCCCCAGTCCGCGCGCGGCGCCGGTGATGATGACGGTACGGCCGTCGCAGATGCCCATGCGCGTTACAGCCTCTCGATGATGGTGACGTTTGCGAGGCCGCCGCCTTCGCACATGGTCTGCAGGCCATAGCGGCCGCCGGTGCGCTCCAGCTCGTGCAGCAGGGTTGTCATCAGCTTGGCGCCGGTCGCACCCAGCGGATGGCCGAGCGCGATGGCGCCGCCGTTGACGTTGACCTTCGACAGATCGGCGCCCAGCTCCTTCGCCCAGGCGAGCGCGACGCTGGCGAACGCTTCGTTGATCTCGACGAGGTCGATGTCGGAGAGCTTGAGCCCGGTCCTTTCGAGCGCATGGCGCGTCGCCGGGATCGGCGCGGTCAGCATCATGATGGGGCTGTCGCCGCGCACCGTCAGGTGATGGATGCGCGCGCGCGGCTTCAGGCCGTGGTCCTTCACCGCCGCGTCGCTGGCGATCAGCACCGCGGCGGCACCGTCGGCGATCTGGCTTGAAACACCGGCGGTGATCCGCCCGCCCTCGCGCACCGGCGGCAGGGTCGCCATCCGCTCCAAGTTCGAGCCGCGCCGAACCGTCTCGTCCTTGGCGAAATCGCCGATCGCCACGATCTCGCGGTCGAAGCGCCCGCTGTCGATGGCAGCTTCGGCGCGCTCGTTACTCTCCAGCGCGAACCGCTCCATGTCCTCGCGGCTGATGTCCCACCGCTCGGCGATCTTCTCCGCCGCGTAGATCTGGTTGACCTCCTCGGCGCCGTAGCGGACATTCCACGCCGGCGACGTGCTGAACGGCGTCTCGAAACCGTAAGCCTGCCCGGCGTACATCGCGCCCGAGATCGGGATGGCGTTCATATTCTGCACGCCGCCCGCCAGCACCAGATCCTGCGTGCCGCTCATCACCCCCTGCGCGGCGAAGTGGATCGCCTGCTGCGAAGATCCGCACTGGCGGTCGATGGTGACGCCCGGCACGCTTTCGGGAAGCCCGGCGGCGAGCCAGCAGCTCCGCCCGATGTTGCCAGCCTGCGGCCCGATCGCGTCGACGCAACCCCAGACGACGTCATCGACTGCCGCCGGGTCGAAGCCACCGCGCGCGACGATCGCCGAGATGACATGCGCGCCGAGGTCGGCGGGGTGCATGCCGGCGAGACTCCCCTTCTTCTTGCCGGTGGGGGTGCGGATGGCATCGACGATATAGGCGGTGCTCACGGATTTCCTCATGCGAAGGTGGCGTCGGCGCCGATCGGCAGGCCGCCGCCGAGGGTGGCGTCGTCGACGCGGTTGAGATGGAAGGCGCGCGATCCCCAGGCGCCGGCGAGCGCCCAGCTGCGCTTCATCCAGAAGTGGAGATCGACCTCATAGGTGTAGCCCATCGCGCCATGCACCTGGATCGCGGTCTCGGCGGCGAGCATCGCCGCGTCGGTCGCCGCGACCTTGGCGTGGCTGACGTGGACGGGGGCGGAAGGCAGCCCGTCGTCGAGCGCCTGCGCGGCGCGCCACAGCACGGCTTTCGTAAACTCGGTCGCGACCATGACGCTGGCAAGCATATGCTTGATCGCCTGGAAGCCGCCGATCGGCTGGCCGAACTGCTCGCGGGTCTTGGCATAGTCGGTCGCCAGCTCGATCATGCGCTCGGCCGCGCCGAGCAGTTGCGCCGCGCTGATCAGCGCCGCCATGTCGAACAGCGCGTCCGCCGATCCGTCGACCGGCACGCCGCTCGCTGCCACCGGCTGTGCGAGCAACCGCAGCGGATCGACGCCGTCGATGACCTCGCTGCGCGGCGCCGGGCCGAGCAGCAGCTTGCCGCCCTGCGCCTGCAGCAGATGCGTCGCCCCGGCGAGCCCCGCGACCCATGGATTGGCGGGATGCTGCAGCGCCAGCCGCGCCTCGCCGCTCGCCAGCGCGCCGACCAGCTTGTGGCCCGCGAGCAGCGGCGCCGCGATCAGCGCGGCTTCGACAAAGCTTTCGGAAATATTGGCGCGGCCCAATTCGACCGCGACCAGCGCGGCGTCGAGGCGAGTCAGGCCGAGGCCACCCTCCGCCTCGGGCACCAGCAGGCCGGGCAGGCCCATCTCGACCAGCGAGGCACCGACATCCGCCTGCCCCGCATCGAGCGCGCGCAGAGTCTCGGCGCCATGCGCCTTGGCGAGGAAGTCGCGGACACTTTCGACCAGCGCGATCTGGTCGTCGGAGAGGCGGAAATCCATCAGCCCGCTCCCTGCCGCGGCAGGCCGAGCAGGCGCTCCGCCACGATGTTGCGCTGGATCTCGTTCGAGCCGGCGTAGATCGGCCCGGCGAGCGAGAAGATGTAGCCGTCGAGCCAGGCGTTCGCCTCGCCGTCGCCCAGATGCCGCAGCTCCGCCGCCGCGCCGAGCAGCGCCATCGCGGTGCGATGCATCGACCGGTCGAGCTCCGACCAGAAAATCTTGTTGAGGCTGGCCTCGGCGCCGATGTGGCCGCCCGCCATGATCTTCGAGGCGACGGCATAAGTGCTGTAGGCATAAGCCTGCGTCGCCATCCACGCCTGCGTCACCTGTTCGCGCGCCGCCGGCGACGCATCCGCCTGATGCGCGCGGTACAGTTCGACCAGCCGCTTTGCCGTCGCCTGGAAGCGCGCCGGGGAGCGCAGCATCAGCCCGCGCTCGAACCCCGCCGTCGCCATCGCGACGTTCCAGCCCTCGCCTTCCGCCGCGATGCGATTCTCGACCGGCACGCGCACCTCGTCGAAGAACAGTTCGGCGAAGCCCGGGTCGCCATGCACCTGCCGGATCGGCCGGCGTGTCACGCCGGGCGAATTCAGGTCGAACAGGATGAAGCTCAGCCCCTTGTGCCGCTTCGATTCCGGGTCGGTGCGGAATAGGCCGAAGCCCCAATCGGCGAAGGTGGCGCGGCTCGACCAGGTCTTCTGGCCGCTGATGACATAGTGATCGCCGTCGCGCACCGCGCGGGTGCGGATCGCCGCCATGTCCGATCCGGCGCCGGGCTCCGACCAGGCCTGCGCCCACATCACCTCGCCCTTCGCCATCGGGGTCAGGAAGCGCGCCTTCTGCTCCGCCGTGCCATATTCCATGATCGTCGGGCCGAGCAGGAAGATGCCGTTCTGGTTGGCGCGAAGCGGCGCGCCGGCGGCCCAATATTCCTCCTCGAAGATCAGCCACTGGATCAGGTCGAGGCCGCGGCCGCCATATTCGGTCGGCCAGGTGACCATGCCGTAGTTGCCCGACGCGAGGGTGCGCTCCCAGCCGACATGCTGGTGGAAGCCATCCTCGCGCTCCAGCGTCACCAGCGGCTTCGCCGGCACATGCGCGCGCATCCACGCCCGCACCTCGGCGCGGAAGGCATCCTGCTCGGGCGTGTACGTCAGCTGCATCAGTACTTCGCCGTCTTACCCGTCTCGACGAAGGCGTCGCGCGCGGCCTGACTGTCCTCGTGCATGTACATTTCGAGCGTGAAGCCCTGCTCCCAGCGGTAGCCGCGATCGACGTCGCGCGGTTCGAGCCCGTTCAAGGCCTCCTTGGCGATGACCAGCGCCTTGCGGCTCTTCGACGCCACCACCGCGCAGAAGGCGCGCGCCTCTTCGAGCAGCTTGTCGCGCGTCGTCAGCGTCTCGACCGCGCCGAGGCGATAGGCCTCCGCCGCCGGGATCTTGCCGCCGGTGAAGAACGCCGCACGCACCTTGTGCAGCGGCAGCATGCGCGACAAATGGCTCGCCCCGCCCATCGCGCCGCGATCGACCTCGGGCAGCGAGAAATAGGCGTCGTCGCTGGCGATGATCGTGTCCGACGCGCCGCAGATGCCGATGCCGCCGCCGACGACGAAGCCGTGCACCGCCACCACCACCGGCACCTCGCAATCGCGGATCGCCTTGAAGGTGAGGTAGTTGCCGCGGTTGAGGAGGGTGATGCGCTCGGGGTGCGCCTGCATCTCCTTGATGTCGACGCCACCGCAGAAGCCGCGGCCTTCGGCGCGGATCAGGACGCAGCGCACCTCCTCGTTCTTCCCCGCCGCGGTGATCAGCGCGGGCAGGCTGTTCCAGCCCGCGCTGTCGAGCGCGTTGACCGGTGGGTGGTCGATGACGATCTCGGCGACGCGGCCGTTGATCTCGGTGCGGATCGGCATGTCAGGCAGCCTCGGCATTGGCGAGCGGCGCGAGGGCGGCAAGCCGGCCTTGCGCCTCCGCGACGATCGACTGGATGAGGTCGGCGCAGCTCGGTAGGTCGGCGAGGCGCCCTGCCACCTGCCCCGTCGCCATCAGCCCTTCGTCGGGCTTGCCGTCGACGACGGCGCGCTGGATCAGCGACGGCACGGTGGCGGCGGTCATCGCCTGCGCGAGGCTGAGCCCGCCATGGCTGGTCATGCCGCGCGCCATCGTCATCAACTCACTGAGGCTGGCGCCGGTCTGCGCCTTCATGCGCAGCGCGGCGCGACCGGCGCGCAGCCATTGCGCGAGGCCGCCGCTCATCTCGATGCGGCGCAGCATTTTGTTGACGATCATCCGCTGCGGCAGGCCGTCGACCTTGTCGGTCACCTCGATATCGTCGGTGCTGGCGCCGGTGTATCGCGCCTTGGTCGCGTCCGGCACCGGGCTTTCCTGCGTCATCAGGAAACGCGTGCCCATCGCGATGCCGACCGCGCCATAGGCCAGCGCCGCCGCGAGGCCGCGGCCGTCCGCAAAACCACCAGCGGCCACCACCGGCACCTTCACCGCGTCGAGCACCTGCGGCAGCAATATCGTCGTCGGCACCGATCCGGTATGGCCGCCGCCCTCGCCGCCCTGCACGGTGACCATGTCGACGCCGAGCTCGACCATCTTCTTCGCATGCTTCACCGCGCCGACGGTCGGCACGCACAGGATGCCCGCGTCCTTGAAGCGGCCGATCATCTTGGCGTCGGGACCGCGCCCGAAACTAACCGCGCGCACCTGCTCGCGGTTAGCGAGGATGATCTCGACGATGTCGCCTGCGCCCGGCTGGAACATGTGGAAATTGACGCCGAACGGTTTGCGGGTGCGCCGGCGCATCTCGCCGATCGCGGCATTCAGCTCGGACGGCTTCATCACCGCCCCAGCCAGGAAGCCGAACGCGCCCGCCTCCGAGGTCGCCACCACCAGGTCGGGCGTCGCGATCCAGCCCATCGCCGTCTGGATCACCGGCACGCTGCAGCCGAGCCGATCGCAAAGCGCGGTGCGCAGCGCCATCAGGCGTCCTTCGCCAGCGCGAGAAAGCTCGGCCGCTCGCCGCCGCCGTGCACCGCCACCTGTGCGCCACTGACGTAAGCCGCCGCCGGCGAGGCCAAGAAGCGCACGACGTTCGCCACGTCCTCGCCGCTCGCCATCCGCTTCAGCGGCAGCATCTCGCCAATGCGCGCCACGCCGTCCGCGCCGCCATAATGATCTTCCGCCGCATCGGTCGCGACGAGGCCGACGACCAGCGCGTTGACGCGGACCTTCGGCCCCCACTCCATCGCCAGCGACTGGGTAAGGTTGAGCAGCCCCGCCTTCGCCGCGCCATAAGCCGCGGTGCCCGGCGACGGGCGCGTGCCCGACACGCTGGCGATGTTGATGATCGAGCCGCCGCCCGCCTGCGCCTGCATCACCACATTGGCCGCGCGCGACGTGTGGATCGGCGCGGTCAGGTTGAGCGCGATGATCGCTTCCGAAAAGCGCGGCGACGCCTGATCGGCCGCTACTTCGGGCGAGCCGCCGGCGTTGTTCACCAGCACATCGAGGCGGCCATGCTGCGCAGCAATCCGCGCGATCATCGCCTCGACCTCATCGGCCTTGCGCACATCGCACGCTTCGAAATGGATGTTCGGATCGCCGATCTCGACCGGATTGCGGCCGCACACCACCACCGTGAATCCATCGGCAGCAAGGCCCGACGCGATGGCCCGGCCGATTCCCCGGCCGCCCCCCGTCACCAATGCTACCGCCTTGTCGGCCACGCTCGCTCCCCCAACGCATTTCGCGCTTGTTGGAGTGATGATGTCGAACCGGGCGGCCACCCGTCGCCTGCCAAATGGTAGTTCCGGTTCAGCCCCCGCGCGGACCAAGTTCGCGACCAACGAAAAAGCATCCTGGGGGAGCCGTGCTCGACAAGCTTGTGGATATTGACGCGGCGGTTGCAGGCCTGTCGTCGGGGACGACGCTGGGCATCGGCGGCTGGGCGACGCGGCGCAAACCGATGGCGCTGGTGCGTGCGATT
>NZ_JBHRXV010000001.1:52500-579031 GCF_042648405.1 Sphingoaurantiacus capsulatus | reverse complement strand
CGCCAGACAGCCTCTCGCTGCCATCCCGAATGCCATTCTTGGTGAGTTCAGACCCTTAGCCTGTGTGCCGCTCGAAGATCGCGGCGAGGCCCTGGCCGCCGCCGATGCACATCGTCTCAAGCCCATAGCGCGCGTCGCGGCGCTTCATCTCGCGCAGCAGGGTGGCGAGGATGCGGCCGCCGGTGGCGCCGACCGGGTGGCCGAGCGAGATGCCCGAGCCGTTGACGTTGGTGCGCTTGAAATCCTCCGCGCCGAACTTCCATTCGCGCGTGCAGGCGAGCACCTGCGANCCGAACTTCCATTCGCGCGTGCAGGCGAGCACCTGCGAGGCGAAGGCTTCGTTTAGCTCGATAAGATCGATGTCGGAGAGTTTGAGGCCGGCGCGATCGAGCGCCTTCGCCACCGCGGGCACCGGGCCGATGCCCATGGTCTTCGGCGGCACGCCCGCGAGGCCCCATGACACCAGCCGCGCATAGGGCGTCAGGCCCAGTTCGGCGGCCTTCTCGACGGTGGTGACGATCGCCGCCGACGCGCCGTCGTTCTGGCCGCTGGCGTTGCCGGCGGTGACGGTGGCTTCGGGGTCCTTGGTCAGCGGGGCAAGCTTGCCCAGCGCTTCGGCGGTAACGCCGCGGCGCGGATGCTCGTCGGTGTCGACGGTCACGCTTTCCTTCTTGCCCTTCACGACGACGAGCACGATCTCTTCGGCGAAGACGCCGCTGTCCTGCGCGGCGACCGCGCGGCGATGCGATTCCGCGGCATATTCGTCCTGCTCCTCGCGCGGCACGGCATAGTCGCGGCGCAGATTCTCGGCGGTTTCGATCATGCCGCCGGGCACCGGATAGTTGCAGCCGCCCGCCACGACCCGTCCGCGCGCCAGCGAATCGTCGAACTTCATCGCCGGGCCGGTCACGCCCCAGCGCATCTGCGTCGAATAGAAGGAGGCGTTGCTCATCGATTCCGCACCGCCGGCGATGATGAGGTCTGAGCCGCCGCTCTGCACCTGCATCACCGCATAGATCAGCGCCTGCAGGCCGGAGCCGCAGCGCCGGTCGATCTGCAGGCCGCCAGCGGTGATCGGAAGCCCGGCATCGAGGCCGACGACACGGCCGAGCGCCGGCGCGTCCATCGACGGGTAGCATTGCGCGAACAGCACATCATCGACCTGGTCGCCCGGAAGCCCCGTACGTTCGACCAGCCCGCGCAGCAACTGCGCGCCGATCTCGTGCGCGTGCAGCGGCTTGAACACACCGCCGAACCGCCCCACCGCCGTCCGATAAGGATCGCAGATCACCACGTCGCGCAAATCAGGTCTCCCAATCGATGCGCGCGGTCATCGCAGTCCGGCCGTCGGCACTGGCGGTCCAGGCCTCGGCGGTCGCGTCGCCGCGCAACAGGTTGACGGTGAAGGGGGCCGTGTCGAACAGCGGCCGCTGCGCCCGGAAAGTGAACCCGGTCACCCGCGCAGCCGGCTTCTCGCGCAGGAACAGGTCCAATAGCAAGGTCGCAGCGTAAGGACCGTGCACGACGAGGCCGGGATAGCCTTCGATATTGCGCGCATAGTCGCGGTCGTAGTGGATGCGGTGGCCGTTGAAGGTCAGCGCCGAATAGCGGAACAGCATCACCGGATCGGGGGTGATCGTGCGGCTGGTGTCGGCAGCGCGGGGCTCCGCCGGCGCGGGCGCCGCACCCGCCGAACCGCCGTCGCGATAGACGAGATCCTGCCGCTCCTCGATCGCGGCGACGCGATCGGCATGGATGACATGGCGGACGGTGACGAACACCATGTCGCCGCTGGCGCCGGTCTTGGCGGCGACATCTTCGATCGTCGATACCCGCTCCAGCTCGCTGCCGATCGCGACCGGCGAGAGGAACTTCACCGCGCCGCCCGCCCACATGCGGCGCGGCAGCTCGACCGGCGGGAGGAAGCCGCCGCGCAGCGGATGGCCGTCCTCGCCGATCTGCGACTGCGGCGTGCGCGGACTGAAATAGAGCCAATGGCCGAGCGGCGGCACGGTGCCTTCAGGCCATGATGGACTGCCATGATCGAGCAGCGCGGCGAGGCCGGCGATCGGCTCGGGCGAGGCGATCTGCGCGGCGCGCTCCTCGCGCCCGATCCAGCTTTTCAGATGCTCGATATCCACGCGCCCGCCTCCGTTGGAAGCGGGTTATGCCGCAGCCTCGTGACGTTGTCGCTAGGCCGCGACGGGTTCGGTCAGATCGACCGCGTAAGTCGCCGCCATCAGCCGCCTCGCCGCCATGTCGCGCGCCGCCTCGACATCGGCAGGCAGCACGGCTTCCGCGCCGGGCAGCAGGGCGGGTGCGACCAGCGTCGCCTCAAGCTGACGCAGCACCCGCGCGGCGGTGCCGGGGTGGATGCCGACCGTCATGCCCAGCGCCTCGCCGCCGCGCCGTACCGCCGCCTCGATGCCGCGTTCGAGCGGCGCGGCGATGCGGGTGCGGTAGGCGTCTTCGAGCCACGGCTGCAGCGCGCCATCGCGCATGACGAGATACAGCAGCTCGCGATAGGCGCGGGTCTGGAAAAGCTCGGCGATGTGGCGGAGTTGCCCGGTCACCGCATCGCCGACCGACCTGGGTTTGCGCGGCGCGGCGGCGGCGCGGGTGGCGATGCCGTCGACCAGCGGGGTGACGGCGGCCTGGTACAGGCGGTCACGATCGGCGAACTGGCGGTAGACGACGAAGAAGTCGACGCCCATCGCCGCCGCCACCTCGCGCAACGGGATGCTGGCGCCGGGGCGGGCGAGGAACAGCGGAAGTGCTGCGGCAGCGATGTCGGCGCGGAGCTGCTGGATGCGGGCGCTCATGCCAGCGCCGCCGGCGGGCAGAGCCTGGCGAGGAAGGCGTCGACGAGCTCGGGCGTGCAGTCGGGAATGTCGGCGTTGAGGCCGGGCAGCAGCCGCGCCGCCACCGTCACCGCCTCGATCGCGGCGAGCAGGTTGACCGCCGTCTGCCGCGAACCATCCCCGCCCGTGCGCAACGCCTGATGCTGCGCCTCAAGCCCGCGCAGCACGGGCAGGCGGATATGGCGGTGCCAGGCATCGATCAGCCATGGCGCCGCCCAGCCGTCGCGAACGACCGAGGTGGTCAGCTCGGCGTAGCGCGCATCGGCGAAGGCCTGCGCGACGAGGCAGCAATAGGAGCGGAGCGCCGCGCGCGGCGGCAGGTCGGCGGCGACGCCCAACGGCAGGAGGGCGGCGACCTCCATCACCAGCGCTTCGCGGGTGGCGCGGTACAGCTCGGCGGCGCCGGCGAACTGGTTGTAGACGGTGCGGCGCGTCACCCCGGCGCGGGCGGCGATCATCTCGACGCTGACGCTGTCCGCCGGCCGGTCGCGGAACAGCGCGCGGGCGGCGATCAGGATGGCGTTGCGCGATCGGTAGGGGCGCGTCAGCAGCGGCGTCGGCGCCGCCATCTCCGCCAGGTCGATCTGTCGTATCGGAACGCTCGCCATCTCTTGCCCCTCGCTCGCTTGCGTGGGCGCCAAGGTGGCGCATCGCGCGGGTGGGGAGGGGCGCGAAGTCGGGAGGTGCCGCGCTGCCGTCACCAACGGGCGAGGCGGCCGACGAACGGGCTCACCAGACCCATGAACAGGCGCAGGCAGCCGCTTAAATTCAGGTGATGCAAGGATGTGACGACCTTTCACATAAGTGTGAAAGAAATAAACAGCCGAATGAGAATATGTATTCACCAGTATATGCAAATAGATGCAGGCCAGTCACAATCCTGTTTCGAAATATAGGCTCGTCCTTTTCCAGTGCTGGACTGGATGAAATCAATGTTGAACTCCCCGTCGCACACCGGCGCGCATCCCGCTCGCCGGCATAAGACTTTCATGCAGAGGGGAGCCTATATGATCTCGAACATGTTCCAGCGGCGGCGGATTGCCCTGCTGACGACGGCAGCGGCGTTCAGCGCCGCGGTGCCGGGCGTCGCGATGGCGCAGACGCAGACCGCCGCCGACACCGATGTCGCGGCGGAGGAAGAGATCGTCGTCACCGGCTCGCTGATTCGTAACCCGAACCTCGAGGCATCGAGCCCGGTGTCGGTGATCGGCCAGGACGAGATCGAGCTTCAGCAGGCGAACGTCGCCGAAGAGCTGCTGCGCGAGCTGCCGGGTGCGACCCCATCGATCGGTTCGGCCGTCAACAACGGCAACGGCGGCGCTTCCTATGTGAACCTTCGCAACATGGGGTCGAACCGCAACATCGTGCTGCTCGACGGTCAGCGCATCGCGCCGTCGAACTTCGTTGGACGCGTCGACTTGAACAACATCCCGCTGGCGCTGATCCAGCGCACCGAAGTGCTGACTGGTGGTGCGTCCACGACCTACGGCGCCGACGCCGTGTCGGGCGTTGTGAACTTCATCACGCGCAAGGATTTCGCCGGCGCCGAGGTCAACCTTTCGGAGCAGATCACCGAGGAAGGTGACGGCAACCGCTTCCGCGCCGACCTGACGATCGGCGCGAACTTCGACGACGGTCGCGGCAACGCGGTGTTCTCGGTCGGCTATCAGGAAACCGACGCCATCTATCAGGGCGCGCGCGATATCTCGTTCCTGAACGTCGATAGCTACACCGGCGCGGTCGGCGGCGGTTCGGGCACGGCCGTTCCCTCGTCCTTCTCCTTCGCCCGCGCGGGCATTCCGGCGGCGACGCCGGCGCCGGGCCTGCTCACCGGCAACCGCCAGGTCGATCCCGCGCTCGGCGGCGCTGTCCGTCCGCAGACGGTGCCGGGCGTCTACGCGCCGTTCAACTTCAACCCGTACAACATCTTCCAGACGCCGTTCGAACGCTTCAACATGTTCGGCCAGGCGAATTACGAGATCACCGACGGCGTTGAAATCTACACGCGCGGCCTGTTTTCGAAGAACACCGTGCAGACCATCGTCGCGCCGTCTGGCGTTTTCGCCACCTCGGTGACGATCCCCGTCTCCAACCCCTTCATGTCGGCGGCGTTGCGCGCGCAGTTCTGCGCGAACAACGACTTCCAGCACGGCGGCGCGAACGGTTCGGGTGGCAACGCCGGCACCGTCGGCAACCTGAACACCGCCGGCATCCAGACGATCACCCCGGCGGAGTGCGCCGCGGCGGCGCTGGCGACCAATCCCGCCGACCCGGCCTATCGCACCTTCACCACCAATCTCAGCCGCCGCACCACCGAGGCCGGCCCGCGCATCTCCGACTATCGCACCACGATCTTCGACTACATGGTCGGCGTGCGCGGCGATTTCTCGGACTCGCTCAGCTACGATTTCAACGGCGCATACGGCGAGAGCGAGAATATCCAGACGCTGCAGGGCTACATCCTGACATCGCGCGCGCGCCAGGCGCTGCTGGCCACCAGCACCACCGCCTGCCTGAACACCGCCAACGGCTGCGTTCCGGCCAACTATTTCGGCCCGGAGGGCTCACTGACCCCGGCCGCGATCGCGTTCCAGACGGCGGAAGCGACCACCACCAACCGCACCTCGCTCTCGCAGGTTCGCGGCACCGTCTCGGGTGACCTCGGCTTCACCTCGCCCTGGTCGGAAGACGGCGTCGGCTTCGCGGTCGGTGCCGAATATCGCCACTACACCGCGCTGCAGAAGGCGGATTCGCTGTCGCAGCAGCCGGGCGAACTCGGCGGCGCCGGTGGCGCAGCGCCGAACGTCGACGGCGGCTACAATGTGAAGGAAGTCTTCGCCGAGCTCATCGCGCCGCTCGTTGAGGACAAGCCCTTCTTCGAAAGCCTCAGCGTCGAGGCCGGCGTCCGCTACTCCAAGTATGAAGTGCAGGCGCCGGGCAACCCCAACTACGATGCGACCACCTACAAGGTCGGCCTGCAGTGGGAACCGGGTGCCGGCCTGAAGATCCGCGGGCAATATTCGCGGGCGGTTCGCGCCCCGAACATCGGCGAGCTGTTCTCGCCGGAGGCCGTCGGCCTGACCGCGCTCAACACCGATCCGTGCCAGGGTACCGCGCCGCTCAACAATACCGAGCTTCGCAACATCTGCCTGGCGCAGGGCGCGCCGGCGTTCGTCATCGGCTCGATCCAGGCGCCGACCGCGGGCCAGGCCAACACAACGGCGGGCGGTAACCTCGGCCTCCGTCCCGAGAAGGCCGACACCTATACCGTCGGCTTCGTGTTCCAGCCGGAGTCCGTGCCGGGCCTCAGCCTGGCCATCGACTGGTTCGACATCAAGGTGAACGACGCGGTGTCGTTCCCGACCACCGGCGACGTCATCACCGCCTGCTTCGGCGCTACCCCGACGGCGCCGCCCGCTGGCGCGTCGCTGACCGCCGCCTGCACCGCGATCGGCCGCGATCCGAATACGGGTAATTTGAACGGCAACCCGGCGACGACCACCGGCCTGTTCCAGCCCAGCTCAAACCTCGGCACCTTGACCAACCGCGGTATCGACCTGACGGCGAACTACTCGCGCGATCTCGGCTTCGCCAACCTCGCGCTCGGGTTCGTCGGCACCTACAACAAGGACTCGAAGTTCAAGGCGACGCCGACGGCGATCGACCGCGAATGCGTCGGCTATTATTCGCCGAGCTGCGCCTCGATCCAGCCGAAGTACCAGTTCTCGCAGCGCACCACGCTGAGCTTCGGCGATGTCGATGTGTCGCTGCTGTGGCGGTACATGGACGCGGTGACGTTCGAGGCGGCGCAGTTCGCCGACGACGTTGCGGCGGCGGCGGGCGATCCGACGACCTGCGGCGCGACCGCGGCCGCGCAGCTCGCCGGCCCGTGCGTGGTCGACGAGGACTTCGCCAGCATCTCGGCCTACCATTACTTCGACCTGTCGACCCGGTTCGGCGTTACCGAGAACATCAGCCTGACCTTCTCGGTCGAGAACCTGTTCGACAAGGCGCCGCCGCTCGTCGGCGCGACGGTCGGCGTGACCGCCTTTAACAGCGGCAACACCTATCCGTCGACCTACGACGCGCTCGGCCGCAAGTTCGCGGTGAGCGCCCGCGTTCGCTTCTAAGCCTTCGGGCTTTCGAGCAGAGAGAGGCGGGCTTCGGCCCGCCTCTTTTCGTTAGGGCTGATGTTTACGAGGGCTTGGACGCGGCGGCGGGGAGCGCCTAGCTTCGCCCGGTGATGACCGAACCCAGCTATCCCGATATCCGCGAGTCCGTCCGCCGCCTGTGCGCCGCCTTTCCCGGCGAATACTGGCGGGCGCTCGACCGCGAGCGCGCCTACCCGACCGACTTCGTCCAGACGCTCACCCGCGAGGGCTTTCTGTCGGTGCTGATCCCCGAGGAGTATGGCGGCTCCGGCCTGGGCTTGGGCGCCGGCATCGCCATCCTCGAGGAGGTGCATCGATCGGGCTGCAACGGGGGTGCTGCGCATGCCCAGATGTACACGATGGGCACCTTGCTGCGGCACGGATCAGCGGCGCAGAAGGCGCGCTACCTGCCCGCCATCGCCTCCGGCGAACTGCGCCTGCAGGCGTTCGGCGTGACCGAGCCGACCAGCGGTACCGACACCACCCGCATCCGCACCTTCGCCCGGCGCGACGGCGATCACTATGTCGTCTCCGGCCAGAAGATCTGGATCAGCCGCGCCGAGCATTCGGACCTGATGGTGCTGCTCGTCCGCACCACCCCGCGCGACGAGGTGGCAAAGCCATCGGACGGCATGAGCGTGCTGCTCGTCGACATGCGCGCGGCGGTCGGCAACGGCCTCACCATCCGGCCGATCCGCACCATGCTCAACCATGCGACGACCGAGCTGTTCTTCGACGATCTGCGCGTGCCCGTGGAGAACCTCATCGGCGAGGAGGGCAAGGGCTTCCGCTACATCCTCGACGGGATGAACGCCGAGCGCATCCTCATCGCCAGCGAATGCATCGGCGACGCGCGCTTCTTCATCGACCGCGCGTCGGCCTATGCCAAGGAACGCTCGGTGTTCGGCCGCGCGATTGGCGAGAACCAGGGCATCCAGTTCCCGATCGCCCGCGCGCATGTGCAGGCAACGGCCGCCGCCGCGGTGGTCGACAAGGCGGCGGCGATGTTCGACGCCGGCGAGCCCTGCGGCAGCGAGGCGAACATGTCGAAGCTGCTCGCCTCCGAAGCCTCATGGTACGCCGCCGACATGTGCATCCAGACGCACGGCGGCTTCGGCTTTGCCGAGGAATATGACGTGGAGCGCAAGTTCCGCGAGACGCGGCTGTATCAGGTGGCGCCGATCTCGACCAACCTGATCCTCAGCCATGTCGCGACACACGTGCTGGGGCTGCCGAAGAGCTTCTAGCGGCGGAGGATCGCCAGCGCGACAAAGCCGACGGCGAGCCCCCAGAAGGCCGAGCCGAGGCCGAACAGCGTGAGCCCCGACCCGGCGGCGAGGAAGGTGAGGATCGCCGGCTCGCGCGTCGTCTCGTCGCCGAGCATCGTCTCGACCGCGCCGAGCAGCGCGGGGATCAGCGCGAGGCCGGTGAGCGCAGCGATGACGTTGGTCGGCAGCGCGAGGAACAGCCGCACCGCCATCGGCGCGATCAGCGCGAGCAGCAGATAGAAGCCCGCGTAGATGACGCCGACCGTCCAGCGTTTGTCGCGGTCGGGATGCGCCTCCGCGTTGGTGCAGATGGCGGCGGTGATCGCGGCGAGATTGACGCCGTGCGCGCCAAACGGCGCGGTCACGAGCCATGCCAGTCCGCTGCCCAGCACCAGCGGCCGGGCGGGCGGTTCGTAGCCGGCGCTGCGCAGCACCGCGAGCCCGGGGAGGTTCTGCGAGACCAGCGTGACGAGGAACAGCGGTAGGCCGAGGCTGAGGATCACGCGAACGTCGAATGCGGGAACGATGGCCGAGAGGCTGCCGAGCGTATCGCCCGGCGGCAGCGCGCTGATATCGCCGCGCAGCAAGGTCAGCGCCATGCCGGCGGCGAGCGCCAGCAGCATCGCGTAGAGCGGCAGCCGCCGGCGCGCGACGATGAACACGGCGAGCAGCAGCCCGACCAGCAGCGGATCGACGGCGGCAAGGCGGAAGAGCTGCAGGCAGAAGGGCAGCAGCACACCCGCGAGCATCGCGGCGGCGATGCCGGTCGGAATGCGCTCGGCCGCGCGCGCGAACGCCGGGATCGCCCCTGCCGCCACCATCATCGCCGCTGCCGAGAGGAAGGCGCCGACTGCCACCGGCCATGACAGGCCGGCGGGTGCGGCGGCGAGCAGAGCCGCGCCGGGCGTCGACCACGCGAGCACGACCGGAATGCGCAGCCGGAAGGAAAGCGCCGCGCCGCCGACCGCGATGCCGAGGCAGAGCGCGGTCACCGCCGATGCCGTCTGATCGGTCGAGGCGCCGAGATGGCGCATCGCCTGCACCACCAGCGCGATGGTGCCGCCGAAACCGACGAGCGTCGCGATCAGCGCGGCGGACCAGGCGGGGATGGGCGGCAGGCGGGCGATCATCGTCCCGCTTCTGCCAGTGCGGGCGTCAGGCGCCAACCACCTGCGGCAGCGCCTCGCAATATCGCTTCACGTCCTCGATCTTGCCGGTCGAGACACGCGACCATTGCTTCCACGGCCCATAGGCCCCGCGCACCACGATCTGCCGTTCGGCGAGCGCTTTCTTCATCGCGTCGGCATCGGGCACCTTCACGAACACGAAATTGGTCTCGGCCGGCAGCGCGGTGAGGCCGGCTTTCCTGACCGCGTCGTAGATCATGCCGCGCGCCTCGACGATGCGAGCCTTCGAAAAGTTGAGGAACGGCTGGTCGTCATAGGTAGCGATGGCGGCGGCGATGCCCGCCGTCGTTCCGCCCATGCTCATCACATAGGAATCGATCGTCGCGGCGTTCTCCTCCGACGCGATGACATAGCCGATGCGCAGGCCCGCAAGCCCGTGGATCTTCGAGAAGGTGCGCGCCACCACAACATTCGGATGCGCCTTGATCGAGCCGACCACCGAGGTCGAGTCGGGACGCGCCGTCAGCTCGTTATAGGCCTCGTCGATCAGCACCGGCACATGCGACGGCACTTTCCTGAGGAAGGCGCGCAGCGCGTCGCTGTCGATCAGGATGCCGGTCGGGTTGTTGGGGTTGCACAGGTGGATCATCCCCACGTCGGGCGTGATCGCAGCCGCCAGCGCGTCGAGGTCGACGCTCATGTCCGCCTTCATCGGCACGCGCTTGACCTTGGCGCCCTTCTTCGCGGCGTAGGCGACGGTGGTATCCCAGAACAGGTCGGGGCAGAGGATCGCGCCCTTGCTCATCCACGCCAGCGCCAGCGAGGATAGCAGCTCGGTCGAGCCGGCGCCGATCACCACCTGCTTCGCGCCGACGCCGTTGCGCTCGGCGATCATCGCGGTCAGCCGGTCGATGCCGGCATCCGGGTAATAGCAGCCCTGCGACGCGGCACGCGCCATCGCCTCGATGGCGGCGGGGCTGGGGCCGTAGGGATTCTCGTTGCGGGAAAGCTGGGCGACGCCCGCGGCGGGGCCGAACAGCGGGCGCGGCGGCGTCGCCTGCGCATGACTGCGACCGGCAACCACCAGCGCGGTTCCGGCCGATGCGGCGCCCAACAGCAGCCGCCGTGAAATTTCCGTCGCCATGCCAGTCTCCCTCAAGACCGGATCATTCCCGCAAGCGGGCGGCGCGGCAAGGGGAGTCTAGAGGATACCCGTCGGCTTGCGCTTTGGCGCCGCCGTCGCTTCCCGCGCCTTCGTCAAGGCGCGTTGCAGCGATTGCACGGTCTCCTCATCCACCGGATGGGAGCCTCCGCCGGGCCGGGAGGGGGATGGCCCGGCGGAGGGCACGCGCGTCACGATCACGCGCGGGTCGGGGCAAACATGAAAGCGTCGTCCATCGCCTCGGCCACGCAGCGGCGGCGGTCACGCTGTTCGCGGGCCGAGCGGCCTTCGCCGCACACTGCGTCGGCAGCCGCCTTCACGCGGCGGACCAGCATCTCTTGGCCGGCCGCCTTCGACAGGTCGAGGTCGGCGACCGACACGGTGGCGGCGCCGGCACGCGCCGGGCCGGCAGCGGCGCTCATGAAGGTCAGCGACACGGCAGCGGCGCCGAGGGTACAGATCAGATTCTTGGCGAGGGGGGCGGTCATTTCGATCTTCCTTCGAGGGGGTCAGGCTGTGGTGTCACCCACGCCTCTTCCCTTTCAGGAGCCGTGCCAAGTGCCATAAGTCATTGTTAAATATCAAAACGACTGTTTTACAAGGCTACAAATGCAGCCCCACCGCTGTCCGTTTCCGAACAGCGGTGGTCGCCAGCGTTCAGGACCGGACAGTCACTCCCAGATCTTCACGCGCTCGGCGGGCGGCAGGTACAGCTTGTGCTCCGGCTTCACGCCGAACGCCTGGTACCAGGCGTCGTGGTTGCGCACCGCCCAGGTCCGCCACTTGCTCGGCGAATGGACGCCCGACACCACCTGCTTGCGCAACTCGGCCTCGCGGAATAGCACCTTGTTCACCTGCGCGCGGCCCATGAAGAAGCGCTGGTCGCCGGTAAAGCCGTCGATCACCGGCGCCGGCTTGCCCCCCAACGACAGCTGGTAGGCATCATAGGCGATGGCGAGGCCGGCGTTGTCGGCGATATTCTCGCCGAGCGTCTGCTGCCCGCGGATGTGCAGCCCCGGCAGCGGCTCATAGGCGTCGTACTGTGCGACCAGCTTCGCCTTGCGCTCGTTGAAGCGGGCGAGGTCCTGATCGGTCCACCAGCGGTTGAGGCGGCCCTGCGGATCGAACTTCGATCCCTGGTCGTCGAAGTGATGGCTGATCTCGTGGCCGATCACATAGCCGATCGCGCCATAGTTCACCGCCGGGTCGGCGTTGGGGTCGAAGTGCGGCGCGCGGAGGTAGCCGGCGGGGAAGACGATGACGTTGTTCTCGAAGCTCGCATAGGCGTTGGCGGTGATCGGCATCATCCACCATTCCTTGCGGTCGACGGGGCCGTCGATGCGCGCCAATTGCCGGTCATAGTCGAAGCGTCCGGCGCGCTTGAGGTTGCCATAGGCGTCGCCCTTCACGACCTGCAGCCCCTCATAGCTGCGCCACGTCTCCGGGTAGCCGATCATCGGGTTGAAGGCGGCGAGCTTCGCGCGGGCTTTGGTCTTCGTTTCCGGCGCCATCCACGACAGGTTGGTCAGCCGACGGTCCATCGCGGCCATGACGTTCTTCACCAGCTCGTCCATCGCCTTCTTGGTCGAGGCGGGGAAGTGGCGGTCGATATAGGGCTTCGACACCGCATCGGTCAGCGCCGCGGCGGTCAGCTCGACCGCCTGCGACTGCCGCGCCGGGCTCTCGGTCGCGCCGCCGAGCACGCCGCCCGAGAAAGCGAACTCCTCCTTGGCGAACGCCGACGGCAACGCCAGCGCGCGGTCCTTGGCGAGGCGCACGGCGGTCCAGTCCTTCAGCACGGGCAGCGGCGTCTCGCCGATCAGCTTGGCGATGCCGGTCGCCGCCGACGGCTGCGCGACGATGAGGTTCGGCCGCTTGTCGAGGCCGAGCGCGCCGAGATAGGCGGCCCAGTCGAAGCCAGGCGCCTTCGCCTTCAGGTCGGCGAGCGTCCAGACATTGTAGGTCTTGTCGGCGTCGCGGCTGTCGGCGAGCGTCCACTGCGCCTCGGCGATGCCGCGCTCGAACGCATAGACGGCGGCGGCGCGTGCGGCGGCTTCGGCGGCGGGAACGCCGGTCAGCACCAGCATCTTCGCGACATGCGCGCGATAGGCGTCCTGCGTCTTCGCGCTTTCCGCGTCGCTGTTCAGATAATAGTCGCGGTTGGGCATGCCGAGGCCGCCCTGACTGAAGCCCGCCATGTAGACGCCGGGGTCCTTGCTGTCCTGGCCGATGCCCGTCGGGAAGGGCGAGGGGAAATACCGCGGCATGCGCCCGATCGGCGGGGTGCCCTGCCAGTCGCGCGACAGCCGGCCAAGCTGCGCCGCGAGCGCCGACCGGTCGGCGGCATCGCGCACCGGCTTCAAGTCGGCGAGCAGCGGCGCGGCGCCTGCAGCATCGATCGCCGCCTGATCCATCAAGGTCGCATAGTAATCGGCCATCCGCGCGTCATCGCCGGTCAAGGTCGCGCGTTTGGCGATCATCTCCTCGAGGATTTCGCGAACCTGCGCGGCGGAGACGTCGTTCAGCCGCTGAACCTGCGAAAGCGCACCGCGGTCGCCGGGAATCTCGGTATTTTTCGCCCAATTGCCGTTGACGTAGGACCAGTGATCGTCACCCGGATGAACCGACCGGTCCATCGACGCCTGATCGACACCGAACGTCCCCCATTCGGGCTTGCCAGCCTGCGCCAGCGCGGCGCTTGCGAGCATGAGCAACGGTCCAAACGCGATCAACGCCTTGCGCATGAGAATCCCCTCCCTTGGTACGAAAAGCATGACCGGCTTTCCACGGGGCGGCAAGGGCACTCAGCGGTCGGGAAAATGCGGCTTCCGCTTTTCGAGGAACGCCGCGACTCCCTCCCTGAAATCGGCGCCGCTGAACGAGGCGTCGAACTGGCCGCTGCTCGCTGTGTCGTCGTCGCTCTCGCCGTCGAGGATGCGGCGGATGATGGCCTTCGACGCCTGCTGGCTGTGTGGCGAGGTGGCGGCGATGGCGGCGGTCAGCTCGGCGACGGCGGCGGCCACATCGTCGGCGAGGATGTCGGCGAGGCCGATGCGGTGCGCCTCGGCGGCATCGAGCAGCCCGGCGGTATAGAGGATGCGCTTTGCCTGCGCCGGGCCGACGACGTCCACCAGCAGCTTGGTGTCGTGCAGCGGATAAACGATGCCGAGCTTGGCCGGGGTGATGCCGAAGCGGGCGCGCGGGCTCGCTACCCGCATGTCGCAGGCCAGCGCGAGGCCGCAGCCGCCGCCGATGCAGTCGCCGTCGACCGCGGCGATTGTGGGCTTCGGCGAACGGGCGAGCGTCACCTGCGTGCGCCGGATCGCGGCCTGGTTGCGGGCGCGCCAGTCGGGGTCAGGCGTCATCGCGGCGAACTCGGCAATGTCGGCGCCGGCGCAGAACAGGCCCGGCGCGGCCGACCCGACGACGAGCACGCGCACCGAGGCCCGCGCCATCGCCTCGTCGACCAGCACGGGAATCGCCTCCCACATCGGCTGGTCGAGCGCGTTGCGCTTGTCGGCGCGGTCGAGGAGCAGGCGGGCGACGGGCCCGTCCTGTTCGAGGCGGACGTGCGGGCTCATGCTTGCTGCTCCGGGGCGGGGGCCGGCGTCGATGCGGGCTCGCCGGCGAAGCGGATGGCGGGGGCGATGTGGTGCGTGCCGTCGGCCTCCACCCACAGCCGCCGCGCCGCGACATGCGGCTGCGCCAG
The DNA here is from genome assembly GCF_042648405.1 of Sphingoaurantiacus capsulatus. Lineage (NCBI taxonomy): Bacteria > Pseudomonadati > Pseudomonadota > Alphaproteobacteria > Sphingomonadales > Sphingosinicellaceae > Sphingoaurantiacus > Sphingoaurantiacus capsulatus. Next base: position 564,753 of record NZ_JBHRXV010000001.1, on the reverse strand, counting down.
TGCCTCGGCGAAGTCGAGGATCGGCGCGAAGGCGACATCCTTGTCGTGGAACCACGCTTCCCATTCGGCGCGGCTGCGCGTCGCGAAGGTGGCGCGCAGGAAATCGACCAGCGGCTTCTGGCCGTCGCCGGCTTCCGCCTCGCCGAGGGCGATCAGGTCGGGGCGGCCGAGCGCTTCGAGCAAGGTCCGCACAAACTTCATCTCACGCCCGCCAAGCGCCACATGCTGCCCGTCGGCGGTGCGGTAGATATTGTAGAAGCCGGCGCCGCCCAGCGACCGCTGCGCCGCCGACTTTGGTGCGTCGCCGCCCATGATCGCCGACCCGGCAACGTGCGCGCACCACGGCAGCAGGCTGTCGAACATCGCCACGTCGATATAGTCGCCGCGCCCGCTCGCCTGCCGCCCGATCAGCGCCATCAGGATCGCCGACAGGCCGGTCAGCCCGGCCGCCAGATCTGACGCCGCGACGCCCGGCACGGCGGGCGTGCCGTCGGTGGCGTCGTTGACCGACAGAAAGCCGGCGAGCGCCTGTACCGCCATGTCGTGCGCGGGATGGTCGGATAGCGGCCCGTCCTGCCCGAAGGCCGTGACCGACGCATAGACGATGCCGGGATTGCGCGCGGCGACCGCCGCATAGCCGAAGCCCAGCCGCGCCATCACGCCGGGTCGGAAACCTTCCACGAACACATCGGCATCGTCGATCAGCGCCCACAGCGCAGCGCGGCCGGCGTCCGATTTCAGGTCGAGCGTGACGGCGCGCTTGCCGCGGTTGAGATTGCGGAACCACACCGACTGGCCCGCCTCGAACGGGCCTTGCGTCCGTGCCGGGTCGCCGGCGGGCGGCTCGACCTTCACCACCTCGGCGCCCTGATCGGCCATCATCAGGGTGAGCATCGGGCCGGGCAGGAACTGCGTCAGGTCGACGACCTTGAAGCCCGATAGCTTGCCCATGAATGCTCCCCGCTGTTCCCGTTCCGCTTATCGCGGACGGGCCCAGCGGGGAACGGACTTAATGGTCAGCGTCCGCCGAGCAACTCGCCCTGCTTCACCGCGACCTTGATCCGCTTCAGCGCGTCGAGGTCGGTGAGCGGATCGCCGTCGAGCGCGAGCAGGCTGGCCTCCGCGCCTTCGGCGAACGTGCCGATCCGGCGGCCGGGGAACATGAGCTGCGGGGTGTCCGACGTGGCGACGCGCAACAGCTCGGGCCGCGACATTACCTTGAGCTTGTCCACCGTCGCGATCTCGTCGAGCACCGATCCGCCGAAGGTGTCGGAGCCAAAGGCCAGCTTCACGCCCGCCGCGCGCAGGCGGCGGATATTGTCCTGATAGTTCGCCGTGATCGCCGCCTCGGTCTCGGGGTAGCGCGCAATGCCGAAGCGAGAGGCGGCGGTGGTGGTGATGACGAAGATGCCGCGCTTCGCCGCCTCGGCGATCACCGCGTCGCCGATCCGGTAGTCGGCGGGCTTGTTGAACTTGGCGATGCGATAGCCGGGGAGGTGCGCGACCGCATCGGCGCCGGCCTTCACCGCCACCTCGAAGTCGGCGGCGGTGTCGGCATGCGCCATCAGCCGCGCGCCGATCGAATGGGCCCGTTTGACGATTTCGGGCACCAGCGCGGGGTCGATGCCGTTGCGGCCGAACAGCTCGGCGTTCCGGCGGTTGGCGGCATAGTTGGCGCTGTCGATGATGATGACCTTGATCATCTTCGGTTTGACCGCCGCGATCTTCGCCCATTTGGCGTCGAGGTCGGCCTGGCTGTCGATCGACCAGTAGTATTTGTCGCGCGCGCCTTCGGGCGTGATCGTCTCGCCCGCCTGCGCCATGCCGTCGAGGATCATCTTCAGCGGATGGCCGTCCGATGCCGACAGCAGCGCCTCGGAAAAAGTGGCATCGACCGTGCCGGGCTGGCCGAAGAAGTCGCGGTAGGTGGCGATGTCGGCGGGGAGGCCGGCGAGTTGCACCGAATAGAAGATGCCGCGCGCCATATAGTTGCGCGCCATCTTCCCCGCATAGAAGCCGTTCTGCAGGTCGTGGTTATGCGCTTCGGCGAGCGGCGGGATGACGTGGCGCGTGCCGAGGTCGATGGTGGCGTCGATCTGCGCCGGGCGCTTCGCGGTCAGCTTGCCGTCGACGGCATACCACTCCATCGGCCGGAAGCCCCTGCCGTCGAACCATTGCCCGCCCTTGAAGTGCAGGGTCGGCGCGGCGAACGGAGGGCCGGCGAAGGGGTTGGCGCCGGGGGCGGGTTCGTCGGCGAGGGCGGGCGCGGCGGCGAGCAGCGCGGCGATCAGGGTGGTACGAAACATGGCAGGCTCCGGTTGGCGGGTGTTTGAGCCGCCTAAGCCAGTGCCGCGCCGCCTTCACCAGCGGCTTGTCCCGACCAGTGCGCCGGATGTCGTGAACCGTGCGTCAGCGCTTCGCCGCGGCCAGCCGGGCTTCGACATCGGCGCGGTAGCTGCGGCTCAGCGGCGCCCGTCCGCCCCCGATCAGCTCGACATCGCCATCGCCGTTGCGGCGGTCGGTGATCGCCGCGATGCGGTCGACGCGCACCAGCGCCGAGCGGTGGGTGCGCACGAACGCCGGCCCCAGCCGCTCGGCGAGTTCCGCCATCGGCAGGCGCAGCAGATGCACCTCGCGCTCGACATGGATGCAGAGATAGTGGCCGGCGACATCGACATGGTCAATCGCGGTCAGCGGCAAGAACAGGGTGCGCCCGCCGTCGCGGATTTCCAGATGGTCGGGCGCGGTGGTGGGGGCGAGGGTCCGACCCAGCGCGCGCCGCACCCGGTCGAGCGCCCGCGCCAACCCTTCGGCGCTCGCGGGCTTCAGCAGATAGTCGAGCGCCTCGACCTCGAAGGCGGGGAGGGCATGCTGCGGAAAGGCGGTGAGGAAGACGATCGCCGGGCGCGGCTGCGGCAGGCGGCGCGCCAGTTCGATGCCGTCGAGATCGGGCAGTTGGATATCGAGGAAGACGAGCGCCGGCTTCAGCTCGGCGGCGAGCGCCAGCCCTCGGCCGCCGAGGCGGCGCTGCCGACCAGCTCGATATCGCCATGTGTGCCGAGCAGCCGCACCAGCGCCTCGCGCGCCAGCGGCGCGTCCTCGACGACCAAGGTGCGGATCATGCCGGCCGGTCGAGCGGCAGTTCGATGCGCGCGGTGAAGCTATTGCCGTCCGCCGCCACCGTCAGCCGTGCCGCGCTGCCGAACAGCGCTTCCAGCCGCTCGCCGACGTTGCGCAGGCCGATGCCGAGTCCGCGCGACGGCGCGGCGTCGGTGGGCCGGGCGTTGCGCACCTCGATGACCAGTCGCTGCCCCTCCGCCTCGGCGGTGATCGCCAGCCAGGCCTCGGCGGTCAGCCGCGACAGGCCGTGCGTCACCGCATTCTCGACCAGCGGCTGCAGGATCAGCGCGGGCACCATCGCGCCCCAGGCGGCGGGGGCGATCGACAGGCGCAGGTCGAGCGGCGAGGGCATCAGCATGCGGTGCAGCTCGACATGGTCCATCACCGTCGCGATCTCGCTGGAAAGCGGCACGGCGGCATCGTCGGAGGCGAGGGTGGAGCGCAGCACATCGGACAGGCGGCCGATCGCGGCTTCGGCCTGCTCGGCACCACGATGCGCGAGCTGGGCGATGGCGCCGAGCGCATTGAACAGGAAATGCGGATCGATCTGTGCGCGCAGCGCCTCCAACCGGGCGCGGGCGAGCAGCCGCTCGCGCGTGCGGGTGCGGTCGACATAGACGAGCGCCTGCCCGACCCCGACGACCGCGACATAGGTCGGCACCGAGAAGAAGGCGTTGATCGTCGCGGCGAAGGCGATGCGCTGCGGCACGAACTCGAAGCGGCCATATTGCAGCAGCGGCAGCAGCGTCTGCCCGATGCTGGTGCCAACAAGGGCGAGCGTCGGCAGCGCCGCCAGCCCGACCAGCGCCAGCCGCAGCAGGTGCGGCCCATTGCGCTCGCCCGCCCCCAGCGGCCAGCGCGCGCAAAGCTGGATCAGCGGCCGCGTCGCCAGCGCCCACGGCATAAAGCCGATCGCCACCAGCACGAACATCAAATGCGGCGGCACTTGATCGGCGGCCTGCCGCGCCATCAGCAGCACCGGCGGCGTATAGGCGAGCGCGACGATCCCCCAGGCGATCGCGATGGTGCGCGCGCCGGGCATCAGGTCGTCGGGAAGGCGGTAGGTTTCCGTCATGTTTTCACGCCACAATCCGGTGGAAACAGGGCGCTGGCAAGCAGCGCGGATACATTTGCGCCGACGCCGAGTTTGACCGAGGCGACAGGGGCGAGACGAGAGGCAAATGAACGGCGATTCCGGCTCGATCTGGCGAACGGAGAAGGCGACGCGCACCAGCGTGATCGTCGACGCCGAGGATTATTTCCACTGGGCGCGGCTCGCGATGCTGAAGGCGCGCAAGCGGATCATGCTGATCGGCTGGGACTTCGACGCGCGCATCCGCCTCGACTATGGCGACAACGAAGACGGCGCCCCGACGACGGTCGGCGACTTCATCTACTGGCTGGTCAAGCGATCGCCCGAGCTGGAGATCTGCCTGCTGCGCTGGGACGTTGGTGCCATCAAGACGGTCTTTCGCGGCACCACCATCTTCACCCTGATGAAGTGGATGATGCACAAGCGCATCCACACCAAGCTCGACAGCTTCCACCCAACGGGCGGCTCGCACCATCAGAAGATCATTGTCATCGACGATTGCGTCGCCTTTTGCGGCGGCATCGACATGACCGGCGGCCGCTGGGACAAGCGCAGCCACGACGACGAGGAGCCGCACCGCCATTTCCCCAACGGTGAAGTCTACGGGCCGTGGCACGACGCGACGACCGCGCTCGAAGGGCCGGTGGCGGCGGCGCTCGGCGAGCTGGCGCGCGACCGCTGGAGCTTCGCCGGCGGGCATGAGCTGAAGCCGGTCACCGAGGCGTCCGACTGCTGGCCCGACGAGCTGGAGCCCGACTTTACCGACATTGCGGTGAACATCGCCCGCACCCGCCCCGACATGCCCGATTGCCCCGAGATCCGCGAGATCGAGGCGCTGTTCGTCGAGCAGATCATGGGGGCGAAAGAGAGCATCTACGCCGAGAGCCAGTATTTCGCCTCGCGCAAGATCGCCGAGGCGATCGGCAAGCGGCTCTGCGCGCCCGATTGCCCGGAGATCGTGCTGGTCAACCCGATCACCGCACAGGGCTGGCTGGAGCCGGTGGCGATGGACACGGCACGGGCGCGGCTGGTGGCGGCGCTGCAAAAGCTCGACGCGCAGGGCAAGCTGCGGCTCTACCACCCCTACACCGGCGGCGGCGCGCCGATTTACGTCCACGCCAAGGTGATGATCGTCGACGGCCAGTCGCTGCGCATCGGCTCGGCGAACATGAACAACCGCTCGCTCGGCCTCGACACCGAATGCGACGTGCTGATCGAGGCGGGCGACGACGGCGAACGCGAGCGGGTGCGCGCCATCCGTGACAGCCTGATCGCCGAGCATCTCGGCGTCGAGGCGGACAAGGTCGCCGCCGAGATCGACGCGCGCGGCTCGATGATCGAGACGATCGAGGCGCTGCGGGGCGAGGGGAAGACGCTACGCCCCTACGAGGTGCCCGAGCTCACCGAGGTCGAAAAGTGGCTCGCCGACAACAAGGTGCTCGACCCCGAAAGCCCGTCGGAGATGTTCGAGGACACGGCGAAGCGGCGTGGGTTGCTCGGGCGCATCCGGCACATGCGCCCGCACTTCCACTGGCGCCGCCGCCACAAGGCCTTGCCTAAGTCTTGAGCTGAAGCGCCACCCAGTCGTTGACCACCCGCTCCAGCACGTCTAGCGGCATCGCGCCCTTGGTCAGCACCTCGTGGAACTGGCGAATGTCGAACTTGGCGCCCAATTTCGTCTTGGCGTCGTCGCGCAGCCGCGCCCAGACGGTGTGGCCGACCTTGTAGCTGGTCGCCTGCCCCGGCCACACGGTGTAGCGGTCGATCTCGCCCTGGCTGCGGCCGCGGGCGATGCCGGTGGTCGCGATGAAATAGTCGGTCGCCTTCTCGCGCGACCAGCGCTTGGCGTGCATGCCGGAGTCTACGACGAGGCGCGTGGCGCGGAACAGCAGCGACTGGAGATAGCCGGCCTGGCCGAGCGGATCATCCTTGTACATGCCGATCTCGTCGGCGAGCTGCTCCGAATAGAGCGCCCAGCCTTCGCTGTAGGCCGAGAAGCCGCCGCGGCGGCGGATCATCGGGATCGATCCCGATTCCTGCGACAGGCTCACCTGAAGGTGATGGCCCGGCACGCCCTCATGATAGCTCAAGGTCGGCAGGCCGTATTTCGGCCGGTCGAAGGTGTCGCGCTGGTTGATCATGTAGGCGGCCTTGCGCGTGCCATCCATCGAGGCCGCCTCATAATAGGCGCCCGCCGAGCCGGCCTGGATGAACACCGGCACGCGCTTCACCTCGAGCGCCGCCTTCGGCAGGGTGGCGAACAGTTCGGGCAGCCGCGCCTCCATGCGCTTCACCTCGCCGCGAATGTAGGTCAGCATCTCCTCGCGGCCGGGATCGGTGTTGGCGAACAGCTGCTTGGGGTCGCGGTTGAGCGCGGCGAGGCGCGCACCGGGCGTACCCTCGCTGTAGCCTTGCGCCTTCAGGATCTTGTCGAGCCGGTCGGAGATTTCCGCCACCTGCTCAAGCCCGAGCTTGTGGATGTCGTCGCCCGTCATGCTCGTCGTCGTCGCGGCGCGGATCGAGCCGTTATAATAGGCCTCGCCGTCAGGCAGGCGCCACACGCCCGCATCATGCACCGCCTTGGCGCGCAGCGCCTGCACCTCGGCGATCTGCCGGTCGAGCGCGGCGAAGACCTCCTTGCCGACGATGGCTTCCGCTTTCGCCACATAGTCTGCCGACAGCTTCGCCTCGCCGGCCTTACGCGCCAGCGAGGTGACGAGGACGGTGCTCGCCGCCGGCTGGTCGCGCAACGCCTTCAGCTGGGTCAGCGTCGTGTCGAGGATATAGTCGGGCGCGAACACGCCGCGCGCCGCATCCTCCTTCTGCCGCGCGAGGCTCTGGTCGAGCACGGTGGCGAACGCCGACAGGCGCGACAGATAGGCGTCGGCGTCGGCCGCATCCTTGATCTTGTGGCGGGTGTCGAGGAAGTCGGGGATGTCCTGATAGGGACCGGTCAGCTGGGTCAGCACATAGGGCGCGAAGCGGCCGCCGGCGGAGCCGTAGGTGAAGCGCTCATTGTCGGCGACCGCGTTCTTCAGGCCGTACTCGACGACCTCGAGATCGAGCGCCGAGGCGGTGCTGAGCTTCGAGCGATCTATGGTCGCGAGTTGCGCGATTTCGCGCTTGGCCCGCGCCAGATCGTCGGCCTTGCCCTTCGCCGAGTAATCGTCGAGCTGGCGCTTCAGCGCGGCGCGCTTGCCGGTATCGAGGCCGAGGCCCGAGGCCATCTCCGGGCTCTCGTCGATCCGCGCGTCGAAGATGCGGTCGAACAGCGCGCGGAGCTTCGCGTCCTCGCTGTCCGCTGCAAAGGCGACCGCCGGCAACGACGACGCGAGCGCTGCCGCACCCGCCGAAACCATGAACGCGCGACGATCCATCCCAAATTCTCCCGGTGCTTTGTTATGGCGCGGGAGACTAGGAGCGGCAGCGCGGCCTGTCCACGCGCGCCGATGCCCGAATTGGGCGGGTGAACCCATTGGCTTCTCGCGGCGTTGAAGCGATGTGGCTTCAACCCGCCCCCTGACCGCCGATGATCCGCTCGCCGCGCGCTTTGCCGCGGTGCGGGCGCGGAGCGTTGCGCTCGCGGCGCTGCTGTCCGATGCCGATGCCACCGCGCAATCGATGCCCGACGCCTCGCCGGCGAAATGGCATCTCGCGCATACGACCTGGTTCTTCGAAACCTTCGTGCTGCGCGATCATGTGCCGGGCTATCGCGCGTTCGACGACGGTTTCGCCTATCTGTTCAACAGCTATTATGAGGCAGAGGGCCAGCGGCAGCCGCGCGAGCGGCGCGGGTTGCTGACACGGCCCGATCTGGAAACCGTGCTGGACTATCGGGCCTGCGTCGACGTGGCGCTGGTAAGCGCGCTTCCCGCCTTGCCGGCGGATGTGCGCGCGCTGGTCGAGCTGGGCACGCATCATGAGGAGCAGCATCAGGAGCTGCTGCTGACCGATATTCTCCACCTGTTCGCGCAGAACCCGCTGAAGCCCGTCTATGCCGCCGATGCGCCGCAGGCAGGGTCAATGGGCGCGGCGACCGGCTGGGTCGACCATCCCGGCGGCATCGTCGCGGTCGGCCATGGCGGCGGCGGCTTCGCCTTCGACTGCGAAGGGCCGGCGCACCGCATCCTGCTGCAGCCGTTCCGCCTCGCCGACCGGCTGGTGACCAACGGCGAATGGGCCGCATTCATCGCTGATGGCGGCTACACGACCGCCGCGCTCTGGTTGTCTGACGGCTGGGCGTGGGTGCGCGAGAACGGCATCGAAGCACCGCTCTACTGGCGTCGCGACGGCGAGAGCTGGGCCGCCTTCGGCTTGCGCGGCGAAGCGCCGATCGATCCGACCGCGCCGGTATCGCACGTCAGCTATTACGAGGCCGACGCCTTCGCTGCCTGGGCCGGCGCGCGCCTGCCGCGCGAGGGTGAGTGGGAGGCGGCGGCGCGCCTCAACCCGGAGCTGCCGCAGCTCTACGACGCCCGCTGGCAATGGACCGGCAGCGCCTACCTGCCGTACCCGGGGTTCCGCGCCGCTGAGGGCGCGGTAGGCGAGTACAATGGCAAGTTCATGTCGGGCCAGTTCGTCCTGCGTGGCGGCTCGGTCGCCACCCCGCCCGGCCATTCGCGCGCCAGCTACCGCAACTTCTTCTACCCGCACCAGCGCTGGCAGTTCACCGGCGTACGGCTGGCAAAGGACGGCTGAGCGTTATTTGTTGCGCGGCTGCCGGAGTTCGTTGCCGGCGGTGATCATCTTGCCGTCGCGCTTGGCGCGGATGCCTTCGAGAAGCGTCCGCGCGACATTGCGCACCTCCTCATGCAGCGCCGTTTCGCGGTCGAGCTCGTCATGGCTGGTGGCATAGGGCTTCCAATAGCCGATGTAGCGGTGAAGCTCGGCAGTTGGCCCGGCCGGGCACAGGTGCATGAAGCACAGCCAGTCGGCGATCATGCGGCGCAGGTTCTCGGCGCCCTCGACATCGCCGTGGACGACGACGCCGAACAGCCGACCTTCGAGGTGGCGGGGATAACCCCAGCCGTCGAGTTCGATCTTCTTCGCCTGCTTCGCGTCCTTGCCATGCGTCAGCGTCGGATCGGGATTGCCGCCGTCGGCGCAGACCAGGCGGTCGATCATCGACTTAAGCGGTGACGGCGACTGGTACCAGTTGACCGGGGTGACGATCAGCACGCCGTGCGCCTCCACCCACATCGGGTAGATGTCGTTCATCCAGTCCTGCGTCTGGCCCATCGCGTGGTTGGGGTAGCAGGAGCAGGGCCAGTGGCAGAGCGGCGCCGCGGTCGAGAAGCAGGCCTTGCAGGGGTGGATCTTGCGACCGTATTCGGCGGTCGTCCGGCTGAGGTCGAGCAGCTGCACGTCGACGCCGGTGGCCGCCTCGAAGATTTCGCGCGCCATCTGCACCATCCGGTATGACTTCGACACTTCGCCCGGGCAGCTATGTTCGGAGCGGGAGGAGCCGTTGATCAGCAGCACGCGCAGCGGCCCCTCGCGATCGTCGTGCCGCGCCTGCGCCGCGGCGATGGCGTCGCGCGCCGCCAGCCAGTCGATCGACAGGTCGTAGCCGGGATCGGCGAAGTCAGGTCCCGCCTTACGCGTCTGCGGGCTCTTCCGCCCCTCGCGATAGGCGGTCCAGGCGACGGCGGCGACGCGGTCCAGCTCGGGCTTCAGTGCGTCGAAGCCATCGTCGCGAAACTGGGCCAGATAGCGCCGCTTGAACTCCGCCTCGTCGAGCTTCGTGCTGGGGCTGCCCTTGCGGGGCGCGGGCACCTTGGCCGCCATTCAACGCCTTTCACCTTCACATCACGGTCACGCAACGAAGCGCGGCCCGGTTCGTTTCTCCCTCATGCTCGACATTCCTCTTCGCCCGACCACCGGCAGCGATTTCGCGCACGCGGTGGTCGCCGGCCTTTCGCAGCCCCAGAAGGTAGTCCCGGCGCGCTATTTCTATGACCGGCGCGGCTCGGAGCTGTTCGAGGAGATTACCCGGTTGCCCGAATATTATCCGACCCGCACCGAGATCGGCCTGCTGGAGGCGCATGGCGCCGACATCGCGCGGCTGGTCGGCGCGCGGCGGGCGGTGGTCGAATTCGGCTCGGGTTCATCGACCAAGACGCCGCTGCTGCTCCGCCACATCGACGCCGCCGCCTATGTGCCGATCGACATCAGCGCCGAGTTCCTCGAGGAATCGGCCGCGGCGCTCGCGGCGGCGCATCCAGGCCTCGACGTGCGGCCGGTGGCGGGCGATTTCACCCGGCCGATCGCGCTACCCGTCGCGGTGAGGGCGCGGCCGATGCTCGGCTTCTTCCCCGGCTCGACGATCGGCAATCTCGATCATGCCGGCGCCGTCGACCTGCTGCGCGCCTTTCGCGAGACCCTGGGCGCCGACGCGCGGCTGGTGATCGGCATTGACCGGCGCAAGAACCCGCGGTTGCTCGAAGCCGCCTATGATGATGCCGCCGGCGTTACCGCGGCGTTCAACCTCAACCTGCTCGAGCGCATCAACCGCGAGCTCGACGGCGACATTCCCGTCGACGAGTTCGAGCATCGCGCGATGTGGAACGACGATTGCGGGCGGATCGAGATGCACCTCGTCGCGCTGCACGACATGAGCTTCCATGCCGCCGGCCGGCGCTTCACGATACGCGGCGGCGAGACGATCCACACCGAGAACAGCTACAAATACACGCCCGAGGAAGCGCGGCTGCTGGCCCGCGCCTCAGGCTGGGAGCCGCTCGCCGCGTGGAGCGACCCGGCCGGACTGTTCGGCCTCTACGTCTGGCGTGCGGTGGCTGATCACCTTCAGCCCTAAGGAAGCTTCGCGAGCCGCAGGTCGCGGACGCGCGATACGCCAAAGGACAGCGCCGATATCTTCTCGCCATCGCGGATCACCCGGACGATGCCATCGCCCTCGGCGTCGAACAGGTCGGCAGTGATGGGGGCGAGCGTCACGATCAATCCCGGCCGCCGGTCGTGCCGCAGCTTCAGCGCGCCGCTTTCGACGAAGGCGACATAGGTCGCGTCGGCCTCGTCGCTGCGATAGCGGCCGGCGAGCGCCGCCAGGTCGGCGGCGGCGGGCGCCCAAGGTGCGACGCGGCGGTAGGCGACGCGGTTGCCCTCGGGCGTATGCAGGACGAAGCGGTCGCGACCCTCGAACGCCACCTCGCCGCCGCGTCCGCGCAGCCGGCCGTTGGGAAGCGGCGCCAGCGACGGGCCGTCCTTGATGCGCAGGGTGCCGGCGTCGTCGATCAGCGTGACCGGCGTGTGCGTCGTCTCGGCGATGAAGGTGCCGGCGCCGCCATTGACCGGCGCGGGCGGCAGGGTAGCTTCCTCGGGCACGCCGAGCATCCGGTCGATCACCTGATGCGCCAGCATGGTGCTGCTGACATCGCCGGCATTGCACAGCAAAGCCACCGACAGCTTCTCGTCGGGCAGCCGGCCGAGCCACGCGCGGTAGCCGCCGGTCGAGCCGCTGTGCGCCACCTGCTCGCGGTTGCGCCAGCGGTCGACGAACAGCCCGCGCGCATAGGTGATCGGCGTGCCGTCGGTGAGGTGGGCGCGCTCCTGCAGCTTGCTCGTGACGAAGGCGCCGAGCCTGCCCGCGGTCAGCGCGTCGTTCCAGCGGAGCAGGTCGGCGGTGGTCGTCAGCAGCCCGCCGTTGCCATAGGCATCTTCGAACGGCATCGCCTGCGTCCAGGTCTCGCCATCGCGTTCGTAGGCGATGGCGCGGCCCGGCACGACGCGGCGGAAGTCGTCGCGCCAGCTCGTGTTGGTCATGCCCATCGGGGCGAACAGCCGCGCGGCGGTAAAGGCGGCGAGTGTCTGCCCGCTCACCCGCTCGACGATCAGTGCCATCAGATTATAGCCGCTGTTGGTGTAGCTGTACTCGGCGCCCGGCGGGTAGTTGAGCGCCTGCTGGCGGGCGATGATGTCGAGCACGTCGGGCGGCGTGTAGGCGCGGGTGCCCCGCGGCCAGCCGGCGAGGTCCATGACGCTGCCCCAGTCGCGCAGGCCGCTGGTGTGGTTGATCAGATGATCGAGGGTGAGGCGCGGCAGGCTCGGCGACAGCTCGGGCACATGCTGGCGCACGTCATCGTCGAGCTTTAGCTTGCCGTCCTCGACCAGCAGCAGGATCGCCGCGGCGGTGAACTGCTTCGACACCGACCCGGCCTCGAAGATCGTCGCCGGCGTGTTGGCGACGCCATGTTCGAGATCGGCGCCGCCATAGGCCTTGTCGATGATCGTCCGGCCATCTTTCGCCACCGCGACGGCGCAGCCGGGCGCGCTCGGCGACGACCAGCGGGCGAACAGGTCGTCGAGATTTGGCTGGGAGGCAGCGGGCGCCGCGAGGGCGACGGCAAGGAGGAGGGCGATGAGGCGCATGTCACCAGCCTAGAGACCTCCTCCCTTGTCGTCATCCCCGCCCCCTCCTCGTCATCCCCGCGAAGGCGGGGATCCATTCTCCGAAGCGTCGGCGGTAATGGATCCCCGCCTTCGCGGGGATGACGATAGAGGGGGAGGGTGTTTATCGCGCCCATCCGGGCGGTTTGACGGCAGGCGTTTACCCCGCTCTGATGCAAGCTAAGGGTCGGAGGGACATCATGAAGCATCTGGGAATCGCACTCGCGCTGGCGCTCGCCGCCGCGACGCCGTCGTTGGCGCAGACGGCCGAGCCGCTGAAGGTCACGGCCGTTCCGTCGGTGCCGATCGCCGACGGCTTCACCTTCGCCGCGGTCGGCGACATCATCTATCTGCGCACCATGCTGGCGACGGTCGAGAAGAAGTCGCCCGACATGCTGAAGCTGCTGCGCGGCGCCGATGTCACCTTCGGCAACTTCGAGACGATGGCGCTCGACCTCGCCACCACGAAGGCATCGCCGCAGGCGGAGTCGGGCGGCACCTGGATGCTGGCGGCGCCCGGCGTGCCGCGGGAGGTCGCGGCGATGGGCTTCGATATCGTCAGCGTCGCCAACAATCATGCCACCGACTGGGGCGCCGAAGGCCTCTATGAGACGATGGAGCGGCTCGATGCCGCCGGCCTCGTCCACGCCGGTGTCGGGCGGACGCTCTCGCAGGCGCGGGCGCCGCGCTATTTGGATGCCGGGGCGGGGCGTGTCGGCATGGTGTCGGCCAGCAGTTCCTTCACCCCGATGTCGCGCGCCGGCGATCCGGTCGGCGAGGTGGCGGGGCGGCCGGGCCTCAACCCGGTGCGTGTCGAGCGCCTCGCGCTGGTGCCGCAGAAGCATTACGACACGCTGGTCGAGATCGCCGCAATCGCGCCGACGCCGACGACGCCGAAGGATGGCGTCATCCGCCTGCTCGGCACCTCCTACAAGGCGGCCGAGCGCCCCGACGGCAAGATCGGCTTTTCCTACAAGCCCAACGCCAACGACGTTGCCGCCAATCTGCTCGCGGTGCGGCAGGCCAAGCAGAACGGCAATTTCGTGCTGTTCACGCTGCATAACCACGAGCCGAGCAATTCGAGCGAGACGCCCGCCGACTTCGCGATCACGCTCGCCCGGCAGGCGATCGACGCCGGTGCCGACGCCTATGTCGGTCACGGCCCGCACATCCTGCGCGGGATCGAGATCTACAAGGGCAAGCCGATCTTCTACTCGCTCGCCAACTTCGCGATGATGAACAACTCGCTCGATGCCGTGCCGGCCGACATGTACGACCAATATGGCGTTGCGCCCGGATCGGCGACGATCCCCGAGCTGCTGGCGGCGCGCAATGCCCGCGTTTTCTCCGACCCGGCGCTTTATGAATCGGTGATCGCGATCAGCCGTTACGAGGGCGGCCGCGTCGCCGAGATCAAGCTCTACCCGATCGACCTTGGCGTGAATGTGCAGGGCGCCGGGCGTGGCGTGCCGGCGATGGCCGACGCGGCGATCGGCAAGCGCATTCTCGAACGGCTGCAGCGGCTGTCGGCGCCGTTCGGCACCAAGATCAGCATCGAAAAGGGCGTGGGCATCATCCGCGTGCCGACCGGGGGAGACCAGTGATGTTCGACAGCTCGCGCCGCGCCTTCACCTTCGGGCTCGCCGCCTCCGCCGCCATCGCCGCGACGCCGTCGCTGGCCCGCGCCGAACGGCGCTGGTCCGAGGCCGGTCTCGCCGCGCTGAAAAAGGAGGCGCGTGACCTCGGCGTGTCGGGCCTCGTTGTGCGCACCGGCGGCAAGGTGATCCTGTCCGACGGCGACGTCAGCCGCCCGTCGCGCACCGCCTCGATCCGCAAGTCGTTCGTCAGCGCGCTCTACGGCATGCTGCCGCCCGAACAGCTTCGCCGCGACGCGACGATGGCCGAGCTCGGCATCGACGACTACACGCTACTGACCGACATCGAGAAGAAGGCGACCGTGCAGCAACTGCTGCAGGCGCGCTCGGGCGTCTATGTGCCGACCGCCGCCGAGACGCCGGCGATGAAGGCCGCCCGCCCGCCGCGCGGCAGCGCCGCACCAGGCACCAACTGGTACTACAATAATTGGGACTTCAACGTCGCCGGCGACATCTACCAGCGGTTGAGCGGCCACGGCCTGTTCACCGCGCTCGAAAAGCAGATCACCATTCCACTCGGCTTCGAAGATTTCGATCCACTGGCGCATACCCGCTGGGCGTTCGACCCGTCCTCGCCGCGCTTCCCCGCCTACAACATGCTGATGTCGGCGCGCGACCTCGCGAAGTTCGGCCAGCTCTTCCTCGATCGCGGCAAGTGGAAGCGCGACCAGTTGGTCCCCGAGGCCTGGGTGGCGGAAAGCACCCGCTCCTATTCCGACACCGGCCGCGCCGGGCTGATGGCCGGCTACGGCTATATGTGGTGGGTGACGAAGGGCGACGGCCTGCCCGACGGCAGCTACACGGCGGCGGGCAACGGCGGGCGCTACATCACGGTGCTGCCAGGGCAGGATACGGTCATCGCCGTCCAGCCCGACGAGAAGCAGGGCCAGCCGCCGGTGCCGCTCTATGCGAAACAGGGTGCGTATGACGGTCTCGTACGCACCCTGCTCGCAGCCTGGAAAGGCTAGGTCGGGTTACACCCGTTCGATGATGATCGCCGGGGCCATGCCGCCGGCGGCGCACATCGTGACCAGCGCATAGCGGCCGCCCGAGCGCTCGAGCTCGTCGAGCGCGGTGCCGATCAGCATGGTGCCGGTGGCGCCGATCGGGTGGCCGAGCGCCATGGCGCCGCCGTTGATGTTGACCTTCGCGCGGTCGAGGTCGAGGTCGCGGATGAACTTTTCCGCGACGACGGCGAACGCCTCGTTGATCTCCCAGACGTCGATGTCGTCCTTGGTCAGGCCGGCCTTCGCCAGCACCTTCTTCGCCGCCGGGACCGGGGCGTTGAGCATCAAGGTGGGATCGTCGCCGACGTTGGCAGTGGCGACCACGCGGGCGCGCGGCTTCCAGCCCTGCTTGTCGGCATAGTCCTTCGACGCCATCAGGATCGCGCCGGCGCCATCGACGACGCCCGACGAGTTGCCGGCGTGGTGGACGCCCTTCCAGTGCAGGTCGGGGTAGCGGTCGTTGATCAGCTGGCGGAAGGTCTTGCCGTCGTCCTGGATCGACACGTCGGCGAGCACGTCGAAGCTCGCCTTCAGGCTGGCGAGGCCCTCGGCGGTCGTCTCCGGGCGCGGGAATTCCTCGCGGTCGAGCGCGACCGAGCCGTCGTCGTTGAACACCGGCACGACGCTCTTGGCAAAGCGGCCTTCCTTGATCGCGACGTCGGCGCGGCGCTGGCTTTCGAGCGCCAGCGCGTCGACGGCCTCGCGGTCGATGCCTTCCTTGTGCGCGATCGCGTCACCGCACACGCCCTGGTGCGACTGCGGGTGCAGCGCCTGCAGGTTCATGTTGCCGCTGCCCATGCCCATCGGCTTGATGCCGGCGGCATGGTCCTGCGCGGCCAGTTCCTGATGGTAGGACATCATCTCGACGCCGCCCGCGATGACGAGGTCTTCCATCCCCGACATGATCTGCGCCGCGGCAAGGTTAACGCTGGTGATGCCGCCGCCGCAGAAGCGGTCGAGCGTCACGCCTGACGCCTTGGTGTCGTAGCCGGCGAGCAGCACCGACATGCGGCCGATGTCGCCGCCCTGCTTGCCCTTCTGGCTGCTGGTCGAGAAGATGACGTCGTCGACCTCGTCGGTCTTGACGTTGTTGCGCTCCTTGAGCGCCTTCAGCACGGTCGCGCCGAGATGCTGCGGATGCAGGTGCGACAGCGCGCCCTTGCCCGGCTTGCCGACGCCGCGCGGCGTGCGGACGGCGTCGATGATATAGGCCTCGCCCATGTGGAATCCCTCTCCCGTTGATCCGGTTGCGGGAAACTACTTGTCGGTTGGCGAGGGTCCGCGCAACCCTGACAAAATGCCAGCCCTGTCAAAGGCGACTGGTGCGCGAAGTACCTTTCCGGCTATGTCGATGCCATGACCGTCTACGCTATCGCCCAGCTCCGCTTCACCGATCGCGCCGCCTATGACCGCTATCAGGCGCGCTTCATGGAGGTGTTCCTGAAGCATCCCGGCCGGCTGCTGGCGGCCGACGAGGCGCCGCAGATCATCGAGGGAGCGAGCGATCGCGAGAAGGTCGTGCTGATGAGCTTTCCTGACGAAGCGGCGTTCCGCGGCTGGGCGGACTCGCCCGAGTATCAGGCGATCTCAGTCGACCGCCGCGCCGGCGCCGATGCCGTCGTCACCCTGGTGAAAGGCTTCTGATCATGCGCGCGTTCGCCATTGCCGCCCTGCTGCTGGTGGCCGCCCCGGTGGCGGCGATGCCCGCCGACCTCGTCGCCTTCGCCGATGCCTTCGACAAGGCGCAGCTTGCCAAGAACGGCGCGGCGCTCGACGCGATGGTGTCGGACGAGCTGGTGTTCATCGACGGCTCGGGCCAGCGGCTCGGCAAGGCCGCGTTCATCGCCGGGTGGACCGGGCCCGACGAGGCGTTCGATCCGATCACCCTCACTGACCGCACTATGACGCCACTCGGCCCCGACGCCTTTGTGACCAGCGCGGAGACGGTGCTGACCGGCACGTCCGCCGGCTCGCGCTTCACCAGCCGCATCCGCTTCTCCGACACCTTCCGCAAGGAAGATGGCCAATGGCGCGCGGTGCACATTCAGGTGACGCGCCTGAAGTAGGGGGCAGCAGTAACTCCCTCATTCGTCATACCGGCGAAAGCCGGTATCCAGACCGGCCATCGACTGGATACCGGCTTTCGCCAGTATGACGGTGGGTGAGCGGGGAGGCGGAGCGTACCGTCACCCCAGCGTTGCCGAAAAGGAACGCGGCGCCTCTTTCGCCTGACACCGCTCGACAGCGTGGGGAAAGCGGGGGACAGAAGGCGCGTGACCGGCGGTGGCGAATTGCGGGCGCGGGGACGCATGCCGACAACGGCGGGGCTGGGCGCCCCGGCGTCATGGTTGGCATTGGCGCTGATCTGGACGATCGCCGCGGTGGTGCTCGGCCTGATCTGGACGACGATCGTCGCGCAGGTCCAGTTCGAGCGAAGCCAGGCGATTGAGGGCGCGATCCGAGACAACCAGAACCGCGTGCTCGCCTTCGAGCGCTATGTGCTGCGCACGCTCGATGCCGCCGACGTGGCGACGCGCAACCTTGCCGAGAAGTACCGGAACGGGCTGCCGACGCCGCGCGCCGACGGCGGCCCGGCGACGATCAGCGATCCGGTCATCGCCAACCCGCTGTTCGCCGCCGTGCTGGTCGCCGATGCCAATGCCGATCTGGTCGGCGCCACGGTCGACGGTCTGCCGCCACTCAACATCGGCAACTGGGGATCGGTGCGGCGGATCGCCCAGGCGCCGCACGACCGGGTGATGATCGGCATCCCGCGCATCTCGCCGCGCCTCGGCAAACCGATGATCGGCCTCACCCGCCGCATCGACCGGCCCGACGGCAGCTACGCCGGCAGCGTCACCCTTCAGCTCGAAGTCGCGCGCTTCATCGCCTTTACCGAGGGTGCGGCCGACCGGCCGAGCGATCTCATCTCGGTGGTCCGTCTCGACGGCATCACCATCGCGCGGCGCACCGGCGGGCGCTTCAGCTTCGGCGAGAATCTGGCGGGCACGCTGGTGATGCGGCAGCAGCTGCGCGATCCGAACGGGACCTATCTCGGCCCCAGTTCGCTCGACGGCGTCGTGCGCTGGTTCAGCCACCGGCGGCTGCCCGACTATGCGATCTTCGTCACCAGCGGTATCGGCCATGAAGAAATCCTCGCGCCGGTCGACGCGCGCGCCGGTCGCTATCGCGGCGGCGGCGCGCTGCTGACCGTCGCGACGCTCGCCATCGCCGGCCTGCTCAGCGTCTATGCGCGCCGCCGCGACGCCGCGGCGCGGCACATGGCGGCGGTCAATTTCCGCCTGCGCGAGGCGCAGCGCATCGGCCGCATCGGCGACTGGGAATATGATCCGGCGAAGGGCGTGGTGCTGTGGTCCGACCAACTCTGCGCGATGTACGGCCGCGAGGCCGCGCGCGATGCGATGAGCATCGACGATTATGCCGGCCATTTCCGCCGCGGCGGGCGCGGCGCTTTCCTCAACGCCGTCGAAGCCGCGGTGCAGCAGGGCGAGGCGCGGCAGCTCGATCTCTACGCGGTCGGCATGGCGGGCGAGCAGATGCACCGCCGCCTGTCGATC
Organism: Sphingoaurantiacus capsulatus; assembly: GCF_042648405.1. Classification (NCBI taxonomy): domain Bacteria; kingdom Pseudomonadati; phylum Pseudomonadota; class Alphaproteobacteria; order Sphingomonadales; family Sphingosinicellaceae; genus Sphingoaurantiacus; species Sphingoaurantiacus capsulatus. The sequence goes on along the minus strand of NZ_JBHRXV010000001.1, from coordinate 545,894 downwards.
GTGCCCGTCGTTGGTGCGGGCGGACGCGTCGTGCAACTGATCGGCACCGACCAGGACGTCAGCGCCGACAAGGCGAACGAACAGTTCCGGTCGCAGGTGGCGCATGGCGACCGCATCGCTGCGATCAACGCGCTCGCCGCGACGCTTGCGCATGAGATGGCGCAGCCGCTGACCGCCGCGATCAACTATCTCGCCGCGTCCGAACGGCTGCTAAGCCGCGACCCCGCGACCGGCGCGGCGACGGCGCGCGAGGCGATCAGCCATACGCGCGACCAGTTGCGCCTCGCCGGCGACATCATGCGCCGGGCCAAGGATCTGGCGAGCGGCCGCACCGACCATGCCGCCGAGGTGGCGCTGCCTGCCGTCGTCGATGATGTGTTCGCGCTGATCCGCCTCAGCCATCCGGCGGTGCGGCTGCGGCGTCGGCTCGATGCGAGCGCACAGGCGGTGATCGCCGACCGGGTGCAGGTGCAGCAGGTGCTGATGAACCTCGTGCGCAACGCCTGCGAGGCGGCGGCTGAGGCGAAGCCGCCCGAGGTGACAGTGAGCAGCCGGACGGGCGATGACGCCGGCTTCGTGGTGATCAGCGTCATTGACAACGGCCCCGGGGTCAGCGCGCCCGACGACATCTTCTCGCCCTTCGCCTCGTCGAAGGCATCGGGCCTCGGGCTTGGCCTCACCATCTCCCGCGCGATCGTGCAGGCGCATGGCGGACGCATCTGGGTCGAGCCCGCGCACCGGCCGGGCACCTGCATCTGCCTGACCCTGCCGGCGGTCCCGCCAGCAGAGTAGAGCCCGCGCATTTTGCCCCTCTCCCTGGAGGGGAGAGGGCGACTCGCGTCAGCGAGCGGGGTGAGGGTGGTCGCCGGTTGGCGTCCGCCTTCCGACCACCCTCTCCCCAACCCCTCTCCCCTCTAGGAAGAGGGGCTCTGCTGCTCCGCAGAACAGGCGAGCTAGCCTTTGCCCGCCCCTGTGGTATTTACGGTACCGAGGGATGGGGAGAGTATAATGGCATTGCCGCGCTTTCTGCAGCGCCTGCTCGGTCGCGCCGGGCGGGACGAGCGTCACCGTGCGCAGGAGCATGAGACGTTCAAGCTGGTCGCCGAACAGTCGCTCGACGTCATCTTCCGCGCCCGCTCGTCCGACGGCCGGGTAACCTATATCTCGCCGTCGGCCGAGCGCCTGTTCGGCTGGAAGCCCGAGGACATGATGAAGCGCGGCGGCGATGTCTCCGCCAACAGCTTCCTCCACCCCGAGGACCAGCCGCGCGTCGGTGCCGCGGTCGCCCGCCACTTCAGCTCGGAAGTCTCGGACCTGAAGCTCGAATTCCGCATCATGCACCGCGACGGTCACCCGATCTGGGTGGAAACCAACGCGCGCACCGTCGCCGATCCGGTGACGGGCAAGCCGACCGACCTGATCTTCACCATGCGCGACATCAGCGCCAAGAAGGTCCGTGAGGAGGCCCTGTCGCTGGCGGCGCGCACCGACGGGCTCACCGGCCTCGCCAACCGCCGCGCGTTCGACGAAGCGCTCGACCGCGAGTGGACGTCGACCCTGGCGATGGGCGGGCGGATGTCGCTGCTGCTGCTCGATGTCGATCACTTCAAGCTGTTCAACGACAGCTATGGCCATCAGGTCGGCGACGACTGCCTGCGCGCCATTTCCGGCGCCGTGTCGAGCACCTGCGCGCCGCCCGCCTTCGCCGCGCGCTACGGCGGCGAGGAACTGGCGATCATCCTGCCCGGCTGCGACAGCGCCGAGGCCTGCGCGGCAGCGGAGAAGATCCGTACCGCCATCCTCAACCTGCGCGTGCCGCATACCGGCAACCCGCCGGGCGGCGGCGTCGTCTCGGCGAGCATCGGCGTCGCCACCGCGCTCGCCGGCATGGGCGGGTCGACGACGATGCCGCAGGGGCTGCTCACCGCCGCCGACCACGCGCTCTACAAGGCGAAGGCGGAAGGGCGGAACCGCGTCGGCACCGCAATGGTGATCGCGGGTGACGGGCGCGGTGGCTGAAACCGCGACTACTGTGAAAATACGGTGCCGTTAGCCGGTTGTTAGGCATTTGGCGGCAGGGTGCGATCTGTTGGGCGGCTTCCCGTCGTCCGTACAGGGAACAAGCCGATTCGATGTCGATGGCGGAGAGGATCATAACCACGGGGGCTCCGCCGGCCGACCTCTATCGCATCATTGCCGAGAATGTCTGCGACGGCGTGCTCTACGTCGGCCTGGGCGACACCTGCCAATATGCGTCGCCCTCGGTGGAGGAGATCATCGGCCGCTCGCCAGGCTCCATGATCGGCGTCGGCCTGCTGTCGATCATCCACCCGGAAGATCTGCCCGAGGTCGAGCGCCACTGCATCGAACTGCTCGAACGGCGCCGCGACCGCTTCACCATCGAATTCCGCGCGCAGCACAGCAACGGCCGCTGGGTCTGGCTGGAGGCGAGCGCGCGGGCGGTACCCGACGGCGACAAGCGCAGCGCCGTCACCTCGGTGCGCGACATCCGCTGGCGCAAGCAGCTCGAGGACCAGTTGCTGGAGGCGTTGAACGAGGCGGAAGAGAAGGCGCAGGCGCTCGAACGGCTCGCCAACAGCGATCCGCTGACCGGCCTCGCCAACCGCCGCCGCTTCATGATCGAGTTGGAAAAAGCGGCGCGCCGCGCCAGCACTTTGGCGATCTGCGATATCGACCATTTCAAGGTGATCAACGACCAGCACGGCCATCAGGCCGGCGACGAGGCGCTGCGCGGCTTCGCGGCGGCGGCGCAGGCGAGCTTCCCCGACGCGCTGGTCGCGCGCATCGGCGGCGAGGAATTCGCGGTGCTGATGACCGATACGCCGGTCGAGGACAGCGTCGCCCGCTGCGACGCCTTCCTCGCCGGCCTCGCGCGCGACGGCTGCACCCTGCCATCCGGCGAACGGCTGGCGCTCACCGCCAGCATCGGCATCGCGGCGACGCCGTGTCTCGATGCGTCCGAACTGATGCAGCGCGCCGATCGGCTGCTCTATGCCGCCAAGCGGACAGGGCGGAACCGGGTGGCGTGCGAGCAGCCCGAAGAACAGCGCGCTGTCGCGTAGCTTTCCCTTGAGGGGAGAGCCCACAACTCCACTCGTCATTCCGGCGAAAGCCGGAATCCAGTCCGACCGTGGGTCTGGATACCGGCTTTCGCCGGTATGACGGTGAGGGTGGGTGGACGGACCTCTCCCTAAGCGGGAGGGAATATGTGCGCGCCATCCGCCCCAAGCGGCAGCTCGCGCATCGCAATCACTGCGTCCAGCGGCAGTGGCGCATAAAGGTGCGGAAACAGCGCGCCGCCGCGTGACGGCTCCCACTTCAGCGCTTCGCCGAACCCCGCCATCTCGATCGTCAGCAGCAGCAGGTCGTTCCGGCCGGCGAAATGCTTGGCGGCCGTCTCCGCCGCCTGCTCGGCGGTCGAGAAGTGGATGAAGCCGTCGCGGCGGTCATGCGCGGAGCCGTCATAGACCCCGGCAGCCTGCGCGGCCGCCCACTCATCGCGGCCCATGATCTTGTAGATGTGCGTCATGACGCCGGCTTAGCCCGCCGCGCCGCCACAATGAAGGGGGTGCCGCGTCGCCCCTGCCTGCTATCCATGGCGAAAGCCCTGGGGAGAGCAGCATGGCGCGGACGACGGCGAACGGCATCGAGATCGAATATGAAAGCTTCGGCCCGGCGAGCGGCGCGGAGACCGTGCTGCTCATCATGGGCCTCGGCGCGCAACTGACCTTGTGGCCGGTCGAGCTGTGCAACGCGCTGGTCGCCCGCGGCTACCGCGTGGTCCGCTACGACAACCGCGATGTCGGCCTCTCGACCAAGTTCGACGGCGCCGTCGCGCCCGACCTGCCGACCCTGCTCGGCGCGATGATGGCGGGCCAGGACCCGAAGGTGCCGTACAGCCTTGAGGACATGGCCGCCGACGCGATCGGGCTGCTCGACGCGCTCGGCATCGACAAGGCGCATATCGTCGGCGCGTCGATGGGCGGGATGATCGCGCAGGTCGTCGCCATCGAATATCCGGCGCGCACCTTGTCGCTGACCTCGATCATGTCGACCACCGGCAACCCGATGCTGCCGCCCGCCAGCCCCGAGGCGATGGGCGCGCTGCTCGGCCGCCCGGAAAGCAACGATGTCGACACGCTCGTCGACTTCGGCGTGAAGGTGGCGCGGGCGATCGGCAGCCCCAAATATCCGGCCGACGAAGCTTTGCTCCGCGCCCGCGTTCGCCGTGACGTCGATCGTTCGGTGTATCCGGCGGGCTTCGCGCGGCAGCTCGCGGCGATCTACGCCAACGGCGACCGCCGCGCCCGGCTGGCGACGATCAAGGCGCCGACATTGGTCATCCACGGCGAGGCCGACCCGCTGGTGCCGGTGCATGGCGGGCGGGATACGGCGGCGAACATTCCGGGCGCCGAGCTGGTCGAGATCGAGGGCATGGGCCATGATTTGCCGGTGCCGCTGGTCGAGCAGATTGCCGATGCGATTGATAAGGTGGCGAAGCGGTAGCGGGGGTAGGCGCCAACGCTCATTGTCATCCCCGCGAAGGCGGGGACCCAGCACGCATGAAAAGGCGCTCGCGGTAGCGAGCAAGTTGTTTGTTTGGGGCTGGGTCCCCGCCTTCGCGGGGATGACAGCTAGCGTTAGGCGAGCGCCTTACCCGCAATCCCCAGGAACCGGTCGATGTCGCTCTCGTCCTGATAGGGCCCGAACCCAATCCGCAGCACATCGTCGCGCACGTCGGTGACGACGCCTTCCGCATCGAGCGCCTTCTTCCACTCCGGGGCGCGGGCATCCTTGAACGCGAGATAGCGGGCATGCGCGCGGCCATCGAGCGGGTTGAGCAGTTCGGCTTCGGCCAGCGCGCCGGACAGGCCGTCGAGCAGATGCCGTTGCAGCCCCGCCGAATGCGCCGCGACCGCTTCGGTGGTCAGGCCCTCGCGCCGATACAGGTCGAACACCGCCGCCAGCCGGTACAGCCCGCTCGGGTCGAAGGTCGCGCCCAGAAACCGCCCGCCGCCGGGGGCGTAGCCGATGGTGCCGGGCGGAGCGGTCAAATCCTCGAACTCGGCGAACCAGCCGGTGTTGGCGGGGCGCAGGCCGAAGCCCGGCGGGACATGCAGGAAGGCGGCGCCTTCGCCGGCCATCGCATATTTGTAGCCGCCGGCGGTGTAGAAGGCGCGGTCGGCGATGGCGGACAGGTCGGTGGGCATTGCCATGAAGCCGTGATAGCCGTCGATCATCAGCCACGGGCCATCGGGGCGCGACAGCGAGGCCAGTTCGGCGACCCGCTCGAACACGCGGCCGGTCTTGAAGAACACATGGCTGGCAAAGATCAGGTCATGCTCGCCGCTCTGCGCGCGCTCGATGAAACGATCGGCGAAGCTGTCCCACGGGTCGGTGGCGATCGTCTCCAGCACCACCTCGTCGCTCTCCGCCCAGCGCGCCGACTGGCGGCGGAAGCTGTGGAATTCGCCATCGGTGGACAGGATGCGCACCGGCCGCCTCGCGCGCCCCGACACCAGCCGAACGATGAACTCATGCGTGTTCGGCGCGAAGGCGAGGCTGTCGGGCGAGGGCAGCTTCAGCTCGGCGGCGATGCCCGCCTGCGCCGCCGGCATCACCTCGCCGAACACCTTGTCCCACTTGTGGTCGGCCAGGGTCACGCCGTCCTCCCACGCCTGAAGCTGCGCGGCACGGGTGGCGTCGGGCCACAGATGGTGGCTGTGCGCGGCGAGGTGCAGGCGCGCGGGCGCGGCGGCGAGCGCTTCGCTGAACAGATGCTTCCAGCTCACAGCTTGGTCCGCACCGTCCACAGCTCGGGGAAGCAGCGCCGCTCGAGCGTCTTCTGCAGATAGCTGACGCCGGCGGTACCGCCGGTGCCGGGCTTGCCGCCGATGATGCGCTGGACGGTCAGCACATGCTTGTGCCGCCAGGTTAGGAGGGCGTCGTCGAGATCGACGAGCTTTTCGGCGAGCTGGTACAGCTCCCACCAGCGGTCGGTGTCGCGATAGACCTCGACCCAGGCGTCCTCGACCGCCTGCGACGGTTCATAGGGCTGGGTCACGTCGCGGTTGAGCACGCTGTCGGGGATGGCAAAGCCGGCGTTGGCGAGCTGGCGGATGGCGTCGTCATAGAGGCTCGGCGCATTGAGCGCGTCCTGCAGCGCGGCGAGCGCCTCGGGCTTTTCGGCGTGGAAGCTGAGGAAGCTGCCGTCCTTCAGGCCCAGCCGGTACTCGACTTCGCGGAACTGCGCCGACTGGAAGCCCGAGCTGGTGCCGAGATAGCTGCGGAAGCTTGTGTAGTCGGACGGCGTCATCGTCGCGAGGATGTCCCACGACTGCGTCATCACCGACTGGATGCGCGAGACGCGGGCGAGGCTCTTGTAGGCCGGCACCAGCGCGCCTTCGCGGACCATGCCTTGCGCGAGCTGAAGCTCGTGGATGATCTGCTTCAGCCACAGCTCCTTGGTCTGGTGGATCACCACGAACAGCATCTCGTCGTGGCGGTCGGACAGCGGGTGCTGGCTGGCGAGCAAGGTGTCGAGACCGAGGTAGCTCGAATAGGTGATCCGCCCGGATTGGGCGTCGGTGTCGGTGGATTTCGTCATGCGCGACCTTTAGTCCATCCGATGGAAACGTGCATCTGGAATGGCGCGCGGACGTTCAAGGTCTCGTATCGAGCTACTAGGGAGATGGGCATGCGGAAGCTGATGATGGGTGTGGCGCTGGCGGGTGTCGCGGCGGCGGCGGTGAATGCGGCGCCGGTGGCGCAGGGCGAGCCCAACTCGCCCGAGCAGAAGCCCGCCTTCGCCGGCCAAGCCCGCGCGCCGGAAGCGAAGACCAACGTCGCCTTCACCGTCGAAACGGTGGTCGAGGGGCTGAGCAAGCCGTGGGGCGTCGACTTCCTCGGCGATGGGCGCGTGCTGATCACCGAGAAGACCGGGGCGCTGCGCGTCATCGGCCGTGACGGCAAGCTCTCCGGCCCGGTGCCGGGCGTGCCCAAGGTCGACGCGCGCGACCAGGGCGGCCTGCTCGACGTTGGCGTCAAGGGCGACACCGTCTGCCTGACCTATGCCGAGCCGCGCGACGCGGGGAAGAATTCCACCGCCGCTTATTGCGCGACGCCGTCGAAGACCGGTACGTTCAGCATGGCGGGCGGCAAGGTGATCTTCCGTCAGGAACCGGCGTGGAGCAGCACCAAGCATTTCGGCTCGCGGCTGGTGTTTGCGCGCGACGGCAATCTGTTCATCACCACCGGCGAACGCTCGGTGCCCGATGCCCGCGTGTTCTCGCAGGACCTGAACTACGGCTTCGGCAAGGTCATCCGCGTGACGATGGACGGCAAGCCGGTCGCCTCGAACCCGTGGGCGAAGGCCGGCGGCGGGCGCGCGCAGATCTGGTCTTACGGCCATCGCAACCTCCAGTCGGCAGCGCTCGATGCGTCGGGCAACCTCTGGACCGTCGAGCACGGCCCGAAGGGCGGCGACGAACTCAACAAGCCGGCGGCCGGCAAGAACTACGGCTGGCCGGTCATCACCTATGGCGAGGAATATAGCGGCAAGCCGGTCGGCGAGGGGATCACCGCCAAGGCGGGCCTTGAGCAGCCGGTCTATTATTGGGACCCTGTGATCGGCCCGTCGGGCATGACCTTCTACAGCGGCAACGCCTTCCCGGCCTGGAAGGGCAGCGCCTTTATCGGCGGGCTGGTGACCAAGGGTCTCGTCCGGCTGTCGATCAAGGGCGACAAGGTGGTCGGCGAGGAGCGCATCGACCTCGGCGCCCGCATCCGCGACGTGATCGAGGGACCGGACGGCTTCCTCTACGTGTTGACCGACGCCGACGACGGCAAGCTGCTGCGGTTGAAGCCGAAGAAGTAGGCCGCCGCTTGCCCAGCCCTATGCGGTTTGTATATGAAACATATACGAATCGCATAGGAGCGGGCATGGGCATCGTGAACATCGAGGACGAGCTGCACGATCAGCTGCGCAAGGCCTGCAAGGTCTCGTGCCGCTCGATCAACGCGCAGGCGGCGTTCTGGATTCGCATCGGCATGCTCTGCGAGCTGAATCCGACACTGAGCTTTCAGGAGATCGTCGCGCGCGAGTTGCGCGACGCGGGCGTCGACACGCCGACCCTGCGCGCCGCATGACCAAGACGCCGGAAGAGATCGAGGTCATGGCGGAGGCGGGGCGGCTGCTCGCCTCGGTATTCGCGCATCTCGATACGCTGGCGCTGGCCGGCATGACGACGATGCAGGTCAACGACCTTGTCGAGCGCTTCATCGTCGATGAGCTGAAGGCGCGGCCGGCGAGCAAGGGGCAATATGGCTATGGCTATGTGCTCAACTGCTCGCGCAACGAGGTGGTGTGCCACGGGGTGCCGTCGGACGCCGATGTCCTGAAGGACGGCGACATCGTCAATTTCGACATCACCTTGGAAAAGAACGGCTTCATCGCCGATTCCAGCAAGACCTATCTGATCGGCACCGTCGCCCCGGCGGCGAAGCGGTTGGTCGACGTGACCTATGAGGCCTTGTGGAAGGGCATCGCCGCGGTGCGCCCCGGCGCGCGGCTCGGCGATGTCGGCCACGCGATCGAGCGGCACGCCAAGCGCCATGGCTATTCGGTGGTGCGTGACTATTGCGGCCACGGCATCGGCCGCGAGATGCACGAGGCGCCGCAGGTGCTGCACTATGGCCGGCCCGACACCGGGCTTATCCTCCGCGAGAACATGGTGTTCACCATCGAGCCGATGCTCAACCAGGGCCGCCGCACCGTGCGCACTGAGGACGATGGCTGGACGGTGGTCACCACCGACGGGAAACTGTCCGCGCAGTTCGAGCATACGGTGGCGGTGACGCGCGACGGCGTGCGGGTGCTGACGCTTCGGCCCGGCGAGAAGCGGGCCGCCTAAAAAGGTCGGGGCGGGGGCCTTTCGACCCCCGCCACCCGGGAAACATAACGCTACGAGTTACTGAAACGGGGTCAGCGCCGCGGGCTGGCCGCGTCGGTCGAGCCCTGCTCGATGCCCGGCGGCAGTTCGAAGCCCGGCACTTCGGGCGGTTCGCTCATGTAGGAGGCGACGGTGGTGCGCATGCCGACCGCGCGCGACTTCATCACGTCGAAGCCGGCCTCGAGCAGCGCCTGCACATTCTGGTCGCGCGCCATGGTGGAAGGCCCGCCGAGCACCACCGCGATCAGCCGCTTGCCGTCGCGCTGCGCCGAAGCCGCGAGCGTGAAGCCGGCGGCGGCGGTGTAGCCGGTCTTGATGCCATCGGCGCCGGGCATGTTCTTCAACAGCCGGTTGTGCGAGGTCATCACCTGATTGGCGTAGGTGAATTCCGGCTCGCTATAATATTTATAATATTGCGGAAAATGCTGAAGCGTCGCCAACGACAGGATCGCGATATCGCGCGCCGTCGTCGAATGATTGGGATTCGGCAGGCCGCTCGCGTTGACGAAGCGGGTGTTCTTCATGCCGAGATAGCGCGCCTTCTCGGTCATCTTTTCCGCGAAGGCCGCCTCGGTCACGCCGAGCTTTTCGGCGAGCGCCACGGCGACGTCGTTCGCCGACTTGACGGTCAGTGCGCGGATCGCCTGCTCGACGGTGATGGTGTCGCCCTTGCGCGTCGGCAGCTTCGACGGCGCCTGGCCGGCGGCGCGCGCCGAGAAGGTGATCTTGTCGCGCAAGGTCAGCTCGCCCTGCTCCAGCGCCTCGAAGGTCAGGTACAGCGTCATCACCTTGGTGATCGACGCCGGGTGGCGCGCGGCGTCGGGCCGGCGCGAATAGAGAACTTCGCCGGTCTTCGCATCGACGAGGATCGCGGCATATTTCGGCTGTTCGTAGAGGCTCTTCGCAACCGCCGGAGCCGCCGGCACCAGGGCCATGGCGGGCAGCGCGATCAGCGCGGCGGCCAGCGCCAGTTTCTGCGTGAAGCTACGCATAAATCCCCCCGTTCAAATTCGTTCGGGAAGGTTAACATAAAAGGCTCCACCCGATAGAACGGCCCGACTCACAAAACCAACGGTTCGCCGCAGCGGAGCCGTATCAACACGGCTCCGTAAGCATTTGCCGCTGTGGGATTTACAATATTGCGCGCTTTCGCTGCGGTGGCACAAAGCGCCGCAGGACGCGACGAGTTCTGGACTCTCGCGGTCGTAGGCGTAGAGGTGGCGGTACGTTGATTAGGGGGCTTTTCAACATACCGCGCACCGTCGCGGTCACGACTGCGTTGGCCGGGCTGGTCGCGCTGACCGTCGTCGCGTCCGTCGTCACCCTGTTCGTTTCCGCCGACTATTATGTCGACCTCTCGCATGACCGCGAGGAGGTGCAGGCGCAGAATGCGCTCGACCTGAAGCTGCAGCGGCTGAGGAACGACCTGACCAGCGTTACCTTCTGGGACGAGGCGGTGCAGAACACCGCGCTCAGCTTCGACGAGGCGTGGGTCGACGAGAATGTCGGCCAGTGGCTGCACCGCTTCTACGCCGCCGACCGGGTGTTCATGCTCGATGCCGGCAACAAGGCCGCCTACGCCAACGCCAAGGGCGTGCAGCTTCCCGCCTCCACCTACGCGGCGCTCGCCGCGCAGGCCGCGCCGCTGGTGGCAAAGGTGCGCGAGCGCGCCGACAGCTACCGCCCGGCGGCGGACAGCCTGACCATCGGGCGCAACCTGTCGCGCGGCTATGACGATGCCGCCTTCGCGATGATCGACGGGCGGCCGGTATTCCTGATCGTCGCGCCGATCCTCCATGATTTCGGCCGCGTCGGCACGCCCGCCGACGGCGGCTACGCGCTTCTCGTCTCCGCCTATGACGTCGACGAGGATTTCCTCGCGAGCCTTTCGGACAGCGTGCTGATCGACCGGATGTCGCTCGCCGGCTGGCCGGCGCGCGCGGCGCCCGGCGACGGCGAGCTGGTGCTGCGCAACGCGTCGGACCAGCGCATCGCCGTGCTCCATTGGCGCGCGCAACGCCATATGGGCGACGTGGTCGAGCGGCTGCTGCCGTTCGCGATGGTCGTGCTGCTGGTGATGACGCTCGCCGGTATCCTGGTTTACCGCTTCATCCGCTCCTCGGCGCACGACCTCAGCATCACCCGGCACGAGGCGCGGCACGATGAGCTGACCGGGCTCGCCAACCGCCGCCTGCTGATGGAAAAGCTCGGCGAGGCGGTGGCGGCAAAGGGCGGCGGCGCGACCCTGCTGTTCGTCGACCTCGACGGCTTCAAGGACGTCAACGACATGTGGGGGCATGAAGCCGGCGACAAGGTGCTGCGCACCGTCGGCCGTCGCATCCGCCGCCTGTTCCCCGGGGATACCGTCGCGCGCTTCGGTGGCGACGAGTTCGTCGTGCTGATCGCCGACAGCGACGTCGATGCCGCGCGCAGCCGCGCCACCGGCCTGCTCGCCGCGCTGACCGAGCCGCACAATGTCGAGGGCACGCAGGTTCGCCTCAGCGGCTCGATCGGCATCGCCGCGGTGCAGGGCAGCGACACCAGCCCCGACGAGGTGGTGCGCCGCGCCGACATCGCGCTCTACCAGGCCAAGTCGCGCGGCCGCAGCCGCGTCGCGCTGTTCGAGGCGGCGATGGACGAGGATCTCCACCACCGCCGCCGCATCGAGGGCGAGCTTCGCCGCGCGATCGATGGCGACGCGGTGAAGGTCGTCTATCAGCCAAAGGTCTGCGCGCGGACGCAGCGCATCGTCGGGGTCGAGGCGCTGGCCCGCTTCGTCGATGCCGACGGCCGCCCGGTGTCGCCATCGGTGTTCGTGCCGATCGCCGAGGAGAGCGGGCTGATCGCGGGTCTCGGCGAGCGGGTGCTGCGCACCGCCTGCGCCGACGCGGCGCGCTGGAGCATCGGTGTCGCGGTCAACCTGTCGCCGGCGCAGTTCCGCGGCGACGACATCGTCGACACGGTGAAGTCGGCGCTCGAATCCGCCGGCCTCGACCCGGCGCGGCTGACGCTCGAGATCACCGAGACGGTGCTGGTCAATGATCCCGAGGGCGCCCGCCGCCGCCTCGATGCGCTGCGCGCGATGGGCGTGAAGCTGGCGCTCGACGATTTCGGCACCGGCTATTCGAGCCTCGTCTATCTGCAGCGCTTCAAGCTCGATTCGATGAAGATCGCGCAAGGCTTCCTCGAAGGTCTCGCGCCCGACACCGATGCGATGACCGTGCTGAGCTCGATGGTCGCGCTCGGGCATGCACTGGGGCTGACGGTGGTCGCCGAGGGCGTCGAGACGGTGCGTCAGGTCGAGCTGCTGAAGCGCGCCGGCGCCGACGAATTCCAGGGCAATGTCTTTGCCGAACCGATGAGCCGCGCCGTGCTCGAAGCGATGCTCGCCTCGGGCGACGGCGCGGTCATCCCGCTGCGTCAGGCCGCCACGCGCGCCTGAACCACCTGCTCGGCCTGCCGGCCGGACAGCTCCGCCATATGATCGAACGCGAAGGTGTAGGTGGCGAGCCCTTGGCTCAGCGCCCGCAGCTCGGCGATCAGCTCCTGGCGCTCCGACTGCGGCAGATACACGTCGAGCCGGTCCCAGCCGGGCCAGCCCTCGCGCGCGTCGAAGCCCAGTACCTGCCCGCGCCGGCTGGTCACCGCCGAGGTGATCTTTGATGTTGCCGCCTGCGGCGTGTAGATCTCCAGCCGGTCGACGGGTTCGAGCAGATAGGAGTCGCAGCCCTTCAGTCCGTCGCTCGCGGCCAGCCGCCCGGCGGTGCGGAACGCCAGCTCGGATGAATCGACGCTGTGGTAGGAGCCGTCGATCAGCTCCACCGCGACATCGACTACCGGGAAGCCCAGCGGCCCGCGTTCGAGCGCATCCTTCACGCCCATCTCGACCGCGGGAATCCACTGCTTGGGCACCGCGCCGCCGGTGATCTTTTCCGAGAAGCCGAAACCCTGGCCGCGCGTCTCGGGGCGGATGTTGATGACCACGTCGCCAAACTGGCCGTGGCCGCCCGACTGCTTCTTGTGACGGCCGCGGATGTTGGCGGCGGCGCGGCGGATCGATTCCCGATAGCCGATGCGCGGGCGCGAGATGTCGACCGCGACGCCGTAGCGGCGCTTCAATTTGTCGAGCAGCACCTTCAGCTGCGTCTCGCCCTGGCCCTTGAGGAGGGTCTGGTGGCTCTCGGCGTCATGGATCATCTCGACGGTCGGATCTTCCTCGACGAGCTTCGCCAGCGCCTCGGACAGCCGCACATCGTCCTTGCGGTCGCGCGTGCCGATGGCGAGCGCATAGACCGGCGTCCGCCGCGACGGGAGGCGCGCCGCCGCGCGCGCCTTGCCGTCGGCGGACAGCAGCTCGCCCGGCCGCGCGCCGGTCACCTTGGCGACGGCGATCACCTCGCCGGTGCCAGCACTCGCGATCTTGGTGGTCGCGCCGCCCTGCACCGCGAACAGCCCGCCGGCGCGGGCGTGTTCGCCATCGGGGCGAACGAGGTCGGCGCCATCGCCGATCTTGCCCGACATGACGCGGGCGAAGGCGAGCTTGCCGGCCTGCCCGGCGTGGCTGACCTTGAACACATAGGCGCAGTCGCCGCTCGCGCCGATGCGCTCGGCGGCAGCGCCGGGTTCCGGCGTGTCGTGGCGCAGCGCCTTCAGCAGGCGGCGCACGCCGAAGCCGTTGCTCGCCGATCCGAAGAACACCGGCACGATCAGCCCCTCGCGCGTCTCGCGCACGAGGTCGCCGAACACCAGGTCGCGCTCGGGTACCATGTCGGACAGTAATTGTTCGAGCAGCACATCGTCATGATCGGCGAGCTGCTCCAGCATATGGAAGCGCGCCTCCGCCTCGCGGTGGGCGAGCGTCGGCGGAATTTCGACCTGTTCGGACGGCTTGCCCTGCCGATAGACGAAGGCGCGTTCGAGCCCGAGGTCGACGAAGCCGGTGACCCGCTCGCCCTCCCAGATCGGGATCTGCCGCGCGACCAGCGGCGCAGCGCTCGCCGGCTGCAGGGTGGCGAGCAGGTCGCGGATGCGGCCGTGCGCGGTGTCGATCTTGTTGATGAACAGGGCGCGGGGGATACCCAGGGTCTCCAATTGCTTCAGCACCGGCTGGATCAGCGCGGCGTGGCCGGGATCGGGGTCGATCACTACCAGCGCGAGGTCGGCGGCGGCCAGCGCCGTGTCCGCCTCTCCGGCGAACTCGACGCCGCCGGGGCAGTCGATCAGCGCGTAACGGTCGCCCATGAAGTCGAAGCGGCCAAGGCTGGTTTCCACCGACTGGCCGCGCGCGCGCGCCTCGGCGCTGCTGTCGCCCACGGTGTTGCCCATGTCGACGAGGCCGCGTCGCTCGATGGCGCCGGCGGCGTGCAGCAACGCCTCCATCAACGACGTCTTGCCTGACCCGTTCGGACCCACCAGCGCGATCGCCCGCGCCGCACCTGCTCTGCCAATTGATGCCATCATTCCCTCCAGCCGTTCGCTCGCCATGAAATGGCGGTCGCGCGCGGCCTTCTGGCCGTGGCGACCGTCGGGACCAGCTAGGGTCTGCCTCCCTTGCGAGTCGCGCAAGGTCGATTCAGCGCGTCAGCCGATCAGTCCGGCGACATCCCCTTCGACGCTGCGCCGCAGCTCGCCCGCGGCGTCATGCGCGCGGCGCGTCGGCTCGGGCAGGCGGTAGCCGCGGGTGGCGGCGAGCACATGCTCGACCGCGCTTTCGAGCGAGATGCGGTGGCCGGCGGAGATGTAGAGCGGGTTGGCGCGGGGCCGGGTGCGCAGCGCCATACCGACGGTGCGCCCCTTCCACACCATCGGCACCCGGTCGCCGGGGTCGGGGCCGAGCGGCGCGGCCGGCGTGCCGACCAGCACCGACTTGCCGACGCCGATGGCCGGCACGTCGAGCAGCACGCCGAGTTGGCAGGCGATGCCGAACCCACGCGGATGGCTGAGGCCCTGCCCGTCGACGAACAGCAGGTCGGGCTTGCGCGCGAGTTTCGCGAAGGCGTCGACGAGCACCGGGCTTTCGCGGAAGCCGAGGTAGCCGGAGACATAGGGGAAGCGCGGCAGGTCGGACGCGGTGGCAACTTCGCGTCGGGTCAGGCTGGGCCAGTCGCAGGTGACGATGGCGGCGTGAACCTGCGCCTTGGGGTCGCGCGGGCGGCAACTGATATCGGTGCCGCCGACGGTATTGATCGGGCCGAAGTCGTCCTCGGCGATCACCCGCGATGCCAGCTCCCGCTGCACTTCGGTCGCGACGGTAAGGTCGGGCGGGTAGAGCCAGTTGGTGGGGGTGGTAGGCATGTCCAGTCACTACCCCACAGTCGTCATTCCGGCGAAAGCCGGAATCCAGTCCGACGGTCGGTCTGGATTCCGGCTTTCGCCGGAATGACGGTGATAGGTGTTGAAGGCGAAGTTTACTTCGACGCCAGCGCCACGCTGCCGCCCAGCGCCCGCGCCACGCGCGCGTCGCGCCCATAGGGATCGCTCAGCATCTTTACCGATCCACCCTCATCCGCCTCGGCGGTGAAATAGGCGATGTGCACCGGCACCGACTTGTTCAGCGACAGCTCGCGCGTCGTGTTCCGCTTGGCCAGCGCCGCGTCGATCTCGGACGACGAGGTGCCGTCCTCGGTCAGCAGCCGCTCGGCGAACTCGACCGGGCGGTCGGTGCGCACGCAGCCCTGGCTCAGGGCGCGTGCTTCCTTGCCGAACAGCTTCTTCTCGGGCGTGTCATGCAGGTAGATCATGTACGGATTGGGCATCACCAGGCGCACCTGGCCGAGCGCATTGCCCGGCCCCGGGGCCTGAAAGATCGCGGGACCATCTGGGCCCTGCTTGACGCTGTAGCCGGCGCGACGGGCGGCCGCCGGATTGCGCTGGTACATGGCGAGCTTCTGCTTCTTCAGGCCCGGCGGCACTGCCCAGCCCGGGTTGAAGCGCACCGCCTTCACCTCGGTGGAGAATTGCGGGGTCGGGCTCGCCGGCTTGCCGACGATCGCGGCATGCTCGGCGACGACGGCGCCGTCCTCGACCAGCTCGACGCGGTACGAGGGGATGTTCACGAAGATATGCTTGTTGCCCATCTCGCGCGGCATCCAGCGCCAGCGCTCGAGATTGACCATCAACGCGGTGCGCTTCGCGGTGTCCGACGCCGGCGTCTCGGCCAGCGCGCGCTTCAGCGACTTATAATCCTCGGTCTGCGGCAGCAGCTTGTCGAAGGTCTTCTCGACCTTGTCGTCATTGATGCCGTTGGCGACGAGGGTGGCCAGCAGGATGGGATTCGCCGGCTCGCTGAACCAGTCGACGCGCTCGTTGCGCGGCACGCGGCCATAGCGATAGTCGCTGGCCAGCTTCATCGCCGCGGCGTTGAACGCCACCGGGTCGATCTGCCCGCGCTCCATCGCGTCACGCAGCCGGTCGGCGCCGTAATCCGCGGGGTCGAGGCCCTCGTCCGCCGACGCCTCGATCACCTCGATCAGCGCCTTCGCCGATGACTTGCTCCACGTCACCGACGGCACCTGCGCCACGGGCGCGCTGGTCATCGTCGGGGCCGCGACGGGGACTTCCGCCAGGGACGGCGCCGGCACGACCGCTGCCAGCGAAAGCAGGACCACGGTCGACCGGCGCCGAAACGCACGCACTATGGGAGCTGAACGCATTTTCACACCACACAACAAAGGGTACGCAACAGACACAACAGGGGTACGCAACTGATACATGACCGTAACGCACATTTGCCGCTTGCGTTTCCAAAAAATCGTGATTATTGGGGGTTTACCCCCAAAACGACGGTTTTCGGCTCTTCTGGAACGTGAGGAGTGGCAGTTGCGCTAGGTTGCGCGGCTGGTGCCGCAGCGGTAGCGCTGGCGCTATCCAGTTTGGGGAGAACGCACCGATGGACCTTCAGTTCAGTCCGGAAGACATCGCCTTCCGTGACGAGGTTCGCACCTTCATTGCCGAGAATTTTCCCGCCAGCCTTCGCGGCAAGGGCGGACGCGAGGATCTGACCAAGGACGAGCTGCTCGCCTGGCACCGCATCCTCGCCAAGAAGGGCTGGGTCGCACCGGCCTGGCCGACCGAATATGGCGGCCCCGGCTGGAACGCCGTGCAGCGCTACATCTTCTCCGAAGAGCTCGCCCGCGCCGAGACGACGCCGATCATGCCGTTCGGCATCAACATGGTCGGCCCGGTGATCTACACCTTCGGCACGCCCGAACAGAAGGCGAAGTTCCTGCCCGGCATCCTGTCGGGCGACGACTGGTGGTGCCAGGGCTATTCGGAGCCGGGCGCCGGGTCCGACCTCGCCAGCCTGCGCACCCGCGCGGAGCGCGACGGCGACCATTATATCGTCAACGGCCAGAAGACCTGGACCACATTGGCGCAGCACGCCGACTGGGGCTTCTTCCTCGTCCGCACCGACCCGGCGTCGAAGCCGCAGGAGGGCATCAGCTTCCTGCTCATCGACATGAAGTCGCCCGGCGTCACCGTTCGCCCGATCATCACGCTCGGCGGCGAGCATGAGGTGAACGAGGTGTGGCTGGAGAACGTCCGCGTACCCGTAGAAAACCGCATCTATGAAGAGAACAAGGGCTGGACCTGCGCCAAGTTCCTGCTCGCGCACGAGCGCACCGGCATCGCCGGCGTCGCCCGGTCGAAGCGCGGCGTGGAGCGGCTGCGCGACATCGCGGCGAGCGAGGTCGACGAGGGCCAGCCGCTGATCCAGAACCCGTTCTTCAAGCGCAAGATCGCCGAGCTGGAGATCGACCTGACCTCGCTCGAATATACCGAGCTGCGCTCGCTTGCTTCTTCCGCGGCGGGCAAGGGGCCGGGGCCGGAATCCTCGCTGCTCAAGATCAAGGGCTCGGAAATCCAGCAGCGGATCACCGAGCTGATCCTCGAAGCTGTCGGCCATTATGGCGCGCCCTACTTCCGCGGGCTGGAAGGCACCAACGAGCACGGCATCGGGCCCGACTACGCCCACCGCGCGGCGCCGACCTATTTCAACATGCGCAAGACCACGATCTACGGCGGGTCGAACGAGATCCAGCGTAACATCATCGCGAAGATGGTGCTGGGACTGTGATCCGACCCCTCTCCCTGGAGGGGAGAGGGCGACTCGCTGAAGCGAGCGGGGAGAGGGTGGTCTCCAAGCTCGCGCCAAATTCTCCGACCACCCTCTCCCTAACCCTCTCCCCTCCAGGGAGAGGGGACTGAAAAGCGGGGCAACGATGGACTTCAACTACACCGAAACGCAGACGATGCTGCGCGACACGCTCGCGCGCTACCTGTCGGATCGCTACGACCATGAGACGCGGATGAAGATCGTCCGCTCCGACGCCGGCTGGTCGCGCGACACCTGGAAGGCCTTCGCCGAGGAGCTGGGCATCCTTGGGGCGCCGTTCGCCGAAGAGCATGGCGGCCTCGGCGGCGGCGCGCTCGAGAATATGGTCGTGATGGAAGAACTGGGCTCGCGCCTCGTGATCGAGCCCTATCTGTCGACCGTGGTGATCGGCGGCGGCTTCCTGAAGGCGGCCGGCGGCGACGCGGCGGGCGAGCTGATCGGCGGCATCATCGGCGGCGATGTGCTCACCGCCTTCGCCTGTGCCGAGCCGCACGCGCGCTACAATTGGGCCGACCTCAAGACCACCGCCAGGAAGGACGGCGGCGGCTGGGTGTTGAACGGCCACAAGGCGGTGGTGCGCGATGCGCCGCACGCCACGCATTTGATCGTCACCGCGCGCACCGGCGGCGGGCAGCGCGACCGCGACGGCGTGTCGCTGTTCCTCGTCGAGAAGGGCGCCAAGGGCGTCTCGACGCGCGACTATCCGACCGTCGACGGCGGCCGCGCCTCGGAAGTCTATTTCGAGAACGCGAGCGTGCCGGCGTCGGCGCTGCTCGGCGCCGAGGGCGGCGCGCTGCCGCTGGTTGAACAGGTGATCGACGAGGCGACGGTGGCGATCTGCGCCGAGGCCGGTGGCGTGATGCGCCAGATGCACCTGCAGACGCTCGATTATGCCAAACAGCGCAAGCAGTTCGGCACGGCGATCTCCAACTTCCAGGTGCTGCAACACCGCATGGTCGACATGTTCATGGAGGTCGAGCAGTCGGTCAGCCTGACGCTGATGGCCACGCTGAAGCTCGACGAGTCCGCCCACGAGCGCGCCAAGGCGGTATCGGCGGCGAAGTCGCGCGTCGGCAAGGCCTGCAAGTTCGTCGGCCAGAGCGCCATCCAGATCCACGGCGGCATGGGCATGACCGACGAGTTGGCGGTCGGCCATTATTTCAAGCGCGCCACGATGATCGAGAGCCAGTTCGGCTCGATCGACCATCACCTGTCGCGCTACGAGCGCCTGTCGATCGACGAGGCGGCGTAAGCCTGACCGTCAAACATCAAACGACCGTCATCCCGGCGAAGGCCGGGATCCATTGCCGCCAACGGTGGAGAAGATGGATCCCGGCCTTCGCCGGGATGACGCCGTTTGGGAGGGTGGGGTAGCGTTCGCAACAGCTTGCCTCCACCCGCGCCTTTCGCCAGCATCGGCGAAACGGGAGGCACGGGGCATGATCGGACGACGGAATTTCCTGATGGGCGCGGGCGCGCTGGCGGCGGCATCTAGCACGCGGGCGTTCGCGGCGGAGCCGCCGGCAAAGGCCATGTACCACCGCGCGATGGTCATCGACGCGCTCGGCGGCCCCGGCGGCTACGACCCCAAGCAGGAACGCGGCGCGCCGATGACGGCGAAGCTGCTCGCCGACGCCAGGGCCTCGGGCGTCACCGCCGTCAACATCACCATCAGCGCGGTCGGCAACATCCCGACCAGCTTTGAGGACAGCGTCGATCAGCTGGCGGAGATGAACCGCGAGATCGACCTCAACCCCGGGCTTTTCATGGCGGTGCGGAAAGGCGCCGATCTGCGCGCCGCGAAGGACAGCGGCCGCATGGGCCTGATCTACGGCATGCAGGATTCGATGCCGTTCGGCGCCGACTTCCGCGACAAGCTCGGCGTCTTCCACCGGCTCGGCGTCCGCATCGTCCAGCCGACCTACAATATCCGTAACCTGTTCGGCGACGGCTGCCTCGAACCCGCGAACGGCGGGCTGTCGCGCCTCGGCCGCGAACTGGTCGAGGAGCTGAACAAGCGCCGCATCCTCGTCGATGTCAGCCACGCCGGGTCGAAGGTGCATGAGGAGGTGCTGGCGCTGTCGAAGGCGCCGATCGCGATCACCCACAGCGGCTGCCGCGCGCTGCGCGACCATCCGCGCAACACCCATGACGCGGTGATGAAGAAGCTCGCCGACAAGGGCGGCGTCATCGGCATGTACTTCATGCCCTACCTTCGCCCCGAAGGCGGCCAGCCGCGCGCCCAGGATCTGATCGCGCATATCGAGCATGCGTGGAAGGTGGCGGGCGAGGACCATGTGGGCTTGGGCACCGACGGCTCGATCACCGGCACCGACGACAATCCCGAGTTCCGCAAGCGCTTCCGCGAGATGACCGAGCGGCGCGTGGCGGCCGGCTATGCCGCGCCGGGCGACGAGAACCCGACCGGCTTCCTGTTCATCAAGGAATATAACGACCCGCGCCGCTTCGAGACGCTGGCCGGCGACCTGCTCAAGCGCGGGCATTCGACGGGCAAGGTCGAAAAGCTGCTCGGCGCCAACTTCGCGCGGCTGTTCGGCGAGGTCTGGGGTTGAGCCTCGGCAAACTCGCGACCTTCGCGCGCTTCGTCGCGCAGCAGCACCGCGAGAAGAGCCGCATCGCCGCCGAGCTGGAGGCCGCGCCCGCGCCGTTCGACACCGAAGGCGCGTCCGCGACGGCCACCGTCACGCTGACCGCCAAGGACCGCGACTGGAAACCGAGCGGCGTCGAGGTGGCAGCGGGCGACAGCTTCACCGTCGATGCCCACGGCGTCGCGTGGATGAGCCAGGCGCTCGCCGTCGGTGTCGAGCCGCGCGTGGCGCTGTGGGTCCGCATCGGCGGCGGCGCACCGATCCGCAAGCTCATCGACAACCGCACCACCTTCACCGCCTGGGCGACCGGCGCGGTCGAACTGCGGCTGAAGGCGCTCGACGAATGGGCGAGCGACGCGGGGAATGTGCTTCCCGCCAAGCCCGGCCGGCTGGCCGGCGCGGTGACCGCCACCGTCGCGCGCTGGTCGGAAGCGCGCGAGGCCGACAGCAGCGGCGCACCGGCGGGCTGGCACCATCTCTGGCGGCTGGGCGACGGGCGGGTCTATGCGCCGACCACCGACGGCATCGGTGTCCACACCCACGGCGATGTCGGCATCCTGCAGCTCGACGTCGACGTGCCGATCACCGCCGGCACCACACTCGACTGGGGCTGGTGCGTCAGCGAGCTGCCCTCGCGCCTGGCCGAAAACCTCGCCGTCACCCACGACTATTTGTCGATCGCCGTCGAGTTCGAGAACGGGCAGGACCTCACCTACATGTGGAGCGCCGGCCTGCCCGAAGGTCATGTCTTCAAATGCCCGCTGCCCTATTGGTGCGATCGCGAGACGCATTGGGTGGTGCGCTCGGGCAGCGAGGGGCTCGGCGCCTGGCATGAGGAAAGCCGCGGAATCGCCGAGGATTGCCGCCGCGCCTATGGCTCGGCCCCGCGCAAGGTGGTGCGCATCTGGCTGATCGCCAACAGCGTCTTCCAGCGAAACAGCGGCCGCGCCCGCTTCCGCGATATCCGCCTGACCGAACGCTAGCGATAGCTTGCGGCCGTCGGGAGGCCGCCGCATCTTGCCGGCCCATGACGACCTGCATCATTGGCGCCGGCTGCTCGGGCTTCACCACCGCAAAGCGGCTGAAGGAGCGCGGGCTTCCGTTCGACATCTATGAGAAGTCGGATCGGATCGGCGGCAACTGGGCCTACCAGAACCCCAACGGGATGAGCGCCTGCTATCAGTCGCTGCACATCGACACCTCGAAATGGCGGCTGGCGTTCGAGGATTTTCCCGTGCCGGGCGACTGGCCGGATTTCCCGCACCACAGCCTGATGGATGGCTACTTCAACAAGTATGTCGATCACTTCGGCCTGCGCGAGCTGATCCGCTTCAACACCGGCGTCGACAAGTGCGCGCAGCGGCCCGACGGGCGCTGGGACGTGACGCTGTCGACCGGCGAGACCAAGACCTACGACACGGTCGTTGTCGCGAACGGCCATCACTGGAGCCCGAATATTCCCGAATTTCCGGGCACGTTCGACGGCGAGCAGATCCATGCGCATACCTATCGCACGCCGTTCGACCCCATCGACATGCGCGGCAAGACCGTCGTCGTCGTGGGCTTGGGCAACAGCGCGGTCGACATCGCCTCGGAGCTGAGCCAGCGGCCGATCGCCAAGCGGCTGTTCGTGTCGGCGCGGCGCGGCGTCTGGGTGATGCCCAAATATTTCAACGGCATGCCGAGCGACAAGTCACTGCTGCCGCCGTGGATGCCCGGCTGGATGAAGCGCAAGCTCGCCGCCTGGGCGATCAAGCGCTCGATCGGCGCGATGGAGGATTACGGCCTCCCCAAGCCTGACCACAGGCCGCTGGAGGCGCATCCGACCGTGTCGGGCGAGTTCCTGATCCGCTGCGGCTCGGGCGACATCAAGGCCAAGCCGATCATCACCGAGCTGATGGGCAAACAGGTGAAGTTCGCCGATGGCTCGATCGAGGACGTCGACGTCATCGTCTACGCCACCGGCTACAGGATGCGCTTCCCGTTCCTCAGCGACGCCGACGCCCCGGTGCGCGACAATCACCTGCCGCTGTTCAAGCGGCTGGTACAGGCGGAGCCGCGGCTGCACTCGCTGTGGTTCATGGGGCTGGCGCAGTCGCTGCCGACGCTCGTCAACCTCGCCGAGCAGCAATCGAAGCTCCTCGCCGCCTGGCTCGACGGCAGCTACGCGCTGCCCGCGCCCGACGAGATGCGCCGCACGATCACCAGCGACGAGGCGCTGCATCGCGGCCATTATTACGCCTCGTCGCGGCACACGATGCAGGTCGATTTCGACGTTTACGTGCGCGACCTGCTGAAAGAGCTGAAGGCCGGGCAGGGGCGCGGGCACAAGAAGGCGGCCTGAGCCGTACCACGGGGGAGGAAGCATGGGCCATTCGATCGCGGAGCCGCTGACCTTGCCGTGCGGGGCGGTGATCCCGAACCGGCTGGGCAAGGGCGCGATGACCGAGGGGCTGGCCTCGCCGGCAGGGCTGCCGACCCAAGAGCTGGAGACACTCTACCGCGTCTGGTCGCACGGCGGGGCGGGGATGCTGCTGACCGGCAACGTGCTGATCGACGCCGATCATCTGGAGCGCCCCGGCAACGTCATCCTCGACCGGCCGCCGTCGCCCGAGATGAAGGCGGCGCTGAAACGCTGGGCCGCCGCGGGTACCGAGGGCGGCAACCATCTGTGGATGCAGATCAGCCACGCCGGCCGGCAGACGCAGAAGAACGTCAACCCGCACCCGAAGGCGCCGTCGGCCGTTAGCATGGACCTGCCCGGCGGCCGCTTCGGCGAGCCGGTGGCGCTGACCGGCGATGAAATCCGCGAGCTGATCGAGCGCTTCGTCGTCGCGGCGACGGCCGCCGAGGCGGCGGGCTTCACCGGC
Source organism: Sphingoaurantiacus capsulatus (assembly GCF_042648405.1). Taxonomy (NCBI): domain Bacteria; kingdom Pseudomonadati; phylum Pseudomonadota; class Alphaproteobacteria; order Sphingomonadales; family Sphingosinicellaceae; genus Sphingoaurantiacus; species Sphingoaurantiacus capsulatus. The sequence goes on along the minus strand of NZ_JBHRXV010000001.1, from coordinate 522,328 downwards.
GTGCAGATTCACGGCGCGCACGGCTATCTGCTGTCGCAATTCCTCAGCCCGCGCACCAACCGGCGCGACGACGAATGGGGCGGGAGTCTCGAGAACCGCGCGCATTTCCTGCTGGAGGTGGTGCGCCGGGTCCGCGCGGCGGTGAAACCGGGGTTCGCCGTCTCGGTGAAGCTCAACTCCGCCGACTTCCAGCGCGGCGGCTTTGCCTTTGAAGACAGTCTGCAGGTGGCGCGCTGGCTGGAGGAAGCCGGTGTCGACCTGCTGGAGATTTCGGGCGGCTCCTACGAGCAGCCGGCGATGATGGACATTCCGGGGCTCGACGCGCCCGAGCCGCAGAAGCTGGCCAAGTCGACCGCCGCGCGCGAGGCCTATTTCGTCGACTTCGCCAAGGCGATGAAAGCGGAGCTTAGCCGCATGCCGCTGATGGTCACCGGCGGCTTTCGCACCCGCGCCGCGATGGAGCATGCGCTCGACAGCGGCGCCGCCGACCTCATCGGCCTCGGCCGGCCCTTGTGTGGCGCGCCGGCGGCCTGCAACGCGCTGCTCGGCGGCGGCATGGCGGCGCTGCCGCGCTACGAGAATGAACTGTCGCTGCTCCCGGGCTGGCTGCGCTGGATGGAGGGAAGCAACCTCGTCCGCGCCATCGGCGGCTTCGCGGTGCAGCTCTGGTACTATGCCCAGCTCGATCACATCGGCCGCACCGGCACCCCGCAGGTGGCGCAGTCGCCGTTCAGCGCGATGCGGCAGGTGGAAAAGCACCACGCCGACTGGCTGGCGGCGCGAAAGGCGCTCTAGCGATCGTTGCGCGTGTCGAAACGCGCTTCGCCGATCTCGTCGCCGTGGCGGGCAACAAGGCGGTTCATCGCCCAGCCTCCCGCAGCGGTAGCGGCGACGATCGCGGCCATCAGCGCATAGTCGAAATTAGTCTCGGCGTGCTGTGCGAGTGCTGCAAACGCCGCCCAACCGGTCGCGACGATGACGAGACCGCCCCGGCTGAGTTCGCTTTTCTTCTTGGTCGCTTCCTTGTCCATCTGCGGAAGCTGTCACGGCGTGTTTCCCGGCGCAAACCGAGATTGGTCCGATTGGAACGGCACCGTGCGGCATCCGTTGGCGACAGGCGTTGTCAGCGATGGAGTGTGCCGTGGCGAAGAAATCCAACCCGACGATCCTCGAAACCCTCGCCGAGCCCGCGAATGTCGCGCGCATGGTGGGGGCGGCGAGCATCGTCTTCGGCGTCGTCGACAGCCTTTTCGGGCCGCGCTTCGGCAAGGTGATCGGCGCCAAGGGCGCGGGCGGGCCGATGTTCCAGGCGGTCGGTGCGCGCGAGATCGCCACCGGCGTCGCCGCCATCGCCGCGCCGACGCATCCGGCGCCGCTGTGGGCGCGCTTCGCGGGCGACCTCGTCGACCTCGCGGCGATCGGCGCTGTGGTGGCGAAGAAGGATAACCCCAAGCGGCTGGCGGCGATCGCCACCTTTGCGCTGGTCGCCGGCGTGGCGGTCGGCGACTTCCTTGCCGCGCGCCATGTGCAGAAGGCGGCGGCGGCCTAAGGGCGGCCGAGATAGTCCTCCAGCACCGGCACCTCATGCGGGTGGCCGGCCTCGTCGGTGAAGCCATAGTCCGCGCCGATCTGCGCCGACCAGAAGGGCTGGCCGCTGCGGTCCATGATCACCGGATCGGCCGCCAGCGCGGCGACGGCGCGGCCGGTGTAGCGTGGCGTCTCGGGCCGCTCGGGATTGGCGGCGGCGCCGTTGGGCCAGAGCGAGATCACCGCGACGTTTGATTCCCTGAGGTCGATGGCGGTGTCGCGGGTCAGCCGGTCGGTGGCGGCTTTGCCGACGCCATAGGCGACGTTGTAGCGATAGCGCGCCGCGCCCCGACCGCTGATGTTGAAGATGGCGGTGGGTTGGCCGGTTCGCTGTGCTGTTTCGATCAACAGCGGGGCGGCGCGGCAGCTCGCGAGGTACGCCGAGCGCACGCCGAGATCGACGACCTCCTCCCAGAGCGTCGTCGGCGTTTCCCAGAAGCGCTTACCGATCGACGCGGCGAAGCGCGAGGCGGCGAACACGCTGTTGACGAGGATGTCGAGCCGGCCGTGCGTGCGGCGCACATGCGCGAGGCTGGCGGCGAGCGCATCATCGTCGCGGCAGTCGCAGGCGATGGTCGCACCCCGGCCGCCGAGCGCCTCGACCTGTTCGAGCGTCTCGACCAGCGAGCCGGTGCCCGACCCCGGCGACAGGGTGCGCCCGAGCAGATAGACGAACGCGCCGGCTGCCCCGACTTCGATCGCGATGCCACGCTCGAGACTGCGCGAGGCACCGGCGACAAGGGCGACGCGCCCGGCGAGAGGCTGTGGCGGCATGGGGGGCTTCATGGCCGGGAGTGAAGCGGGGCTACCGTGCTGCGGCCATAGCCATTTGGTAGCGCGGTCATCCCTCCACCTTCCCCAGAATTGTCATCCCGGCCTTCGCCGGGATGGCGATAGTGGGTTCGATGTGCGCGCGACCGGTGGGTGGGCGATGTTGAGTGGGGGCGAAGAACGCGACCGGCAAGGCAGGGCGACCGGTGGGCTTACGCCCCGGCCCATCCACACCCGGTTCGTCATACCGGCGAAAGCCGGTATCCAGTCGGATGGTCGGTCTGGATACCGGCTTTCGCCGGTATGACGGATAGTGAGTGGGAAGAGGGAGGGCCCCCTAAACGAACAGCTTCTTCAGCTCGTTCTTCATGATCTTGCCGTTGGCGTTCCGCGGCAACGTCTCCCGCTGAATCAGCACTTTCACCGGCACCTTGAACGCCGCGAGATGCTCGGCGACATGGGCGCGGAGTTCGGCCTCGGTCGCCTCCGCCTCGGGCTTCAGCGTTACCACCGCCCCCGGCTCCTCGCCCAAGGTCTTGTGCGGGATGCCGACAATGGCGGCGTCCATTACCGCCGGATGGTCATAGAGGCAGTTTTCGACCTCGATGCAGTAGATGTTCTCGCCACCGCGGATCAGCATGTCCTTGGCGCGGTCGATGATGAAGGCGAAGCCCTCTTCGTCGATGCGCGCGAGGTCGCCGGTCTTGACCCAGCCGTCGACGAAAGTCTGCGCCGTTGCCTCGGGCTTGTTCCAATAGCCCTTCACCACATTGGGTCCCTTGCCCCACAGCTCGCCGACCTCGTCGACGCCCAGCTCCCGGCCCGTCGCGACGTCGACGATCTTCATGTCGCACACCGGCACGGCGGGGCCGCAGCTGTCGGGGCGGGTCAGGTAATCCTCCGCCATGTGGTGGGTGAAGGTGGCGCTGGTCTCGGTCATGCCCCAGCCGTTGCCGGGCTGCGACTTGGGCCAGGTTTCCTTGATCTTGCGCACGAGCTCGGGCGCCGAGGGGGCGCCGCCGTAGGAGACGGTCTCGAGGCTGGAGAGGTCGTATTTGTGGCGCTCGGGATGCTCGAGCAGCTGCCAGGCGATGGTCGGCACGCCGCCGGCGCTGGTGATCTTCTCGCGCTCGATCATCGCCATCGCCAGCTCCGCCTCGAACTTGCGCATCAGGCACAGCTTGGCGCCGCCGGCGAGCGACGGCCCCAGCACCGCGAAGCAGCCGGTGGCGTGGAAGAAAGGCACCGAGAGCAGCGTCGCCTTCTGCGGCCCCGTCGGATCGGGCTGCGGCGGCGCTTCGCCGCGGCGGAGGTAGGAGCGCGCGCCGGACAGGCCGCTCGCCATGATGTTGGAGACGATGTTGCGGTGGGTAGCGAGCGCGCCCTTCGGCTGCCCGGTGGTGCCCGAGGTGTAGAAGATCGTCGCGTCGTCGTCGGGGTGCAGATCGACGTCGGGGACGGGACGGTCGGGCAGCGACGCCCAGCCGCTGACCTTGCCGATCACGCCTTCCAGCGGCGCGATGGCCGGGTGGGCGATCTCGTCGCCGAAGCGGGTGACGTAGACGCGTCGGAGATCGGGGCAGTTGGGCAGATGCTCCTCGATCCGCCCCAGCCGCTCGGCGTCGACGATCGCGACTTTGGCGCCGGAATCGGTGAGGCCATATTCGAGTTCCGGCCCGGTCCACCAGGCATTGAGCGGCGTGACGATCGCGCCGGCCAGCGCCGCGCCGAAATAGACAACCGGCCATTCGGGCAGGTTGCGCATGACGATGGCGACGCGGTCGCCCTTCCTGACGCCGTCGGCCTGTAACTGGTGCGCGAAGGTGAGGGTGGCGCGCGCGAAAGCCTCGAAGCTGGCGCGCTCCTCGTCATAGGTGAGGAAGATGCGCTCGCCGTGCCCGCGCCCGAGCAGGAACACGTCGCGCAGGGTCGGCGGCGCGTTCTTCCACGTCCGCGTGGGGACGCCGCGGATGACGACCTCCTCCATCTCAAACGGCGTTCCCGGTGCGGTCAGCATCGCGTGCGCCTGTGCGATCGACATGGCGGGCCACGGCTTGGCAGTCATTGAGCTCCCCTGTGAAGTCTTGTGCTTCTCAGTGGATGTTGTCGGTCGGCTGGTCGGTCGCGGCAACCTCCCAATTCCGACTCAGCGTGCGATTGAACCAGGCATAGGCGAACAGCGCCGCCGCGCCCGCCGCACCGAGCAGATAGGGGACCGGCGGGTTGAGCTCGTAGAGGCCGATGCCGATGGCGGGGGCGAAAATGAAGCAGGAGCCGTTGACCGCGGTGATCGCACCGGCGACCGACCCCTGATCCTCCTCACCGACCATCAGCGAGGCGCCGGCTGTGAAGCCTGGCCGCGCGAAGCCGTTGCCGAGGCTGGCCAGCGCATAGGCGACGACCAGCCCGTGGAAATTGGGCGCGATGGCGATGCCGAGCGTGCCGATCGCCGCCAGCGCCGCGCCCCAGCGCATCAAGGTGCCAGGCCGCAGATCGAGCATGCGGATCAGCCCCCATTGCGCGAGCAGGGTCGCGGCGGCGCCCGCCATGAAGGTCACCGAGATCAGTGGCTGCGCCTCCTGCGGCGAATGGGCGAGGCGGTCGATGATGAAGAAGCCGAGCGCCTGGCCGGTCGCCGCCTGGATCGAGCCGATGACGAAGCCGTAGATGACGAACGGCCGGATGCGCGGGTCGCGCCACGGGATGCGGTCACCGCGCCCGCGCTGCGCCGCCGTCACATGCGCGCCGGTGTTGGTGCCGCCGATCGATGGCATCGCCGCGGGCGCCCCGGCGCCCCGGCGCGGGGTCGGCGTGTCGTCGGGCAGCAGCTTGGTGATGGCGATCAGCACGCCGATCGCGATGAAGGCGAAGGCAAACAAGGGCCCGGAGAAGGTTACCCACGGCAGGATGAACAGCGGTGCGACGGCGGGGCCGAGAATGGTGCCGAGGCCGAAGGCCGAGGAGAGCGTGGCGAGGCCCTTGGTCCGCTCCGCCTCGCTGGTGCGGCCGGCGACATAGGCCTGCGCGGCGGGGTTCGACGCCGAGCCGAACAGGCCGAACAGGCAGCGCGCGGCGGCGAAGAGGATGAAGGTGCCGATCGGCAGCAGCACGCCCTTGAGGCCACCGAGGAGGGCAAAGGCGCAGAGCAGGGTCGAGACGGCGAAACCGGCCATGCCGAGCTGCATCAGCCGCTTGCGGCCGCGCATGTCCGACTGGCGCGCCCAGAAAGGCGCCGACACCGTCCAGAACAGTGCCGAGAAGCTGAAGATGATCGCGATCAGCATGTCGGGGATTTGGATCGCCCGGCCGACCGCTGGCAGCACCGACTGGAGCGCGGTATTGCCCGCCGCCACCACCAGCAGCACTGCGAACAGCAGGCCGAAGTCTCGGCGGGGAAGGGCGGCGGTCATGTCCCTTGCATGGCGCGCAAGCTTTGCTTTGTGAAGCCTGCGCAAGGCGTCAGCTTTGTTTCCGGGCACGCACGGGCGCGGCACAAAGTCCGGCCTTGGATGTTCAGCCTGTTGCAACCATGTTGCAGTCATCAATGCGAACGGCGAACGGGGTGAAGATGGAGCGTGCAGTGGCGGTCGGTGCCGGCGGGATCCTCGAGCGCACGCCCTCGAAGGGTGAGCAGCTGATGCTGTTCGCCAAGAACTTCGTGAAGCATCCGAAGATGCTCGGCTCGGTGATCCCCAGCTCGCGCTTCCTCATCGACAAGCTGCTCGCGCCGGTCGACTGGGCGAACGCGCGGCTGTTCGTCGAATATGGCCCGGGCATCGGCAACATCTCCGCCGAGGTGCTGCGCCGCATGCACCCCGATGCGAAGCTGGTGCTGTTCGAACTCAACGACGATTTCACTGAATTCCTGAAGACGGCTTTTCGCGATCCGCGCCTGATCGTCCTGCATCGCTCCGCTGCCGATGTCGGCCGCGTGCTCGCGGAAGCCGGGCTGGGCAAGGCCGACTATATCATCTCGGGTATCCCCTTCTCGACGATGCCCGAAGGCGTGCGCAACGACATCGCCGACGCGACTCACGCCGCGCTGGCGCCGGGCGGGCAATTCCTCGTCTATCAATTCTCACCGAAGGTGCTCGAGGTGCTGGAACCGCGCTTCGCCCGCATCGACCGCGACTTCGAGGCGATCAACGTCCCGCCGGCGCAGTTGTATTTCGCGCATCGATAGCGCTCAACAAGCCCGTCATTCCGGCGAAGGCCGGAATCCATGCGGCGGTTGGTATGGATCCCGGCCTTCGCCGGGATGACGGATGTGGGGGGTGTTATCTCTTGCTCCGCCGTTCGTCCCACGCCGCGAATAAACATGCGCCGATGATGATCGCGGCGCCCGCCCACACTTCGGTGCGGGGCAGTTCGTCGAAGAAGGCCCAGCCGATGAGCGCGGCCCAGCCGAGCGCGGTGAATTCGATCGGCGCCAGCACCTGCGCCTCGGCGCGGGAATAGGCCTGCGTCAGCATCCACACGCCGCCGACGGTGAGCGCGGCGCCGAGCAGCAGCCACGCGGTGGCCTCCAGCGACGGCACCTCGCCGACCACCAGCGCAACGGGGGCCAGCAAGGCCGCCGGTACCGCCGCGCCCATCAAGGTGATGATCGCCGGCCCGTCCTGGCTGGCGCGGCCGCGCAGCAGAACGAGCGCCGACGCCCAGGTGACGGCGGCGACCAGCATCGCGACGATGCCGAGCGTTCGCTGCGGCGTATCCGCGTCGGGTGACGCGCCCTGCGTGGTGAGCAGTACGCCGGTGAAGCCGATGACCCCGGCGATCAGGCTGGTGGCGCGCGGCCGTTCGCCGAGCAGCGCCCAGGCGATGAAGGGAATGAGCAGCGGCGAGACGAAGGAGAGCGTGACCGCCTCGGCGAGCGGCAGCACCGTCAGAGCCCAGAAGAAGGCGCAGGCGGCGAGCGTCATCACGAAGCCGCGGATGAGGTGCGCGCCCATCGCGCCGGGCTGCAGCCTCGGCCGACCGACCAGCACCCAGAGCGGCACCGCGATCAGGATGCCGAGCAGGCTGCGCCCGAAGGTGGCGGTGAGCGGATTGGTGGTCGCTACCACCTGCTTCATCACGCCGTCCATCGCCGCCAGCACGCCGATCGCGACGGCGGCGATCAGCAGCGGCGAGACGCCGGCTTTCGGCGGAGATGGATCGGATCGTGCCATTTCACCTTGCTCGCCCGCGGCAGCACGGCTGTCAACGGTGGGTCAAGGTCCGCGACAGGGCGAGGTCGGCGGTGACGAACAGCCAATAGGCGAGCCGCCACCACAGCCGGTTGGACCACGTGGCGGCGCGGTGGTAGAGTTCGCGGCTGATCGGCTGGCAGCCCTCCAGTTCCCGGTCGAACATCGCGCGCAGATGCTCGGCGAAGCTGGGATCGTCGACGCGGAGCATCACCTCGAGGTTGAGGTACAGGCTGCGCATGTCGAAATTGCCCGAGCCGAGATAGACGATGTCGTCGATGACGATCATCTTCGCGTGCAGCGCGCGCGGCCGATACTCGAAGATATTCACCCGCCGCCGCAGCAGCGAGCCATAGGTGGCCCAGGCCGCGAGGCGCGCGAGCGGCACGTCGCTCTTCTTGCCCGCGGTGATCAGCGTGGCCTCGCCGCGGCGCGCGAGGTTGCCGAACAGCCGCAGCCAGCGCGGGTTGGGCGCGAAATAGGCCATCATCATGCGCAGCCGCTGGCCCGCCTTCATGTCGGTGCGGAGCTGCCGCGCATAAGGGCTGATCCGCCGCGACGGGCCGCCGAAAATCCAGCGCACCGGGCCATGGCTCTGTGTCAGGGTGGAGAGGATGCGGCGCAGCGAGCGCAGGGTCGGGCGCTTGCTCTTGATCCAGTGGAACAGCCGCTCGAAATAGGCGGCGAGATGGTCTGCGGCCGGCCCGTCGATGATCAGGCCGAGGTCGCGGAAACTGTCCTCCCGCCCGGTCTCGAAATAATTGTCGGCGATGTTGAAGCCGCCGATGATCGCGCGGGTGCGGTCGGCGATCGCCATCTTCTGGTGATTGCGCAGCAGATAGCGACGGCCGAAGCGCGGGTGGAACCGGCAGAAGTCGCCGCCCGCGTCGATCATCGGCTTGAAGAATTCGTCGTCGACCCCGGCGCTGCCGAAGCCGTCGAGCACCAGATGCACCTCGACACCGCGTTGCGCCGCGGCGGTCAGCGCATCGCGCACCTCGGTGCCGATCCTGTCGGGTTCGTAGATGTAGAAGATCAGGTGAAGCTCGGTCTTCGCGCCCTCGATCAGCTCGAGCAGCGCCGGGCGGGCGTCGGGGCCGTCAGGCAGCAGGGTCAGCCGGTTGCCCGCCACCGTCACCGGCGACGACAAGCCGTCCGTCGATGCGGATGGGTCGCCAGTCGAGATCGCGTCGCTCCTCATTGCTTCGTTGTCGTAACAACCGCCCGTGACGCCTGATGTGCCATCGGCATCGGCTGCGTCGAGGGGAGATGATGATGCGCGACCTTTTGCTGCTGACGCCGCTGGCGCGGTTCGGCGACCTGACCCTGCTGCTGCTGCGGCTCGTGACCGGCAGCTTCCTCATCTACCAGACGCAGGACAATGTGTTCAGCGCGGCGCGCATGCAGATCTTCGTCGATTTCTGCCGGCAGGCAGGCATCCCCAACCCGGAACTGTGGGCGCCGGTGTCGGTGTGGTTCCAGTTTCTCGCCGGTATCGCCTTCATCCTCGGGCTGATGACGCGCTGGCTCGGACTCTTCACCGTGGTCAATTTCATAGTCGCCTGCTGGTTCGTGCATTGGACGCAGCCCTTTCCCGGCTGGTGGCCGGCGCTGATCCTCGTGTTCCTCGGCCTCTATTTCGGGACGCGCGGCGCGGGCAAATATTCGATTGATGCGTTGCTCGAACGGCATCGCTAAGGTGTGACAAGCCGCCACAGCGGAGCTATGGTCGCCCGGAACGATCCGAAAAGGGGGACGAAATGGCTAAGCTGCTGGAGAATTTCCACCTGGCGCTGATTACCGGCGTTGTGCTGATGCTGGTACTGATGTTCGGTCTGCACGGCGACGCGATGAGCGCGCTGGAGCTGCCGGTCATCCAGTACATCCACACCTTCTTCGGCATTCTGTGGATCGGCCTGCTCTATTATTTCAACTTCGTGCAGATCCCGACGATGCCGAAGGTGCCTGCCGAGCTGAAGCCGGCGGTGTCTAAGTATATTGCCCCGGCCGCGCTGTTCTGGTTTCGCTGGGCCGCCGCCGCGACGGTGCTGCTCGGCCTCATCCTCGCTATGCGCTCGGGCTATCTGGTGGAGGCGCTGCTGCTGCAGGAAGGCCTCCGCCTGATCGGCATCGGCATGTGGCTCGGTCTCGTGATGGCGTTCAACGTCTGGTTCATCATCTGGCCGAACCAGAAGCGCGCGCTCGGCATCGTCGAGGCGGACGACGCCAGCAAGGCGAAGTCGGCGCGCGTCGCGATGCTGACCAGCCGCACCAATCTCGTGCTGTCGATCCCGATGCTCTACGCGATGACGACGTTTACGCCGCTGCCGGCGTAAAGGAAGCAAACTTCGGGAAGGGCGGGGCGCGAACGCGGCGCTCCGCCCTTTCCTGTTGAAAGGACCCGAATGGCCGTTGCCGACATCTTCGCCCGTCTGGGTCTGACCCTGCCCGACAGCGGCGGCAACCTTGTCACCCGCTCGCCGATCGACGGCGCGGTGCTGGTGCGGCTGACCGCGCATGACGATGCGACGATCGACGCAACGATCACGGCTGCTGCCGCCGCTTTCCCGGCATGGCGAGACACCCCCGCGCCGCGGCGCGGCGAGTTGGTGCGGCTGTTCGGCAATGAGTTGCGCGCCCATAAGGCGGCGCTCGCCGAGCTGGTGACGCTGGAGGCCGGCAAGGTGACCAGCGAGGCCGCGGGTGAGGTGCAGGAGATGATCGATATCGCCGACTTCGCCGTCGGCCTGTCGCGGCAGCTGCACGGTCTCACCATCGCGTCGGAACGCCCCGGCCATCACATGCGGGAGAGCTGGCAGCCGCTCGGCCCGGTCGGCATCATCAGCGCGTTCAACTTCCCGGTTGCGGTCTGGGCGTGGAACGCCGCGCTGGCGCTGGTCTGCGGCGATCCGGTGGTCTGGAAGCCGAGCGAGAAGACGCCGCTGTGCGCCATCGCCACCCTCGGCCTGCTCGACCGCGCCATCGCGCGGTTCGACGGGGCGCCGAAGGGTCTGTCGGGGTTGATCCTCGGCGCGGCGCCGGCGGGCGAGCGGCTGGTGTCGGATGTGCGCGTGCCACTGGTCAGCGCGACGGGCTCGACCGCGATGGGCCGCAAGGTCGGCGCGAAGCTCGCCGAACGCTTCGGCCGCGCGCTGCTCGAACTCGGCGGCAACAACGCGGCGATCGTCGCGCCGTCGGCAGACTTCGAGCTGGCGCGCCGCGCCATCCTGTTCGCCGCGACCGGCACGGCGGGGCAGCGCTGCACCAGCCTGCGCCGCGCCTTCATTCACACCAGCCGCTACGACGAGGTCGTCGGCAGCCTGAAGGCCGCCTACGCCTCGCTGCCGGTCGGCGATCCGCGCGAGGCCGGCACTTTGGTCGGCCCGCTGATCGACGGCGGCGCCTATGAGGCGATGCAGGCCGCGCTGGCCGCCGCGAGGGAGCAGGGCGGCATTGTCCATGGCGGCGAGCGGGTCGGCGAGGGCGGCGCCTTCTACGTCCGCCCGGCGCTGGTCGAGATGCCCGAACAGGCCGGCGTCATGCTGCGCGAGACTTTCGCGCCGATCCTCTACGTGACCCGCTACAGCGACCTGGGCGAGGCGATCGCGCTGCAGAACGCCGCCGCGCACGGCCTGTCGTCGTGCATCTTCACCACCGACCTACGCGAGTCCGAACGGTTCGTCTCGGCGGCGGGCAGCGACTGCGGCATCGCCAACGTCAACATCGGCCCGTCGGGCGCCGAGATCGGCGGGGCGTTCGGCGGCGAGAAGGAAACCGGCGGCGGCCGTGAGTCCGGGTCGGACAGCTGGCGCGCCTATATGCGGCGGCAGACCAGCACGGTGAATTATTCGAACGAGCTGCCGCTCGCGCAGGGCGTGAAGTTCGACGTCTGACGCGGGTCCAGTGCGCTTCGGCGCGCACCCGGAACCCTTGCCGCCCAATACCGTTGATCCGGCACTGCTCGCCACCGCGCGGCAGTTGCCCGGCAATCCCGCAGCCGGGAGAATCCATAAGGTCGGAGATGCCCTCTTCGACCTCTTGGGGGACGCCCGCCCGGCCGCTTCATGCGCCGGCGGGCGTTTTCGGTTCTGGGGAAGAGCCAAACTTTCCCTTTCATCGTCATCCCCGAAGACGGGGACCCAGTCCATCAACAAACAGCGCCCGCGAAAGCGGGCATGTTCTTTGTACGTGCTGGGTCCCCTCCTTCGCGGGGATGACGAGCGGGGCGGTGGAGTGGCTAGTTCGCCAGCCCCAGATACCCCAGCTGCGCGGCCTTGAAGATCGTCTGGCTGCGGTTGACCGCGTTCAGCTTCTCGCCGGCGTTCTGGATGTGGAAGCGCACCGTCGCGTGGCTGCGCGCGAGAATCAGGCTGATTTCCTTGTCGGTCTTGCCGACGGCGGCCCAGCGAAGGCACTCGATCTCGCGCTTGGTCAGCTGGCAGTCGGTCGGCAGCCACTGCCGCGTCCGCATGACCTGCGCGTAGCCGCCGATGAAGCGGTGAGCGAGGACCATCAGGGTGTCGGCGTGCTGCTCGAACTCGGCCGACAGGTCGGTCTTGTCCGGGTCGCGGGTGCCGAACGCCGCCATGCCGATCTGGCCGAACGGCAGATGGACCGGCACGGTGATCGTGGCGCGGACGAGGGCGCGCTTTTCGAAGTTCGACAGGTCGATGGCGTCGAGATAGCGGTTCGGGTGGCGGGTGCGGTAGCCGTCGGCGTTGGCCCAGAAGGGCTCGCTCTCATAGCGGCAGGCGCGGGCGATCGGCGAGTTCAAGGCGAGGCGTGTGTCCATCCACCAGAGCTGGTTGGGGCCGGTGTGGCCGAAGACGGCCGGCGCCAGCACATTGCCCTCGGCATCGACCATCGGCTGCTTCGACGCGATGTTGTCGGCGGCGACCACCCAGTAGGAGCCGAGCTCCATCGCGATGTCGCGAAGCGCTTCGGCGGCACGGCGGATATCGGCGGCGTCCCGAATCGAGACCAGACTCGTATCAACCCTGCCCGCCGCCATTGCTGCCTCCCGCTTGCTCGCAATATTATTGCGTGCGGCTGTACCGTTCACGCTCGAATCTCACCCTAGCAGCTTCGTTAGTGATTCCAAGTGCCACTCAGTCTTCGCCGAACTTGTCCTCGACGAGTTGCACGAGCGCGGCGAGCGCCTGATCGGCGCCGATGCCGGAGGCGGAGATAACGATGTCGTCGCCGGGGGCGGCGGCGAGCATCATTAGGCCCATGATCGAGGTGCCGCACACGCTCGATCCGTCCTTCGCCACCTCGACGGCGGCATCGAAACCGGCGGCGAGAGTGACGAACTTGGCGCTGGCGCGGGCATGGAGGCCGCGCTTGTTGCGGATGGTGACGGTCTGGGCGAGCGGCGCGCTCAAGCGGCTTCACCCAAAATTTTGGAAGCGACCGAAATATATTTGCGCCCCGCTTCCTGCGCGGCCTCGACCGCGGCGGCGACGCTCATCGTGTTGCGCACGCTGGCGAGGCGGATGAGCATCGGCAGGTTGATGCCGGCGATCACCTCGACATTGTCGCGGCCCATCAAGGAGATGGCGAGGTTCGACGGCGTGCCCCCGAACATGTCGGTCAGCAGGATCACGCCCTTGCCGCCATCGACGCGGGCGGCGGCGGCGGCGATGTCGGCGCGCCGCGCCTCCATGTCGTCGTCAGGGCCGATGCAGATCGCCTCGACTCCCTTCTGCGGGCCGACGACATGCTCCATCGCCGATATGAATTCGGCCGCCAGGCGACCGTGGGTCACCAACACCAACCCGATCATGCGCGCTTGCTTTCCCCCGGTTCGCCGCTGCCATCCGGCGCGGCCAGCTCTTCGGCGTCGTCGCCGTGCCCCTTGATATCGCGGTGAAGGACGTTGGGCTCGAACCCCGCCGCGCGCAAGGCCTTCGCCATCGCTTCGGTGACATACACCGAGCGGTGACGCCCGCCGGTGCAGCCGAATGCCGCGGTCAGATAGGTTTTGCCTTCATGCTGGTAGCGCGGCAGCAGCTCGACGATCAGGTCGCGAATCCGGGCGAACGCCGAGTCGTAGGCCGGATCGCTTTCGATGAAGATGCCGACCGGCGCGTCGCGCCCGGTCAGCGGCCGCAGCTCCGCCACCCAGTGCGGGTTGGCGAGGAAGCGCATGTCGAACACCAGGTCGGCGTCACGCGGCAGGCCGCGGGCGAAGCCGAACGACATGCAGGTCAGCGTCAGCCGCTCACCATCCTGCCGGCCGAACTTCTCGCGGATGATCCGGCGGGTGTCGTGCGGCGTGTAGTCGGTGGTGTCGAGGACGATGTCCGCCCATTGCCGCAGCGGCGCCAGCAGCTCGCGTTCGCGCGCGATGCCGTCGGCGGCGGGGCGGTCGAGCGCCAGCGGGTGGCGCCGCCGCGTCTCGGAGAAGCGCCGCGTCAGCTCGCCGCCGCTGCAGTCGAGATAGAGGACGCGGATATCGAGGCTCGGGTCGCGCTTCAGCTCCTTCAGCCGCGCGAGGATATCCTCGGCATTGAAGGCGCGGGTGCGGGTGTCGATGCCGATGGCGAGCGGACGGTCGGCGGGGTGGTCGGCATGCTGCTCGACGCCGATCAGCCGGCGCAGCAGGCGCAGCGGCATGTTGTCGACCGCTTCGTAGCCCAGATCCTCAAGCGCTTTCAGCACGGTCGACTTGCCGGCGCCGGAAAGGCCGGTGACGAGCAGCACCCGGTTGGGGGCCGCCGGAGGGGTCGTGAGCCGATGGACGGTCATCAGGGCCGCCCTTCTAGCGGCAAGCCGAAGCGCTTCAAAGCCAGTTCGACCTTCAGCGGTGTACTTGCGTCGAATGGCGGCAAAGCGATCACAGGCAGCGCGATGCCGGCAAGGTCGAGCATCCGCGCTTCGGGCAACCGCTCGGGCACGCCGTCCAGGTCGACGACCAGCGCGATCGGCGCCGGGCCGGCGTCGTCGAGATCGACAATGCCGAGGCCGCGCACTTCGAGCTTGCCGTGGATGGTCGCGATGGCGTCGGCCTGGAGCAGGCCGGCGCGCGGGGTCAGCGCCACCTGATCGTCGGCGATCAACACCGCGCCGCGATCGATGAGGCGCAACGCGAGGTCGGATTTGCCGCGACCCGACGCGCCGAGGATCAACACGCCGCGGCCGTTGATCGCCACCGCGCTGCCGTGGACGCGGCTGCTCATGGCGCGGCGGGGATGGTGACGACGAAGCGCGCCCCCGCGATCACGCCATCCTGCTCGCGGTTCAGGGCGGTGATGCTGCCGTCGTGGGCGTGGACGATGGCGCCGGCGATGGCGAGGCCGAGGCCGCTGTGCTTGCCGAAGCTCTCGCTCTCGGGCCGCTCCGAATAAAAGCGCTTGAAGATATGCTCGTGCATGCCCGCCGGGATACCGGGGCCGTCGTCATCGATGCGCATCATCACCTTGTCGCCGGCGCGCATGACGGTGATCAGCACGACGCCGTTGTCGGGGGTGAAGGAGATGGCGTTGTCGAGCAGGTTGCGCACCACCTGGCTCAATCGCGATTCGTCGCCGGTCGCGATGGCGGTGCCGGGCTCGGGCCGGGCGTAGGCGATCTTCACGCCGCGCGGCAGGCCGGCGCGCTCGGCGATGCGTACCAGCGTCGCCGCCATCTGGCCGACATCGACCGGCTCGAAGCGGGTGCGCGCGAGCTGCGCATCGAGGCGCGAGACTTCGGCGATGTCGGTGATGAGGCGGTCGATGCGCAGCACGTCGTCGCGGATCACGTCGAGCAGCTGCGCCTGCAGCGCCGGGTCCTTGACGGCGCCGAGCGTGTCGACCGCGCTGCGCAGCGAGGCGAGCGGGTTCTTGATCTCGTGCGCGACGTCGGCGGCGAAGCTCTCGGTCGCGTCCATGCGGTGGCGCAGCGCCTGCGTCATGTCGGCGACGGCGCGCCCCAACGCGCCGATCTCGTCGCGGCGCTTGGCGAAGCGCGGGACGGTGACCTCGCGCGCGCGGCCGAGCTTCACGCGCTGCGCCGCGATCGACAGCCGCCGCAGCGGCCGGACGATGGTGCGGGCGAGGAAGGACGACAGCAGCAGCGACAGCGCCAGCACGCCGAGGAAGATGAGGAAGAAGGTCAGCCGCTCGCTGCGCACCACGCGAGTGATGTCGCGGGTGTCGAGCGTCACCATCAGCACGTCGCCGGTGCCGGCGACGGGCGCGGCGGCGTTGACGATGACGGTGCGGTCAGGCGCGCGGCGCAGCGCGGCAAAGGCGGTGTGCGGGCCGACGCCGGCGGCGGCCTCGGCTTCGGGCCAGGCGGCGCGGGCGTCGGTCACGGGCTCGACATAGGCGTCGTAGCGCGGGGCCGAGCCGAAGAACTCGATGATCTTGTCGAGGAAGCGCGCGGCGTCCTTGCGCCACGGCTCCTGCGCCGGGTCGCGCAGGCGGAAGGTCGGCCCGGTGCGCGTCCAGCTGTCGAGGATGAGGCGGCCGTCCTCGCGGTAGATGCGGATGCGCGCGCCGGTCGACTGGCCGAGGCGGGCGGCCAGCGCCTCGAACTCGCCGGGCAGGCCGCGGCGCTCGGCGACCGACAGCGCGTCGGCCATCATCACCGCGCCGACGCGCGCCTGCCCCTGCCGCTGTTCCAAGAGCCGGTCGCGGAACGAATCGAGATAGAAAACCCCGCCCGCCAGCGCGATCAGCGCGAACAGATTGACCGCGAGGATGCGCTGCGTGAGCGAGAAGCGCTTCGACCAGGTCAGCCGGTCGGGCTCCGGGCTATTCCTCGGAGAATCGGTAGCCGACGCCATAGAGCGTCTCGATCCCGTTGAAGTCGCCGTCCACGGCGCGGAATTTCTTGCGAAGCCGCTTGATGTGGCTGTCGATGGTGCGGTCGTCGACGTAGACGTCGTCCTGGTAGGCGGCGTCCATCAGCTGGTCGCGCGACTTCACGAAACCGGGGCGCTGCGCCAGTGCCTCGAGGATCAGAAACTCGGTGACGGTCAGCTGCACCTCGCGCCCGCCCCAGGTCACGCGGTGGCGCGCCGGGTCCATGACGAGCCGGCCGCGGACGATCGCCTCAGCCTTGGCTTCCTCCGGCGTCTGCGGCTCCCGCCGGCTGGCGGCGCGGCGCAGCACGGCGCGGATTCGCTCGATCAGCAGCCGCTGGCTGAACGGCTTGCCGATATAGTCGTCGGCGCCCATCGCGAGGCCCAGCGCCTCGTCGATCTCGTCGTCCTTCGAGGTCAGGAAGATGACCGGTAGATCGCTCTTCTCGCGGACGCGGCGCAGCAGTTCCATCCCGTCCATCCGTGGCATCTTGATGTCGAAGACGGCGAGGTCGGGCGGGTTGTCGAGCAGCGCCTTCAAGGCGGCCGCGCCGTCCGAATAGACGCGCACGGTGAAGCCTTCGGCCTGCAGCGCGATCGACACCGAGGTGAGGATGTTCCGGTCGTCGTCGACGAGGGCGATCGTGGCGGACATGCTGCCGGGTTAGCCGATGCCGCGGCGCGACGCTAGGGGAGGCGGCGAGGGTGGGCCTTCCGTTGCGCACCGGCCATCCAATTCATCGTCATCCCCGCGCAGGCGGGGATCCATTACCGCCGACGCTTCGGAGAATGGATCCCCGCCTGCGCGGGGATGACGGAGTGGGGGCGGGGATGACGAAGTGGGGCGGGGTGATGACGATGTTGGGGATGGGAGAGGGGGTTTCGGTGTCACATACTTTGACCTTTCGGCCCCCTTTCGTGTATGCGCCCGGCCAAGGCCGGCGCGTGCCACCGGCACCCGCGCCACTTTCGTAATTCCCAAGGAGATTCCGCGTGACCGTACAGTCGCCCCGTTCCGCCCATGGCCTCGACAAACAGGGCTTTACCGTCTCGGCGGATCAGCACTGGAACCTGGGCACCGCGGCGCTGGTCGAGCTGGCCGTGAAGCGCGGCGAGGGCGTGCTGGCGAAGGACGGCCCGCTGGTCGTCGAGACCGGCAAGCACACCGGCCGTTCGGCGAACGACAAGTTCACCGTGCGCGACGCGGAGACCGAGACCAACGTCTGGTGGACCAAGGGCAACAAGCCGATGTCGCCGGAGCATTTCGCCGTGCTCAAGACCGACTTCCTCGCTCACCTCGGCACCAAGTCGACGCTGTTCGTGCAGGACCTGTTCGGCGGCTCGCAGCCGGAGCACCGCGTCAACGTCCGCGTCGTCAACGAATTCGCCTGGCACTCGCTGTTCATCCGCACCTTGCTGGTTCGCCCGGAAGCGTCGGAGCTGGCGTCGTTCGCGCCGGAATTCACCATCATCGACCTGCCGAGCTTCAAGGCCGATCCGGCCCGTCACGGCACGCAGTCGGAGACGGTGATCGCCGTCAACCTCACCGAGAAGCTGATCCTTATCGGCGGCACCGCCTACGCGGGCGAGATGAAGAAGTCGGTGTTCGGCATCCTCAACTACAAGCTGCCGCTCGCCGGCGTGATGCCGATGCACTGTTCGGCGAACATCGGCCCGAACGGCGATACCGCGGTGTTCTTCGGCCTGTCGGGCACCGGCAAGACCACGCTGTCGGCCGACGCCTCGCGCACCCTCATCGGTGACGACGAGCATGGCTGGTCGGACACCGCCGTCTTCAACTTCGAGGGCGGCTGCTACGCCAAGATGATCCGCCTCTCGCCCGAGGCCGAGCCGGAGATCTTCGCGACCACCAAGCGTTTCGGCACGGTGCTCGAGAACGTCGTGATCGATCCGGTCACCCGCGAGCTCGACTTCGACGACAATTCGAAGGCGGAGAACACCCGCGGCGCCTACCCGATCCACTACATTCCGAACACGTCGGAAAAGAACATGGGTCCGGTCCCGAAGAACATCATCATGCTGACCGCTGACGCGTTCGGCGTGCTGCCTCCGATCTCGAAGCTGTCGCCCGACCAGGCGATGTACCACTTCCTGTCGGGCTACACGGCGCGCGTCGCCGGCACCGAGATCGGCGTGACCGAGCCGGACGCCACCTTCTCGACCTGCTTCGGCGCGCCGTTCATGCCGCGCCACCCGTCGATCTACGGCAATCTCCTCAAGGAGCGGATCGCCAAGGGCGGTGTCGACTGCTGGCTGGTCAACACCGGCTGGACCGGCGGCATCTACGGCGTCGGCCACCGCATGCCGATCAAGGTGACCCGCGCCCTCCTGAACGCAGCGCTCGACGGCTCGCTGAAGAACGCCGAGTTCCGCACCGATCCGAACTTCGGCTTCCTCGTGCCGGTCGCGGTGCCGGGCGTCGATTCGAAGATCCTCGACCCCCGCGAGACCTGGGCCGACAAGGCCGCCTACGACGCCAAGGCGCAGGCGCTGGTCGGCATGTTCATCAACAATTTCGCGCAATTCGCCGAGCATGTGGACGAGGGCGTGCGCCAGGCCGCGCCGAAAGCCGCCTAAGCGTTCGGAACAGACTGCCTGAAAGGGCGCGTCGGCTCCGGCCGGCGCGCCCTTTCGCTATTTAGGGACATTGAAATGACGACTGACCATAAACCGCGCCTGTTCGCGGACGATGCCGCGGTGCGGCGCGTCGGCGAGGGGCTGCTCGACCGCTCGCTGCCGCGGGAAGACTGGACGCATGAGGCGCATCTGGCGTCATGCCTGTGGCTGCAGCGCGAGCGGGCGGATATCGACCTGGCCGCACGGCTGCCTTCGATCATCGCCGGCTACAATGAGGCGGTCGGCGGGGTGAACAGCGACGCCGCCGGCTATCATGAGACGATCACCCAGGCCTATGTCCGGCTGGTCGCCGGCTTCCTCGCCGATGCCGATCGCGGGCAGGCGCTGCATGTGCTGGTCAACGACCTGCTGACGTCGCCGATTGGCCACCGCGACGCGCTGATGGCACACTACAGCCGCGAGCGCCTGTTCTCGGTCGCGGCACGCCGGGGCTGGATCGAGCCCGATCTCAAGCCGTTACCGTCGCACCCGGCTGGCGCCGACGCCGTGCCGGCACTAGGTAGGGGGTGATGGCGCGCCGACCGACGAGAAACGACGACTGGGGCTTCCCCCGCTGGCGGCCCTATGGCTCGTCGACGACGGCGGCGGCGAACGTGCGCCTGTGCGACCGCGAAGGCTGCACCGAGGCCGGCGACCGCCCGGCGCCCAAGGCCCCCAACAGCCCCGAGCGCTGGTATTTCTGCGAAACGCACGCCGGCGAATACAACAAGCAATGGGATTACTTCCGCGGCCTCACCGCCGAGGAAGCCGCCGCGCGCGAACAGGCGGCCGAGGGCGAGAAACGCTATCGCCGCGCCGACCATTGGGCGTGGGGCGAAGGCGACGGCTCGCGCAGCCGCGGCGAGCTCGATGCGCTGAAGGTGCTCGAACTGGAGAGCGACGCCGACGACGCCGCGGTCAAGGCCGCGCACCGCCGGCTGGTGAAGCTGCACCACCCCGACCGCAATGCCGGCGATGCCGAGGCCGCAGCGAAATTCCAGGCGGTGCAGGCGGCGTATGAAGTCCTCAACCGCGCCGCAGAGCGCCGGGCGGCCGTGGGCGGAGCCTGAGCCACCCCCAATATCGTCATCCCCGCGCAGGCGGGGATCCATTACCGCCGACGCTTCGGAGTATGGACCCCCGCCTGCGCGGGGGTGACGATGAATTGATGGCTGGGGTACGGCTCAGGCAACGCTGAGCTATCGCATCACCCGCGACAGCATCTCGGCGCCGAGCAACAGCAGGAAGATCAGGAACCAGCGCTTGAAGGTCGCCGGGCTCACCCGGTCGCGCAGCTGCTGCCCCGCCCACATGCCGATCAGCGCCGGTACCACCGCCAGCGCCGACAGCGCGAAATTGCCCACCTCATACGCCCCGCGCCACGCGAGGCCGGCGGCGAGCGCGAAGGTGGAGACGGTGAAGGACAGGCCGAGCGCCTGGACGAGGTCGTCCTTCGCGAGGCCGAGCGATTGCAGGTACGGCACGGCGGGGATGACGAACACGCCGGTGCCGCCGGTGACCGCGCCGGTGGTCAGCCCGACGAGCGGCGACGCCCAGGTTTCGGCGCGCGCCGGCACGGTGAACGGCTTGGCGACCAAAGTGTAGAGCGCATAGGCGACCAGCGCGCCGCCGAGCGCGGCGGTGGCAGTGCGGGTGTCGCCGCCGGTGAGCAGCGACAGGCCGGCGAGCGTGCCGATCGTGACGCCCAGCATCATCGGCCACAGCCGGCGGATCAGCGCGCCGAAGCTCGGCCCGGCAAGCAATTGCCAAATGTTGGTGACGGCCGACGGCACCACCAGCAGGCTGGCGGCGGCGAGCGGCGAGAGCAGCGCGCCGAGCACGCCCATCGCCACCGTCGGCAGGCCCATGCCGGTGACGCCCTTCACCAGCCCGGCCGCGAAGAAGGTGGCGGCCACCGCCGCCAGCAGCAGCGGCTCGCCCAGGGTCACGTCGCGGCGCGGTCCAGCATGATGTTCATATGCGCCGTGGCGATCGGCTTCTCGCGATCCTCCTGCCAGGCGATCACCGACAGATTGGCGATGCGGCGGCCGAGGCGGTTGACGTGTGCCGCGGCAAAGGTGTCCTGCGGCTGGCCGGCGCGCAGATAGTCGACGGTGACGTTGACCGGCTTCACCTTGGGCAGCGGCTCGTCGCGCGGCAGGCGGATGAGCAGGGTCGCGGTGGCGGCGATCTCGAGCAGCCCGGCGACGGTGCCGCCGTGCAGGCGCGGCGGATAGGGCTGGCCGACCAGATGCTCGGCATAGGGCATGGTGATGACCAGCTCGCGGCCGTGCACCGCATAGTGCAGCCCGAGATAGGCGGCGTAGGGCAGCGAGCCGAGCGAGCCCGACGACGGCCCGGCGCGCAGCTCGTCGGCGAGCGAGGCGAAGCTCATTGCTTGGCCCCCGCGGTGAACATGAAGGTCCCGGTCATGTGCGCGATCGGCCGCGACGGGTCGCCGTTGTGCGCCATGCCGTGCACGAACGCGACGCTGCGGGTGAGCTTGTGAACCTCCGACTTGCCGAACACCGATTCGCCGGGCGTCGCGGGGCGGAGATAGTCGAGCCGCAGGTCGAGCGTAGCGAGCGGCTGCATCTGGCTGGCGGCGGTCAGCACCGAGAAGCCGCCGACCGAATCCATCAGCGTGAAGATCGCCCCCGACGCGACGATACCGCCACCGGATTGATCGGCATCCGGATAGGCGACGAGATGATCGGCGTAGGGCAGCTCCAGCTCCGCCCAGCCGCGGCCGTGGCCGTGGTAGCGGACGCCCAGCGCCTTGATGTGCGGGATGCCGAGCAGGAAGCTGTCGACGAAGCGCCGCAGCTTCTCGTCGGGGCTGCGCGTCTCGCTCATGCCGCGAGCCGCGCGGCGGTGGCGCGGATCAGCTCGATCATGTTGGGGATGCCCTGCGTGCGGTTGGAACTCAATTGCCCGGCGAGGTCGAAGGGTTCGAGCTCGGCGCGGATGTCGAGCGCGATGATCTCCGCCGGCGTCCGGTCCTGCACCAGCCGCAGGATCAACGCGACGATGCCCTTGGTGATGTGCGCGTCGCTGTCGGCGAGGAAGTGCAGCCGGCCGTCGTCCTGCGCCACCGGATAGACCCAGACCTGGGCGGAACAGCCGCGCACCTTGGTGGCGTCGGTCTTCAGCGCGTCGGGCATCGGCTCCAGCGCGCGGCCGAGGTCGATCAGCAGGCGGTAGCGGTCCTCGCGGTCGAGGAGATCGAATTCCTCGCGGATGTCGTCGAAGCTTTGCGGCGTCGCCATGCGGCGGGAATGCGGGAAGGTGGGCGAGGGGTCAACTGGGTTGATCCTCCCCGGAACGGGGAGGGGGACCGCCGCAGGCGGTGGAGGGGTAGCCGGCACCGGACCCCCTCCACCCTGCTGCGCAGGGTCCCCCTCCCCGTACCGGGGAGGATGAGGGCTACAAATCCACCCCCGCGGCGATCGCTTCCAGCTTCTTCACCCGCTCGCGCAGGTCGGCCAGCTCGATGCGGTTGCCGACCTGGGCGACGGGCATTGCCTCGTCGGCCACGCCGGTCCCGGTGGTCAGCTGCTGGCGCTTGAATTCCAGCCAGCCCTTCCAGCTCCAGGCCCAGACCATGCCGAGCATGGCGATTGCGACGATCGAGCTGCCGGTCAGGACGAGGAGGTTCGTGGTCTCAAGCATGGGATCTCTCCCTTCTCGGTGTGTCTCAGTCGCGGCCCAGCGCGTCGATCTCGTCGGCAAGGCGGCTGCGCTTGTCGACGGCGATGCGCTCCAGCGTGCCGATCCGGTCCTTCAGCTGCTGCATCTCATGCTTCAGCCGGGCGTTCTCGGCGGCCATGGCCGTATCGTTCTGCTCGCCGCGGGCATGGCCGGCGCGGTACTTCGAGCTGATGACGCGGCCCAGCACGACGATCGCGACGATCAGGACCACCATCTCAAACGGGTTCATCTCGCTACTCCCCTAAAACCTGTATCTCAGTTGACCCGGTCGTCGCGCAGGGCCTCGATCTGGCCGGCGACGCTCGTGCCGCTGTCGGTGGCGATGCGCTCCAGCACGCGGACCCGCGCCTCCAGCCGCTCGATCACCGCCGTCTGCCGCACCGCGCGTTCGGCGGCGCCGTTCGCGGCCAGCTCAAGCTGCTTTTCCTTCAGCTTCACCCAGCGCTTGAACATGTCGCCGAGGAAGGTGAACACCACCGGCACGCCGACCACGATCGCAAAGAACCAGACCCAACCCGGCATCGCGGCCTCCTCAGTTGACCTTGATGTCGCGCAGACTCTCGATCTGGCGATCGAGTTGCGCCGACTGGTCGGTGGCGATGCGCTCCAGCACGGCGGTGCGGTCCTTCAGGCTCGCGACCTCGGCGCGGAGCTGCGCATTCTCGGTGGCGATCAGGCGCAGCCGCTCGGTCGTCTCGGTGCTGGCGACCGGATGGATCGCCTTGCCCCAGCTGTTTTCGAGCGGATAGCCGTGCTTCACGCGGAGCCAGGTGGTGAACACCCAACCGAGGACTGCGACGAGGCCGACCGCCATTCCGGCGAGCGGGATCAGGGGGCCAAATTCACTCATTTTCTTCTCTCCCTTTGCGACGGTGCGGCTGTGATCAGCGCAGCGCGTCGATTTCCTTCGAGACGCGGGTGGCGGGATCGGTGGCGATCCGCTCCAGCACCGCGAGCCGGTCTTCCAGCCGCGTGAGCTGGCCCTTCAGCCGGTCGTTCTCCTGCGTCAGCAGCTCGACCTTGCGAGTGGCGTCCACGTCGCCCTTGCTGTGCGTGCCGCCCCATTCGCCCTCGACGGGGTAGCCGTGGCGGGCGCGGATCCAATTGTTGATCAGCCAGCCCAAGGTCGAGATCGCGATGATCGCGAGCACGAAGCCAGGTCCACCAAAGTCCATCTAAACCTCCCTGAATTGTCGTCGGCGCGGTCAGCGCAGATTGTCGATCTCGCTCGCCAGGCGGCGGTTCGACGAGGTGACATAGCCCTCGATGTCGCGCAGGCGGCGGTCGACGTCGCGGAAGCTCGAGTTCACGTCGCGGATGGTGCGCTGCGGCGCCACGCGGGCGTTCTGCCAGAACTTCTTGGTGTCGGCGTCCTGATCGTACAGCGCGTAGGGCTTCGAATTGGCGATCCAGGCGGTGATGAAATAGGCCACCAGCAGGCTGCCGCCCGAAAACCACACGCCGAGCGCCGTCAGGATGCGGACGATGGTGATGTCGACGCCGGTGTAGTCGGCGATGCCGGCACAGACGCCCAGGAACTTGGCGTTACGCTTGTCGAGGTAGAAGCTAGTGCGACGAGCGGACATTGGGGAGCTCCTTCATCTCGGCGGTGTGATCCTGGATGGCGGCTTCGCGCCAGCGGGGGTTCTCGGCGGTCATGATGCGCTCGATCGAGTGCAGGCGGTCGTCGAGGCGGCGGGCGGCCTCGTGGAGGTTGTCGAGCAGCTGCTCGTCTTCCATCGAGAGGCCCCGGGCCCGCTTCCACTGCGTAGTGTAGTGGAAGATCAGCCAGGGAAGCCCGATGAACAGCATCCCGCAGATGGCGATGGGGACAAGAACGTCTTCCATTATTCAGCCGCCTTCTGCTGCTGCTGAAGCGCCATGCGGTTCTTCAGCTCCTCGAACTCGGCATCGACGGCGTCACCGGTGCGAAGCTCGGCGAACTCGTCCTCGAGCGTGCGGGGCTTGCCCAGCTCGAACACCTCGGCGCGGCCCTCGGCGAGGTCGACGCGGCGCTCGAGGATCTCGAACTTGGCGAAGGCTTCGTCGACGCGCGGGCCGGCGTAGATGTTGCGCATCTTCGCGCGGTTGGTGGCGGTCTCCAGCCGCGACAGCACGGCGTTCTGGCGGGCGCGGGCTTCGCGCAGCTTCGCCTCGAGCTTCTGGATGTCGGCCTCGTGGTGCATCAGCGACTCATCGAGGGTACCGATCTCGCCCTGCATCTGCTGGGCCATGCCGCCGAGCTTCTGCTTCTCGACCAGCGCCGCCTTGGCGAGGTCCTCGCGGCCCTTCGACAGCGCCAGCTCGGCCTTCTCCGCCCAGCTCGCCTGCGCGATGTCGATCTTGGCGATCGTGCGGCGCATTTCCTTCTGATCGGCGATGGTGCGGGCAGCCGACGCGCGAACCTCAACCAGCGTCTCCTCCATCTCCATGATGATCATCCGGATCATCTTCGCCGGGTCCTCGGCGCGATCGAGAAGATCGGTGACGTTGGCGGCGATGATGTCGCGGGTTCGCGAGAAGATACCCATGGTTGCTTACTCCGTTTGAAAAAGGGAGGCCCGGGCGGGGAGGGGGTCCGCCCGGGCCAGTACCGGCCTCAGGACTGGAGGGTAGTGGCCGGTTGAGCGGTAGCGGCGATCTGGACCTGGTCCACCTGGGCCGGGCCGGCCGCCGCGACAAGGCAGGTCAGGCCGAACAATGCCGCACCGAGGCCACCCACGACGATCCGCTTGAGGCTCTCATTCGACTGCGCGAACATTTCCGTATCTCCCGATCTCTGCTTCGATTTTGATCGGCGGCGGGACCATCCCGCTGCCATGCCAACAGTATTGCAACGGGTGTGCCAACTTTTCTGGCATGGTTGAAAGTCTACAATATCAAGAGGTTGTGGAAAATCCGCCGGCGTTGCGATGAACCGGAGATGAAGCTCCGTTGCCAAGAATTGGGAATTTGCGCTAACTCTTGGCGCCATGCAGAAAGCGACCACCCTCGTCGGCCAATCGACCGCCTTTCTCGACGCCGTCGAGCGGGCCAGCCAGGCGGCGGCGCTGACCCGTCCCGTGCTGGTGATCGGCGAGCGCGGCACCGGCAAGGAGCTGATCGCCGAGCGTCTCCATCACCTCTCGCCGCGCTGGGACGGGCCGCTGGTCACCTTGAATTGCGCCGCGCTCCCTGAAAACCTCATCGATGCCGAGCTGTTCGGCTATGAGGCCGGCGCCTTCACCGGCGCGCAGAAGAGCCGCGCCGGCCGCTTCGAGGATGCCGATGGCGGCACGCTGTTTCTGGACGAGATCGGCACCTTGTCGGCGGCCGCGCAGGAGCGGCTGCTGCGCGTCGTCGAATATGGCGAGCTGACGCGCCTCGGCTCCAACCGGCCGGTGCAGGTCGACGTGCGCGTCGTCGGCGCGACCAACGAGGATCTGCCGCTGATGGTCGAGAAGGGGCGCTTCCGCCCCGATCTGCTCGACCGGCTGTCGTTTGAGGTCATCACCTTGCCGCCGCTACGCGTCCGCGCCGAGGACATCATGATCCTCGCCGAGCATTTCGCGCGCCGCATGGCGATGGAGATCGGCTGGATGGAATGGCCGGGCTTCTCGCCTGACGCGAAGAAGGCGCTGAAGGCCTATCCGTGGCCCGGCAACATCCGCGAACTGAAGAACGCGGTGGAGCGCGCCGTCTATCGCTGGGGCGACCCGGTCAACCCGATCGCGCACATCCCCTTCGACCCCTTCGATTCCCCGTGGCGGCCGAAGACCAGCGTGTCGTCGCGCCCCGACCATGTCGCGGCGATCGCCGATCCGCGTCCGTCGGTCGAGGTGGTTTCGGCCAATAAATATGACTGCGAGAAAGTCGCCGACCTGCGCGTCGCGGTCGCCGAATATGAACGCGACATCCTTGCCGCCGCGCTCGCCCGCTGCCGCTTCAACCAGCGCGAGACGGCGACGATGCTGAAGCTCAGCTATGACCAGCTGCGCCACTGCCTGCGCCGCCACGGCATGCTGGAAAAGATGCCCGACAAGCTGGCCGCGCCGGTCGACTGACGACGCGTCGTTTCGTCGCCGTCACGCCAACTTTTCGGCTCCCTGCGCGTTCGTTGACCGAACCGATTTCAGGAGCCCACCCCCATGGCCATCACCTTGCCGCCGCTGCCCTTCGCCTATGATGCGCTGGAGCCGCACATGTCGAAGCGCACGCTCGAATTCCATCACGACAAGCATCACAAGGCCTACGTCGACAAGACCAACGAGCTGATCGCCGGCACCGAGCTGGCCGACGCCGATCTCGAGACGATCGTGAAGAAGGCAAAGGCGGACGGCGACGAGAAGCTGTTCAACCAGTCGGGCCAGGTCTGGAACCATAATTTCCTGTGGCAGTCGCTGCGCCCCGAGGGTGGCGCCGGCCCGTCGGGCGACCTCGCCGAGATGATCGAGGATGCCTTCGACGGCGCCGACGGCTTTGCGAAGACGTTCAAGGAAGAGGCTGTCGGCCATTTCGCCAGCGGCTGGGCGTGGCTGGTGCTGGGCGCCGACAAGCTGGAAGTGATCTCCACCCACGATGCCGACACCGCGCTGGTCCACGACGGCAAGGTGCCGCTGATCGTGCTCGATGTGTGGGAGCACGCCTATTACCTCGACTACCAGCATAAGCGCCCGGACTTCGTCGATACGTTCCTGTCGAAGCTGATCAATTGGGACTTCGCGGCGGAGAACCTCGCCGCGGCGCGTGAGAAGCAGCGCAAAGCGGCCTGATCTCCCCCTCTCCCTTGAGGGGAGAGGGAGGGGCCCGCTCGCGAAGCGAGTGGGAAGGTGAGGGTGATGCCGCGGCTTGCGGCTAACCTCTCGTAAGCGGACTCGCTCTGAGATCACCCTCACCCTCCCATGCTGACGCATGGGCCCCTCCCTCTCCCCTCAAGGGAGAGGGACTTAGGTGCTTGCCCTCGCGGACACGGGCGCTAGTCATAGGCCGACCATAACCATCTTCGGAGACCCGATGCGCCCCCTGATCCTGGCGATGCTCGCCGGCCTTGCTGCCGCGCCCGCCGCTGCCGCCGTCCTTCCCGTGACCGTCGCCGCGCAGGCGCCTGCCGCCGGCACCTTGGTGCTGCCGCTCGCCAACGCCGGCGATCTCGCCCGGGTCGGGACCGCGCTCGACGCGGCGACGCAGGCCGCCGTGTCGCGTGCGCTCACTGCCGCGGCGTTCGACTACAAGGCGAAGTCGACGCTCTCGCTGCGCGGCATCGGCACCTATGACCGGCTGCTGATCGTTGGCCTCGGCGCCGCGCCGACCCGCGTCGACCTGCAGAACATCGGCGGCATCGCCGCGCGCGAGGCGGGCAAGGACAAGGCCGTGGCGCTGGTCGCCAGCCACCTGCCGGCGACCGCCGCGACCGACGTGGCACTCGGCTATCGCCTGGGCAGCTATTCGTTCGACGCCTACAAGAAGCCGGAAAAGCCGGTGGTGCGCGCGCCGCTGACTGTGGTCGGCGCCGGCAATACCGACGAGCAGGCCTCGGTCGCCGAAGCGGTGGCGTTCACCCGCGACCTCGTCGCCGAGCCGGCGAACATCATTTACCCGGAGAGTTTCGTCGAGCGCACCCGCGCCGCTTTCGCGGGCGTCGGCGGCGTCAAGATCGAGGTGCTCGACGTGCCGGCGATGGAGAAGCTCGGCATGGGCGCGATCCTCAGCGTCGGCAAGGGCAGCACCCGCCCGCCGCGTATGCTGATCGTCGAGTATAAGGGCGCCGGCGCGCCCGCCAAACCCATCGTGCTGCCGGGCAAGGGCATCACCTTCGATTCGGGCGGTATCTCGATCAAGCCGGGCACCGGCATGTGGCGGATGAAGAACGACATGGCGGGCGCCGCCTCGGTGGTCGGCGCGGTGCTGGCGCTGTCGAAGGCGCGCGCGCCGGTCAACGTCGTCGCCATTGCCGCGCTCGCCGAGAACATGCCGGACGGCAACGCCTCGCGCCCCGGCGACGTGGTGCGCGCGATGAACGGCAAGACCATCGAGATCATCAGCACCGACGCCGAAGGCCGCCTCGTCCTCGCCGACGCGATGGTCTACGCCAAGAAGTACGACCCGGCAGCGATCGTCGATCTCGCGACGCTGACGGGTGCTGTTGGCGGGGCGCTCGGCAACGAATATGCCGGCCTGTTCAGCCGCCAGGACTGGCTTGCCGATCAACTGATCGCGGCGGGCAAGGCGACCGGCGAGGAGCTGTGGCGGCTGCCGCTGCACCCGAACCACCTCGAAGATGTGAAGTCGGACTATGCCGACATCCGCAACTCGACCGAGGGCAACCAGCCGGGCGCCAGCCACGGCGCAGTGTTCATCGGCTATTTCGGCGACCCGAAGACGCCGTGGGCGCACCTCGACATCGCGAGCATGGCGATGTCGTCCGAAGCCGTGCCGACGGTGCCGAAGGGCGCGACCGGCTATGGCGTGCAGCTGCTCGATCGCTTCGTGCGCGACTTCAAACCGGGCAACTAAGCGGTGCGCGCCGGGGGGCTCGCGATCATCGCCCTTATCGCCGCAGCTCCGGCCGCCGCGGAAGGGATAGCCTACAGCCTGTCGCCGGTGATGACCGGCGATAGCCTCACGGCACTCGCCGTCGAGCTTCGGTTCGACGGCGATGCCGATGGTGAGACGGTGATCGCGCTCCCCGACAAGTGGGCGGGCACGCCCGATTTGTGGAAGGCGGTGTCCGACGTCACCGCCACCGGCGGCACGGTGACCGGCGACGGCGCGACGCGCGTCATCCGCCACGGCGCGAACGCTCCGCTCCTGTTGCGCTACCGCCTCGCGTCGAACGGCGCGGCGGAGCCGGGGCCGAACTACCACAAGGCGCAACCGGTGGTGCGGCCGGGCTGGTTCTTCTTCCACGGCGAGGGGCTGTTCGCGGTGCCACAGGGCCGCGACCAGGCGGCGGCCAGCTTCCGCTGGGCCGGCTGGCCTTCGGGCTGGAAGGTGGCGAGCGACCTCGATCATCTGGCGGCCCGCCCCGGCACCGTCGAGGACATCGTCGAAAGCGCCGGGATCGGGTCGCCCGACCTGCAACTGATCGAGCGGCAGGTCGACGGCGCGCCGTTCCGCCTCGCCATGCGCGGGACATGGACGTTCGAGCCGGCGATACTTGCCGATCGTGTCGCGGCGGTGATGCATGCCGAGAATGGATATTGGGGCGACAAGGGCCGCGCCTTCTTCGTGCCGGTCGCGCCAATGGTGCCCGAAGGGCTAGGCCGCTCGACCAACGGCACGGGGCGCACCGACGGGTTCGCCATCGCGTCCACCACAAACTACCGGCTGGAGGACGCCAGCCAGTTCCTCGCGCACGAATATATGCACAGCTGGCTGCCGCGCGAGATCGGCGGCGGGCTCAAGGAGAATGAGGCCGAGGGCTATTGGCTGAACGAAGGCTTCGTCGATTTCACGGCGGCCCGCGCGCTCGTCCGCTCGGGTATCTGGTCGATTGAGGAGTATGCGAAATCGCAGAATGAGGTGCTGATGCGCCTCGCCACCTCGCCGGCGCGCAATCTCGACAACAAGACGCTCGGCGCGCGCTTCTGGAGCGACGGCAGCGCGCAGCAGATGCCGTATGATCGCGGCAACATCTTCGCACTGTGGCTCGACGCGAAGCTGGCGGCGAAGGGGGGTGTCGACGCGGTGCTGCGGCGGCAGCGGCAGATGGCAAAGGTCGCCAATTCGATGGGCGCGCCGCTCCTCTTCCCGACCGCCGCGCGCGAGGCGACCGGCGTCGATGTCCGCCCCGACATCGCCCGCCATATCGATCGCGGCGAGCCGGTGACCCTGCCGCCAAAGCTCGGGTGCCTTGAGGTGAAGACCGTCGAGCGTCCGGCCTTCCACCGCGGCTTCGACATCGACGCGACCACCCCCGACGACGTGATCCGCGGCACCGACCCCAAGGGCAACGCTTATGCCGCTGGCCTGCGCGACGGCATGAAGCTGATCCGGCGCGAGGGCGGCGAGATCGGCAATCCGGCGGTGGAGATCGCCTATCGCGTTGGCACCGAGAGTGGCGAGAAGGTGCTGCGCTGGCTGCCGCTCGCGCCGGCGCCGGTGCGGCTGCAGCAGCTGATCGTGCCCACGCTCGACGAAGTCGCCCGGAAGGCCTGCGCCGCCCGCTTGTGATCGGCTTCCCCGCGTGTATTATGCCGGTACGACACTAGCCGGGAAATCGCCGATGCGCCTTTCGCTCCTCCTGCTCCCCGCCGCCGCCATCGCCGCGCCGGCCCATGCCGATGCGCTGCTCGATCAGGCGCTGGCCAACGGCGGCGCCTACAACACGGCCGACTGGGCCTATGTCTCGACGATGGAGGTGTGGACCGGCGGCTCGACGGTGATCGGCGACGCCATCGACCGGGCGCAGGAAGGCAAGCGGGCCCGCCCGCCGCTGCGCGAGCGCCGCGTCACCAGCTATGACCCCTCGAAGCCGGCGGGGCAACGCGAGAAGACCCTCTACGAAAAGGACGCCAAGGACGTTCACGTCGCCACCGACGAGGATGACGACCTGCCCGCCTATTCGGAAATGCAGCAGCTGGTGCAGGGCGAGGCGAAGAAGGTCGGCGAGACGGCGACGACGGTCACCTATCGCTTCAGCGTCGATCCGCGGCTGGTCCGCAAGATCGGCAGCGCCGATATCGACATCGAGGGGGATTCGCTGCCGCCGCTCGCCGGCACCGGTGTTGTCCAGAAGACCGGCCCCGGCGCGCCCTATCTAAAGACGTTGGTGGTTGCGCTCCCGACGAACGACGGCAAGGGCCGCGGCAACGCCGCCGGCAAGGTCAAGCAACTCTCCTTCGGCTTCCGCTTTGCCCCCGAGGCGAAGAACGGCGTGAAGCTGCTGCAGGCGTTCGGTATGGATTCGAGCTTCCAGGGGCTCGGGCTCGTCACCGTCGACTTCTCGGTGCTGAACAAGGTGACCGGCTATCGCTACGTCGGGAAGTAGCGGTCAGTCCCGCGCAGCCTTCCGGAACAGCCACGCCGAGGCGAACCACGGCAGCGCGAAGATCGCGCTGAACGGGGCGACGCCGGCGAGCAGCAGTTGCGCAACGCCCGTGACCGCCATCGCCCATGCCATACCGCGCGGCCGCAGCCGCGCGATGGCGGTGCCGATCAGCGCGAGGAGCGGGATCAGCATGAAGAGGAGGTTGGCGGGGTTGCCCTCGCTGCCGACGATGCCGACCGCGAGGTTGACCCAGACCAGCCCGAGGCCGGCAAGCAGCGCCAGCGCGGCGGCGGCGCGATAGGCGGTGCTGCCGCTGCTGCGCGTCGCCAGTTCGAAGCCGCCGCCGAGCGCGAGGCCGAGTAGCGCGGCGGCGAGGAAGTCGCCGGGCGACCACGCCATCTCGCTCGACAACTGCATCGCGATCAGCGGGATGAGCACCAGCAGCGCGGGTGGCGCCCATAGCGCGAGCATCCAAGGGGTACCGAGCCGTCGCGAAGATTGCATCACCGTGCCTCCGTCCTACGCGCACCAGTTTACGCTCGGGGGTTGGTGTCGGCAATCGGCTCTTCTTCGTCCGGCCCCTCGACGTTCGCCAGCAGGTCGCCCGGCTGGCAGTCGAGGTAGGCGCAAATCGCCGACAGCGTCGCGAAACGCACCGCGCGCGCCTTGCCGGTGCGCAGCAGCGAGATGTTGGCCTCGGTCATGTCGAGCGCGCGGGCGAGTTCGTTGGCGCGGACGCCGCGTTTGGCGAGCATCGCATCGAGGGTGACGGCGATGCGCATCAGACGGTGAACGCCTGTTCCTCGGCCATCTGCCGCGCCGCTGCGAGCAGCCGTGCCATGATCGCAGCGAAGGCGGCGCCGGCGAGCGCCAGCAGCGTGCCGGCGTCGATGCCGATGACGATATGGCGGTTGCCGGGTCCGGCGTCGAAGGTGAGGGCCAGTGGCACCAGCATCCAGGTGACGACCAGCGCGACACCGAGTGCGGCGAGCGAGGCGGCGATGCCGCTGGTGGCGCGCACCGCCCCGATCCCGAAGCCGTCGCCGCGCCCGACCGCGTCGGCGAGACGGCGAAGCTGCAGCAGCGCCACCACCGCGATGCCGATGGGGATGGCACAGGCGAGCGCCCCGAGGATGCGCTTGGTGGTATCGACGGGCACCGGGTCGACCCACGGCAGCCACGCCGTGCTGATCGCCGCCGCGGACATCCCGGTCCAATAGGCGATCATCAGCAGCGGCAGCGCCACCATCGCCCCCGTGCAGCCCGCCTTGATCCGCCCGACCTGCATATCAGCCTCCGCTCAGAAATTATCGAATAATTATAATTTTTGATTGACCTTGCCAAGGACGTTGCGGGATGCAGGCGGCATGATGCCGGGCCGACTCCGCCTCGTCACCCTTATGCTGCTGGCGGCGCCTGCCGCTGCGGCCGAGCCGCCGGCGTCGGCGGAGGACGCCTATGATGCCTATCGGCGGATGACGACGGCGGTGAAGCCGGATTGCCCGGCGGTCACCGATCCCGACGAGATCGTCGTCTGCGGCAGCGTCGATTCGAGCCAGCACCGCCTGCCGCGCAAGGAGGACAGCGGCCCCGTCATCGCCGGGGCCGCTGACGCGCGGGCGGAACGGGAAGCGCTGGCGGGCGGCGGCGCCTGTGGCGGCCGCTTCTCACATGGCCGGCCGGGCTGCGCGGGCGGGCTCAACATCCTCGCGATCGGCGGGGCGATTGCTCGCGCGATCGGCAAGGTGGCGGGCACCGATCAATAGGGCTGCCGCGGCAGAGGCGCGGCATTTGACGAAGGCGCGGAATCGGTAAACAGTAACTACTAAATATGAGGGAGAGGGTCATGCGCTCATCGATCACCGTCGTCGTCGCGCTTTGCGTCGCGGGGCTGGGCCCCGTCGCCATCGCCGCCGAGCCCGTCACGACAGCGGCGGCCGCGCCGCTCAATGACAATGAGATCATCTGCCGGAAGACGCTGGAAACCGGCTCGCTGGTCCGCAAGACCAAGCAATGCTTCACCCGCGCGGAGTGGGACAAGATCGCGGCGGCCAATCGGCAGGGCAACCAGAAAACCGCCGACCAACTGTCGGGCGGTCACAATTGTCAGGCGACCGGCACCTGCTAGGCTAGGTCCGCACCGCCCGGCGGATCACGTCGGCATAGCCGTGTGAAATGCAGTCGTATCCCTCGTAGAAGCCGCGCTGCTTTAGCAGCCGGTGCATCTCGCCGAGCCGGTGCGCGGGGATGCTGGCGGCGAGGTGATGCTCGAGGTGCCAGTTGACGTTGTTGGGCGCGACCAGCAGCCGCTCCCACCAGCGCGCGATCGTCGTGCCGGTGTTGAGGCGCGCGTCGATATCTTCGCGGTTCTTGGCGGTGCCATGCTCGCCGATCTGGCGCAGGCGGACGATCGCCGGATAGACGAACAGCTGCGCTGCCCACCAGATCGCATAGGCCCAGGGCGCGCCGGCGAGGGTGAGTAGCGTCAGCAGCCCGGCGTGGAAGGCGAGCCACGGCCATTGCTTTGAGAAACTGAACCGCTTCAGCTGCATCAGCAGGTCGCGCATGCCGGTGCGCCCGGTCAGGTCGCGGCCGAACTTGCGGCGGAGCGAGGCGCGGCTGACTGGATAGTCCTTCACGAAGCCGCGATCGGGGTCCTTCGGCGTGCCGGCGTGCTGGTGATGCTTCAGATGATAGTCGCGGTAGAGCGGCAGCGAACTGTTCATCGGCACCGCGGCCAGCCAGTGGCCGGCGAATTCATTCAGCCAGCGGGTGCGGAACAGTGCCGAATGCGCGCAGTCATGGGTGATGATGCCGAGGCCCAGCTGCCGCCCGGCGATGATGAGCACGGCGGCAAGGATCGTCAGCGGGTTCGGCCACAGGATGGCGAGCGCGAAGGCGGCGGCGATCAGCCCCCAGTTGACGTCGAGCGTCCACAGCCCGACCGCGTCCGAACTGCGCTTCAGCTCGGCCAACTCTTCGCGCGACAGCACATCGGTGTATTTCTGCGGCCGCATCGCGGGCTCCCCGAGTCTCAATTATGTGTATGTAACCTGAAATATCGGATATCGTCAATTTATGTCACAAGCCTGGCAGGCCATCCCGCCGGCGCGCGCGCTGATCCTGTCGCTGCTGTCGAGCGGCGGCACCGGGCCGACCGCGCTAGCGGCGCTGACGCGGATGGGGGGCCTGTTCGGCGTCGATGCGGCGACGATCCGTGTTGCGGTCGGGCGGCTGGCGCGCGACGGGCTGCTCGAACAAGTGGAGCGGGGGCAGTACGCCCTTGGCGCGCGCGGCGCGGCGATGGGTGCACGCGTGCGCGGCTGGCGGCAGGCCGAGGCGCGAATGAAGGGCTGGGACGGCGGCTGGCTGCTGATCCTCGTCGATCATCTCGGCCGCGCCGACCGCGTGCGACTGCGGGCGCGGGAGAGGGCGCTGCGCCTGAGCGGCTTTGCACAGAGCGATGCCGGCTTCTGGGCCCGCCCCGACAATCTTGCCGCGCCGCTGCCGCAATTGATCGCCGAGGCGGTCGACCTTGGCCTCGACGCCGCCGCCATCGCCTTCGCCAGTGCGGCGCCGTTACCCGATGAAGAAGCAAAGCTGCGCACGCTCTGGTCGGCGGACAACCTCGCCACCACCTACCGCTTCTGGGTCGACGCGATGGACACGAGCGCCGCCCGCGTCGCCCGTATGCCCCCCGACGAAGCCGCCCGCGAAACCCTGTTGCTCGGCCAGGCGGTGATCCGCGCTATCAACCTCGACCCGCTGCTCCCCGACGCACTGGTCGATGCCGGGCTGCGGCGCTGGATGATCGATGGCATGATCGCCTATGACGACATCGGCCGCCGGGCGTGGGCGGCGTTCGGGACGGTAGAAGTGCGATCAGATCAAGGTTAATTGTCCGCGATGCAGATGGACGATGACATCGCTCGCGAAAGCCTCGCCCGCACGATGCGCTGGTGCGCGGTCATCGTTCTGCTGGTAAGCGCGCTTCAAATGGCAATGGCCGCTTTCGTCGTGCATTCGACGGTTCCAAACGATGCCGGCAAGCTGGTTGCGGCTGGCTTTTTCCTGTTCAGTGGATTGGCCATCGCCGTCGCGTTTGGTTTCCGAAAGGTGAAGCAGCCGACTTGGAAGCATTGGCTGATCGTCGCTTTCTTCGCTGCGCCGGCGATGGCGGACATCGTTTTTCGCTAAGCCCTACACCGAATAGCTGATCCCGGCGCAGCGGGTGTCGGGGCGTTCCGGCGTGTCGGGCGTGGGCATTGCGGCACGCTCCTTGGCGCTTGCCGACGCCGGCTTCGGCAAACCCAGCAGGCTGACGACATAGCCGATGATCGCGCTGCCGCCGTAGCCGACCACCGGGGTTGGGTAGTTGCCGAGCGCCGCCGCCGCGATCACCGCCAGCCACACCGCGCCGAACACCGCATAGGCCTCCTGATGATCGACATCATAGAGGCGGCCGACGATGGCGGGGACGAGCATCAGCGCGACGCCCGCGAACACCGCGAGGCCGGCGAGCGGGGACACCGCGAAGGACGTGTAGAGGATCTGGTCGACATAGGGCACCGCCGGCAGCGTGTCGGCGCGCAGAAGCGTGACCGCGAAGCCGATGCCCGCGCCGGCGAGTGCCACCAGCACGTTGCGCTCCGGCCGGATCAGCGTCAGCGCGACGAGGCCGGCGGCAAGCGCGCCCGCCATCGCCCGGTCGGGCTGCAGCGCCAGCGCGGCGGCGGCGGCGAGGATGCCGGCGGTCGACAGGACATCGCGGGCGCGGGCGAAGGCGATGGTCATGATCGGGAGGAGGATCAGGCTCGGCTGGATGAACAGCGGCCCGACCGCGATCCAGCGCGTTGCGCCGTCGACGGGCTGCCCGAGCAGGCTGGTGAGCAGCAAGGCCGCGCCGAGCGTGACGCCGACCGCCCCGGCGTTGATCCGCCCGCCGCGCTGACCCGCCAGCACGATCGCCACGGCGACGAAGCCGATCAGCAGCGCGCCGAGGTTGATCGCGAGGTAGCGCACCGGCGCCCCGGCGGCGCTCAGATAGGCGAGGCCGAGGCCGGTGGCGGCGATGGCGCAGGCGGCGGTCATCCGCCAGGGTCGTTGAAACAGATCGCGCGTCAGCCGCATGCCGGTGGGTTCCTCGTTGGGGGTGGGGTCCTCGCGCGCGTCCAGCGGCAGCCGGAGCGGGCGGAGGAGGTGGAAGTCGATGGCGGCGCGGGCCGCGAAGCCGAGGCAGGAGAGGGCGTAGCGCGTGCCGCCGCCTTCGATCTCGCCGACCTCCGCGCGCATCGCGGTGCCCCAGTCGCGCAAATGCGTGGGCAGGAGCATGGCGGCGACGGCCACAATGAGATTGGCGAAGCTCATGCGAGCTTGCCGGCGAGCGGGGCGGCAGCGGCCGCCGGAGGATTGTCCATTGCAAGCTGGCGCCCGCTCTTGGTCAGCCGATAGGCATGGCGCGGCGGGCGGCCCGGCTCCGACGGCGGCTGCCATTCGGCCGCAAGGTGCCCCTGCGCCTCCAGCCGGATCAGCAGCGGATACAGTGTCCCCGATTTCACGCCCGCCTGACGGCACAGATCATAGCCATGCACCCACCCGCTGCCTGCCGAGGCGAGCGCGGCGAGGACAGTACGGGCGATGTCGGAAAGCGCGCGAGAACGGGTCATGAGGAATTAAATCTACCTATGTAGATTTAGAGTCAATGGGGCCACCAGGCTCTCGGCGAATAAATCTATGCTTGTTGATTATCGATAATCGACATATCGTTTTTCGATAAATGATTCGGAGCTGGTCCATGCACCCCTATTCACGCGCCTTGCCGATTGCCTACGTGGCGTTGCGCATCCTGCTGGTCGCCAACCGCCTGTCGGGACTGGCGATCCTCGCGCTGCTCACCGCGACCTTCGTCGCCCCCGACTGGACGATGACCGCGCTCGGCATCACCGCCGAATCGTCGATCCGCACCATGCTGCCGGGGCTTCAGGCGATTGCGGGGCTCGGCCTCCTCGCCGTGCTGCTCAACGACATCGTGATCCGGCATCTGCTGGAGATCGTGCGCACCGTCGGTCGCGGCGATCCCTTCACCGCCGCCAATGCGCACCGGCTGCTGGCGATGGCGTGGCTGCTGCTCGGGCTGCAGGTGATCAGCCTGATCGTCGGCGCGATCGGCAAGGCGATCGAGACGGCGGCAAACCCGCTCAATCTCGACGCCGGTTTCTCGCCCGCCGGTTGGCTGGGCGTGCTGCTCACTTTCGTGCTCGCCGGCATCTTCAGCGAGGGCACGAAGATGCGCGACGATCTCGACGGGACGATCTGACATGGCAATCGCCGTCCGGCTTGACGAACTGCTGCACGCGCGGCGGATGACCTTGACCGACCTCGCTGAGACGGTTGGCATCACGCTCGCCAACCTCTCGGTGCTGAAGACCGGCAAGGGCCGCGCCATCCGCTTCTCTACGCTCGACGCCATCTGCACCGCGCTCGCCTGCCAGCCCGGCGACATCTTCGTGCATGTGCCGGGGGTGGCGGAGGACTAGCGGCCCACCGCCAGCCCCCTCATCGTCATACCGGCGAAAGCCGGTATCCAGATTGACCGTTGGACTGGATACCGGCTTTCGCCGGTATGACGGGATTGGGTTGGATTGCAGGTCGGCGCCAAGTGCTGGCCCACGTCCTCGCGAACTGGCAGCGCCTGCTGATCGTCAGTCACCGAACCGCGCGATGACGTCGGCGAGGGCGTCGAAGCCCTGGCAGGCGCCCGAGCCCGCCGGTCGCTCGCCATCCTCGACGGCTTGCGCGAAGACGATGGCGGGGTCCGCCTCGATCCGCGCGCGCCAAGCGGCGAGGCGGGGCCAGCGGTCCTCGATCTCGTGAAGCTCGCGCCAGCGGGCGACGCCGGCGAGCAGGCCATCGGCAAGGGTGGGGCGGTCGCCGACGAGATATGGGCCGTCGCCGATCATCGTTTCCAGCTTGTCGTGCCGCTCGATCACCGCGCCCTCACCGAAGCGGCGCAGCGCCGCCTGATAGGCCGGGTCGGGCGCTTCCATCTCCATCGCTGCCCACAGCGGGCTGAAAGCGCCGGTGAAGCCGGTGTTCACGAAGGCCATCAGCTGGTGCATGCGGTCGGCCTCCGCCGAGCGTGGCGGGAAGCTGATGCGGCGGTCGTCGTCGCGCGCTTCCAGCCAGGCGGCGATCGCCATCGTCTCGGTCAGCACGCGGCCTTCATCGGTGATCAGCGCCGGCGTTTCGACGCGCGGGTTGAGCCGCGCGTAGGCGGGCTCGCGCATCTCGCCGAGCATGTCGACGCGGCAAAGGCGATAGGGCCGCCCGCGCCATTCGAGCGCGGCGACGAGGCCAAGCGAGCTTCCCGCGGGGAAGCCGGTGAGAAGGATCGGGTCCATGTGATTGCTCCATCGTTGGGGAGTGGAGCTGCGCAGCGAGGGTTGAGGTAGTTGACCCGTCGGCCGAAGTTAATAACGCACATTTCTGTAACCACCGCAGGAGCCGCCCCGCGTGAAGGATCTGGTGTCGAGCTGCCCCATCGAGGATGCGATGCGCATGCTGAGCGGCCGCTGGCCGACCCTGCTGCTTTACTATCTGCAGGACGGCACCAAGCGCTTCTCCGACCTGCGCCGCGACAACCCGACAGTGTCGCACCGCATGCTGTCCTTGGAGCTGCGCAAGCTGGAAGCGGCGGGCATCGTCACCCGCACCGAACATGGCGACTACCCGCGGCATGTCGACTATGCACTGACCGCGGCGGGGCGACAGCTGGTGCCGCTGATCGATGCGCTGGGGGACTGGTGGGAAGCGACGGCGGGCGAGCGGGACGGGGCGGTACAGAAGGGCGAGGCGGCTTAGCCCCGCCTTCATCCAGGTAGCTCCGCCTCCCTCCAGCCCCAATCCGTCATACCGGCGAAAGCCGGTATCCAGTTCGACGCCCGGTCTGGATACCGGCTTTCGCCGGTATGACGGACGTGGGTGGGCGAGGCGACTTAGCCCCTCTCCCTGGAGGGGAGAGGGGTTGGGGAGAGGGTGGTCGGATGGCGGGCGCTAACCGGCGACCACCCTCACCCCGCTCGCTGACGCGAGTCGCCCTCTCCCCTCCAGGGAGAGGGGCGCTTACCCCTGCGGCGGGACCGGCGGGTCCTGGGGCTCGTCGCTGTGCTTCATCAGCAGGGGCAACTGCGTGAACATGAAGGCGAAGGAGAGGGCGGATACACCCCAGACCTTGAAGGTCACCCAACTGTCGAAGCTGAGATACTGCCGCGCCGCCTCGTTGACGCCGACCATCGCGAGGAAGAACCAGGCGAAGTTGCGGGTGAGGAGGTGCCAGCCTTCGGGCTTCAGCGCCGGGAAGCCGGCTTCCAGCACGGTGCGCAGCAGTGGCCGGCCGGTGAGCAGGCCGAAGAACAGGGTGCCCGACAGGATCGCGTAGACGATCGACGGCTTGATCTGAATGAAGCGCTGATCGTGCAGGTAGATGGTGAGGCCGCCGAACACGGCGACGACCACGCCCGTTACCCACAGCATCGTCGAGATATGGCCGGTCTTCAGTTTGGAGATCAGCATCGCGGTGGCGACCGCCACCATGAAGGCGGCGGTGGCGGCGATGGCCTGGTCGACATCCGAACCCGGCGCCAGCCAGTTGGTGACGAAGAACACCAGCAGCGGGCCATAGTCGATGGCGAGCTTCAGGCCCGTCGACAGTTCACGCTTTTCCGCCACGATCTACTTCACTCCCACGCCGGGGTTGATCCCGGCCAATGCTTCGGCAAACGCCTTCGGGTCGAACGGCCGCAGGTCGTCGATGGTTTCGCCGACGCCCACCGCGTGGATCGGCAGCTTGAAGCGCTCGGCCGCCGCGACGAGCACGCCGCCGCGCGCGGTGCCGTCGAGCTTGGTCATCACGAGGCCGGTGACGCCCGCGACTTCACGGAACACCTCGATCTGGTTGAGCGCGTTCTGGCCGGTGGTGGCGTCGAGCACCAGCACGACATCGTGCGGCGCGGAGAGCATCAGCTTCGAGAGGACGCGCTTCACCTTGGCGAGCTCGTCCATCAGGCCCTGCTTGTTCTGCAGCCGCCCGGCGGTGTCGATGATCAGCGCGTCGAAGCCGCCGCTGCGCGCTTTTTCGAGCGATTCATAGGCGAGGCCGGCGGCATCGGCGCCGACCTTGCTGGAGATGACCGGCGCGCCGATGCGGCCGCCCCACACCTGCAACTGCTCGATCGCGGCGGCGCGGAAGGTGTCGCCCGCCGCCAGCATGACGCGATAGTCCTGCTCCTGGAACAGATGCGCGAGCTTGGCGATCGTCGTGGTCTTGCCGGAGCCGTTGACGCCGACGACCAGCACGGTCTGCGGGCGCGGGAAGGCCACCACTTCGAGCGGCTTCGCCACCGGGCGCAGCACCTTCTCGATCTCGTCGGCCACGACCTGGCGGACCTCCGCCTCGGTGACCGCCTTGTCGTACTTTTCCGCCGCCAGCTTCGCCGATACCCGCGCGGCCATCGCCGGGCCGAGATCGGCGGCGATCAGCGCCTCCTCGATCTCCTCGAGCATGGCGTCGTCGAGCTTCGACTTGGTGAACACCGACGACAGATTGTCGCCGAGCTTTTCCGACGATCGCGACAGCCCGGCGCGCAGCTTGGCAAACCAGCCCTGCGGTTCTTCCGACATCAAGCGGCCTCCAGCATGCCGTCGTTCAGGTGGGTGACGGTGGCGCGCACGATCTGCCCGCGCACCGCGCCGGCCACCCGCACCGGCGCGAAGGCGGCGCTATGGCCGCGTCCGTCGATGCTGTCGACCAGAACCTCCTGCGTGCGACCGACCTGCCCGCGCAAATAGAGGTCCAGCCGCGCCGCCGCCGCCCGGCGCAGCCGCGAGGCGCGCTCCTTGCGCAGCGGCACCGGCACCTGCGGCATCTTCGCGGCGGGCGTGCCGGTGCGCGCCGAATAGGGGAAGATATGGCCGTAGACGATGTCGCACGCGTCGATCATCGCCAGCGTGTTCTCGAACATCGCGTCGGTCTCGGTCGGGAAGCCGGCGATGAGGTCGGCGCCGAAGGTGACCTCGGGCCGGCGGGCGCGAACCTCGGCGCAGAAGCGCAGCGCGTCGTCACGGCTGTGGCGCCGCTTCATCCGCTTCAGGATCATGTCGTCGCCGGCCTGCAGGCTCAGGTGCAGATGCGGCATCAGCCGCGCGTCGCCGGTGATCGCGTCGAACAACGGCGCATCGATCTCGACGCTGTCGATCGACGACAGGCGCAGCCGCGGCAGCGCGGGGACCTCGGCGAGGATGCGCTGGACGAGCGTGCCGAGCGTCGGCGTGCCGGGCAGGTCGGCGCCATAGGAGGTGACGTCGACGCCGGTCAGCACCACCTCATTATAGCCCTCGTCGCCGACCAGCCGCCTAATGCGCTCGACCACCAGATCGGCGGGCACCGACCGCGAATTCCCGCGGCCATAGGGGATGATGCAGAAGGTGCAGCGATGGTCGCAGCCGTTCTGCACCTCGACGAAGGCGCGCGCCCTTTCGGCGTAACCATCGATCAGATGGCCGGCGGTCTCGGTGACCGACATGATGTCGTTGACGCGCACGGCCGGCGCATCGGCGCCGTCGTCGAAGCGGAAGCTTTCCGCCTGCAGCTTCTCCGCATTGCCCAGCACGCGCGCCACCTCGGGCATCGCGGCGAAGGTCTGCGGTTCGGTCTGCGCGGCGCAGCCGGTGACGATGATGCGCGACGCGGGCCGCTCGCGCTTCAGCCGGCGGATCTGCTGCCGCGCCTGCCGCACCGCCTCGCCGGTGACAGCGCAGGTGTTGACGACGACCAACCCGTCCTCGCCGCTCGCCATCGCATGCGCGCGCATCACCTCGGACTCATAGGCGTTCAGGCGGCAGCCGAAGGTGACGATCTCCGGGGACAATTGCATCAGGCGAAGGCGTTCAGGTCGACTTCGCCGCGGAAGGCGGTGGTGGCCGGGCCGGTCATCGCGATGGC
This sequence comes from Sphingoaurantiacus capsulatus, assembly GCF_042648405.1. Classification (NCBI taxonomy): domain Bacteria; kingdom Pseudomonadati; phylum Pseudomonadota; class Alphaproteobacteria; order Sphingomonadales; family Sphingosinicellaceae; genus Sphingoaurantiacus; species Sphingoaurantiacus capsulatus. The sequence goes on along the minus strand of NZ_JBHRXV010000001.1, from coordinate 479,675 downwards.
GCCGTCCTCGCGCCACGCGATGGTGAGCGTGCCGCCCGCCATTTCGACGGTCGCGGTGCGGCCCACATGCCCGCGGCGCATCGCGGCAATCGCGGTGGCGCAGGCGCCGGTGCCGCAGGCGCGGGTCAGGCCGACGCCGCGCTCCCACACCTGAAGGCGGATGCGGTCGGGGCCGATAATCTGCGCTACATTCACGTTGACCCGGTCGGGGAACAGCGGGTCGGTCTCGATCTGCGGGCCGATCGTCTTCAGCGGCACGGCCTCCAGATCGTCGACGAAGAACACGACATGCGGATTGCCGACGTTGACGGCGCTCGGGGCTTCCAGCCCGTCCCAGCCGACCGGCATGTCGCGCGTGTCCATCGCATAGGCGAGCGGGATGGCGTCCCAGTCGAAGCGCGGGGCGGGCAGGATGACGGTGGCGCCGTCGCCCGCCGGGTTCATCTCGATGACGCCGCCGGCGGTCTCGACCTTCGACGGGCCGAGCAGCTGTGCGACGCAGCGCGAAGCGTTGCCGCAGGCCTCCACCTCGCCGCCGTCGGCATTGTAGATGCGCATGCGCGCGTCGCCGTCGTTTTGCGCCGCCTCGATGACGATGAGCTGGTCGCAGCCGATGCCGGTGTGCCGGTCGGCGAGCCGCGCGGCGAGGCCATCGCCCATCGCCGGCAGGGCGTGGGCGCGCGCGTCGAACACGACGAAGTCGTTGCCGAGCCCATGCATCTTCACGAACGGCGTAGCCATAGGCGCGCGATGTAGGCGCGGGCGGGCGCGAAGTCCATCTGACCGCCCATCCTCCTCTGCAAGGGGAGGGGGACCGCCGAAGGCGGTGGAGGGGTACCCACCGCCGCTGCCCCCTCCACCCTGCTGCGCAGGGTCCCCCTCCCCGTGCCGGGGAGGATGCGCTAAGCCTTGCCCCCGCGGCGGACGTTGGCCGGACATGCGCGGTTCACTTCATCGTCATCCCCGCGAAGGCGGGGACCCACAAGGGAACAGCCCTGTTGTGCGATGGTGGGTCCCCGCCTACGCGGGGATGACAAATGGAGAATATCGAGTGCTCGATGATCAAGCGGCAGACGTCCTCGCCTTCTGGTTCGACGAGCTGAAGCCCGAGCAGCAATTCGCGAAGGACGCGCAGCTCGACGCGACGATCCGCGATCGTTTCGGCGACCTGCACGCGCGGCTGTCGGCGCACGTCCCCGACGACTGGACCGCCAACCCGCAAGGCTTGCTCGCCGCGGTGATCGTCCTCGACCAATTCTCCCGCAACCTCCACCGCGACGACCCGCGGGCCTTCCAGAACGACGCGGTGGCGCTCAACCTCGCCCGGTTGGCACTGAAGCGCGGCGACGACACCCTACTGTCGGACGCGGAACGCCAGTTCCTCTACATGCCCTTCATGCACAGCGAGAACGCCGACGATCAGGACCGCTGCGTCGAGCTGATGGACGAGATCGGCCAGCCGGAAGCCGCCGACTTCGCCCGAAAGCACAAGGCGATCATCGACCGCTTTGGGCGGTTCCCGCATCGGAACGAGGCGCTTGGGCGCGAGATGACGGCGGAGGAGGCGGCGTTCCTGAAGGAGCCGGGGTCGAGCTTCTAGAAAATCCGCCTGCAATGCGCTATATGACCATCTAACTGGTCAGGAGCATGTCATGTCGGTCAATCTCGCGGACGCAAAGGCGCATCTGAGCGAACTGGTTGATCGCGTCGAAGCCGGGGATTCGATCGACATCACCCGCCGCGGCAAGCCGGTCGCGCGACTGACCGCTGTCGCCCCGCCGCGAAAGCAGATCGACGCGGGTCTGCTTCAAGCGCTGACCGCGACGATGCCGCCGCAGGCGCCGGCCGCCGATCTCGTCCGCGCGATGCGCGACGACGACCGCTATTGATGCTCTATCTCGATACGTCGCTGATCGCCGCGGCGCTTTCCAACGAGGTGATGACGCCGCGTGTCCAGACGTGGCTGGGCGAACAGGACGCGGCGCAGATTCGGATCAGCGACTGGACGATCACCGAACTGTCCTCGGCGCTGGCGATCAAGCTGCGCACCGGCCAGATCGACCTGCCGCAGCGTGCGGCGGCGCTCGCGACGTTCAACCAACTCGTCGCCGAAAGCTTCACGGTGTTGACCGTGACAGGCGCGCAGTTTCGCTCCGCGGCAAAGTTCGTCGATCAGCACAACCTCGGCCTTCGCGCTGGCGACGCACTGCACCTCGCAATTGCCTCGGAGCACGGCGCGACGGTTCACACGCTTGACCGACGGCTCGCTGAAGCCGGCCCGGCGCTTGGCGTGCCGACCGAGTTGTTCGCGAGCGCCTGATGGGCAAGCGTACGGGTGTGCTTGAACATGAAGCCGATGTGCTAAAGCTGACGCTCGCCGAACTCGATGCGGAAATCGCTCGCTGCGAAATGCGGCTCCGCATCGCGCGTACCGCCTATCTGAGCAAAGAGTTCGAAAAGCGTATCCACTGGCTGCAGCGGATTCGCTTCCATCACTACGAGTGACGCACCCCAAACATTGACTCTCGCCCCCTACGGCGCTACCTCGCACCCGCTTTTCCAGCCGGAAATGCCAGTATTGAACGCGTCCACGGATGCACGCCGGTCAGCGAGGTTTCGCCCACCGGCGCGAAACCGTTTGGGGTCAAGTTGATGTTCGAGAGCCTTTCAGACCGCCTGTCCGGCGTCTTCGACAAGCTCCGCGGCCGCGGTGCGCTGACGGAGGCGGACGTGCGTGCGGCGATGCGCGAGGTGCGGGTCGCGCTGCTCGAGGCCGACGTCGCGCTCCCCGTCGTCAAGGATTTCGTCGACAAGGTCACCGAGCGCGCGATCGGCGCCGAGGTCACCCGCTCGGTCACGCCGGGGCAGCAGGTCGTCAAGATCGTCCACGACGCGCTGATCGAGATGCTCGGCGGCACCGGTGAGGCGCTCGAACTGGGCGTCACCCCGCCCGCCGTCATCATGATGGTCGGCCTTCAGGGCTCGGGTAAGACCACCACCACCGCCAAGATCGCCAAGCGCCTTTCGGAGAAAGAGCGCAAGAAGGTGATGATGGCGTCGCTCGACGTGAACCGTCCGGCGGCGCAGGAGCAGCTTCGCATCCTCGGCGAGCAGGTGAATGTCGCCACCTTGCCGATCATCGCCGGCCAGCAGCCGGTCGATATCGCGCGGCGCGCCATGCAGGCGGCGAAGCTGCAGGGCTTCGACGTCGTGCTGCTCGACACCGCCGGCCGCCTCCACGTCGATCAGGCGCTGATGGCGGAGATGCAGGCGGTGGCGGCGACCACCGATCCGCACGAGATCCTGCTCGTCGTCGATGCGCTGACCGGCCAGGACGCCGTCAACGTCGCCCAGTCCTTCGCGGGGCAGGTCGAGCTGACCGGCGTGGTGCTGACCCGCCTGGACGGCGACGCCCGCGGCGGCGCCTCGCTGTCGATGCGTGCCGTCACCGGCAAGCCGATCAAGTTCGCGGGCACGGGCGAGAAGCTCGACGCGCTCGACGCCTTCGATCCGCAGCGCGTCGCCGGCCGCATCCTCGGCATGGGCGACGTCGTCAGCCTCGTCGAGCGGGCCGCCGAGACCATCGAGGCCGAGGAGGCCGAGAAGCTCGCCGCCAAGATGGCGAAGGGTCAGTTCGACATGAACGACCTTCGCTCGCAGCTGATGCAGATGAAGCGCATGGGCGGCATGGGCGCGCTGATGGGCATGCTGCCCGGCATGGGCAAGATGCAGAAGCAGGCCGAGGCCGCGGGCGTCAACGACAAGACGCTGGCTCGCCTGGAAGCGGTCATCCTGTCGATGACGCCGAAGGAGCGGGTGAAGCCCGAGATCATCGCGGCCAAGCGCAAGATCCGCATTGCCAACGGCGCCGGCACGACCGTTCAGGAGGTCAACAAGCTCCTGAAGATGCATCAGGAAATGGCCAACGCCATGAAGAAGATCCGCAAGATGGGCGGCATGGGTGGCCTGATGAAGATGATGGGCAAGATGCCCGGCGGCCTTGGCGGGCTGCTGGGCGGCGGCGGCGGGGCGGGTGGTCCCGGCGGCGCGATGCCCCAGCTGCCGGGCGGCATGCTGCCGCCGGGCTTCGACAAGTTCAACAAACGCTAATTGAAGATACCAAGGAAGGACTGAACATGGCTCTTGCAATCCGGCTGGCGCGCGGTGGCGCGAAGAAGCGTCCCTATTACCGCATCATCGTCACGGACTCGCGCAACGCGCGCGACGGCCGCTTCATCGAGAAGCTCGGCACCTACAACCCGCTGCTCGCGAAGGATTCGCCCGAGCGCGTGAAGCTCGACACCGACCGCGCCAAGCATTGGCTGAGCGTCGGCGCGCAGCCGTCCGACCGCGTCGCCCGCTTCCTCGACGCCGCCGGCGTCCGTGAGCGCGTCGCGAAGAACAACCCGAACAAGGCGGCCCCTGGCGAGAAGGCCAAGGAGCGCGTCGAGGCTCGCGCCACCAAGGCCGCTGAGCGCGAAGCTGCCGAGGCCGAAGCCGCCGCCGCACCGGCGGTCGAGGAAGCCCCGGCCGAGGTCGAGGCCACCGAGGCTGAGGCGCCCGCCGCCCAGGTTGCTGCCGAAGAGGCCCCTGCGGCTGAGGAAGCGCCCGCTGAGGCCGCCGCTGAGGAAGCGCCGGCCGAGGCCGCTGCTGAAGAAGCTCCGGCCGCTGCCGAGGAAGCCCCGGCTGCTGAGGAAGCTCCCGCCGAGGAGGCTCCCGCCGCCGAAGCGACCGACGAAGAGACCAAGGGCTAACAGCCCTTGGCCGACGACAAGAGCCGCGTAACCCTCGCCGCCGTTGCCGGAGCACACGGCATCGGCGGCGAGGTGCGCCTCAAGGTCTTCGCCGAAGGGCTGGACTCGCTCCGTCGTCACAAGACGTTCGAGGCCGCCGGGCAGACGCTGACCCTGAAGTCGGTGAAGCCCGGCAAGCCCGACGCCATCGCCCGCTTTGCCGAGGTCTCCTCGCGTGATGACGCCGAGGCGCTTCGCGGCACGGTGCTGACCGTCGACCGCGGCGACCTGCCCACGCTCGACGAGGGCGAATTCTACCACAGCGACCTGATCGGCCTGCCCGCCGCCACGACCGAGGGCGAGGCGATCGGCACCATCGTCGCCGTCGAGAATTTCGGCGCCGGCGACATCCTCGAAATCGAGAAAGCCGACGGCAAGCGCTTCATGGTGCCGTTCCGGCCCGAGGCCGTGCCCGAGGTGGGCGCGAGCGTGGTGATTGAACCGGCTTACGTCCAATAGTATATACGGCTGGTATATACGGAGACGGCGATGCCGCGTCAGTGGAAGACCAAGACCTTCAAGTCAGGCAATTCAGTCGCCGTCAGGCTGCCGAAGTCGGCAGGCCTGACCGAAGGCGATGACGTGATCCTCGTGCCCCACGATGACGGCAGCTTCAGCTTCTGGCGCGAGCAGGATGGCGCCCGCGTCCTCGACAGCCTGTTCGGCGCCTTTTCTGCGGGTTTCATGGCGGAAGGCCGGGGCGACATCGAGCAGGCGGAGCGTGACTGGGACGGACAGCCGCGCGCCGCCTGATGTTCATGCTCGATACCAATGTCTGCATCGATTTCGCGCTCGGGCGCAGCGATGTCCTGCGCGCCCGCGTCCGCCAGTTCTACAACAGCGGCCTCGCCATTTCGGCGATCACGCTCGCTGAATTGCGGGTGGGCGCACGCCATCCAGGTGCCGAACCCGATGATCAGCGCCGCCTCGACGTGCTGATCGGCACGCTGACCTTGCACGATTTCGATGCGAAGGCGGCGGACGACTATGGCTCGCTGGCGCGCGAGATCGGCGTGAAGCGGGCGAGCTTCGACCGCCTGATCGCCGCCCATGCCCGCTCGCTGGACCTGACGCTCGTCACCAACAATCCGCGCGATTTTGGCGACGTCAAAGGCCTGCGCGTCGAGAACTGGACTGCCTCATGATCTGGGCCGCCACTATCCTGACGCTCTACCCGGAGATGTTTCCCGGGCCGCTCGGGCAGAGCCTGGCAGGGCGCGCGATGGCGGAGGGCGGCTGGTCGCTCGAGGCGGTGAACATTCGCGACTTTGCCACCGACAAGCACCGCTCGGTCGACGATACGCCCGCCGGGGGTGGCCCCGGCATGGTGCTGCGGGTCGATGTGCTGGCGCGGGCGGTGGATGCCGCGCGGGAGCGGAATCCGGCGGCGCCGGTGCTGGCGATGTCGCCGCGCGGCGCCCCTTTGACGCAGGCGCGGGTGCGCGAGCTGGCGGCGGGGCCGGGGGTCACCTTGCTGTGCGGGCGCTTCGAAGGGTTCGACGAGCGGCTGTTCGAGGGACGGGGGGTCGAGCCGGTGTCGATCGGCGACTATATCCTGTCGGGCGGCGAGACGGCGGCGCTGGTGCTGCTCGATGCTTGCGTGCGCCTGCTGCCCGGTGTAATGGGCGCGCCTTCGAGCGGAGAGCAGGAAAGCTTCGAAAGCGGCCTGCTCGAATATCCGCACTACACCCGACCACCCGCGTGGGAGGGGCGCACGATCCCCGAAGTGCTGCGATCGGGGGATCATGCGCGGATCGACGCCTGGCGACTGGCCCAGGCCGAGACCGACACACGGCTACGGCGGCCGGACCTTTGGGAACGCTACGACAGCGTTCGGGTCAGGTCGCCCTCTGGCGCGCGGCGAAAGAACAAGGACGAAAAGGCATGAACCTTATCCAGCAGATCGAGGCCGAACAGGTCGCGAAGCTCGGCGCCAACAAGAAGATCCCGGAATTCCGCGCCGGCGACACGCTGCGCGTCGGCGTGAAGGTCGTCGAAGGCGAGCGCAGCCGCGTTCAGTTCTTCGAGGGCGTGTGCATCGCGCGCGCCAACAAGGGCATCAACAGCAATTTCACCGTTCGCAAGGTGAGCTTCGGTGAGGGCGTCGAGCGCGTCTTCCCGCTCTATTCGCCGAACGTCGATTCGATCGAGCTCGTCCGCCGCGGCATCGTGCGCCGCGCGAAGCTCTATTATCTGCGTGGCCGCTCGGGCAAGTCGGCGCGTATCGCCGAGCGCCGCGACACCAAGCCGGCGAAGGGCGTCGCGGCCGAATAGGCCCCGCACGCACTTTGGGAGAACAGCGGCCGTCGGAGCAATCCGGCGGCCGCTTTCGTTTTGCTTTCAGTTGCCGATCGGCGGGCCCGAGGGCGGGGCCTTCGGCGTCGGCGTCCGCGGCGCGTCGTTGCGCAGCGCGTTCCGCTGCCGCTCGCGAACCGCCTTCACCTGCGCGATCGAGCGGGCATGGATATGGCGGCGGAGCGAATCCACCGCGACATCGGTCTGCGCCGTCACCTGTTCTTCCGACGCGCCATACATCATCTCGCGCAACGATTCCGCCAGCGGCGCGCGCACCAGATCCTGGAACTGCAGGCACCGCCCCTGCACCTTCAGCGCCGACCGCTCGCTGCTCAAGGCGCTGCGGGCGAGGAAGTTGGCGGTCAGATCAATGCAGGTCTCCCACCGCCCGAGCACGGCGGCGGCGGCCTGCGCGGGCGTCAGCGGCGGGACCGCGGGGGCAGTCTGCGGGGCGGGCGAAGGCGAGGGGGCTGTCTGCGCGACCGCAGCCGCCGCGAGCAGCGCGGCGCCCATCATCGCAACAGACCCGAGCCACAACTGCATCAAATCCTCGCCGTTGGCGCACGATTCGGCGCAACAGGCCCCCTAGGTGCTATGCGAGACGCCGCGGTGCAAGCCGGCGCTTCGACGCGGCGGCAAGGCGGCGGTTGACCCGCCGACCGCAACCGGGCAAAGGCGAAATATTATGTCGCAAACGCCCCGCACCCTGTACGAAAAAATCTGGGATGACCATATTGTCTCGCAGCGTGACGATGGCACCAGCCTGATCTGGATCGACCGTCACCTGATCCATGAAGTGACGACGCCGCAGGCGTTCGAGGGGCTTCGCGTCGCCGGCCGTCGCCTGCGCCGGCCGGACCTCACGCTCGCGGTCCCCGATCATAATGTGCCGACCAAGGCGCGGCACCTGCCCAATCCGGATCCGGATTCGACGACGCAGCTCGCCATGCTCGATCGCAACTGCGCCGAGTTCGGCGTCGAGCTGATCCCGATGGGCGACGATCGGCAGGGCATCGTCCATGTCATCGGGCCGGAGCAGGGCTTCACCTTGCCGGGCCTGACCATCGTCTGCGGCGACAGCCACACCGCGACGCACGGCGCGTTCGGCGCGCTGGCGTTCGGCATCGGCACCTCGGAGATCGAGCATGTGTTCGCGACGCAGACCCTGCTGCTGCGCCGGTCGAAAACGATGGAGGTGCGCGTCACCGGCTCGCTCGGCTTCTCAGTGACGGCGAAGGACGTGGCGCTGGCGGTGATCGGCCGCCTCGGCACGGCTGGCGGCACCGGCCATGTCATGGAGTTCACCGGCCAGGCGATCCGCGACCTGTCGATGGAGGGGCGCATGACCCTCTGCAACATGGCCATCGAGGGCGGCGCGCGCTCGGGCCTCGTCGCGCCCGACGACAAGACCTTTGCGTATCTGCAGGGCCGCCCGCGCGCGCCGCAGGCCGCCGAGTGGGATTCCGCCGTTGCTTACTGGCGCTCGCTGCCGACCGACGCCGGCGCGCGCTATGACACGCTGGTCGAGATCGACGGCTCGGCGATCGCGCCGCTGGTCACCTGGGGCACCAGCCCCGAGGATGTGGTGGAGATCACCGGCACCGTGCCGGCGCCCGACAGCTTCGACGATCCGGCGAAGCGCGACGCGGCGGCCAAGTCGCTCGCCTACATGGGCCTGACCCCGGGCACCCGGCTGCAGGACGTGCCGGTCGAGAATATCTTCATCGGCAGCTGCACCAACAGCCGCATCGAGGATCTGCGCGCCGCCGCCGAAGTGGCGAAGGGCCGCCATGTCGCCTCGAATGTGCGGCAGGCGCTGGTCGTGCCGGGCTCCGGGCTGGTGAAGGCGCAGGCCGAGGCCGAAGGCCTCGATCGCATCTTCACCGAGGCCGGCTTCGACTGGCGCGAGCCGGGCTGCTCGATGTGCCTCGCCATGAACCCCGACAAGGTGCCGGCGGGCGAGCGCTGCGCCTCCACCTCCAACCGCAATTTCGTCGGCCGGCAGGGGCCGGGCGCGCGCACCCACCTCCTCTCCCCCGCGATGGCGGCGGCGGCGGCGGTGACCGGGCGCCTCACCGACGTCCGCGAGCTGATGAGCTGATCCAACATGCAGGCTTTCGATACGCTGACCGGCATCGCCATTCCCTTTGCGCAGAAGAATGTCGACACCGACCTGATCATCCCGGCGCGTTTCCTGAAGACGGTGACTCGCGACGGTCTCGGTGCCGGTGCCTTCGCCGCGCTGCGCGAGGACCCCGACAATCTCTTCGACAATGCCCGCAACAACGGCGCGCCGATCCTGATCGCCGGCGACAATTTCGGCTGCGGCTCCAGCCGCGAGCATGCCCCCTGGGCGCTCGCCGACCTCGGCATCCGAACGGTGATCGCGCCGAGCTTCGCCGACATCTTCGCCGGCAATTCGTTCAAGAACGGCATGCTGCTGGTGGCGCTGCCGCAGGAGCAGGTCGACCGGCTGATGGAAGTGGCGGCCGAGCACGAGATCACCGTCGACCTCGAGAACCAGGTGGTGACGACGCCCTTCCAAGACCGGTTCGCCTTCGAGATCGACCCCTTCCGCAAACATTGCCTGCTGAACGGCCTCGACGAGATCGGCCTCACCACGCAGATGGAAGACGACATCGCCGCCTATGAGGCGCGGCTGAAGCAGGAGCGGCCGTGGGCGGCATGACGGAGACCGAGCGGCGGGAAGCGTGACCGAGGCGTCATCCTGACGAAAGTCAGGATTTCGTGGAGATTAGCCGCCGGGGGTCGATGGGTGCGTTGCAACCAGCGCGGCGTTCAACGCGGGACAAGATCCTGACTTTCGTCAGGATGACGGGATTGGCAAAGGTATTCGATGAGCAAGGTGTTGCTTCTCCTCCCCGGCGACGGGATCGGCCCCGAGGTGACGGCGGAGAGCCGGCGCGTCGTCGAGGCGCTGAATGCGCGGCATGGTCTCGACGTCGTGATGGAAGAGGCGCTGTTCGGCGGCGCGGCGATCGATGCGACCGGCGATCCGATCGAGGAAGCGACGGTGGCGCGGGCGCAGGCGGTCGACGCGGTGCTGATGGGCGCGGTCGGCGGGCCGAAATGGGCGAACCAGCCGTTCGACAAGCGGCCCGAGGCGGGGCTGTTGGAGCTGCGGTCGGCGATGCAGGTGTTCGCGAACCTGCGCCCCGCGATGTGCTTCCCGGCGCTCGCCGACGCCTCGACCCTGAAGCGCGAGCATGTCGAGGGGCTGAACATCCTGTTCGTCCGCGAACTTACCGGCGGCGTCTATTTCGGCGAGCCGCGCGGCATCGAGGACCTCGGCGGCGGCGAGCGGCGCGGCGTCAACACGCAGGTCTATACCACCACCGAAATCCGCCGCGTGGCGCGCGTCGCCTTCGATCTGGCGAAGGGCCGCACCGGCAAGGTCTGCTCGGCGGAAAAGTCGAACGTCATGGAATCGGGCCTGCTGTGGAAGCAGGAGGTGCAGAAGCTGCGGGATGAAGAATATCCCCATGTCGACCTCTCCCACATGCTCGCCGACAACACCGCGATGCAGCTGGTGAAGTGGCCCAAGCAGTTCGACATCATCCTCACCGACAATCTGTTCGGCGATATCCTGTCCGACGCGGCGGCGATGCTGACCGGTTCGCTCGGCATGCTGCCGTCGGCGGCGATCGGCGAGGCGGGGAAGCCCGGGCTCTACGAGCCGATCCACGGCTCGGCGCCCGATATCGCCGGGCACGGCCTCGCCAACCCCTGCGCCTCGATCCTCAGCCTCGCGATGGGCCTGCGCTACAGCCTCGGCCGCGCCGACCTCGCCGACAAGGTCGAGGCGGCAGTGTCGAAGGCATTGGACGACGGCGTCCGCACCCGCGACCTCGGCGGTAACGCCACGACGCGCGAGATGGGTGACGCGGTGCTCGAGAGGCTGGGGTGAGAAGCTTCGCGGCGCGGGCGTTCGGGGCGTTCGTCACCGGGCTGCTGTTCCTCGCGCCGATCCTCGTCACCATCATCGTCATCGACTGGCTCGGCGGCTACGTCGCGAGCGCGGTCGGGCCGGACTCTTTCCTCGGCCAGGCGGTGGCCAGCGGCGGTCGCTTCTTCGTCGGCAACGAAGGGGCGGCCTTCGCCTTCTGGGTCGGGCTGTTCTTCGTCCTCGTCCTCATCGCGTTGCTCGGCCTGCTGGTGCAAACTCGCCTCAGGAGGCGGCTGGAAGAGGGCTTCGACCGCTTCATCGACCGGGTCCCGGTGCTGCGCTCGGTCTACCGCCCTATCGCGCAGCTGGTGCGCCTGCTCGGGCCGCAATCGAACGCCGGCAATCTCGAGACAATGCGCGTGGTCGCGGTGCGTTTCGGCGAGAGTACCGAGACCTTGGCGCTGCTGGTGACGCCCGAGCTCTACGATGTCGGCGGGCAGCCGCGCAACCTCGTGCTGCTGACCACCGCGCCGGTGCCGGTCGGCGGCGCCTTGCTGTTCGTGCCGCCGGCAAGTGTCATCGCGGTCGACGGCCTCTCGGTCGAGGACTTCATCAAATTCTTCGTGTCGGTCGGCACCGTTCGCCCGGCGGGCCTCAAGCCGTTCACGCCGTCCAAATAGAATAACTGTCTTGTCAGCCGGCGGCGCGGGGAGGATATCCGCGTCCGTCCACCAAAGAAGGAACGACGAAAATGGCCTACCGCGTGGTCGTGGTCGGCGCGACCGGGAATGTCGGTCGCGAAGTGCTCAACATTCTGGCCGAACGCAAATTCCCGATTGCCGACATCGCCGCGGTCGCGAGCGCGCGCTCGACCGGCGACATCATCGATTTCGGTGACACGGGCCGCGAGCTGAAGGTCAAGAATATCGAGCATTTCGACTTCGCGGGCTGGGACATCGCGCTGTTCGCCGCCGGCTCCGGGCCGGCGAAGGACTATGCGCCGAAGGCCGCCGCCGCCGGCTGCACCGTCATCGATAACTCGTCGCTCTACCGCTACGACGCCGACGTGCCGCTGATCGTGCCCGAGGTGAATCCGGAGGCGATCGACGGCTACACCCAGCGCAACATCATCGCGAACCCGAACTGCTCGACCGCGCAGATGGTCGTCGCGCTGAAGCCGTTGCACGACGCGGCGGGCATCAAGCGCGTCGTCGTGTCGACCTATCAGTCGGTGTCGGGCGCCGGCAAGGAAGGCATGGACGAGCTGTTCGAGCAGACCCGCGCGGTGTTCGTGAACGACGAGAAGACCATCAAGAAGTTCACCAAGCAGATCGCGTTCAACGTGATTCCGCACATCGATGTCTTCCTCGGGTCCGACAGCGACTATGACGGCTACACCAAGGAAGAATGGAAGATGGCGGCCGAGACGATGAAGATCCTCGACCCCGAGATCCTCGTCACCGCCACCTGCGTGCGCGTGCCGGTGTTCGTCGGCCATTCGGAAGCGATCAACATCGAGCTGGAACGCCCGCTGTCGGTCGCCGAGGCGCAGCGCATCCTGCGCGACGCGCCGGGCGTCATGCTGATCGACAAGCGCGAGAACGGCGGATACGTCACGCCGATCGAATGCGTCGGCGACTACGCCACCTTCGTCAGCCGCGTCCGCAAGGATCCGACCGTCGAGAACGGCCTCGTGCTCTGGTGCGTCAGCGACAACCTCCGCAAGGGCGCCGCGCTGAACGCGGTTCAGATCGCCGAACTGCTTGTGAGCCGGCACCTCAAGAAGGCGGCGTGACCTTGAAAGAATGATAGCAAGTTGCTATCATTCTTTCATGGGACAAGCGCTCATTCGCAATCTCGAGGATGAAATCCTCAACGATTATCGTGAAGCGGCGAAGCGAAACGGTCGCTCGCTGGAGGCGGAGTTGCGCGAGGCACTGACGCGCAACCGCCCCCTGGCCGCCGTGCAGCGCCGCGCCTTGGCCGACGAGGTGCGCGCTATGCTTCCCGCAAAGATTCCGGGGGCAGAAGGCGCCGACATCATTCGCGCTTTCCGGGACACCCACGGCGGACGCTGGCCCGATGCCGCTGGCGATTGACGCGAGCATCGCGTTCAAATGGTTCGTCGCCGAGGCGGACAGCGAGGCAGCACTTTCCCTGCTCGACAGTGATGACGCGCTCTGGGCGCCGGACCTGCTGCTAACCGAAGTCGGCAACGCGCTGTGGGCCCGCCTGCGTAGCCTGCCCAACGGCGAGGCCGTGACGCAGGAAGCGCTGGTGCGCCTGCCGCGCATCTTTACGAGCATCGCGCCGGCTCAGGAACTGATTGCACGAGCCGCGAAGATCGCTTTCGAAATCGACCATCCGATCTACGACTGCGTTTATCTGGCACTGGTCGAGCGCGAGAAGATCGAGCTGATCACGGCTGACGCGCGGCTGCAGCGCAATGTGCGCGGCACGCGGTTCGAGACGATGGTGAGAACGCCATGACCGAGATGGCCGGCGGCTGCCTGTGTGGCGCGGTGCGCTTCACCGCGCAGGTGCACAGCGACGATGCCTATCTCTGCCATTGCCGCATGTGCCAGCGCGCCATCGGCAACGTGTCGGTGGCAATGGTGAATGCGTTGAAGGCCGAGGTGAGCTGGGCGGATGAGCCGAGCACTTACCGCTCCTCGCCGATCGCGACGCGGGGGTTCTGCGGGGTGTGCGGCACCTCGCTGACCTTTGCCTATGACGACAGCGAGAAGCTGGACCTGCTGGTCGGCACCTTCGACGATCCGTCGCGGTTCAGGCCGAAGCACCACTTCGGCGTCGAGCATCTGCACCGCAACTGGCTCGACACGTCGGGGCTGCCCGAGTACCGGGTCGACGAGTATCAACCCATCGTCGACCGCTGGATGAAGAGCGTTGGCAAGCTCCCTGAGTGAACATGGCCGCTGACCACAGCTTCGCGTCGTTTGACGGCGAACGCATCGCCTGGCGGGAGCTGGGCGAGGGGCGGCCGGTCGTCCTGATCCACGGGCTGTTCAGCCATGGCGAGATGAACTGGCTGCGCTGGAAGACCGCGCAAGTGGTGGCCGACGCCGGCTTCCGGGTGATCCTGCCCGACCTGCGCGCCCACGGAAAAAGCGCCGCGCCGCATGACGCCGCCAACTACCCGGCCGACGTGCTGGCGCAGGACATCGAGGCGCTGGTCGCGCATCTTGGGCTCAGCGACTTCGACCTCGGCGGCTATTCGCTTGGTGCGCGGACGACGGTGCGGCTGCTGGCGCGCGGGATGCGGCCGCGCCGCGCCATCCTCGCCGGCATGGGGCTGATGGGCATCACCGGCGCGACCTTGCGCAGCAGCTTCTTCCTCAACGCCATCGCCAACCGCGATGCGGTCGAGCGCGGCACGCCCGAATATCTGGCGGTGCAGTTCATGAAATCGACCGGCACCGATCCCGAGGCGGTCAAGCATGTCCTGCAGGTCCAGTCGAAGACGGAAGGCTCAGCCCTCGACGACTTCGACCTGCCGATCCTCGTCGTCTGCGGCGCCGACGATCAGGACAATGGCTCGGCGCCCGACCTTGCCGCCGCGCTGCTGCAAGGGACCTATGTCGAAATCCCCGGCAACCATATGAGCGCCGTCACCCGGCCCGAACTGGGCGCCGCGATCCGCGATTTCCTGCTCGCTTGACGCCCCCGCGACGATGGCGTTTCTGACCGCCATCAAAAGAAGATGTGAGGGGAGTCGCATTCATGCGCCTGATCGTTTCCACACTGGCCCTTGGCGTTGCGCTCGCCGGCTGCACCGCCAAGGATGAACCCGTCGCCAGCGCGTCCGCCGCGGCGCCTGCCGCGCAGGGGCCGGCCACTGCCGCCGAAGCCGACGCCTTCGTCGCCGCCGCCGAGAAGGAAGGCATGGAGTTCGGCGAGTACGGCGCGCGCATCGCCTGGGTGAACAGCACCTACATCACCGACGACACCGACTGGCTGGCCGCCAAGGTTGGCGCCGAGGGCACCGAGCTGGCGGTGAAATACGCCAAGGGCGCCGCGCGCTTCGACAAGGTTGCCGGTCTGTCGTTCGACACGAAACGCAAGCTCGACATTCTTAAGCAGGGTATCGTGCTGCCGGCGCCGGCCGGCGAGGGCGCGGCGCAGGAGCTGTCGACGATCGCCACCCGCCTGCAGTCGACCTACGGCAAGGGCCGCGGGACGCTGAACGGCAACCCAATGTCGGGTAACGACCTCGAGGCGCTGATGGGCACCTCGCGCAACCCGGCCGAGCTGAAGGAGATGTGGACGAGCTGGCACGCGGTCGGGAAGCCGATGCGCCAGGACTATGTCCGCATGGTCGAGATCGCCAACCAGGGCGCCAAGGAGCTGGGCTTCAGCGACCTCGGCGCCATGTGGCGGTCGAACTACGACATGTCGCCGGAAGAGTTCGCCGCGCTCACCGACAAGCTGTGGGGCGAGGTGAAGCCGCTGTATGACGAGCTGCACTGCTTCACGCGCGGCAAGCTCAACGCCAAGTACGGCGCCGTCGTCCAGCCGAAGACCGGCCCGATCCGCGCCGACCTGCTCGGCAACATGTGGGCGCAGGAATGGGGCAGCATCTATGACGTGGTGGCGCCGAAGGGCGCGGGCGACGTTGGCTATGACCTGACCGCGCTGCTCGAGGCGAAGAAATACACGCCGCTGAAGATCGTGCAGACCGGCGAGGGCTTCTTCTCGTCATTGGGCTTCGCGCCGCTGCCCAAGACTTTCTGGGACCGGTCGATGATCACCAAGCCCGCCGACCGCGAAGTGGTCTGCCACGCCTCGGCGTGGGACGTCGACAACAAGGAAGACCTGCGCATCAAGATGTGCACCAAGGTCAACGGCAACGACTTCGTCACCGTCCACCACGAGCTCGGCCACAATTATTACCAGCGGGCCTACAACCAGCAGCCCTATTTGTACCTGAACAGCGCCAACGACGGCTTCCACGAGGCGATCGGCGACATGGTCGCGCTGTCGGTCACGCCCGAATATCTCGTGCAGATCGGCCTCCTGAACAAAAATCAGGTGCCCGACGCGTCGAAGGACACTGGCCTGCTGCTCCGCCAAGCGATGGACAAGGTGGCGTTCCTGCCGTTCGGCCTGCTCGTCGACCGCTGGCGCTGGGGCGTGTTCAACGGCGAGATCACGCCGGCCAATTACAACCAGGCGTGGACCGACCTGCGCCTGCAATATCAGGGCATCACCCCGCCGGTGGCGCGCAGCGAGGCGGACTTCGACCCCGGCGCCAAGTTCCACGTGCCGGGCAACACGCCCTACACCCGCTACTTCCTCGCCCGCCTGCTGCAGTTCCAGTTCTACGAGGCGGCGTGCAAGCAGGCCGGCTGGACCGGGCCGCTGCACCGCTGCAGCTTCTACGGCAACAAGGAAGTCGGCCAGAAGCTGAACGCCATGCTGGCGATGGGCGCCTCCAAGCCCTGGCCGGACGCGCTGGAGGCCTTCACCGGCACGCGCGAAATGAGCGGCAAGTCGATGATCGCCTATTTCCAGCCACTGATGACCTGGCTCAAGGAGCAGAACAAGGGTCAGCAGTGCGGGTGGCAATAGCTGCGGTTTGAAGAACGACGCCTCAGCGGCTAGATTGGCTGCCGATCTAGCCGTAGGTGCCGTAATGGAACGCGTGATCCGAGACCCCGAGACCGAGGCGCTGCTCGATGAGCTCGCAGAGGTTACCGGCTTGCCGGCCGAGGAGGCATTGAAGCGCGTCGTGGGCGAGCGGCTCGCGCGTCAGCGTGATGTTGCCCGGAAGGTGGCGGAAACGCAGGCTTGGCTCAGGTCTCTCGGTCCCGTCCCGCCCGGGCCTTCCCAAGAAGAGATCATCGCCGAGATGTACGACGAGAATGGCTTGCCTCGGTGATCGTCATCGATAGTTCGGCCGTCCTCGCCATCATCTTCGAGGAGCCGGAAGCCTACGAAATGCTGGTACGGCTGACGAATGCTGAAGGGAGGGTCATGTCCGTCGCGAATGCGATGGAAGCACATATGGTGCTCGCGGGTCGCAACATGGCCGGTGGCGGCCGTCTTGCGCTCGATGGCCTTCTGGAACGCCACGCCATTGATCTCCGCTCGGTAGACGAGCCGCAGTTGCAGCTCGCGCGCGGGGCGTTTGACCGGTTCGGCAAGGGGCGTGGCCATCGCGCCCAGCTCAACTTCGGCGACTGCTTTGCTTATGCGCTCGCAAAGTCGCTTGACGCGCCCTTGCTCTACAAGGGCAATGATTTTGCTGCGACGGATATTGCCTCCGCGTTCAGCACCTAAAGCGTCTTGAACATCACCAGCGCATCCACGAACCCCGCCGTCGGGTGATCGAATGCGCCCGGCAGCCGGCCGACCACCGCGAAGCCGCAGCTCTCCCATAGCGCCACGGCGCGGGTGTTGGTGCTGATCACGATGTTGAACTGCATGGCGCGGAAGCCGCGCGCGCGGGCCTCGGTTTGCGAATGCTCGCACATGGCGCGGGCGATGCCTCGGCCGGTGGCGGCAGCTGAGGTCATGTAGCCGCAGTTGGCGACATGAGCGCCGCCGCCCTGCTGGTTGGCGCGGAGGTAGTAGGTGCCCACCACCTCGCCGGCGTCTTCCACGACGAACGGCGCATGGCTGGGCGCGAACCAGTAGGCGAGGGCATCCGCCTCGCGCATGTCGCGCGGCAGCGTGTAGGTCTCGCCGGCGCGGAGGGTCGGTGCGATGATCGACCAGATCGCCGCCCGGTCGGCCTCAGCCGCCGGGCGGATGATCAGGCCCATGTTCAGCCGAGCTGCTCGATCATATGCTCGGCGCTCGACACCTTGAACGCGCCGGGCTCCTCGACGTTGAGCTGCGCGACCTTGCCGTCCTTCACCAGCATCGAGAAGCGCTGGCTGCGCGTGCCCATGCCGAACTTCGACCCGTCCATCGACAGGCCCAGCGCCTTCACGAAATCGGCATTGCCGTCCGAGAGAAGCGTGATGGTGTCGCCGACGTTCGAGGCCTTGCCCCAGGCGCCCATCACGAACGGGTCGTTCACCGAAATGCCGACGATCTCGTCGACGCCGCGGCCCTTGATGGCGCCCGAATTGTCGACGAAGCCCGGCAGGTGCTTCGCCGAGCAGGTCGGCGTGAAGGCGCCCGGCACGGCGAACAGCGCGACGGTGCGGCCGCCGAACAGCTCCTCGGTGGTGACGGGGCGCGGCCCCTCCTCGGTCATCTTGATGAGCGTGGCCGACGGCAGGCTGTCACCGACTTTGATCGTCATGGGGCTCTCCTTGGAAGGGTGGCGTTTGATCGCATCTAAGCACGCTCGCTCTAGCCGTCCAGCGTCGCCGCCGCCATATTCGCTCCCGATGGACGAACCGCGCTTCCTCGTCGGACAATTGCTGCTGGCCATGCCCGGCATGGGTGACGATCGCTTCGATCACGCCGCGATCGCCATGTGCATGCATGACGAGAACGGCGCCTTGGGCCTCGTCGTCAACCACATCTACGACGGGCTGACGGTGCGCGAGGTGATGGAGCAGCTCGACGTCGACCCGCTCGACCTGCCCGAGGATCTGCCGGTATTCGCCGGCGGCCCCGTCGAGCCCGGGCGCGGGTTCGTGCTGCACTCGCTCGACTATGGCGGGCAAGGGACGTTGCAGGTGGCGAACGCCTGGGCGCTGACCGCGACGCTCGACATCCTGAAGGACATCGCCGCTGGCAAGGGGCCGTCGAAATGGCTGCTCGCGCTCGGCTACAGCGGCTGGGGCGAAGGGCAGCTCGACGCCGAGCTGACCCGCCACGGCTGGCTGACCGCGCAGGTGCCGGCGAACCTGGTGTTCGACACGCCGATCGAGGAGCGCTGGCCGCAGGCCTTCGCGACGCTCGGCGTCGATGTCGGGCAGCTCTCCGCCACTTCGGGTAACGCCTGAATTAACCTTAGGCGGTAAGACTTCTTTCAACGGGCGGGGCTCAGAGTGGCCTCGGGCGACAGTGCCCGGGAGAGCCAAGATGACGCGCAGCATCAACTGGATCGTCGCCGCCAGCGCCGTCGCGCTCGCGCTTGCCACCGTTGCCGCCCCCGCGGCGGCGGCCGTCCTTCTCTAGGGCGGACATACGAATTTTTCGGGGTGGCGAGCCCCTGGCGACCGGCGTAGGTCGGCAGGGGTATGAGCGTGCAGGTGAACGACGGCTATCGGGCGCTGACCGATAAGGAGAAGCAGACCCTTCGCCTGATCGCGCACGGCCACGACGCCAAATCGAGCGCGCGCAGCCTCGGCCTTTCCGTCCACACCATCAACGAGCGGCTGCGCGAGGCGCGGCGCAAGATGGCGGTGTCGAGCAGCCGCGAGGCCGCCCGCCTGCTGCTGCAGACCGAGGGCAACGGGGCGGCGGGCGCGATCCCCCAATTATCTGTACCCAACGAAATCGGGGAAGATTTCGCCGCCCCGCCGACCGATCAGGAGGGCGCGCTGCCGGTTGGCGGCGTGCGGCGGCCCACCCGCCGGCCCCTGATCATCGGAGGGTTTCTCATGATGCTTGTTGTCGGCCTGACGGCCCTGATGTTCGCCGCGGACCTCGCCCCGCAAAGCGCGGCGGGCGACGCGGGCGCAACCGCCGCCGCCACCTCGGAAGCCGCCACCACCGCGCGGCAGTTCCTCACGCTGCTCGACGAGAGCCGCTGGGATGAAAGCTACCAGTACACCGGCAAGCAGTTCCGCGAGCAGAACAGCCTGCAGCTCTGGACCTCGGTCTCGGAAAAAGTCCGCAAGCCGCTCGGCGCCGCCACCTCGCGCACCTTCCTCAGCCAGGACAATTTCCCGGCCCCGCCCGACGGCTATGACG
Organism: Sphingoaurantiacus capsulatus; assembly: GCF_042648405.1. Lineage (NCBI taxonomy): Bacteria > Pseudomonadati > Pseudomonadota > Alphaproteobacteria > Sphingomonadales > Sphingosinicellaceae > Sphingoaurantiacus > Sphingoaurantiacus capsulatus. The sequence goes on along the minus strand of NZ_JBHRXV010000001.1, from coordinate 459,842 downwards.
TGGTCAAGTTCCGGACCAGCTTCGCCGGCAAGCCGGACGCGATCGAGACGGTGACGCTGAGCCGCGAGAACGGCGCGTGGCGGGTGGCGGCGGTGATTATTAGCTGAGGGTTCTTTAGGCCGCATTTAACCCGGTGTGAATCGTGCTGCGGGGCAATTGACCGCACCGGGTTAATGTTCAACCGTGCGGGCTGGCCCTTCTTACCCGCGAGGCGATCTTGGCGCTGAACTACACCACGGAGGAATTCTGGCGCGCTCGGCTCCCGACGCAGAAGCCAATCAGCGCCACACCGCTAGCCGGTTGGGAAACCGAAGTCCCGCCATTGGACACATTTGTCGAGGCGCCTCTCACTCAAAGTGAAGCCTTCGGCGAAGATGTGGACCCTTGGAATAGTCCCCTAATACTGGTTTCGGCCGCCGGGGCTGTCGGGAAGTCGACGCTTGCGAGGCAGATCGCGTCTCAGACAGGCGCAGTCTACGTTGATCTGGCTAAGGCCGATCCTGTAGGGGGCTACACGCTATCGGGGGGGCTCCTCAAATCTGGCGTACTCGACGCATGGCGGGCGGACGCCGCGGCGCTCCTGATTGACGGTTTGGACGAGGCGCGTCTGAAGGTTACAAAAGAAGGCTTCGAGGCCTTCCTGAAAGACGTCGCGCAATTATGCGCGGGGCGCTCGACGCCCACCGTGCTCTTCGGCCGCACAGGCGCTGTCCAAGATGCTTGGCTGAACGTTGCGAGCAGCGTCCCCGTCGCCGTGTTGGAGATCGGCTATTACCCTCCCGAAGCGGCCGTTGATTTCGCCTTCGCCCGCTTGGCTGCTGCGAAGCCCGACTATGCTTTCGCGGACGCAGGTCGTCGGGCAATCGAAGCTTTGCTCGACGGTCTACGTAAGGACACAACCAATGATGGGGACCGGTTCGCAGGGTATGCGCCGGTGCTTGAGGCGGTTGCAAACCGTGTGGCCGTCGTCGGCAATCCCAATGCTCTCCTGTCGCAAGTTTCGCGTGGCGAGCAGCCAGTAACGTTGAAAACAATCATTGAGGCCATTCTTGAGCGCGAGCAGGCCAAGCTGCACTCGATGGTGTTTGAAGACACCAATTTGCGCCAGAGCCTGTACCAGCCGGGTGAGCAAATGGAACGGCTGGTCGCCCGCGTTTATGGGCGCGTACCTCCAGTAATCCCCGCAATGAGCGCCAAGGATGTTCAAACCTATTCGAACGCGTTGGAGACGTGGGTTCCGGATCATCCCTTCCTAGATGGTGGCAGGAATGCGGCGTCCGCTGTCTTTGAGGCTGTGGTAACGGCTCACGCCTTGCAAAATCCCAACACGGGAGGCGCTGCGGCACAGGCTGAATTGGCCAAGGGCGCGGCTGCTAATCCGTTTCTTGCGGAATTTTATCTGGGTGCGGTGGAGAAGCCCTTCATCCCACCGGAGCATGTCGGCTTCGTCTACGCGTCGCTTCGTGCACGGCTGTCGCTCGGCGACAGCGCGAGCCTCAGCATTGATGGCGTCGAGGCTGCCGAAGATTCGGAACAGCTCAAGGCAGAGGTTGAGATCAACCTCCAGCGCGCAGGCGAAGAAGCTATGCGAATCCTACAATTTCGGACTGAGCAAACAGGTGTGCTGCGCCTTGGTACGCATGTCGAAGACGTTGAGGTCGTAGCCCCATTAGCCCGAGTAGAAATCGGCGGGGCGAGGGAGGCCATGCTTGTAGCGCCGGTCTCAATTCAGTGCGGAAACCTTGAGGTCGATGCCGAGCGTATCATCGCCGAAAATGCACCCGGAATCTCAGAGGGTGCGATCATTTTGCAAGCTGATAGCGCGGAGGTCTCACTGGTCGCTAGCGTGCCGACGCTCAACGGTAATGTGAAGCTGGCGGTGAACTGGGCAGGGGCAGAGGCCTACCCGTGGACGAGTTTCCGGAGCAACCCGACCAAAGCGCAGGATCCAAAAGTCGATGAAGGGCTCCGCCGATTCCGCAAGTTTGTGATCGCTTTTAGGTCTCACTCAAAGGGAGCGCTCAAGCGGTATGCCGGCAAGATCGAGCATGAGCGTATGACCAAGGGTACTGGCCGAGCTGTGCTCGACCACATGCTGGCTACGGGTATCCTGTCGACTGACGGATCAATGTACACGTTGGATGCCGACGCCTTGGCTGCCGTCGCGGGCTCCTCATATGTAGCGACAATGGCGAGCAACTATCCCGACAAGACCCTCAAATTCATCGCCGAGGCAGTTAATGCAGACAACTGAAAGTCGTTCACTTTAACATATAAAGATATCTTTATGCTTGCCCTCGCCGCCGCCCCTCGGCTATGGGCGCGCCATCCGAATTTCTGACAGGAGCCGACCGTGGCGACGCAGCCCGTGTTCAACGACTATTATGTGAAGGACATCTCGCTCGCGGCCTGGGGCCGTAAGGAGATCTCGATTGCCGAGACCGAGATGCCGGGCCTGATGGCGCTCCGTGCCGAGTTCGGCGCGTCGCAGCCGCTCAAAGGAGCGCGTATCGCCGGGTCGCTGCACATGACCATCCAGACCGCCGTGCTGATCGAGACGCTGGTCGCGCTCGGCGCCGAGGTGCGCTGGGCGTCGTGCAACATCTTCTCAACGCAGGACCAGGCCGCGGCCGCCATCGCCGCCGCCGGCATCCCGGTGTTCGCCTACAAGGGCGAGAGCCTCGCGGAATATTGGGAATACGCCGACGCCATCTTCCAGTGGCCGAACGGCGAGACCTGCAACATGATCCTCGACGACGGCGGCGACGCGACGATGTACGTCCTGCTCGGCGCACAGCTCGAGGGCGGCCGCGCGCTCAAGGAGCCGGAGAACGAGGAAGAGGTCGAGTTCTTCAAGGTGCTGAAGAAGCGCGTCGCGCAGTCGCCGGGCTTCCTCACCAAGACGATGAAGGCCATCAAGGGCGTCTCGGAAGAGACCACCACCGGCGTTCACCGCCTGTATGAGATCGCCAAGCGCGGCGAGCTGCCGTTCCCGGCGATCAACGTCAACGACAGCGTCACCAAGTCGAAGTTCGACAACCTCTACGGCTGCAAGGAGTCGCTGGTCGACGGCCTGAAGCGCGCCACCGACGTCATGATGTCGGGCAAGGTCGCGGTCGTCGCCGGTTTCGGCGACGTCGGCAAGGGCTCGGCGGCGTCGATGCGCAGCCAGGGCGCCCGCGTGCTGGTCACCGAGATCGACCCGATCTGCGCGCTGCAGGCGGCGATGGAAGGCTATCAGGTCGTGACGATGGAAGAGGCGGCGCCGATCGCCGACATCTTCGTCACCGCCACCGGCAACATGGACGTCATCACGCTCGATCACATGCGTGCGATGAAGGACCGGGCGATCGTCTGCAACATCGGCCACTTCGACAGCGAGATTCAGATCGCCGCGCTGAACAATTATCAGTGGGACGAGGTCAAGCCGCAGGTCGACGAGGTCATCTTCCCCGACGGCAAGCGCCTGATCGTGCTCGCGAAGGGCCGCCTGGTGAACCTCGCCTGCGCGACCGGCCACCCGAGCTTCGTGATGTCGGCGAGCTTCACCAACCAGGTGCTCGCGCAGATCGAGCTGTGGACCAACACCTCAAGCTACGAGAACAAGGTGTATGTCCTGCCGAAGCACCTCGACGAGAAGGTCGCGGCGCTGCACCTCGCCAAGCTGGGCGTGCACCTGACGACGCTGACCGACAAGCAGGCCAGCTACATCGGCGTCAGCCAGCAGGGCCCGTTCAAGCCGGACCATTATCGCTACTAAGCGCAGCCTTGCGCTGAACTAAGTGAGGCCGTGTCACCCAAAGCGGGTGGCGCGGCCTCCTTGCTGTTGGCTATGGTGCCGCCCGTGAGCGTCGCGCGCGCATTTCTGATCGCCATCGGCGCCGGCGCCAGCGCGTCGCCCGCGGCTGCGCTCGCCTTCGATCTGTCCGACCGCGACGTCGGCGTTTCGACCACCGCCATCCTCGCCGCCGCCTGGCTGGCCTTTGCCGTCTGGGCGATCATCCGCGGCGCGCGCGCCTCGGCGCAGGCGCGCATCGCGCATGCCTGGGGGCTGCGGTTGCGCGGGCTGCTGTCGACGACGCCCTGGGCCTATCTGGTGGTCGGCAGCGACGGCGCCGCCTTTTGCTCGGACGTACTGCGCGGCTGGCTCGACGTCGATCACAAGGTCACCCGCTTCGAGGATCTCGCGCCGAGCCATGACGGCGGCATGATGGAAGAGGATTTCGACGCGCTGCGCACCGACATTTCGGCGCTCGCCGTGTCGGGCACGGGCTTCACCCGGCTGATGCGCGCCAATGGATCGGCCCGCGTGCTGATCGCGCGCGGCCGCCCGGCGCCGTTCGAGGTGGCGGGCGACCAAGGGGTGGTGATCTGGTTCTCCGACGCCACCGACACGCAGGCCGAGGTCGAGACCCTGCGCCGCGAGACGCAGCAGCTTGCCGCCGAGCTGGCGGCGATGACCGCGCTCGTCGAGGCGGCGCCCTATCCGATCTGGCGCCGCTCGCCCGATTTGCGCCTGCGCCATGTCAACGCGGCCTACGTCGAGGCGGTGCAGGCGGAGAGCGCCGACATGGCGGTGTCGGAAGGCATCGAGCTGGTGAACAGCGCGCTCGACCCCGTCGCGAGGCGCGCGCGCGACAGCGGCGAGCCGCAGCGGCGCGAGCAGCCGGCGATCATCGCCGAGGCGCGGAAGATGCTGCACATCGTCGACGTGCCGCTGTCCGATGGCGGCGTCGGCGGCTACGCGATCGACATCAGCGATCTGGCGGCGTCGCGCGAGGAGCGCGAGCGGCTCGACCGGGCGCAGCGCCAGACCTTCGACCGGCTGTCGGCGGGCATCGTGCGTTTCTCCGCCGACCACAGCCTGACCTTCCACAACAAGGCTTTCGGCGACCTCTTCCGCATCGAGCATGCGTGGCTGGAGGAGCGGCCCGAGTTCGACCGGGTGCTGGAGCGCATGCGCGAGGCGCGGCGGCTGCCCGAACAGCGCGACTTCCCGTCATGGCGCCGCGCCCGCCGCGCCTGGTTTACCGATGCGGTCGAGCCGGTCGAGGAGACCTGGGCGCTTCCGGATTCGAGCGTGATCCGCGTCATCGCGCAGCCGCATCCCGACGGCGGGCTGCTCATGGTGTTCGAGGACCGCAGCGAGCAGCTGAAGCTCGCCTCCTCGCGCGACACGCTGGTCCGCGTGCAGCAGGCGACGCTCGACAATCTGCACGAGGCGGTGGCAGTGTTCGGCGCCGACGGGCGGCTGCAGCTCGCCAACAAGCGCTTCGCCGAACTCTGGTCGATCGACCGCGCGCTGCTCGTCGGCAAGCCGCATATCGACGAGCTGCAGACCGCGACCAGCCACATGGTGTCCGACCCGGCGCGCGACGCGCAGGTGCGCGATATCATCCACCTGACCACCGCGTCGGACCGACGCGAGGCGCGGTCGGGCCGCATCGACCTGCGCGACGGCCGCATCCTCGAATTCGCCGCGGTGCCGCTGCCCGACGGCAATGTGCTGTTCACCTATCTCGACGTCAGCGACAGCCAGCGCATCGAAACGGTGCTGCGCGACCGCAACGAGGCGCTGGAAGCCGCCGACCGGCTGAAGTCCGCCTTCGTCGCCAACATCAGCTACGAGCTTCGCACGCCGCTCACCGCGATCAGCGGCTTCGGCGAGATGCTGGCGGCGGGCTACGCCGGCGAATTGAACCCGCGACAGACCGAATATGTCGGCTCGATCGTCACCTCGTCGGATCGGCTGCAATTGCTCATCGACGACATTCTCGATCTGGCGATCACCGAGGCGGGGCAATTGGCGCTCGACATGGGCAATGTCGGCGTCGAGGGGCTGGCGAAATCGGTGGCGGCGATGGCGTCGGATGCCGCGCAGACCCGCGGCCTCGCGCTCCACGTCGCGGTTGACGAGACGGCCGGCGCGGTGGAGGGCGACGAGCGGCGGCTGAAGCAGGCACTCTACAACCTCCTCGCCAACGCCATCCGCTTCACCCCGCCCGGCGGCCATGTCGAGCTGGCCGCCACCGGCAACGCGCGCGGCGTTACCATCCGGGTGATCGACAACGGCGTCGGCATCCCCCCGGAAGAGCAGGAGCTGGTGTTCGACCGCTTCTGGAAAGGCTCCAACGCCGGGCCGCAGGGCGTGGGGCTCGGGTTGGCGCTGGTCCGCCAGTTCGTCGAACTGCACGGCGGGCAGGTGGAGCTGGAATCACGGGTGGGAGGCGGCACGACGATGACGGTGCGGCTGCCAAGGAAGCAGTCGGTCGCGCATTCGGCGGTGGTGGAATAGCCGCATGTCGACCCGCACCCATCGTTCTGGCGAAGGCCGGAATCCAGCTGCAGTGCGCTGTCCCCTCCGCGCTCGCCCTGAGCTTGTCGAAGGGCGAGGGCTCGCACTGTCGTCAGTGCAATCTACATCACCCTTCGACAAGCTCAGGGTGAGCGGAGGAGGGGGGCGGCTCGCATGGATCCCGGCCTTCGCCGGGATGACGACTGGGTGTGGGGAGCACTCGACGTCTTCGGCGCGCCTTGTCGGTCGTGCATTGGGCGATGGTGGAATGATGGTCGCGATGCCCGCACATCCCCATCCGTCATACCGGCGAAAGCCGGTATCCAGTTTCCGCGCCGGTCTGGATACCGGCTTTCGCCGGTATGACGATGGGGGTTGGGGATGGTGACGTTCGCTTCCCCCGAAGCGCTCGAGGCCTTCGGCGCGCGCCTGGCCGCGGTGGCGCGAACCGGCGATGTGATCGCGCTTTACGGCGACCTCGGGGCGGGGAAGACCACGCTCGCGCGCGGGCTGCTGCGGGGGCTCGGGCTTGAGGGCGAGGCGCCGAGTCCGACCTTCACCTTGGTCCAGACCTACGATCCGCCCGAGATGCGGCTGCCGGTCTGGCATTGCGATCTCTACCGCCTCGACGACCCTGAAGAAGCTGTCGAACTGGGGCTTGAGGAGGCGTTCGGCGACGCGCTCGTCCTCATCGAATGGCCCGAGCGGCTGGGGCGCTATCTGCCTGCCGACGCGCTCCGTTTGTACCTCGATGGCGCCGGCGAAGCGCAACGGCGCTTGACAGCTGAGGTGCCGCCGGGTTGGGAAGCGCGATGGCCCTCGTGATGGTACCCCCCGCGTCGGCGCCCGATTTCCTGGCCGCGAACGGCTGGGGCGGCGCCGCGATCGTCCCGCTTGCCGGCGACGCCTCGTTCCGCCGCTATTTCCGCGTCGTTGGCGACCGCGGCCAAGCCGTGCTGATGGACGCGCCGCCCGACAAGGAGGACAGCCGGCCGTTCCTCGATATCGCCGCGCATCTGGTGTCGCTGGGCTTCGCCGCCCCGCGCGCGCTGGCGGTCGATCTGGATCAGGGCCTGATCCTGCTCGAGGATTTCGGCGACAAGCGCGTCGCGCCGCTGCTTGCCGGCGATCCCACCGACGAGACGGCGATCTACGAAGCCGCCATCGACATCCTCGCCGCGCTGCACGACCACGCGCCGCCGCCGGTCGCGCCCTATGCGCGCGGCGAGCTGCTGCGTGAGGTCAACATCCTGACCGAATGGTATCTGCCGATCGTCGGCGCCGCCGGCGACGCGGCGGCTTATGACGCGGCGTGGGACGCGGTGTGGGGCGACGTGATCTCCGAGACCGCGGCGCAGCCGGTGCTGGTGCTGCGCGACTATCATGCCGACAATCTGATGGTGCTCGACGACCGCGACGGCTTGCAGCGCCTCGGCCTTCTCGACTTTCAGGACGGGCTCGCCGGCCACCCGGCCTATGACCTCGTCTCGCTGCTGCAGGATGCGCGCCGCGACGTGTCGCCCCGGCTGGAGAGCGCGATGCTCGACCGCTACATGGACGCGCGCGGCATCGCCGACCGCGAGGGGTTCCGGGCCAGCTACGAAGTGCTCGGCGCGCAGCGCAATGCCAAGATCCTCGGCGTGTTCTCGCGGCTGTGGAAGCGCGACGGCAAGCCCGGCTACCGCCAGTTCCAGCCGCGCGTCTGGGGCTATCTCGAACGCAACCTCCGCCACCCGGCGCTCGCCCCGGTGAAAGCGTGGTTCGACGCCAATCTTGCCGACGACCAGCGCGCACCCGCGTGGAAGGACGCGCAATGAGCCGCTTCCGCGCGCCGCTGTCGCTGCGGCCCAACCCCGTCGTCGACCTGCCCGACACCGCGATGGTGATGGCGGCGGGCCTCGGCAAGCGCATGCGCCCGCTGACCGCGACGCGGCCGAAGCCGCTCGTGCAGGTGGCGGGGCGCACGCTTCTAGACCGCACGCTCGACCGGCTGCGCGAGGCGGGCATCGGTCGCGCGGTGGTCAACGTCCATTATCTGGCGGACTCGATCGAGGCGCATCTGAAGCGCGGCGATCAGAAGCTCGAAGTGCTGATCTCCGACGAGCGTGAAAAGCTGCTGGAGACCGGCGGCGGCGTGGTGAAGGCGCTGCCGCTGATCGACCGCGACAGCTTCTTCGTGGTCAATTCGGACAATCTCTGGGTCGACGGCGCGGTCGATACGATGAAGCTGATCGCCAGCCGCTGGGACGACAGCGCGATGGACGCGCTGCTGCTGCTCGTCCCCTATGCGCGCGCCGCCTGCCATTCGGGGCAGGGCGACTTCCACATGGACCCCAACGGCCGCCTGTCGCGCCGCAAGCACGGCCGCGTCGCGCCCTTCGTCTACACCGGCATCCAGCTCGTCTCGCGCCGGCTGTTCGCCGACCCGCCCGAAGGCGCCTTTTCGACCAATATCTTCTGGGACCGGGCGATCGAAGCCGGCCGCCTCTACGGCATCGTCCATCCGGGGCTGTGGTTCGACGTCGGCACGCCGCAGGCGGTGAAGCGCACCGAGGCATTGCTCGACCTGGAATGAGCTTTGGCGGATAGTCCAGCCGTGATCCGCCCCGCCGTCTTCACCATCCCGCCGCACGTCGCCTTCGTCGATGCGCTGGCATTGGGGCTGCTCGACCGCACGCGCGGCGACCCGATGCGGCTGGCGCGCGCCACCGTGCTGCTCCCCAACCGCCGCGCCGTCCGCGCGCTGACCGAGGCGTTCGTCCGCCTGTCCGACGAGGGCGGGCTGTTGCTGCCGCGCATGACGCCGATCGGCGACGTCGACGAGGATGAGGCGATCGGCGCGTTCGCCGACACCCTGGCGGGCGGCGCCGAGCTCGAACCGGCGGTCGACGATTGCAAGCAGCGGCTGATGCTGGTGCCGCTGGTGAAGCGCTACCTCGAACTGCACGACGCGCGCGAGCGGGTGACCGCGGTCGAGGCGCTGCGCCTCGCCGATGAGCTGCGGCGGACGCTGTCGCAGCTCCAGCTCGAAGGCGTCGAGACGAAGAAGCTGCTCGACCTCGATGTCGGCGACCTTGCCGGCCATTGGGAGCGGACGCTCCGCTACATCGGCATCATCGCCGAGGCATGGCCCAAGATCCTCGCCGAGGAAGGCGAGATCGACGGCGCGGCGCGGCGCAACCGGCTGATCGAAAGCTGGACCGCGCAACTGATCGCCGAGCCGCCGGCGCGGATGATCGTCGCGGCGGGCATGGTGGCGACCTCGCCGAGCGTTGCGCGGCTGCTGCGCGCGGTGGCGCGGCTGCCCGACGGGCTGGTCGTTCTCCCCGGTCTCGACACCGGGATGGACGACGAGGAGTGGAAGGAAATCCGCTACCGCACCGCCGACGGCGAGGCGCCGGGCGGCCCGCGCCAGCACGACAGCGAAGGCCATCCGCAATTCTCCTTCCGCTGTCTGCTCCACCGCATGGATGTCGGGCGCGGCGAGGTGGAAATCTGGCCTTACGCGACCCCCTATGACGGGCCGCCCGAACGCACGCATATTGTTACCCGTGCGATGGCGCCGGCGCGCTTCACCGATGCGTGGCGCGACCTTGACCTCGGCGACGACGCGCTGGCCGGCGTGCGGCTGATCGAGGCGGCGACGCCGGGCGAGGAGGCGCAGGTGATCGCGCTCGCGCTGCGGCAGGCGCTGGAGAAGCCGGGCAAGACCGCGGCGCTGGTGACGCCTGACCGCGGCCTTGCCCGCCGTGTCGCCGCGCATCTGGCGCGCTGGGGCGTCGCGCTCGACGATTCGGCCGGTGTGCCGCTGCGGCAGACGCCGCCCGGCACCTTCATGCTCGCGCTCGCCGAAGCGGCGGTGCAGCAGTTCGCGCCCGCGCCGCTGCTGGCGTTGTTGAAGCATCCGCTGGTGCGGATGGACGGTCGGCTCGACTGGCTGGAACGCGCGCGTACCCTCGATATCGCGCTGCGCGGCGTCCGGCCGCCGCCGGGGCTCGACGCGGTCGGCGCCCGCATCGAGGAGGCGGCGACCGAGGCGCGGAGCGACGAGAAGAAGCACCGGTTGCGCGCGCTCAGCGGCTGGTGGCTGGAAGTTTCCGCCATCCTTGATCCGCTGGAGCGGCTGTTCGCGAACCCGCAGGTGTCGCTGCCCGACCTGATCGACGCGATGCGTTCGGCTGCGGCCAACCTGGCCGGCGACGAACTGTGGCGCGGCCCGGCGGGGCGGGCGCTGTCGGAGCTGGTGCAGCAGCTCGAACTGCACGGCCACCGCCTCGACCCGTTCGATCCGCCCGACGCGCCGGGCCTGCTCGCCGCCTTCTTCCAGGAAGCGGCGGTGCGCCCGCCCTATGGCCGCCACCCGCGGCTCTCCGTCTACGGCCTCCTCGAAGCGCGGTTGCAGCGCGCCGACCTGATGATCCTTGGCGGCTTGAACGAGGGCGTGTGGCCGGCGCTGTCGCAGCCCGATCCGTGGCTCGCCCCGGCCGCGCGGGCACAACTCGGGCTGCCGGGGCTGGAGCGGCGCATCGGCCTCGCCGCGCACGACTTCGTGCAGGCGATGGGCGCGCCGGCAGTGATCGCCACCCGTTCCCGCCGCGATGCCGCGGCGCCGACGGTAGCCTCGCGTTTCTGGCTGCGGCTGGAGGCGCTGGGCGGGGAGAAGGTGACGCGCGAATCGGCGCTGCTCGGCATCGCCCGCGCGCTCGACGCCGCCGACGGCCCGCCGCGCTACGCCAGCCGCCCCGCGCCGCGCCCGCCGGCCGATCTGCGCCCGCGCTCGCTGTCGGTGACCGGCGCGGAGAAGCTGAAGGCCGATCCCTACAGCTTCTATGCCGAGAGGATGCTGGGGCTGACCAAGCTGCAGGCGCTCGACGAGGACCCCACCGCGGCGGAGCGCGGCACCTTCCTGCACAGCGTGCTGGAGGACTGGATCAAGGAGCGGCCGCACGACCCCGACTACCTCCGCATCATCGCTGAAAAGCGCCTGCGCGAATGGGACCATCACCCGCTGATGAAGGCGCTGTGGGCGCCGCGCGCGATGCGGGCGGTCGAATGGGCGGCCGAGGAAATGGCGCGCTGGAGCGCCGAGGGCTGGCGGGCGCTGAAGGCGGAAGGCAAGGGTCGCGCGACCTTGGCCAACGGCATCACCCTGACCGGCATGGCCGACCGCATCGACGTGGCGGCCGAGGGCAGCCTCGCGATCATCGACTACAAGACCGGCCTGCCGCCGAGCCACGCGCAGTTGACGGGCGGCTATGCGCTGCAATTGGGCCTGCTCGGCTGGCTGGCGCAGAACGGCCATATCCCCGACGTGACGGCGGGCGACGTGGCGGCGCTGCGCTACTGGCGGCTGTCGGGCGGCAATATCGCCGGCAAGGCCAGCGACCCGCTGGTCTTCCGCCGCCAGGAATGGACCGAACCGCAGGCGTTCATCACCGACTGCATGCGCTGGCTCGACGAACTGTGCGCCGAGCGCCTGTTCGGCGACGCGCCGTTCACCGCCAAGCTCCATCCGGAATATTCGACGCGGTATCGCGATCACGACCATCTGGCGCGGGTGGCGGAATGGCTGGGGCGGAGCGAGTGATGGTACGCTGCTCACTTCGCACCCTCTGCCCGTCATACCGGCGAAAGCCGGTATCCAGCTCGACGGCCGGTCTGGATACCGGCTTTCGCCGGTATGACGGTGTGGGTGCGGCGCGGCGGTGGGGCGTATGACCGCCAAGCCCCTTCTTCCCCTGCGCCCCGAGCAGATGCGGGCGGCAGATCCGCGGGACAATGCGTGGGTGTCGGCGTCGGCCGGGACGGGCAAGACGCAGGTGCTGACCGCGCGGGTGTTGCGGCTGCTGCTCGGCGGCGCGGCGCCGGAGCGGATTTTGTGCCTGACGTTTACCAAGGCGGCGGCGGCGGAGATGCAGGAGCGTATCTTTGCGCGGCTGACGCGCTGGGTGCGCGCGGATGACAACGCGCTCGACGAGGATCTGCGGGCGCTCGGCGAGGCGCCGTCGCCGGAGCGGCGGGAGCGGGCGCGGCGGTTGTTTGCGCTGGTGGTCGACGCGCGCGGCGGCCTGCGCGTCCAGACCTTCCACAGCTTCGCGCAATCCTTGCTCGCCGGCTTCCCGATGGAGGCCGAGGTCACGCCGGGCTTCACCGTGCTCGACGACCGCACCGGCGCCGAGTTGCGCGGGCGGGTGCTGACCGACGCGCTCGCCGACGATGGCTTCGCGGCGGACGTGGCCGGTCTCGCGGTCAAGCTCGGCGAGCGGCAGTTCGCCGCTGTGGTCGGCGCGATGCTGCGCCAGCGGGAGGGGCTGCGGGCGATCGGCAATCCCATCGGCCACCGCGCGCTGTTGCGCCGTGGGCTCGGCCTGCCGACCGATGGCGAGGCGGGCGAGGTGCTGGGCGCCGCGCTGTCCGAAACCCACTTCGACCATGCCGGGCTGCGCAGCTTCGCCGCTGCCTGCGTGGCGTGGAACACCAAGACCGGCCTCGACTACGCCGACGTGATCGCCGGCTGGCTGGCCGCATCGCCCGCCGGGCGCATCGAAACATTCGGCGCGGTTCGCGAAATCTTCTTCAAAAAGGACGGCGACCCGCGCTCGCTGTCGCCGAAGCTCGCCGCCGTCGCCGACATCGCCGCGCGCCTGACCGACGCCATCGCCGCCGTCGCCGAGCTGGAGGCGAAGTTCGCGGTGGTCGAGATCGCCGCCGTCCACCTGCGCGTCGGCCATGTGCTGGAGGCCGGGTTCCGGCTGCAGAAGGCGCGCAGCGGCCTGCTCGACTTCGACGACATGATCGCCCGCGTCGCCGCCATGCTCGGGCAGGACCGCATGGCCGAATGGGTGCGCTTCAAGCTCGACCAGTCGATCGACCATATCCTCGTCGACGAGGGGCAGGACACCAACGCCGCGCAGTGGGAGATCGCCCGCGCCATCGCCGACGAGTTCTTCGCCGGCGTCGGCGCGCGCGAGGAGCAGCGGGTGGCGCGGACGATGTTCGCGGTCGGCGACTACAAGCAATCGATCTTCAGCTTCCAGGGCTCCGACCCGCGCGTGTTCGAGGAATTCCGCCGCCATTTCGCGACGCAGGCGGCGGACGCCGGCGCCGAGTTCCACGACGTGCCGCTGGCCGAAAGCTTCCGCTCGGGCCGCGCGGTGCTCGATGTGGTCGACCGGGTGATCGACGATCTCGGCGCCGAGGCGCTGGGGCTGAGCGACGAGGCGGTGCCACACCGGGTCGGCCGCGCCGGCGACCCGGCGGCGCGCGTGACGCTGTGGCCGCCCGAACCCTATAGCGCCGATATCGACGAGGACAGCGAGGCGGAGGGCGTCGAGGAAGCGGCGTGGCTGCCCGGATCGGTACTGCGCCTCGCCGACCGCATCGCGCGGCAGGTGCGGGGTTGGCTCGACGATCCCGACATGCGCCTCGCCAACGGGCGGCGGGTGCGGCCCGAGGACATCCTCGTGCTGGTGCGGGCGCGCGGCGAGTTCGTCGGGGCGCTGGTCGCCAATCTCCATGCCCAGCGCGTGCCGGTGGCGGGCGTCGACCGGCTGCGGCTGACCGGCCCGATCGCGGTGCAGGACTGCCTCGCGCTGGTGCGGTTCGCGCTTCAGCCCGACGATGATCTGACGCTCGCCACCCTGCTGGTATCGCCGTTCATCGGCTGGACGCAGGACGAGCTGTTCGCGCTGGCGCACGACCGCAAGTCGATGCCGCTGTGGCGGCGACTGCGGCACCGGGCGGAGAGCGACGCGCATGCCGCCGTCGCCAAGGCGTGGCTCGACGAGGTGCTCGGCCTCGCCGATCTGAAACCGCCGCATGAATTTTTTGAGACGATCCTGTCCGGCCCGCTTAACGGCCGCGCGGGGCTGCTGGCGCGGCTCGGGGAGGAGGCGCGCGACCAGATCGAGGCGCTGCTGGCACAGGCGCTGGCCTTCGAGGGCGCGCATTCGCCGTCCCTGCAGGGCTTCCTCGCCTGGATCGAAACCGACGACATCGAACTGAAGCGCGACCCCGATGCCCCCGCCGACGCGGTGCGGATCATGACGGTGCACGGCGCCAAGGGCCTGCAGGCGCCGGTGGTGATCCTTGCGGACGCCGCGCGAGCGCCCAACGAGCGGGCTTCGGATCATGTGCTGCTGACGCTCGACAACATCCCCGACGTGCCGATCTTCTACGGCGGCAAGGAGGGCCGCGTCGGCACGATCGCAACCCAGATCGACGACAATCTGCGCCGCGCCGGGGAAGAGCATTGGCGGCTGCTCTATGTCGCGCTGACCCGGGCGGAGGACATGCTGTTCGTCGGCGGGGCGCTCGGCGCGCGCGAGGAGGTGCCGCACCCGAACAGCTGGCACGCGAAGGTGAAGGCAGCGCTGGAAGGGCTGGGCGCGCAAGCGATCGAGGACGCCTTATGGGGCGAGGTGCTGGTGCACGCCGTCGGCACGCAGGCGCCGCCCGCTGAGGCGAGCGCGAAGGAGTTGGCGCCGCTCGCCGAGGTGCCCGGCTGGGCGCGCGAGAAACCCGCGCCTGAGCCGGCGCCGCCGCGGCCGCTCTCCCCCTCGCAGCTCGCCGCCGACGATGTCGCCTCGCCGCCGCCGTCGAAGGTGATGATCGACGCGGCGCGGCGGGGATCGCTGCTGCACAAGCTGTTCGAACGGCTGCCTGACGTGGCGCCCGACAAGCGCGAGCCGGCGGCGCTGGCGTGGCTGGCGAAGCAGGCGCGCGACCTCGACGACCCGACCCGCGCCGCGCTGGCCCGCCAAGCGCTCGGCGTGATCGAGGCGCCGGCTTTCGCCGAGCTGTTCGGGCCGGATGCGCTGGCGGAGGCGCCGGTGGCGGCGGTGGTCGGCACCGCGGTCATCGCCGGCAAGGTCGACCGGCTGCTCATCCAGCCGGATCGGGTGCAGGTGATCGACTTCAAGACCGGATTGAAGGTGCCGGCCGATGCGGGCGAGGTGTCGGGCTATCACCTGAAGCAGATGGCGGCATACGTGGCGGCGCTGAAGCGGATTTTCCCCGGCCGGCGGGTGGAGGCGGCGCTGCTCTACACCGAGGTGGCGAAGCTGATCGAACTGCCGGCAGAATTGCTCACAGCCAACGAACCCGCCGTCGCCCTCCTCTAAACTCCCCTCCCCGAGGGGGAGGGTTAAGGGGTGGGCTGTCGGGCCGCGCGCGAACTCCCGAAGCCAGCCCTTGCCCCCGAGCCCACCCCCAACCCCTCCCCGGTGGGGGAGGGGAGGGCCCGCTGCCAGCGGAATTGCTCGCAGCCAACGAACCCGCCGCCGCCCTCATTTAACTCCCCTCCCCGAGGGGGAGGGGTAAGGGGTGGGCTGTCGTGGCAGGCGCGAACTCCCGAGGCAGCGCTTGCCCCCAAGCCCACCCCCGACCCCTCCCCGGTGGGGGAGGGGAGTGCCTAACTCACCCCCGCCCGTCATACCGGCGAAAGCCGGTATCCAGTTCTGCGGCCGGTCTGGATACCGGCTTTCGCCGGTATGACGGCTGAGTAGGGGACGGCGCCCGCAAACTAACCCGACAATGCCTTCCACCCCGAAAGCCCCGCTTCTAAACGGGACACCAAAGCTACGCGCCGGCGTTCATTGACCGAGGCGCGGCCCGCGCTTACCTCATTCGAAACACTACGGAGATTGCGACTATGCCCGCCAAGAAGGTCACCGACGCCTCGTTCCACAGCGACGTCATCAGCGCCGACAAGCCGGTGCTGGTCGACTTCTGGGCGGAATGGTGCGGCCCGTGCCGCCAGATCGGCCCGTCGCTCGAGGAGCTGTCGGATGAGCTCGGCGAGAAGGTGACGATCATGAAGCTGAACATCGACGAGAACCCCGACGCGCCGACCAAATATGGCGTGCGCGGCATCCCGACGATGATCCTGTTCAAGAACGGCCAGCCCGCCGCCACCGCGGTCGGCGCCCGCCCGAAGAGCGCCATCAAGGGCTGGCTGGAATCCGAACTCTAGTCGTCAGGTCAGCGGGATCATCACGTTGGCCGCATAGCCCGGCCGCGTGGTGAGACGCCGATACCAGTCCTCGACCGCCGGCAGCGCCGGCCGGTCGATGGGCAGGGTGAAGAAGGTGTGGGCATAGACACCCATCGGAATGTCGCCGAGCCCGAAGCGCTCGCCCGACAGCCAGCCGGTCTTCGCCAGCGCCGCCTCAAGCCGCGCCATCATCGCGCCCGACACCTTCGCCGACGCCGCCACCGCCGCCCTGTCGCGCTCGCCCTCCGGCCGGCGCACCAGGTTGATGAAGGCGTCGCGCTGCGCGTCGGCGAAGCTGAACATCCAGTCCATCCACTTGTCGCCCACCGCCCGCGTCGCCGGATCGGCAGGCCAGAACGCGTCGCCGCCGTAGCGGCTGCCAAGGTAGCGCAGGATGGCGTTCGATTCCCACAGGACGACGTCGCCATCCTCGATGGTCGGGATCAGCCGGTTCGGGTTCATCGCCAGATAGGCGTCCGTAAACCCGAACTTCCCGCCGATGTCGCGCCGCTCGTAGGGCAGGCCCAATTCCTCGGCGAGCCAGGCCACCTTCTTGACGTTGTGCGAATTGAGGCGGCCCCACAGGATCAGCATCGAAACTCCTTCTGCGGCGCGTGCCCACCGCCTATTGATCGGCGACAACGGCGCGGCAAGCGCCAAGCAAGCGGGAGTGATCATGGAGCGTGAGGTTGCGGGCGGGTGCCATTGCGGCGCGGTGCGGTTCGAGGCGACGATCGACACCACGCTCGGCCTCGAATGCAACTGCTCCTATTGCGCCAAGGCCGCGCCGCTGCTCGCCTTCACCGGCGGCGAGAATTTCCGGCAGACGGCGGGCGAAGGGGCGATGACCGATTATCGCTTCTACAAGAAGGTGATCGCTCACCTGTTCTGCGCCACCTGCGGCATCTCCGCCTTCGGCCGCGGCGAAACGCCCGACGGGCAGAAGATGGTCGCGATCAACCTGCGCTGCCTCGACGACCTCGACATGACCGGGGTCCACAAGGGCAGTTTCAACGGCGCGGCGCTCTAGAAACTCGTCTGCACGCTCTGCAGCCGGTTGACGAGGCGGGCGCGCTGCTGGCGGGCCTTGCGGTCCATCTTCAGGCTGTAGAGTTCCTTCAGGAACGCCTGGTCGAGCGGGGTTATCGTGCGCGACGGCTGGTTGCCGAACAGGCCGAGGATCGATCCGTCGAACGACGTGTCGCGGGGCAGCAGCTCGGCGAAGGTCACCATCGCGGCATAGGCGGCAACCGACTCCAGCGGCACACCTTCCGCCTTCACCGCATCGACGACGACGGTGGCGCTGATCAGCCGCCGGGCGACCTGCGTGCTGACGTTGCTGGTGTTGGAGCCCAGCCGCGTGCTCGCCTCGTTGCTGTTGCCCGGCAGCCCCGGCGGCGCGGGATCGCCTCGGTCGCCGAACAGGCTGGGCGGCATCATGCCGACCAGCTTCATGCCGTCGCTGCCGCGCAGCTCGGTGCGGTACCACCAGCGGATGGGTGCGGGGCCGTTGAGCAGCGCGAGCTTCAGATGCTTGGGCACCTCGGCGAGGCGGCGCTGATCGCGCGCGGCGACGCTTTTGGTAAAGGCCGCGCCGTCGCCGACGAAGTTGATGGTGGCGTTGGGCGTACAGCCGGGCTTGCCGACCGGCACGCCGGCGCTTTCCGCGATGGCGCGCACCGTCTTTTCGACGCGCTGCAGATTGGCGGGCTCGAGGCCGATGGCGCGCACGCACACCGGGTCGATCCAGCGCGCGACGGACTCGCGGCCATAGGTGATGCCGGTATGCTGGACGAAAGCGATGGCCCGTTCGCGCGCTTGCGCCGGGGTCAGGCGCTTGCCGATGACGGTGATCTCTTCAGGGTCGGGCTGCGCGGCGATGTTCGCCGCGGCCGTGGCCGACAGGAGAACGGTCGATAAACCGAGAATGATCGACCCGATCCGCAGCTTCCACACGCGCATAGCCCGTCTCCCTCAAGATGGACGATCACGAGCTTGTCACGGGCACGGAACGGACGTCAATTTAATACTGTACATGGCCGGGCCCTTGGTCCGGTGGGTGACCATCCCGGCGCGACGCACCGATCAGGCGGCGTCGGGCGGCGCCGCCTCGGAGGCTTCCTCCTTCATCGCCTCCCGCCGCGCGATGTCGGCGAGGATGCGGCCGGCGTTCCTGCGCGCCTGCTCCTCGATCAGCGGCCAGTTCTGCGCATAGAGGCGCGCGAAATCGGGGAGGCCGAGCTGGTGATATTGCAGCACATGCGTCAGCTCATGCGCGACCAGCGCCCGGTGCCCGGCGGCCTTGCCATTGGAAAAGACGATGACGTCGTCGAGCGTCACCGCGCCGTCCTGCGAATGCCAGCCGGCGAGCAGGCTGCCGAGGCCGACGCGCCGGTCTGCGAGCGTCCAGCGCGTGTCGTCGATCACCTCGTCGGGGAAATAGGGGCGGTACAGCTCTTTCAGCTCGTCGCTCAAGGGCTGGCTGTGGCCCTTCAGCGCCTGCACCCGCGAGAAGCGGATCGCCTCGGCAAGCGTCGCGCTGGCGGCGACGTTGCCGCCGCGCCGCACCGTCTGCGCCACCAGCCGCGGCCCACGCAGCGCCGCGCGCAGCTTCGCCTCGTCGATGCGGGCGAGGATGTCGAAGCGCAGCGCGGTGACGAAGGTCGGCACCGGCGCGCCCGTTCCATAGGCGACGAAATAGCCGGCAAAGGTGCCGCCCGCGAAGGCGGCCATGAAGGCGAGGATCGAGCGCAGCTTCATCGGGGGGTTAACGGTCGTTGGGGGCGACGGTATCCCCGCCCCCAACCGTCATTCCGGCGAAAGCCGGAATCCAGCTGCAGCCCACCATCTCGCTAAGACGAGGGTGAGCGGTGTGGGTGGGGCGAGGACGGCTGGATACCGGCTTTCGCCGGTATGACGGATTGAAAGAAGCGCGCTAACCGCCGGGGCGTCTGCCGATGCATCGCCCGCCATCCCACGCGCCACCGCCATCAAGGCAGACATCCTGCGCGATGAAGTCGGAGGTAAGCAGCCAGATCAGGAGCGCCAGTAGTATCGTGATGATTGCGATGACGGCCTTTCGCGGCGCCAGTACCCTCAGCTCCGGTAGTCGGCGTTGATGCTGATGTAGCCATGCGTCAGGTCGCAGCTCCACACCGTCGCGCGACCCTCGCCCAGCCCCAAATCCACCCCGATGTCGATGTCGCGGCCCTTCAAATGCGCGGCGACGGGGGTCTCGTCATAGTCCTCCACCGCCAGCCCGTCCTTCGCCACCAGCGTCGTGCCGAAGCGGATGGCGAGACGGTCGCGGTCGGCGGCTTCGCCGGCCTTGCCGACCGCCATGACGACGCGGCCCCAGTTGGCGTCCTCGCCGGCGATCGCGGTTTTCACCAGCGGGGAGTTGGCGATGGCGAGCGCGATGACGCGCGCGGCGCGGTCGTCCTCGGCGCCCTCGACGGCGATGGTGATGAACTTCTGCGCGCCTTCGCCGTCGCGGACCACCTGCTGGGCGAGGTCGCGGCAGAGGTCGGTGAGGGCGGCCTGGAAGGCGTCGGCGCCGGCGCTGGTCCAGCCGTCGAGCGGGGTGTTGCCCGCCGCACCCGTGGCGAAGGCGAGCACGGTGTCGGAGGTGCTGGTGTCGCCGTCGACGGTGATGCAGCTGTAGGTCTGCTCGTTGGCCGCCGACAGCATTTCCTGCAGGAGCGCCGGGGCCACTTTCGCGTCGGTGAAGATGAAGCCGAGCATCGTCGCCATGTCGGGCGCGATCATGCCCGAGCCCTTGATGATGCCGGTGAGCGTCACCGTCTGGCCGCCGACGACGGCGGTGCGCACCGATGCCTTGGGGAAAGTGTCGGTGGTCATGATCGTCGCCGCCGCATCCTCCCAGGTCGCGGTCGACCCGGCCTTCAGCTTGGCGAAGGCGGCGGTGAGGCCGGCGCGGGCCTTGTCGGTCGGCAGCGGCACGCCGATGACGCCGGTCGAGGCGACGAACACCTCGGTCTCGGCGCAGCCGAGCGTCTCGACCGCGGCGGCGAGCACCGCCTCGACGGCGGCCTTGCCGCGGCCGCCGGTGAAGGCGTTCGAGTTGCCGGCGTTAACGACGAGCGCGCGGGCGGTGCCGTGGGCGAGCGCCTGCCGGCACCAGTCGACCTCCGGCGAGGGGCATTTGGATTTGGTGAGCACGCCCGCCACCGCGGTGCCCGGCGCCAGCTCGGCGAGGGTCAGGTCGGTGCGGTCCCACGCCTTGTAACCCGCGCGTGCGACGGCGAGCCGCACGCCGGCCACCTCCGGCAGCTCGGGGAAACGGTCGGGGGCGAGGGGGGAGCGGGTGAGATCGGCCATGGGCGGCAGGATTAGGAAGGTTGGGGCGCGGGGACAATGGGGATCGGATTAAGTGAGCGCGTTCAACTCCATCGTCATCCCCGCGAAGGCGGGGATCCAGCCCGCAACAAAAGGTCGCCCGCGATGCGGGCGGCATGTTCATGATGGACTGGGCCCCCGCCTGCGCGGGGGTGACGATAAAAGAGGTATCGGGCAGGGTGCGTTGAAGCAACGCGGACGGGGGTGCCGGGTTTGACTCGGGACGGACCCGTCCCTATCTCCGCCCGGTTCCGGGGCAGGGGACGATGCGTCCTCCGGGCTCCCCCGATTTTCAAGGTATTTGCATGCTCGACTTCGTCGGCGGCCTCGCCAAACGTCTCTTCGGCTCCTCGAACGACCGTTACGTCCGGTCGCTGCAGCCGGTGGTCGACAAGATCAACGGGCTGGAGCCGACCATCTCGGCGATGTCCGACGATGAGCTGCGCGCGCAGACCGACAAGTTCCGCGGCCTGCTGGCGGGCGGCAAGTCGCTCGACGACATCCTCCCCGAGGCGTTCGCCACGGTGCGCGAGGCGGCGAAGCGCACGCTCGGCCAGCGTCATTATGATGTGCAGCTGATCGGCGGCATCGTCCTCCACCGCGGCGAGATCGCCGAGATGCGCACCGGCGAGGGCAAGACGCTGGTGTCGACGCTCGCGGCGTACCTCAACGCCATCGAGGGCAAGGGCGTCCATGTCGTCACGGTGAACGACTATCTCGCCCGCCGCGACTCCGGCTGGATGGGCATGGTCCATAATTTCCTCGGGCTGTCGGTCGGCGTCGTCGTGCCGAACATCGCCGACGAGGAGCGCCGCGCCGCCTATCAGGCGGACATCACCTACGCGACCAACAACGAGCTCGGCTTCGACTATCTGCGCGACAACATGAAATATTCGCGCGACGCGATGGTGCAGCGGCCGTTCAACTTCGCGGTGGTCGACGAGGTCGACTCGATCCTCGTCGACGAGGCGCGCACGCCGCTGATCATCTCCGGTCCCACCGACGACAAGTCGGCGCTCTACACCTCGGTCGACGCGGTGGTGAAGCAGCTCGTCGCCGATGATTATGAGATCGACGAGAAGCAGAAGTCGATCATCCTGACCGAGAGCGGCACCGAGAAGGTCGAGCGCATGCTGGAGGCCGCCGGCCTTCTGGAAGGCGCCAACCTCTACGACTTCGAGAACACGCAGGTGGTTCACCATGTGAACCAGTCGATGCGCGCCAACCTGATCTTCCGCCGCGACACCGACTATATCGTGCGCGACGGCAAGGTGATCATCATCGACGAGTTCACCGGCCGCATGATGGACGGGCGCCGCTGGTCGGACGGTTTGCACCAGGCGGTCGAGGCCAAGGAAGGCCAGCCGATCCAGCCGGAGAACCAGACGCTCGCGTCGATCACCTTCCAGAACTACTTCCGCATGTACCCGAAGCTCGGCGGCATGACCGGCACCGCCGCCACCGAGGCCGCGGAGTTCTTCGACATCTACAAGCTGAACACCGTCGAGATTCCGACCAATCTGCCGGTGCAGCGCAAGGATTCCGAGGACGAGTTCTACAAGAACGCAGCAGACAAGTTCGCCGCGATCGTGAAGTCGATCCGCGAGGCGAAGGAGAAGGGGCAGCCCGTCCTCGTCGGCACCGTGTCGATCGAGAAGTCGGAGATGCTGTCCGAATATCTCACCAAGGAAGGTGTCGAGCACAGCGTGCTCAATGCCCGCTTCCACGAGAAGGAAGCGCATATCGTCGCGCAGGCCGGCCGCATCGGCGGCGTCACCATCGCGACGAACATGGCCGGCCGCGGCACCGACATCCAGCTCGGCGGCAACATCGAGTTCCGCGTCGAGGACGAGCTGTCCGACCTGGAGGCCGGCGCCGAGAAGGACGCCGCCGTCGCGCGTATCCGCGAGGAAGTGATGGCCGAACGCGCCAAGGTGCGCGAGGCGGGCGGCCTGTTCGTGCTGGCGACCGAGCGTCATGAATCACGGCGCATCGACAACCAGCTCCGCGGCCGCTCGGGCCGTCAGGGCGATCCGGGCCTGTCGCGCTTCTATCTCAGCCTCGACGACGACCTGCTGCGCATCTTCGGCCAGCAGAACATGCTGCACCGCCTGATGAACTCGGGCCTCGAGGAGGGCGAGGCGATCGTCCACCCGTGGATTTCGAAGGCGATCGAGACGGCGCAGAAGAAGGTCGAGGCGCGCAACTACGACGTGCGCAAGCAGCTGCTCCAGTACGACGACGTGATGAACGACCAGCGCAAGGTGGTCTACGAGCAGCGCCAGGACGTGATGGATTCGGAAGCCGTCGGCGATGTCGTCGTCGACATGCGCCACGACACCATCAACGACCTCGTCGCGACGCACTGCCCGCAGGGCGCCTATCCCGAGCAGTGGAATGTCGAGGCGCTGCGCGCCGACCTCGCCGCCAAGCTGGCGCTCGACATGCCGGTCGAGGAATGGGCGAAGGCGGAGGGCATCGATCAGGAGATCGTGCTCGAGCGCATCCTCGCCGCCGCCGACGCGCTGATGGCCGAGAAGGCGGCGGGCATCGACCCGGCGACCTGGGTGCAGATCGAGAAGAATTTCCTCCTCCAGGCGATCGACCATCACTGGAAGGAGCACCTCGCGACGCTCGACGCGCTGCGCGCCGTCATCCACCTGCGCGCCTATGCGCAGAAGACGCCGATCAACGAGTATAAGAGCGAGGCGTTCGCGCTGTTCGAGCGTATGCTCGGCATGATCCGCGAGGACGTGACCCGCATGCTGGCGCACGCGCAGTTCCAGTTCTCGCCGCCGCCGCCCGAATTCGGCGACACCAACCCGGGCGGGTTCATCACCACGCACATCGACCCGCTGACCGGCGAGAATGAGGCGGCGCCCGAGGTGGAATATATGCACCTGTCGCCGGAGCAGTTCGACCGCGCGCAGGCCGCCGCCGCCGCATTGGGCGCCGGCTTCGACGCGGCCGACCCGTCGACCTGGTCGAGTTTCGTCACCCGCAACCAGCCCTGCCCGTGCGGCTCGGGCGAGAAGTTCAAGCACTGCCACGGCGCGATCGTCACGTAGCACTCCATCGTCATCCCCGCGCAGGCGGGGGTCCATTACCGCCGAGCGCCTGAGCGAATGGATCCCCGCCTTCGCGGGGATGACGATGGGGTGGGCATTTGCGATGGGCGAGCTTTCTTGATCTGTCATCCCCGCGAAGGCGGGGATGACGATGGGGTGGGCATTTGCGATGGGCGAGCTTTCTTGATCTGTCATCCCCGCGAAGGCGGGGACCCACCCGCACCGTTCTCCGGCGCCCGGAGAGGCCGTCCTTGCGCCACAGTGGGTCCCCGCCTTCGCGGGGATGACATCTATGGTGCGGGTGACGATCCCCATGCTAACCCCTTCCCCAACACGGGGCAGGGGAAGTTCATGAAGCGGTTCGCACTGGCAGCAGCTCTGATGGCGTCGGCAACGGCGGCGCAGGCGGAGACGGTGGTGCTGACCGCCGCGCGCATGGCCGATGTGCTGGCGGGCAAGAGCGTCGCCAATCCGGTCGTCGTCGTTACCGACGGCCGCATCGCCGCCGTCGGCACCGCCGACCGGCCGCCCGCCATCCCCGCCGACGCGAAGCGCATCGACCTCGGGCCGCTGACGCTCGTCCCCGGCCTCATCGACATGCACGTCCATCTCGGCGGCACGCCGCTGATCGGCGGCTACCGGCGGCTCGAATATACCGACCAGTTCAACACCGTGCTCGGCGTGCCCAACGTCAAGGCGACGCTCGACGCCGGCTTCACCACGGTGCGCAGCCTCGGCGAGGAGCATCATGCCGACGTGGCGTTCCGCCAGGCGATCGACGGCGGCTTCATCCCGGGGCCGCGCATCGTCGCCGCCACCTATGCGATCGGCGCGACCGGCGGGCATTGCGACGAGAACACCAACGTGCCGTCGATGGTCCGCACCTCGCCGGGCGTCGCCGACGGGCCGGAGGCGGTGCGCCACAAGGTGCGCGAGCTGAAGAAGCTCGGCGCGCAGGTGATCAAGGTATGCGCCACCGGCGGCGTCTTCTCGCGCAACACCGATCCGGGCGCGCAGCAGATGACCTACGAGGAACTGAAGATGGCCGCCGACGAGGCGCACATGCTCGGCCTTAAGATCGCCGCGCATGCGCACGGGACGGACGGCATCAAGGCGGCGATCAAGGCGGGCATCGACACCATCGAGCATGTGAGCTTCATCGATGCGGAAGGCATCAAGCTCGCGAAGGAGAAGGGCACTTGGCTCGGCTTCGACGTCTACAACACCGAATACACGCTGTCGGAAGGCGCCAAGAACGGCGTGCTCGAGGAGAATATCGAGAAGGAACGCCGCGTCGGCACCCTTCAGCGTGAGAATTTCCGCAAGGCGGTGGAGGGCGGGGCGCGCCACATCTTCAGCACCGACGCCGGCATCTACCCGCACGGCATGAACGCCAGGCAGTTCGCGGTGATGGTCCGCTTCGGCATGACGCCGCTGCAGGCGCTGCAGTCGGCGACCACCAACGCCGCGCAGGCGCTCGGCCGCGACAAGGACGTCGGCGCCATCGCCCCGGGCCGCTTCGGCGACATCATCGCGGTCGCCGGCGATCCGCTCGCCGACCCCACCTCGCTGGAGCGGGTGGCGTTCGTGATGAAGGGCGGGAAGGTCGAGAAGGACGTTCGCTAACGCGGGCGGCCCTCATTGACCTGATATATTATTGTCGGCACAATAATAGCCGATGAAGGTCGAGTTCGACGCTGGGAAAGATGCCGCCAACGTCGCGAAGCATGGCGTGTCGTTCGCTCGCGCGCTTGACCTGAAGGTGTTCGCCGTCGTCCGCGATTTTCGGTTCGAGGAGGAGCGGTATCGGGCCTATGGCTTGCTCGACGGCTTCGCCCATTGCCTCGCCTAAACAATGCGCGGCGAGTCGATCCGGCCGATCAGCCTGCGGCGCGCCCGCGCTAAGGAGTATAAGCGTCATGTCCCGTGAGCCCCAGTTCGACGATGATAATCCCGAGTGGACTAGCGAGGATTTTGCGCGTGCGACGCGGTTCGACGGCGTATCGCTTGCGGAGGCGACCGAGGTAATGCGGCGAAAGCCCGGCCGTCCCCCGGCCGAGAGGCCCAAGCCGCGCGTGACGATGCGCCTCGATCAGGATCTGCTCGATCATTATCGGGCGATGGGGCGTGGTTGGCAGACCCGGATCAACGAAGTGCTGCGCAAGGCGAGCGGTATTTAGGACGATTGTCGCGCGGAATTGAAATCGCCGCCCGTAAGGATTATCCTTACCGCATGATCGTCAGTCGCATCACCAGCAAGGCGCAAACAACGATCCCGCGATCGGTTCGGACGGCGCTTGGCCTGCGCGAGGGCGACACGATCGCCTATGAGATCGACGGCGACCGCGTCCTCATCTCCAAGGCGTCCGCCGAATCATGGTTCGACCCCTTCGCCTGTTTCGACGAGTGGAATTCGGACGCTGACCGCGAGGGCTACGCCAATCTTTGAGCGCGGCGATATCGTTCGGCTGCCGTTTCCATATACGGATCGGCCGGTTCAGCAACGGCGGCCGGCGCTGATCGTCTCTGACGGTGGTGTCGGCGCCGGCGGCCGATTGATCTGGGTTGTGATGATAACCAGCGCCGCCAACGCGCCGTGGCCGCAGGATGTCGCCATAGGCGACGATTACAGCAAGCTAGGTTTGCCGATTCCGTCTGTTGTGCGGCCGACCAAGGTGGCGGCCCTGGACGGCGGTTCGGCGGAGTTGATCGGCAAGGCGAGTGACGACCTGCTGGCGCGCGTACTTCAGGAGATCGGCGATATCCTGAATGTGCGATGATGTTCGTCGGTGCGAGCGGCCTGTAACCGCCCACCACTCCCGATTCACCGCTTGACCCCCCAAGGGGCCATCGCTATATGGCGCCCTCACCCGCGGACTGGTGGTAGGCGCTCGTCCTAAACGCTGTTCCGCACGGGTGGAAACGACACATGAGTGTGTGGGGTCCGGTCGGCACCTTCGAGGTTGCTGACATCGCTCCACGGCAGCACCCGCCGCAAGGCGGGAATTTGCTGTTGGCGCCTCTGGCGCCGGTACCCATGGGTCATAAGCAAGTTTCGGCCGCTTCGGCGGTCCAGGTTTTGAGGCTTAAACGCAGCATGCCGACGATCAACCAGCTGATCCGCAAGGGTCGCGAGCCGCAGAAGGCGCGCAACAAGGTTCCGGCCCTCGAGGCCAATCCGCAGAAGCGCGGCGTTTGCACGCGCGTCTACACCACGACCCCGAAGAAGCCGAACTCGGCGCTTCGCAAGGTCGCCAAGGTGCGCCTGACCAACGGCTTCGAGGTCATCGGCTACATCCCCGGCGAGGGCCACAACCTGCAGGAGCACTCGGTTGTGCTCATCCGCGGCGGCCGCGTGAAGGATCTTCCCGGCGTTCGCTACCACGTCCTGCGCGGCGTGCTGGATACCCAGGGCGTCAAGGACCGCAAGCAGAGCCGTTCGAAGTACGGCGCCAAGCGGCCCAAGTAACCGAACGAAGCTAGAGTTATTCCCGCGCAGGCGGGAATCCAGATCGAAGAATGGGATTAACAGATGGCTCGTCGTCGTCGCCCCGAAAAGCGCGAAATCCTTCCCGATCCCCGGTTCGGGGATGTCACCCTCACCAAGTTCATGAATCTGGTGATGGAGCAGGGCAAGAAGTCCGTCGCTGAAAGCATCGTCTACACCGCGCTCGACGCGATCGAGGCGCGCACGCGCCGCGAGCCGATCGGCGTGTTCCACGATGCGCTCGCCAACGTCCGTCCGGGCATCGAGGTCCGCAGCCGCCGCGTCGGCGGTGCGACCTACCAGGTTCCGGTCGAGGTTCGCCCCGAGCGCAGCCAGGCGCTGGCGATCCGCTGGCTGATCGGCGCTGCGCGCAACCGCAGCGAGAACACCATGTCGGCGCGCCTGTCGGGCGAGCTCATGGACGCCGCGAACAACCGCGGCACCGCCGTCAAGAAGCGCGAAGACACGCACCGGATGGCCGAGGCCAACCGCGCGTTCTCGCACTATCGCTGGTAGCACCGAAACAAATTGCGCCGCCGGCAACCGGCCGGCCCAGGAGTATTTGAAATGGCCCGCAGCCATCCGCTCGACCGCTATCGCAACATCGGCATCATGGCCCACATCGATGCCGGCAAGACGACCACGACCGAGCGCATCCTTTATTACACCGGCAAGTCCTACAAGATCGGCGAGGTCCATGAGGGCACCGCCACGATGGACTGGATGGAGCAGGAGCAGGAGCGCGGCATCACGATCACGTCGGCCGCGACGACCTGTTTCTGGAAGGGCGAGGACGGCAACGGCCCGGACCATCGCATCAACATCATCGACACGCCCGGCCACGTCGACTTCACCATCGAGGTGGAGCGTTCGCTCCGCGTGCTCGACGGCGCGGTCGCGTGCTTCGACGGCGTCGCCGGCGTTGAGCCGCAGTCGGAGACCGTGTGGCGCCAGGCCGAGAAGTACCGCGTTCCGCGCATGTGCTTCGTCAACAAGCTGGACCGCACCGGCGCGAACTTCGACCGCTGCGTCGAGATGATCAAGGACCGCCTGGGCGCCCGCCCGGCCGTGCTGTATCTCCCGATCGGCCTCGAGGGCGATTTCAAGGGCCTGGTCGATCTCGTCCATGACCGCGCGATCATCTGGCTCGACGAGTCGCTGGGCGCGAAGTTCGAGTATCAGGACATTCCGGCCGACCTGAAGGACGCCGCCGAGCTGGCGCGCCAGGAGCTGATCGAGCTTGCCGTCGAGCAGGACGATGCGGCGATGGAAGCCTATCTCGACGGCACGATGCCCGACACCGCGTCGCTGAAGAAGCTGATCCGCAAGGGCACGCTCAACTTCTCGTTCGTGCCGGTCCTCTGCGGCTCGGCGTTCAAGAACAAGGGCGTTCAGCCGCTGCTCGACGCCGTCATCGACTATCTGCCGTCGCCGCTGGACATTCCGCCGGTCGAAGGCGTGAAGCTCGACGGCGAGACCAAGGACACGCGCCCGGCGGAAGACGGTGCGCCGATGTCGGCGCTCGCCTTCAAGATCATGAACGATCCGTTCGTGGGCTCGCTCACCTTTGCCCGCATCTATTCGGGGACGCTCAAGAAGGGCGCCTACCTGAACTCGGTGAAGGACAAGGAAGAGAAGATCGGCCGCATGCTGCTCATGCATGCGAACAGCCGTGAGGACATCGAAGAGGCGTTCGCGGGCGACATCGTCGCGCTGGCCGGTCTCAAGGAGACCACCACCGGCGACACGCTGTGCGCCAAGAACGCGCCGATCATCCTGGAGCGCATGGAGTTCCCGGAGCCGGTCATCGAGCTGTCGGTGGAGCCGAAGACCAAGGTCGACCAGGAGAAGATGGGCCTCGCCCTCAACCGCCTGGCCGCCGAGGATCCCTCGTTCCGCGTGTCGACCGATCACGAATCGGGCCAGACGATCATCAAGGGGATGGGCGAGCTCCACCTCGAGATCCTCGTCGATCGCATGCGCCGCGAGTTCAAGGTCGAAGCGAACGTCGGCGCGCCGCAGGTGGCGTACCGCGAATCGCTGGCCCGCAAGGTCGATGTCGACTTCACCCACAAGAAGCAGTCGGGCGGCACCGGCCAGTTCGGCCGCGTGAAGTTCACGGTCGAGCCGGGCGAGCGCGGCACGGGCATCATCTTCAACGACGAGGTGAAGGGCGGAAACATTCCGCGCGAGTACATCCCGTCGGTGGAGAAGGGCATCCGCGAGGTCGCCGCTTCGGGCGCGCTGATCGGCTTCCCGATCATCGACTTCACCGTGACGCTGTATGACGGCGCCTACCACGACGTCGATTCGTCGGCGCTGGCGTTCGAAATCACCGGTCGTGGCGCGATGCGCGAAGCCGCCGAGAAGGCGGGCATCAAGCTTCTCGAGCCGATGATGCGCGTCGAGGTCGTCACCCCTGAGGATTTCATGGGCGACTGCATCGGCGATCTGAACTCGCGTCGCGGTCAGATCCAGGGCACCGATACCCGCGGCAACGCGCAGGTCATCGAGGCGATGGTGCCGCTCGCGAACATGTTTGGCTACGTGAACCAGCTGCGTTCGATGACGCAGGGGCGCGCGCAGTACACCATGCAGTTCTCGCATTACGAAGAAGTCCCGGCGAACGTCGCCGAGGAAGTCAAAGCTAAGCTGGCGTAACGCCGGCAGATCGGTTAAAGGCGCCCGCTCCCGCGGGTACAACGAACTAACGCAATAGAGGTTAGCACAATGGCGAAGGCTAAATTCGAGCGGAACAAGCCGCACTGCAACATCGGCACCATCGGTCACGTCGACCATGGCAAGACCTCGCTGACCGCGGCGATCACCAAGGTGCTGGCCGAGACCGGCGGCGCCACCTTCACCGCCTACGACCAGATCGACAAGGCGCCGGAAGAGCGTGAGCGCGGCATCACCATCTCGACCGCGCACGTCGAGTATGAGACCAGCGCGCGCCACTACGCGCACGTCGACTGCCCCGGCCACGCCGATTATGTGAAGAACATGATCACCGGCGCCGCGCAGATGGACGGCGCGATCCTGGTCGTGTCGGCCACCGACGGCCCGATGCCGCAGACCCGCGAGCACATCCTGCTCGCCCGCCAGGTCGGCGTGCCGCAGCTCGTCGTGTTCATGAACAAGGTCGACCTGGTCGACGACGAAGAGATCCTCGAGCTCGTCGAGCTGGAGATCCGCGAGCTCCTGTCGAAGTACGACTTCGATGGCGACAACATTCCGATCATCAAGGGTTCGGCCGTGGCCGCCCTCGAGGACAAGACCCCGGAAATCGGCCGCGAGCGCGTGCTCGAGCTGATGGCCGCCGTCGACTCGTTCATCCCGCAGCCGGCGCGTCCGCTCGACAAGCCGTTCCTGATGCCGATCGAGGACGTGTTCTCGATCTCGGGTCGCGGCACCGTCGTCACGGGTCGCGTCGAGAGCGGCATCGTGAAGGTGGGCGAGGAAGTCGAGATCGTCGGCATCAAGGACACCCGCAAGACGACCGTCACGGGCGTCGAGATGTTCCGCAAGCTGCTCGACTCGGGCCAGGCCGGCGACAACATCGGTGCGCTGGTTCGCGGCGTCGGCCGTGAGGACGTCGAGCGTGGGCAGGTTCTCTGCAAGCCGGGCTCGATCACCCCGCACACCGACTTCAAGGCGAGCGTTTATGTCCTGTCGAAGGACGAGGGCGGCCGTCACACGCCGTTCTTCGCGAACTATCGCCCGCAGTTCTACTTCCGCACGACCGACGTCACCGGCACCGTC
This sequence comes from Sphingoaurantiacus capsulatus, assembly GCF_042648405.1. Taxonomy (NCBI): domain Bacteria; kingdom Pseudomonadati; phylum Pseudomonadota; class Alphaproteobacteria; order Sphingomonadales; family Sphingosinicellaceae; genus Sphingoaurantiacus; species Sphingoaurantiacus capsulatus. Next base: position 428,877 of record NZ_JBHRXV010000001.1, on the reverse strand, counting down.
GAGCTGCCCGAGGGCACCGAGATGGTCATGCCGGGCGACAACATCGAGCTGACCGTCAAGCTCATCGCGCCGATCGCGATGGACCAGGGTCTCCGCTTCGCGATCCGCGAAGGCGGCCGCACGGTGGGTTCGGGCGTCGTCGGTACGATCGTAAAGTAAGCGTCACGCCGCCCGGCCCCGGGGCACAGCTTCGGGGCCGGGCGGTTTCGCATTTTCAGTTTGCAAGACGGTATTGAGATGGAAACGCAGAACATTCGCATCCGGCTGAAGGCCTTCGACCATCGTGTGCTCGACCAGGCTACCGGCGAGATCGCGGACACCGCGAAGCGGACTGGCGCCATGGTGCGCGGCCCCATCCCGATGCCGACGCGCATCGAGAAGTTCACGGTGAACCGCTCGCCGCACGTCGACAAGAAGTCGCGCGAGCAGTTCGAGGTCCGCACCTACAAGCGGCTCCTCGACATCGTGCAGCCGACCCCGCAAACCGTGGACGCGCTGATGAAGCTCGACCTCGCGGCCGGTGTCGACGTTGAGATCAAGCTGCAGGCCTAAAACCTACAGCATGAAGTAATGCCGCGGAGGCAATTCGGCATCCGCGGTCCACGCCCCCGAGCTACGGCGACGGGGCCTCTGTCAGAAGGAACAAGATCATGCGCACTGGCGTGATCGCTAAGAAGATGGGCATGACCCGCCTGTTCCAGGACGATGGTCGTCACGTTCCCGTGACGGTCCTCTCGCTTGAGAACTGCCAGGTCGTGGCGCAACGCACGGCTGACAACGACGGTTACGTCGCGGTCCAGCTCGGCGCCGGCTCAGCGAAGGCGAAGAACATCTCGAAGCCGCAGCGCGGTCACTTCGGCAAGGCCGAAGTCGAGCCGAAAGCGAAGCTCGTCGAGTTCCGCGTCGCCGACGACGCGCTCGTCGACGTCGGCGCGACGCTGTCGGCCGACCATTTCGTCGCCGGCCAGTATGTCGACATCACCGGCCAGACGCAGGGCAAGGGCTTCCAGGGCGCCATGAAGCGCTGGGGCTTCGGCGGTCTGCGCGCCACCCACGGCGTCTCGGTCTCGCACCGCTCGCACGGTTCGACCGGCCAGCGCCAGGACCCGGGAAAGGTGTTCAAGAACAAGAAGATGGCCGGCCACATGGGCGACCGTCAGCGCACGCAGCAGAACCTCGAGATCGTCCAGACGGACGTCGAGCGCGGTCTGCTGTTCGTCAAGGGTTCGATCCCCGGTCACAAGGGTGCCTGGCTCGTCGTTCGCGACGCCGTGAAGCTGTCGCGCCATGACGGCGTGCCGTACCCGGCGGGTATCGTTCAGTCGCAGTCGGCCAGCCCGGCCACGGAAGCGCCCGTCGAGGCGGCTCCCGAGGCCACCGAAGGCCAGGAAGGTTAAGCCATGAAGGTCGACGTAAAGACCCTGGACGCCGGCAAGTCCGGCTCGATCGAGCTCAACGAAGCGATCTTCGGGCTGGAGCCGCGCGCGGACATCCTGTTCCGCGTCGTCAACTGGCAGCTCGCCAACCGCCGGGCCTATGCCCGCGCCTCGAAGCAGCGCTCGGACATCGGCCGCACCGGCAAGAAGTTCGGCAAGCAGAAGGGTGGCGGTACCGCCCGTCACGGCAACCGCGCCGCGCCGCAGTTCATCGGCGGCGGCAAGGCCCATGGCCCGCGTGCCCGCAGCTTCGATCAGTCGCTGAACAAGAAGATCCGTGCGCTCGGTCTGAAGACCGCGCTGTCGGTGAAGGCGCGTGAAGGCAAGCTGGTCGTCGTCGACAATCTGACGCTTGGCGAAGCCAAGACCAAGTCGCTCCTCGAGCGTCTCGGCAAGCTCGGCATCGCCAGCGGCCTGTTCATCGACGGCGAAGGCGTGGACGCCAACTTCCGCATGGCTTGCGCGAACCTGCACAAGGTCGACGTGCTGCCGGCGGTGGGCGCGAACGTCTACGACATCCTCAACCACGACACGCTGGTGCTGACCCGCGCCGCTGTCGAGAAGCTGGAGGCGCGGTTCAATGGCTAAGGCTCCGAAGAAGGGCGAGGCCGCCGCGGTCGAGCTCAAGCATTACGACGTTGTGCGCACCCCGCACATCACCGAGAAGGCGACGTTGCTCTCCGAGCACAACCAGGTCGTGTTCAAGGTGGCGGGCGACGCCACGAAGCCGCAGATCAAGGCGGCTGTCGAGGCGCTGTTCAGCGTCAAGGTTCTGGGCGTCAACACGATGATCCAGAAGGGCAAGACGAAGCGCTGGAAGGGTAAGCCTTACATGCGCTCCGACGAGAAGAAGGCGATCATTACGCTCGCCGAAGGCTCGTCGATCGATGTCACCACCGGCATCTAAGCGGGCAGGACTCGAAACATGGCATTGAAGCAATATAATCCGACGAGCCCGGCCCGCCGTGGTCTCGTGCTCGTTGACCGGTCGTCGCTCCACAAGGGCAAGCCGGTCAAGCAGCTGACCGAAGGTCTGCGCAAGACGGGTGGCCGCAACAACATGGGCCACGCGACCTCGCGCGGCATCGCGGGCGGCCACAAGCAGCGCTACCGTTTCATCGACTTCAAGCGTCGGAAGTGGGACATGCCCGCGACCGTCGAGCGGCTGGAGTATGACCCCAACCGCACCGCGTTCATCGCGCTCCTGAAGTATGAGGACGGCGAGCTCGCCTACGTCATCGCGCCGCAGCGTCTTGCCCCGGGCGACACCGTCGTCGCCGGCAAGAAGGTCGACGTGAAGCCGGGCAACGCGATGGAGATCGGCCAGATGCCGGTCGGCACCATCGTGCACAACGTCGAGCTGAAGCCCGGCAAGGGCGGCCAGCTGGCGCGGTCGGCCGGCACGTTCATCCAGGTCGTCGGTCGTGACCGCGGCATGGTGATCATCCGCCTGAACTCGGGCGAGCAGCGCTACGTCCGTTCGGACTGCATGGCGACGGTGGGCGCGGTGTCGAACCCCGACAACGCCAACCAGTATCTCGCCAAGGCGGGCCGCACCCGCTGGCTCGGTCGTCGTCCGCTCACCCGCGGTGTCGCCAAGAACCCGGTCGACCACCCGCACGGTGGTGGTGAAGGCCGGACCTCGGGCGGCCGTCACCCGGTCACCCCGTGGGGTAAGCCGACCAAGGGCGCGAAGACCCGCAAGAACAAGGCGACGGACAAGATGATTATCCGGTCGCGTCACGCGAAGAAGAAGAGGTAAGCGATGGCCCGCTCCGTCTGGAAAGGCCCGTTCGTCGAACTGAGCCTGCTGAAGAAGGCTGACAGCGCACAGGACAGCGGTGCTCGCGCACCGATCAAGACCTGGTCGCGCCGCTCGACGATCCTGCCGCAGTTCGTTGGCCTGACGTTCAACGTCTACAACGGCAAGAAATTCATCCCGGTCTCCGTCAGCGAGGAGATGGTGGGTCACAAGCTCGGCGAGTTCGCGCCGACCCGGACCTATCACGGCCATGCCGCCGACAAGAAGGCGAAGAGGTAACCATGAGCAAGGCGGCAAATCCCCGTCGTGTCGGCGATCGCGAGGCCCTGGCCGTCGCGACGACCGTTCGCGGCTCTCCGTACAAGCTCAACCTCGTTGCCGGTCTGATCCGCGGCAAGAAGGCGGGCGACGCGCTCAACATCCTCTCCTTCTCGAAGAAGGCGATGGCGGTTGATGTGCGCAAGGTTCTGGCGTCGGCTATTGCCAACGCCGAGAACAATCACAATCTGGACGTGGACGCGCTGGTCGTTAAAGAGGCGAGCGTCGGCAAGTCGATCGTGATGAAGCGCTTCACCCCGCGGGCTCGCGGCCGCGCTTCGCGTATCGTGAAGCCGTTCGCCCGGATCCGCATCGTGGTCCGCGAGACCGCCGACGACGAAGCGCAGGAGCAAGCATAGTGGGTCAGAAGACCAACCCCATCGGTCTGCGCCTGCAGATCAACCGCACCTGGGACTCGCGCTGGTTCGCCAGCCGCGAGGAATATGGCCGCCTGCTGCTTGAGGATCTGAAGATCCGCAAGTTCGTGCTGAAGGCCCTGCCGCAGGCCGCGATCTCGAAGGTCGTGATCGAGCGCCCGGCGAAGCTGTGCCGCGTGTCGATCTATGCCGCCCGTCCGGGCGTCATCATCGGCAAGAAGGGCGCGGACATCGAGAAGCTGAAGAAGCAGATCGGTGTGATGACCAAGAGCGAGGTGTCGCTCAACATCGTCGAGATCCGCAAGCCGGAGATCGATTCGAAGCTCGTCGCGCAGGGCGTCGCCGATCAGCTGGAGCGTCGTATCGCGTTCCGCCGCGCCATGAAGCGCGCCGTTCAGTCGGCGCTGCGTCTGGGTGCGGAGGGCATCCGCATCACCTGCTCGGGCCGCCTCGGTGGCGCCGAGATCGCGCGTACCGAATGGTACCGCGAGGGCCGGGTGCCGCTGCACACGCTGCGCGCGAACATCGATTATGCCGAGGCGCAGGCCCACACCGCTTACGGTGTGTGCGGCGTCAAGGTTTGGATCTTCAAGGGCGAGATCCTTGGCCACGACCCGTTGGCCCAGGACCGGCTCATGATGGAAGCTCAGACGTCGGGGGTCCGGCCGGCGCGCTAAGGTCTCCCGACCATAGCACGTCGCCTGATCGAGGACCGATTCCTGTCAGAAGGCGATAGAAAATGCTTCAACCGAAACGGACGAAGTTCCGCAAAGCGTTCAAGGGACGCATTCATGGCGACGCGAAGGGCGGCACGCAGCTGACCTACGGCGCGATCGGCCTGAAGGCGATGGCTCCCGAGCGCATCACCGCCCGCCAGATCGAGGCGGCGCGCCGCGCGATCACGCGCCACATCAAGCGTCAGGGCCGCCTGCACATCCGCATCTTCCCGGACGTGCCGGTGTCGTCGAAGCCGGCCGAAGTCCGCATGGGCTCGGGCAAGGGCTCGCCTGACTATTGGGCGGCGCGCGTGAAGCCGGGCCGCATCATGTTCGAGCTCGAGGGCGTTCCCCTCGACATCGCCGCCGTCGCCTTCGAGCGTGGCGCCGCGAAGCTCCCCATCAAGACCAAGGTCGTCGTCCGTCTGGGCGAGACGATCCCGACCGAAGATTGAGGATACTGGACATGAAGATCGCCGATCTCCGCGCCCAGAGCGACGACCAGCTCAACGAGCAGCTGGGGCAGCTGAAGAAGGAGCAGTTCAACCTGCGCTTCCAGGCCGCCACCGGCCAGCTCTCGAAGGCTTCGCGCGTTCGTGAGGTTCGCCGCAGCATTGCGCAGATTCAGACCCTGCAGTCCGAGCGTACCCGCTCGGCGCAGGCATAGGAGAGGACACATGCCGAAACGCGTCCTGCAGGGCACGGTGGTGTCCGACAAGGGTGAGAAGACGGTCACCGTTCTCGTCGAACGCCGGGTGAAGCACCCGCTGTACGGCAAGATCATCCGTCGCTCGAAGAAGTATCACGCGCACGACGACGCCAATGCCATCAAGGCCGGCGACGTGGTGCGTATCGAGGAATGTGCGCCGCTGTCTAAGACCAAGACGTGGCGCGTGCTGGAAAAGGTAGGCTAAGCCATGATCCAGATGCAGACGAACCTCGACGTCGCTGACAACAGCGGCGCGAAGAGGGTGCAGTGCATCAAGGTGCTCGGCGGCTCGAAGCGTCGAGTGGCCGGCGTCGGCGACATCATCGTCGTCTCGGTGAAGGAAGCGCAGCCGAAGGGCCGCGTGAAGAAGGGTGACGTGCATCGCGCCGTCGTCGTTCGCACCGCGAAGGAAATCCGCCGCGTCGACGGCACCGTGATCCGCTTCGATTCGAACGCGGCCGTGCTCATCAACAAGAACGAGGAGCCGATCGGCACCCGTATCTTCGGGCCGGTGGTTCGCGAGCTGCGCTCGTCGGGGCACATGAAGATCATCAGCCTTGCGCCGGAGGTGCTGTAATGGCCGCCGCGAAGATCAAGAAGGGCGACCGCGTCGTCGTCCTGTCCGGCAAGGACAAGGGCAAGCACGGCGAAGTCGTGCGCTCGCTCCCGAAGGATTCGAAGGTTGTCGTCTCCGGCGTCAACGTCGTGACGCGCCATAAGAAGGCGAGCCAGGCCAACCCGCAGGGTGGCCTCGAGCGTTCCGAGGCGCCGATCCACGTGTCGAAGGTGGCGATCGAGGATCCCAAGACCGGCAAGCCGACCCGCGTCGGTTTCCGCATCGAAAACGGCCAGAAGGTGCGTGTCGCCAAGCGGTCGGGTGAGGTGATCAATGGCTGATTCGAAGTACACGCCGCGCATGAAGAGCGTCTATGAGGACAAGGTCCGCAAGGCGCTCGTCGAGCAGTTCGGCTACAAGAACGAGATGCAGATCCCGCGCATCGAGAAGATCGTCATCAACATGGGTGTTGGCGATGCGACGCAGGACAAGAAGCGCGTCGAGGCCGCTGCGGCCGAGATGACGGCGATCGCCGGCCAGAAGGCCGTCGTCACCAAGGCGACCAAGTCGATCGCGCAGTTCAAGCTGCGCGAAGGCATGCCGATCGGCTGCAAGGTGACCCTGCGTGGCGAGCGGATGTACGAGTTCCTCGACCGCCTGATCACGATCGCGCTGCCGCGCGTTCGCGATTTCCGCGGCCTGAACCCGAAGTCGTTCGACGGCCGCGGCAACTACGCAATGGGTCTCAAGGAGCAGATCGTGTTCCCGGAGATCAACTATGACCGGATCGACAAGGTCCGCGGCATGGACGTCATCGTCACCACCACGGCACGGACTGATGAGGAAGGCCGCGAGCTTCTGCGCGCGTTCGGCTTCCCCTTCACCGACAAGACTGCCGAGACCCGTCAGGCCGCGTAAGGGTTCCCATTCAAACAGGTTTGAATGGGGTCCCTTAAGCGGAACCAACGGGCACAAGGAGAAGAGCTGAAGTCATGGCGAAACTGAGTTCGGTCAACAAGAACGAGCGGCGTCGGAAGATGGCCAAGAAGTACGCGGGCAAGTTCGCGCGTCTCAAGGCGATCGCCAACGACGAGTCGAAGGACGACGGCGAGCGCCTGATCGCGCGCCTGAAGATGGCAGAGCTGCCGCGCAACGCGAATCCGACCCGGATCCGCAACCGCTGCGAGCTCACCGGGCGCTCGCGCGCCTATTACCGCAAATTCCGCTTGAGCCGCGTCATGCTCCGGGAACTGGCCAACAAGGGCCTGATCCCCGGTGTGACGAAGTCGAGCTGGTAAGGAGGCCACAGAATGGCTGTGACCGATCCCCTGGGCGATATGCTCACCCGCATCCGCAATGGCCAGCAGGCCAAGAAGGATAGCGTTCTCACCCCGGCGTCGAAGCTGCGGGCCCGCGTGCTCGACGTGCTTCAGCGCGAGGGCTACATCCGCGGCTACTCGGAAGAAGCCGAGGCCGTTCACCCGTCGCTGCGCATTGACCTGAAGTATTTCGAAGGTCAGCCGGCGATCCAGTATGTCCAGCGCGTCTCGAAGCCGGGCCGCCGCGTCTACACCGGCGCGAAGGAACTGCCGCGCGTCCGTAACGGCCTGGGCATCACCATCGTTTCGACGCCGAAGGGCGTTCTGTCGGACGCGGAAGCGCGCGACCAGAACGTCGGCGGCGAAGTCCTCTGCCAGGTGTTCTGATCATGTCGCGCATCGGAAAGAAGCCGGTCACGGTACCGGCGGGCGTCACCGCCTCGCTCGATAACGGCACGCTGTCGGTCAAGGGCCCCAAGGGCACCCTGTCGATGCCGACGCTCGACGACATCAGCTATGGCCTCGAGGACGGCAGCATCTCGGTGCAGCCGGCGAACGACAGCAAGCGCGCCCGCTCCTTCTGGGGCATGCAGCGCACGCTCGTTTCGAACCTCGTCACCGGTGTGACCGAGGGCTTCACCAAGACGCTCGAGATCACCGGCGTCGGCTACCGCGCCGCGGTGCAGGGCAAGAACCTGCGCCTGCAGCTCGGCTACAGCCACGACGTCGACTATGCGATCCCGGAAGGCATCTCCATCGCGACGCCGGATCCGACCACCGTGCACATCACGGGTTCGGACAAGCAGCAGGTGGGCCAGGTGGCGGCTGAGATCCGTCGCTGGCGGAAGCCGGAGCCCTACAAGGGCAAGGGTATCAAGTACCGCGGCGAGTACATCTTCCGCAAAGAAGGCAAGAAGAAGTAGTCATGGGACAGAACCTTTCACTGTTCGAGCGCCGTCGCCGGCGCGTCCGGACCTCGCTTCGCGCCCGCAGCGGCTCGCGTCCGCGCCTCTCGGTGCATCGCTCGTCGCAGCACATCTATGCGCAGATCATCGACGACGAGGGTGGCCGCACGCTGGCCGCCGCCTCGACGCTGGAGAAGGACGTGCGTGGCACGACCGGCGCGACCACCGCGGCGGCGACCGAGGTCGGCAAGCGCCTGGCCGAGCGTGCCAAGGCGGCGGGTGTCACGGCGGTCGTGTTCGACCGCGGCGGCTTCATCTTCCACGGTCGCGTGAAGGCGCTGGCGGAAGCCGCGCGCGAAGCCGGATTGGAGTTTTAAGACATGGCTGACGAAAACCAGCAGCAGGCTGACGCTCCCGTCGACGCCGCGCCGACCGCGACCGAAGGTCGTGGTGGCCGTGGCCCCGGCGGCGGTCGTGGCCGTGGCGGCCCTGGCGGCGGCGGTGGCCGCGGTCGCGGTCCCGGCGACAACCGTGGCGGCCGTGGCCGTCGCGACGACCGTAACGCCCCCGGCGAAGAGGGCAGCGAGCTGATCGAAAAGCTCGTTCACATCAACCGCGTCTCGAAGACGGTGAAGGGCGGCAAGCGCTTTGGCTTTGCAGCACTCGTCGTCGTCGGCGACGGCAAGGGCCGCGTCGGCTTCGGCCACGGCAAGGCCCGCGAGGTGCCGGAGGCGATCTCGAAGGCGACCGCCGCTGCCAAGAAGGCGATGGTCCGCGTGCCGCTGCGCGACGGCCGTACGCTGCACCATGACGGCTTCGGCCACTTCGGCGCCGGCAAGGTCTATGTCCGTTCGGCCCCGCAGGGTACCGGCATCATCGCCGGCGGCCCGATGCGCGCGGTGTTCGAATCGCTGGGCGTTGCCGACGTGGTGACCAAGTCGGTCGGCACCAACAACCCGTACAACATGATCCGTGCGACCTTCGCGGCGCTCGGCGAGCAGGTGAGCCCGAAGTCGGTCGCCCAGCGCCGCGGCAAGAAGATCGCCGACCTCATCGGTCGTCGTGGTGACGTTCGCGGCGCCGCCGCGGTCGACGCCGAGGCCGAAGCGGTCACGGCTTAAGGACATCTGAGATGGCCAAGATCAAGCTCACGCAGACCGGTTCGCCGATCCGCCGGACCAAGGACCAGCGCGCGACGCTCGTCGGCCTCGGTCTCAACAAGATGCACAAGACGGTCGAGCTCGAGGATACCCCCTCGATCCGCGGCATGATCAACAAGGTGCAGCACATGGTGCGCGTCGAGGGCTAAGGCCCTCGGCGTTCTTCTACCTCAGCTTTCCCATCGGGAGAGCCGTGCAACCAGTCCGCCCTGACGGCGGGCAGCGAAAGCGAGTACGAAAATGAAGCTGAACGAAATCCGCGACAATCAGGGCGCGCGCAAGGGCCGCGTCCGCGTCGGCCGTGGCATCGGTTCGGGCGTCGGCAAGACCGCCGGCCGCGGCCAGAAGGGCCAGAAGAGCCGCTCGGGCGTCTCGATCAACGGCTTCGAGGGCGGCCAGATGCCGCTCCACATGCGTATCCCGAAGCGTGGCTTCAACAACATCTTCCGCAAGGATTATGTGGTTGTGAACCTCGGTACGCTGCAGCGTGCGCTCGACGAGAAGAAGATCGACGCCAAGGCGACGATCGACGCGGCGGCGCTGGTCGCCGCCGGTGTGCTGACCAAGTCGCGCGACGGCGTCCGCCTGCTCGCGAAGGGCTCGCTCACCGCGAAGCTGAACCTGAAGGTCTCCGGCGCCAGCAAGTCGGCGATCGAAGCGGTCGAGAAGGCCGGCGGCACCGTCGAGGTGATCGCGCCGCGCGCCGAAAAGACCGCCGAGACGGAAAAGACCGACAAGGCGGGCAAGACCGCCAAGGCCAAAAAGGCCAAAGCCTAAGCATATCGGGATTGCGGGGTTGGCGTATCGCCGACCCCGCCCCTATGTAGGCAGCCAACTCCTCGGGTGGGATAGATCATGGCATCTGCAGCCGAACAACTGGCCGCCAATCTCAGCTTCGCCAACTTCTCCAAGGCGACCGATCTCAAGAAGCGGCTGTGGTTCACCCTCGGCGCCTTGATCGTGTTCCGTCTCATGTCATTCGTGCCGCTGCCGGGCATCGACCCGATCGCGCTTGAGCAGCTGTTCAACCGCACGCAGGGCGGCGTCCTCGACTTCGTCAACATGTTCTCCGGCGGCGCGCTCGAGCGCATGTCGGTGATCGCGCTCAATGTGATGCCCTACATCACCGCGTCGATCATCGTGCAGCTGATGACCTCGCTGTCGCCGACGCTCGCTGCCCTCAAGAAAGAGGGTGAGAGCGGGCGGAAGAAGATCAACCAGTACACGCGCATCGGCACCGTCTTCCTCGCCGCCGTGCAGGGTTATGGCATCGCCGTCGGCCTTGAGGGCTGGGGCGCGAGCCAGGGCGTCGCCGCCGTGCTCGATCCGGGCTGGTTCTTCCGCATCACCACCGTCATCACGCTGATCGGCGGCACCATGTTCCTGATGTGGCTGGGTGAGCAGATCACCGCGCGCGGCATCGGCAACGGCGTCTCGCTGATCATCATGGCCGGCATCGTCGCGGCGCTCCCGAGCGCTTTCGCGGGGCTGTTCGAGCAGGGTCGCACCGGCGCGCTGTCGTCGGCGGCGATCCTGCTGATCCTCGTCATCGCGCTCGCCGTCATCGCCGCGATCTGCTTCATGGAGCGCGCGCAACGCCGCATCCTGGTGCAGTATCCGAAGCGCCAGGTCGGCAACCGCATCATGCAGGGCGACAGCTCGCACCTGCCGCTGAAGCTCAACACCTCGGGCGTTATCCCGCCGATCTTCGCCTCGTCGCTGCTGCTGATGCCGCTGACGATCGCGCAGTTCGCCGGGCAGAACTCGCAGCAGTCCGACTGGCTGATCACCGTGACGACGGCGCTGCAGCATGGCGCGCCGCTCTACATGGCGCTCTATGCCGCCGGCATCCTGTTCTTCGCCTTCTTCTACACCGCGGTCGTCTTCAACCCGGAGGAGACCTCGGACAATCTGAAGCGGCAGGGCGGGTTCATTCCGGGCATCCGGCCGGGCGAACGCACCGCGCAGTATCTCGACTATGTGCTGACCCGCATCACCGTGATCGGCGCGCTGTACCTGGTGGTGGTCTGCCTGCTGCCGGAATTCCTGATCTCGTCTATGGCGCTGCCCTTCTATTTCGGCGGCACCTCATTGCTGATCGTGGTCAACGTCACGATGGACACGGTTTCGCAGATCCAGAGCCACCTGCTCGCACACCAGTATGAAGGCCTCATCAAGAAGGCCAAGCTACGGGGCAATCGTCGGTGAACATCATACTTCTCGGCCCTCCCGGGGCCGGTAAGGGAACCCAGGCGCAGCGGCTTCAGGCCGACCGCGGGATGATCCAGCTGTCCACCGGCGACATGCTGCGGGCGGCGATCAAGGCGGAAACGCCGGTCGGGCTCAAGGTGAAGTCGGTGCTCGACGCCGGCGAGCTGGTGTCGGACGACATCATGCTCGACCTCGTCGGCGAGCGGCTCGACCAGCCGGACACCGCGCAGGGCGTGATCTTCGACGGCTATCCGCGCACCCGCCCGCAGGCGGAATCGCTCGACGGGCTGCTCGCCGAGCGCGGCCGCCAGCTCGACCATGTGATCGAGATGGATGTGAACGAGGAAGCGCTGGTCGAGCGCATCGTCGGCCGCTTCTCCTGCGGCACGTGCGGCGCCGGCTATCACGACAAGTTCAAGCTGCCGAAGGTCGAGCACCAGTGCGACGTCTGCGGCGCCGACGACTTCAAGCGCCGGCCCGACGACAATGCCGAGACGGTGCGCACCCGCATGGCCGAATACCGCGCCAAGACCGCGCCTATTTTGCCCTATTATGAAGCGAAGGGCATGGTCAGCCGCGTCGACGGCATGGCGTCGATGGACGAGGTCTACAGCCAGCTGGCGGCGATCCTCGACGGGAATTGACGGTCGCTCCTGCTGCGCGCACCGTCGCGTGAGTATCGGGGAGGACCATATGAAGCGAACCGCCATCCTGCTGCTGCTGGCCGCATCCGCGCCGGCCAGCGCTCGCGTCGTTTCCACCCAGCCGCACGGCTTTGAGATTTCCGAGACCGCGGTGGTCAAGGCCGCGCCCGAGGTCGTGTACCGCACGCTCGTCGACATCGCCTCCTGGTGGGACGGCAACCACAGCTATTCCGGCAACGCCGCCAACATCTCGATCGACGCCCGCGCCGGCGGCTGCTGGTGCGAGAAGCTGAGCGATGGCGGCAGCATCGAGCATATGCGGATCGTCTATGCGCAACCGGGCAAGGTGCTGCGCGCGCAGGGCGGCCTCGGGCCGCTGCAAGGGGAGGGGGCGACGGGCTCGCTCACCTATACGATCAAGCCAGCCGCCGGCGGCGGTAGTGAGGTGACGCAAACCTATGTCGTTGGCGGCTATCTGCGGCCCGGCGCGGAGAAGCTGGCGCCGGGGGTGGACGCGGTGATGAGCGCGGGGTTCAAGCGGCTGGTGGCGAAGGTGGACGGGGTGGCCCGGTAAAGCGGCACACCTCAATCGTCATCCCCGCGAAGGCGGGGATCCAGCACGCAGCAAATGGCGCCAGCGAAGCTGGCAGATTCTTTGATGGACTGGGCCCCCGCCTTCGCGGGGGTGACGATAATGTGGAAGCGTGCGCGCCTACATATTGCGGGGCAGGACAAGCCAAGGGTCGCCCAAGTCCGGTGGGGCGCCCTTTCGAATACAATGGTTCACCAGATGATCGGCCGTTTGCTGAACGTTGCCCTGATAGTGCGCGATCGGCTGCCACCCATTTTTCGCCGCATTCCCCTCGGACGGAATGCCGCCAGCGTTTAGCATCTCGAGCAGCGCGCGGCAGACGAGGGGGTGCAGCGCCTCGTTCGGCGGCCGAAATTCCACCGCCCCGCCTACGATCTGACAGAGGCTGACGGCATCGTCCTCCAGTGTCAGCCGAAGGCCCGCCAGCCACTCTTCGATCGACTGGCCGTAGAGATTACGGAGTTCATCCACGGGCACGAGCATATGCTTGCGGTGCAGGTGCCGCCAGCCTGCTCCCCTCGCTATCGTCATTCCGGCGAAGGCCGGAATCCATGCCGACCGTTGCATGGATCCCGGCCTTCGCCGGAATGACGATGAAAGAAAGTGGTGCAATCCCCCCGCGACCAAACCGCCGATCACGGAACCGTCATCCACACCCCTTGACTCATCGCGCGCCGGTCACTAACTCCCCGCTTTCCGTAATACGGGAACTTTCACGGGCGCGGCGCCAAGCCGGGCTCGTGCGAAGCTTTGAGATAGGGCGCGGGCCCACGCACCCTGTGGAGCAGGAGAGAATTTGTGGCACGTATCGCGGGCGTCAACATCCCGACCAACAAGCGCGTCGAGATCGCCCTTACCTACATTCACGGCATCGGCCGTGCCCATGCGACCGAGATCGTCCAGAAGATGGGCTTTCCGCGGGAGCGTCGCGTCCAGGACCTGACCGACCAGGAAGTCGTGCAGATCCGCGAGATCATCGACCGTGACTACACGGTGGAAGGCGATCTTCGTCGCGAAGTCGCGATGAACATCAAGCGCCTCATGGACCTCGCCTGCTATCGCGGTCTGCGTCACCGCCGCGGCCTTCCGGTTCGCGGCCAGCGCACGCACACCAACGCCCGCACCCGCAAGGGCAAGGCGAAGCCGATCGCCGGCAAGAAGAAGTAAGCGCGCGCTGATCCAGCTGCGCCTTTCCTCTCAGAGATACAGGTAAGGGACCGAACACATGGCACGCGAACCGGGCCGCATTAAGCGCCGCGAGCGCAAGAACATCACGTCGGGCGTCGCCCACGTGAATGCGTCGTTCAACAACACGATGATCACCATCACCGACGCGCAGGGCAACGCGATTGCCTGGTCGTCGGCGGGCACCATGGGCTTCAAGGGCAGCCGCAAGTCGACGCCCTACGCCGCGCAGGTCGCCGCCGAAGACGCCGGCAAGAAGGCCGCCGAGCACGGTGTCCGCACCCTCGAGGTCGAGGTGCGCGGGCCGGGTTCGGGCCGCGAGTCGGCACTGCGCGCGCTGCAGGCGGTCGGCTTCCAGATCACCGCGATCCGCGACGTGACGCCGATCCCGCACAACGGCGTTCGTCCGCCGAAGCGTCGCCGCGTCTGATGCGTGGTTTTCCCCCGGCGACGGCCGGGGGCAAGACTTCGGGTGATCGACATTTCATCGGGCAGCGCCAGGTACCGGCCGCGCCCGCAAGCCAAGGGTGAAACATGGCAGCCATTGCGAAGAACTGGCAGGAACTGAAGAAGCCCAACAAGCTCGACGTGAAGGCGGGTGCCGACGCGAAGCGCAAGGCGACCTTCGTGGCCGAGCCGCTGGAGCGCGGCTTCGGCCTGACGCTCGGCAACTCGCTGCGCCGCGTGCTGCTCTCGTCGCTGCAGGGCGCCGCCGTCACCGCGATCAAGATCGACGGCGTGCTGCATGAGTTCTCGTCGCTCTCGGGCGTCCGCGAGGACGTGACCGACATCGTGCTCAACGTGAAGCAGGTTGCGCTCCGCTATCAGGGCGAGGGCGCCAAGCGCCTGCAGCTGACCGCGTCGGGCCCGGGCGAAGTGACCGCCGGCCAGATCGTCGTGACCGGCGACATCGAGGTGCTGAACCCCGATCTCGTCATCTGCACGCTCGACGAGGGCGCGACGCTCAACATGGAGCTGACCGTCGACACCGGTAAGGGCTACATCCCGGCGTCGTCGAACCGTCCGGCCGATGCGCCGATCGGCCTGATCCCGGTCGACGCGCTGTTCTCGCCGGTGCGCCAGGTCGCGTACAAGGTGGAGAACACCCGCGTCGGTCAGGAGCTCGACTACGACAAGCTCAACATGACCATCGAGACCGACGGCACGGTGACCCCGGAGGACGCGCTCGCCTATGCCGCGCGCATCCTGCAGGACCAGCTCCAGCTGTTCGTCAACTTCGACGAGCCGCAGCAGGCTGCCGCCCCGGCGATGGCCCAGCCGGGCGCCGCCACGGTCGAGGATTCGTCGGGTCAGCAGATCAACCGCTACCTGCTGAAGAAGGTCGACGAGCTCGAGCTGTCGGTGCGCAGCGCCAACTGCCTGAAGAACGACAACATCATCTACATCGGCGACCTCGTTCAGAAGACCGAGGCCGAGATGCTCCGCACGCCGAACTTCGGCCGCAAGAGCCTCAACGAGATCAAGGAAGTCCTCTCTTCGATGGGCCTCCGCCTCGGCATGGAAATCCCCGGCTGGCCGCCGGAGAACATCGAGGATCTCGCGAAGAAGCTGGAGCAAGAGTATTAAGCAGCCTGCCCGAGCGGCAGCGCAGCGAACGCAAGGCGTTCGTTAGCTACCGCCGAGACGGCCAGCGCGGCCGGCGAGCCGCCGGTGCGGCTTCGCCGCGCCAGAGGCTCGACCGACGTCACGAGTGAAGAGTTAAGGACGGAGCAGGCAGGCCCGTCCCACATCGCAAAGAATGCGCCCCCCCTGCCGGGCGTGGCCGCGGGTACCAGCGGGTCCCCATCGAAGTAAATACTTCGATGGGCCGCTATTCGGCCCCCGGACGAACCGAAAGAGAAGATCATGCGTCATCGTAACGCCCATCGTAAGCTCGGCCGCACCACCAGCCATCGCCTCGCGATGCTGAAGAACATGGCCGCCGCGCTGATCAAGCACGAGCAGATCACCACCACGCTGCCGAAGGCGAAGGAGCTCCGCCCCTACGTCGAGAAGCTGGTGACGCTCGCGAAGAAGGGTGGCCTGTCCAACCGCCGCCTCGCGCACGCCCGCCTCGAGGACGACACGCAGCTGGTGAAGCTGTTCGACGTTCTGGCCGGCCGCTACGAGGGCCGCGCCGGCGGCTACGTCCGCGTCATGAAAGCGGGCTTCCGCCACTCGGACGCCGCGCCGATGGCCGTCATCGAATTCGTCGACCGCGACACCTCGGCCAAGGGCCAGGACTCGGGCCCGGTCGAGAACAACGACGTGGGCCTCGACGAAGCCGCCTGAGCCCCTTCGCCGACCAACCGAACAAAGGGCCGTCCTTCGGGGCGGCCCTTTTTCGTTGGCCGCGTGTAGAGGCTTAGATCAGCGAGAAGGCGAATAGGCTCCCGCTTTCAGCAGAGGCCAAGCCTCTTCGTAGGGCATCACCTGGGTGTGCTTCGCCTTCCAATGGGCATCGATCCCGTCCCAACCGTTGCCGCGAAATATGTGGCCGCACTCCGGACAGACCTTCGCCTCGCTGCTTGCGTTCCCCATCGTCATTCCCCTCTTACCCTCAATAATGCCGCCGGCACTGCGCGATCTCCAGCCGCTGTTCCGCGCCCTTGCCTTCGACGCGGTAGACCAGCCGGTCCTCGCGGGTGAGGCGGCGGGACCACCAGCCGCGCAGGTCGCCTTTCAGCGGCTCGGGCTTGCCGGTGCCGGCGAAGGGCGTGCGGGTGCATTCCTCGATCAGCGCGTTGAGGCGGGTCAGCATGGCCGGGTCGGTCGCCTGCCAGTGGAGATACTCGTCCCAGGCCCCGTCCGAAAAGACGAGCTTCACGGGGTGACGAGCGTCCGCTCGGTGCCGCCGCCGGCGTCGAGTTGGCGGATCGATTTGCGTAGCCGATCGGCATTCGCGGGTGAGGAGAGGAGGTGCAGCGTCTCCTCCATCGCATTCCAGTCGGACAGCGAGACGATCACCACCGGCTCCGCCTTCTGCCGCGTGACGACGACCTGCGTGCGATCATCGACCACACGGTCCATCACGCCCTTCAGATTGGCGCGCGCATCGGAATAGGTCACCACGTCCATCGGCATCTCCTGTGCCGACTATATGTACAAAAATTTGTACATATCAAGACACGCAAAGGGCGCCGCGCTTTCACGCGACGCCCTCCGGCAGTTCGGCTTCCAAGCCTAGAAGTGGAAGCTCACGCCCGCGGTCGGGCGGATGCTCTGGAAATCGTCGTAGGTGTCGATAGTCAGGCGCAGGCGGACGCCGGCGTTGCCGGTGAGGCCGGCGAGGCCGATGTCTTTCGGGCCGACCTCCATGCCGAAGCCGTAGATCTCGTTCTTGTCGTTGGCGAAACCGTTCTTGGCGTTCACCCAGTGATAGCCGGCGCGGCCGAAGAACATGCCGCTGTCGCCGATACGCACGCCGAGGTGGCCGGTGACGCCATATTCATAGTCGATGTCGTTGAAGCCCTTGGCGATGCTGCCCTCGGCACCGGCGACGAAGGCGCCGAGCGGGATGTTGACGCCGCCATAGCCGCCGACCAGTGCGCCGTTGGCGCTGTTGCCGGCCTGCAGCGGGCCATCGGTGCCGCGATCGAAATCATGATAGCCGCCGAACACGCCGACATAGGGCTCGAACCCGAACGCCGGGGTGCCGTCGATGGCGGTGTTCTCGGTGGTGGCGGTCGTCGTCGAGGTGGTGCTGCTGTCCTGCGCCTGCGCGGCGACGGCGGGCAGGGCGGCGGCCAGGACGGCCGTCATCAGATACTTGTTCACGCTACTCTCCCAAAAACTGCGGCGGACATCGGGTTGTTCACCCCCGCCGAGGTCCATGGAACGGCTCCCTCCCGCTGCCGTTCCGGAGGCAGGTCGACGCAGGGCCGAGGTGTGGCCGGCGGGCCACCGCCGTTGGGCAGGCGTAACGGGTTTCATGGCGCGGGTTCGTCCGCCCCTCTCGCTGTCATCCCCGCGCAGGCGGGGACCCACCGGGCCGCCGCGCGAACGCCGGAGCACGCGTCCGCAGCATCAGCGCTGCACATGCGTGGGTCCCCGCCTGCGCGGGGATGACAGCAGGTTGGGGCGAAGGCGGTGCCATCCACTCTTGAGGCGGCGGCCGCAGCCGCTAAGGTCGCCCCAAACCTCGGGGAGAATCCAATGACCTTTTCGATCTACGACGCCTCGGCGCCGCTGTTCATCGCGTCGCTCAATGACATGAAGCTGTGGCTGGACAAGGCGGAGGCCGAGAAGGGCGAGGCGGCGGTGATCGACGCGCGGCTGGCGCCCGACATGCACCCGCTGCCGAGCCAGTTCCAGATGGCGTCGGACGCGGCGAAGGGCGCGATGGCGCGGCTGGCGGGCAGCGAGCCGCCGTCGATGCCGGATACGGAAACCAGCTTCGCCGAGCTGCGCGACCGCTGCGACAAGACCATCGCCTTCATCGAGAGCGTGGGCGCCGATGCGCTGGCCGATGCCGCCGACCGCGAGGTGGTGCTGAAGTTCCCGAACGGCATGGGCTACCGCTTCACCGGCGCGGCGTTCCTGACCGGTTTCGCGCTGCCCAACTTCTATTTCCATGTGACGACCGCCTACGCGATCCTGCGCAACGCCGGCGTGACCGTCGGCAAGCCCGACTTCCTCGCGCATCTCGGGCGGCCGAACCTGTAGTGCGGGCGCTCCTCCCGCTTGCCTTCCTCGCGGTGGCGGCGTGTGGCGACAACGGCTGCGTCAACGACGTGCAGGACGAGGTGATCTCGCCCGAGGGGGCGAAGCGGGCGGTGCTGTTCGGGCGGCGGTGCGGGGGCGATGACGGGTTCGTCAGCCATGTCTCGATCATCGACCCGCGCGACACGCTGGCGGGCGAGGGCAATGTGCTGGTGCTGAGCGCCGACAGCGCGGCGGACGCGGCGTCGGGCGGGCCGTGGGTCGAGGCGGAGTGGACCGACGATCTGGCGCTGACGATACGCCATGCGGCGAATGCGCGGGTGCGGGTGAAGCATGCCGAGGTGTCGGATGTGGCGGTGACGGTTGAGGCGGTGGCGCGGTAGGGCGGCGCGAACTGCCGCGCGCCGGGTGCGCGAGCCCTCTCCCTGGAGGGGAGAGGGCGACTCGCGTCAGCGAGCGGGGTGAGGGTGGTCGCCGGTTAGCGTCCGCCTTCCGACCACCCTCTCCCCAACCCCTCTCCCCTCAGGGAGAGGGGCTTGACCTATATGCCCGTATAGCTCGCCAACCCGGCGCGGCTGCGCCAGATTGCCGGCCAACCTGAGCAAGCAATGGAGCCCCCGCACATGGCCGATGCCGACTACACCCCGCCCAAGGTCTGGACCTGGAACAAGGAAAACGGCGGCCAGTTCGCCAGCATCAACCGGCCGATCGCCGGGCCGACGCACGACAAGGATCTGCCAGTCGGCGTGCACCCGTTCCAGCTCTATTCGCTGGCGACGCCCAACGGGGTGAAGGCCACCGTGATGCTCGAGGAGCTGCTCGAGGCCGGGCATGCCGCCGAATATGACGCCTGGCTGATCAGCATCCGCAACGGCGACCAGTTCGGCTCGGGCTTCGTCGACGTGAACCCCAATTCGAAGATCCCGGCGCTGCTGGATCGGAGCGGGCCGGAGCCGGTGCGGGTGTTCGAATCCGGGTCGATCCTGCTGCACCTCGCCGAGAAGTTCGGGGCGTTCCTGCCGAAGGCGGGCGCGGCGCGCACCGAGACGCTCAACTGGCTGTTCTGGCAGATGGGCAGCGCGCCCTATCTCGGCGGCGGCTTCGGCCATTTCTACGCCTATGCGCCGACCAAGATCGAATATGCCATCGACCGCTTCGCCATGGAGGCGAAGCGCCAGATGGACGTGCTCGACCGGCGGCTGGGCGAGACCGAATATCTGAACGGCGAAAGCTATTCGATCGCCGACATCGCGATCTGGCCCTGGTACGGCGCGCTGGCCAAGGGGCTGGTCTACGAGGCCGCCGAGTTCCTGTCGGTCCACGAATATAAGAACGTCATCCGCTGGACCGACGCCATCGCCGCGCGCCCGGCGGTGAAGCGCGGCCGCATCGTCAACCGCAACTGGGGCGAGGAGCAGCTGCCCGAGCGCCATGCGGCGAGCGATTTCGAGAAGGTGGTGAAGGGGTGAGCTAGGCCGGCGGCGTTGCGCCTGGCCGGCGCCGCTACACCCCAATCCGTCATACCGGCGAAAGCCGGTATCCAGTCCGTCGGTTGGTCTGGATACCGGCTTTCGCCGGTATGACGACTGTGAATGAAAGAGCGACTGGGCCTCTCGCTCAGCTATCCCGCCACTCAAAACTCAACGGCGCTTCACGGAAGGCGAAGCGGTCGAGGTGGCGGGCGAGGGCGCCTTTCAGGGCCTCGAGCTGGCCGGGATCGCTGGCGTCGACGCGGCAGTCGAGGCTGGTGTCACCGGCCGTCATCGTCACCACCGCATCGCCCAGCCAGTCCGCCCCGCGCGCGTCGCGAGGGAAGACCACGGTGCCGCGATCGGGCGTGAACTCCACCTACAAATTGTGCTGCCAGTGCTTGCAGAGCTGCTGCAGGTAGCGGCTGCCGTTGGTGGTCGGGACGGCCGCAGCCGAAGACACCGCCGCCATTACAGCCGCTCGATCTTCCGCGCCGCCTCGTCGATCAGGTCGACGACGTCGTGGATCAGCTTCTTGTCGACGCCCTCCTGCGACAGCCGGCCGTGCAGCGCCGATTTCAGATTGTGCATGGCGCGGCGGACTGAGGCGCCGTCGGTGCGTTCGCGCACGTCGGCGAGCGCCTGCAGCCGCGCCATCGCGGCCTCGACCGCTTCGGCATTCTCGGCGAGGTGGGCGACGCCTCCTTCCGTGATGGCGAGGCGCTTGCGGGCGCCTTCGCTCGCCTCTTCCTCGGCGAGGCCCATGTCGAGCAGCAGGGTCAAGGTCGGGTAGACGATGCCGGGGCTCGGCGCATAGGCGCCGCCCGAGCGCGCCTCGATCTCGCGGATCAGGTCATAGCCGTGGCGCGGCTGCTCCTCGATCAGCTTCAGCAGCACGAGCCGAAGCTCGCCGCCGTCGAACACACGGGGGCGCCGGCCACCGCCGCGACCGGCGGCAGCCCCCATCGCCATGCCCATCGCAAAGGCGCCGAACCCGCCATGCCGGCCGCCGTGGCGGCCCGAGAAGTGGCGGGTGTTGAAACAGTTGGGACGCATCTTGTCATTCCTTGAGTGATACATGATGCGTTTAAGATATATCTTGAGATGAGTTTGGCAAGAGGGTTTGAAAATTTCTGGCACCGCGTCTGGTCTGAGGCCGGACACCCTCACCCTCCCATCCTCCTTCGCTAAAGCTTCGGAGGACGGGCCCCTCCCTCTCCCGCAAGCGGGCGAGGGGATAAGAAATGCCGCCGGTAGGGAGCGTCCCTCTCCCGCTTGCGGGAGAGGACAGGTGAGGGTGTACCGGCGTTCGGCCGGGTGCAGGCCTACACCACCACGCCGCATTGCGCGCCACCCCGCCCCAAGCTAGGCAGCGCGGCGATGCGGCTGGCGCTTCCCTTTCGCTCTCCCGACCGGCCGCCGCTGCAATTGCGGCGCCGCACGCTGGTGCTCATCCTCGTCGTCGCGCTTCACCTGCTGCTCACCTTCCTCGCGCTGCGCATGGGCGCGCCCGACGGGATGCCCGAGTTCGGCGGCGGCGCCATCCAGCTGCTCCCCGAAATCCGCGACAGCGAGGAGGATGAGGACAGCGAGGAGGAGGTCGAGCCCGAGGTCGAGGAGACGGTCGCCGTCGACGAGACCCCGCCGCCGCCCGTCGTGGTGGCCGAGGAGCAGTACGATTTGTCGATCATTCCGCTGACCCGCGAGGAGTTCGCCGCGTCTGACATCGCACGGATGCCGCAGCAGCCGAAGACGGATAACGGCGGCGCGCAGGCGGGGGATTCGGTGCCGGTCGGCGCCGGGCCCAACGGCGAGCCGATCTACAACGCCGAATGGCAGCGCGAGCCCACGTCCGCCGAGCTCGCCTATTACATCCCAGCCAATATCCCGCGGCCGAGCTGGGGCCTGATCGCCTGCCAGACCGCGCCGCGCTTCCGGGTGGAGAATTGCCAGGAACTCGGCCAGTCGCCGGCCTGGGGCCGGATGGCGAGCGGGGTGCGTGAGGCGGCGTGGCAGTTCCGCGTGCGCCCGCCGAGGAAAGGCGGCAAGCCGCTGATCGGCGCGTGGGTGCAGATCAGGATCGACTTTCTGGAAGGCGACCGGGCAGAGCCGCGGCGGCGGTAGCGGCGCTCAGCTTACTGCGGCGGTAGCTGCCGCGGCTCTGGCCCACGCCGGCGCTAGCGCGCCGCCGACGGCAGTGCTGCTCCCCCGCCACCTCGATCTCTCCAATCCGTCATACCGGCGAAAGCCGGTATCCAGTCGGCGGCCGGTCTGGATACCGGCTTTCGCCGGTATGACGGATTGTTGATGTCTGGGGATGCCTGCAATCGCACGTAGGACGGATAGTGGGTGCGAGGAGGACCGCCATCGCTCCCCCGTTGGCGCACCCCTCGTTCGCCGCTAAGCTCCCGCCATGAGGGACCCCGAAACCACAGCGCCCACTGGCGGCGGCAACGGCTGGCGCGTCGCGCTCGGCATTATCGCGGCGATTGCGGCGACGGCGGCGATGCGGGAGCTTGCCGGAATTCTCGTGCCGCTGGTCATCGCGGTGTTCCTGATGCTGATGGTCGAGACGATCGCCGGCGTCGTCGACCGGCATGTGCCGGTGGTGCCGCGCTGGGGCGGGCGGGTGCTCGGGGTGCTGGCGCTGGCGCTGGCCTTGGCCGGATCGGTGTGGGTGGTCGGCGCCTATGCCGCGTCGCTGGTCAACCAGGCGGCGGCGGTGTCGGGGCGGATCGACCGGCTGCTCACCAGCATCGCGCACAGCTTCAACATCCCGCCGATCCGGCTCGACCGGCTGGTCGGCGAGGAGGAGATCACCGCGATCGGCACGCGGCTGCTCGGCGAGGCGCAGGGCTTTGCGTCGGGCGTGCTGTTCGTCGCCATCTACCTCGGCTTCCTGCTCGCCTCGCGGAGGAGCCTCGCGCTCAAATTCGGGCGGCTGTTCGCGCGCGACGGGGCGCGGCCCAATGCGCGGCGGGTGATGCACCGGGTGCAGGACGCGACCGAGCAGTATATCTGGGTGCAGACGGTGACCGGCCTCGCCATCGCGCTCGGTTCGTGGGCGATCATGGCGGCGGTCGGGTTGCAGAGCGCGCCGCTGCTCGCCTTCATCATCTTCCTGACCAGCTATATCCCGGTGGTCGGCCCGTTCCTCGGCGTCATCATCCCGCCGGTGGTCGGCCTCGCGCAGTTCGACGGGCTGACCGAGCCGCTGATCCTGCTTGTCGGGCTGCAGGCGATCAATTTCCTGCTCAACAACATCATCGTGCCGCGCATGCAGTCCGATCGGCTCAATCTCGACCCCATCGTCGTGCTGCTTTCGCTCGGCTTCTGGACCTGGCTGTGGGGCATGCCCGGCGCCTTCCTGTCGACCCCGCTGACCGCACTGGTCATGGCGGTGACCGCGGAGATTCCGTCGGTCAGGTGGATCGCCATTCTGCTGTCGAAGGACGGCGAACCGACCGTTGAGGCCAAGCCGAAGGTGTAGCCGAGCGCAGCGCCCGCCTACCTTTTACCGTCATCCCGGCGAAGGCCGGGATCCATGCGGCGGTGGGTATGGATCCCGGCCTTCGCCGGGATGACGGTGGTGGGTGAGGGAGCGTGGGCCTTACGCCTGCGACACCGTCAGCACATTGCCGTCCGGGTCGGCGAAGAAAGCGATCTTCGAGCCGTTCTCGGGGGAGGTCCAGATGCCGAGCGCGTCCTGCTCCAGCCCGTCGTAGCGGGTAAAGGCGACGCCGCGCGCGGTGAGGTCGCGGACCTCGGCACCGATGTCGGCGACGTTCCAGCCGAGCACCGGGTGCAGCGCCGCGGTCGCGCCGGGGAGCACCGTCATACGGATGAGGCCGGGGCCAGCGGCGAGGAAGTCGCCGTAGCCGTCGCTGCTCCTGACCGACAGGCCGAGCGTGTCGCAATAGAAGCCGAGCGCGCGGTCGCGGTCGCTGACGTTGATGAAGGCCACCATCGCGGCGGCGTCGTTCAGGCTCATGGACGTTTCTCCTTTGCACCGGAAGGCTAGGCCGCACGGCCGGCGAGCGTCATCGCCCGAAAGGATGATTTTCGCGAACGGTCACGCCGGGCCGTCGTCGAGCGAGCGGCCGTCGCGCGTCCGCAGGTCGGCGAGGAGCGTGCGGATCGCCCGGCCGGAGACGCGCGCCATCCCCTCGCCCCAGGAGGGGTGCCCTTTTCATCCCGGCAAGGCGGCCGATCCACCCCCCCCCCCCCGGATCGCCGCCTTCGCCGGGATGATGTGTTTTTGGCGCGTGGGGGCCGTGCACCCCGCCATCACGCCACGCCCACCCTTCATACCGGCGAAAGCCGGTATCCAGTCAGGGGCCGGTCTGGATACCGGCCTTCGCCGGTATGACGGATGTGCGGGCGTGGGGGCGATGACCCTCGGGTCGTTACGGTTGCGGTCCTGCCGCCCGCGTTGCACTCTCCCGCCGTCATCGGGTTGGGAGGGAAACCATATGAACCGTCGCGAGGCCCTGGGCCTGCTCGCCGCCGCGCCGTTCGCACTTGCCGCCGGGCCGCGGGCCAAGGCGTACAGCGATGCCGATTTCGCCCGCGCCATCGTCATCGATGGCCTCGGCTCGCCGACCGACCCCGAGATGAAGCCGGGCAACTGGCGCTACTCCCCGCGCGGCATCGCCGAGATGAAGCAGTCGGGGCTGACCGCGGTGAACGTCACCGTCGGCGAGGTCGGCAACAATATCGACGCGTGGAACGCCACCCTGCAGCGGCTGTCCTATGTCGGCGGCATCATCGATGCGAACCCCGACCTGTTCCTGCTCGCCCGCCGCGCCGCCGACATTCGCGAGGCGAAGGCCGCCGGCAAGGTGGCGGTGATCTACGGGCTGCAGGACACCGCGATGGTCGGGTCGGACCTCGACCGGCTGCGCATCCTGAAAAGCATCGGCGTGCGCAGCGTCCAGCTCACCTACAACCTCCGCAACCTGTCGGGCGACGGCTCGCTGGAGCCGGACAATGCGGGGCTGTCGAAGCTCGGCCGCGAGACGATCGAGAAGATCGAGGCGGAAAAGCTGCTGCTCGACCTGTCGCACGGCGGGCGCAAGACCATCGTGCAGGCGATCGAGGCGTCAAAGCGGCCGCTGGCGATCAGCCACACCGGCTGTCGGGCCCTCAACGACAATCCGCGCAATGTCGACGACGCGTCGATGAAGGCGGCCGCCGAGAAGGGCGGGGTGGTCGGCATCTACTGGATGCCCTTCCTCGTCGCGAGCGGGAAGCCCGACACCGCTGACCTGATCCGCCACATGGACCATGCGCTGAACGTCGTCGGCGAGGATCATCTGTCGATCGGCACCGACGGTACCTTGTCGGCGCTGACCATCGATGACGCCACCCGCGAACGGCAGCGCAAATTCTACGAAGGCCGCGCCGCCCGCGGCATCGCCGCGCCGGGCGAGGGGGCGGACATCTTCAACTATGTCCACACGCTCAACAGCCACCTGCGCTTCCGCATGTTCGCCGACGCGCTGTCGAAGCACGGCTGGCCGGCGGCGCGCATCGACAAGGTGCTCGGCGGCAATCTGCTGCGGCTCTATGGGGAGGCGTGGGGCGGGTAGTCGTCGCCAGCAAATGACCGTCGGGTGGGTGGCGATCGACCCGCTGTCGCCGGTAGAACAAGACCTCGCCCGGCGGCATTGAGCGTCGCCTGTCGACCCATTGCGGACATTGCATAGGCCGATCGCTCCGCTAACATCTTTTCGTGGTGCACACCCTAAGACCACATTGAAAGCTGCAAGACGTGGCATTCGAAATACTCAGAGATTCGCGCGAAGCCGTTGACCGCGAGCGGGGATACTCTCTGCGCGATCTCGGTGGGCGATCTGACGGAGTAGTCAACTTTAAGCTCCAAGGCCCTGACGGCACGGTGATGTTTTCTGCGACGCAACGCTACCGTCCCTTCACCGGCGATGAGGAGCGTCTTTATCCTGATGCAATCCATAAGGTCGTCGGCGTCTGGGAGCCTCGTAATATCCTGCGCGACTCACCGCTTTGGCCAATCATTTGTGAGGCCCTCACCGCCCATAAGTTCGCCTTGGGTGAGCCCGCTTCAGTGCCTTTCGAAGTCCAGTAAACTGCTACTGATCGAGCAATTTTCAGACTTATCGAACCATCCCGATCTGCGTACCAGCGGACACCAGCATGTTTGGCTCAAGATACGGCTGGCCTCGATAGCAACGTCCGCGTCCCACCCAAAGCGGGCGCAAAGCACCATCTCGAATTCGCGTTAGCTCGATGATCGAATGCAGGAACCGCCCCCGGCGCCCGCCGGTTCATTTCCCGATGACCGATATTCTCGACGATCTGACCGTCGAAGCCTTCATGCGCGACGGCTTCATCCGTCTCGACGGCGCCTTTCCGCCCGAGCTGGCGGCGGCGGCGCGGGAGGTGATGTGGGCGGACATGGGGGTGCGGCCCGACGATCCCGCGGGGTGGACGCAGCCGGTGGTGCGGCTCGGCCATTATTTCACGCCGCCGTTCACCGAAGCCGCCAATACGCCGCGGCTGCACGCCGCTTATGATGCGCTGGTCGGGGCGGGGAACTGGATAGAGCCGAAGGCGGTGGGGACGTTTCCGGTGCGCTTCCCCTCGGATGCCGACCCGGGCGATGCCGGCTGGCACATCGACGTCAGCTTCGGCACCGACGCGCCCGATTTCTTCGACTGGCGCGCGAACATCTTTTCGAAGGGGCGGTCGCTACTGCTCCTGCTGCTGTTCTCCGACGTCGGCGAGGACGACGCGCCGACGAAGATCCGCGTCGGTTCGCACGTCGGGATGGCGCGGTTGCTGGCGCCGGCGGGGGAGGCGGGACTCACCTTGCGTGACCTCGTCGCCGCCGATTTCGGCGGTACGGGCGGCAGCGAGGAAGCAATAGCGACGGGGCCGGCCGGGACGGCGTATCTCTGCCATCCCTTCCTCGTCCATTCGGCGCAGCCGCACCGGGGGCGAACCCCGCGCTTCATGGCGCAGCCGCCGCTCCTGCCGAGCGGCGACATGGCGATCACGGGAGAGGGGCTGCCGCCGGTGGCGGAAGCGATCCGGCGGGCACTCGCGCCACCCGCCGGCTAGATACTCCGCCTTGCGGCGGTGCCTGGATCAGGCTGCCGCCGATAGCCGCCGGTCAGCCGGCTTTCGCGTAGAGCCGGCGCAGGAAATCGAGGTCGAGCGTGGTGAGCTTGCGCGGCGCGTCCGCGCGCTCGAACAGCGCGAGCAGGGTACCGGGCGGCTGCGCTTTTGCCGGCGGCAGTTCGGCGAAACCGGCGAGCGCGACATAGGCCGCGACCGCCGGCGCGCGCAGCGCCTCGGCGCGGCGCTTGTCGAGGGTGACCGTGGCGCTGGCGAGCGCCGAACGGCTCGCGCGCCGGGTATAGGCATGGCGCGGCGGGGCGCGGCGGTCGTGCAGCGCGAGGGTAAGGTTGGCGCGGCAGCGGCCCCATTCATAGGGCACGCCGGCGGCGATGGCGATCGAGCGCACCTGGACCTCCACCTGCTGCGTGAACGTCGCCGAAGCGCCGGTGACGCGCAGGCAGGCGGGCTCACGCCAGCGCGCGATCGGGCGGCCGGCGACGCCGAGCCGCGCTTCGAGCGTGTCGCCGCCGGCATCGGCGATCGGGCGGGCGAGCGGCACCGGCCCGGCGGCGGCCTTGTCGGGATGGCTGTGCGCCGGCGCCGTCGCGTCGGCCAGCACGTCGGCAAGGTCGGGCGGCAACTGGTGGCCGCCGTCGAACTCGGCGTAGCGATGAGGGTAGCCGGCGCTGCGCAAGGTGGCGGCAATGCGACGGCTGGTGGCGTCGATCGGCAGCACGGCGTCGGCGCGGCCGTGGCTGACGAACACATACGGCCGCCCCGCCTGCCGCGCCGGCGACACGAAGCCCGGCGAGAAGGCGAGGACATGGCCGAACAGATCGCCGTTGGCGAGGCCCAGCGACAGCGCATAGCTGCCGCCATCGGAAAAGCCGGCGATGCCGGTACGAAGCCGGTCGACGGCATAGCGCGCGAACACCTGGCCCAGCAACGCGTCGATCGCCTTGGCGTCCCGCCCGAAGCCATGGTCGGCGATCAGGTCCCAGGTCGCCGCGGCGGAACCCGGCGCCATCAGGATGGCGCCGGTGGCCTCGGCGTGCGGCTTGAAGCGGTCGAGCAGGCGCCGCGGGTCGCCGCCGGCGCCATGGAGGAGCAGCAGGAAGGGCGCGGGGCGGCGCGGGTCGTAGCCGCTCGGCACATAGAGCCAGCCTTCGCGGCCGCCGTCATGGCGCAGCGCCCGGAAGCCGCGCGGCGCGTCGGTGGTGACGGCGGTCGGCCGCGCCTCGATGATCCCTGGCGAGACGTACATCGGGGCGGCGAGCGCGAGCAGCAGATAGGCGGAGGCGAGGCTCATCGCGGCAGGCTTGGCGCGGTGTGGCGGCCCGCGTCCAGCGCGCGCCGACGAAGTGCAGAATGCAACGACGAACGGCTTCACCTGCCGCGGCCGGCCATGCTAGCCAACGCCCATGGGGCTTATTATTCGCGAAGACGACCTGTCGGGCGACGCCGTGCGCGCGCTGCTCACCTACCATCTGTCGGGCATGGCGGAGAGTTCGCCGCCGGGGCACAGCTTCGCGCTCGACCTGTCGGGGTTGAAGGCGCCCGGCGTGACGGTGTGGACGGCGTGGGACGGTGATGCGCTGGCCGGCATCGGCGCGCTGAAGCGGCTGGACGACGGCAGCGCCGAGCTGAAGTCGATGCGCACCGATCCGGCACACCTGCGCAAGGGCGTCGGCGCGGCGATCCTCGAACATATCATCGCCGTGGCGACCGCCGAAGGGGTGACGCGGATCAGCCTGGAGACCGGCAGCGGCGATGCCTTCGAGCCGGCGCTGGCGCTATACCGGCGGCGGGGCTTCGCGAACGGCCCGGCGTTCGGGGATTATGTCGCGAGCGACTTCAACCAGTTCATGCACATGGATTTGCGCTAGGCGACACGGTCGCCGCGCTGGCCCGCGCCGCGCTGGGACAACGCCCACCGCCCCACGCCCCCATCCGTCATACCGGCTTTCGCCGGTATGACGGGCGGGGATTTGGTGTGGGTGGGGCCGATCTGCCCACGCCGCACCGCATCGTCCCGCCACACCCCAGTGGCAGGATGCGCGGGAAGTCTGTCGCCGCCGAGGGTGTCGGTTGCGAGGGCCGAGGTCCACCATCAGGCCATGACCCGGACGAAGCATTGCGCGTGGCGAAGCACGCTATCGGCGTGCCTCCTGCTCTCCGCGGCGAGCCTCTTTCCCGGCACGGCGTTCGCCGCCGCAGCCGTGTTCCGCGACTGCCGCGACTGCCCCGAGATGGTCGCCATACCCGCTGGCCGGTTCGTCATCGGCTCGCCGGCCGAACGCCGGACTATGCGCAGCTGACGGCGGGCGGTGTCTCCGAGCGCTCCCCTCCCCGAGGGGGAGGGGCTGGGGGTGGGCTCGCGGAACGGCGGCTGGCTTTGGGGGTACGGCTCGCGCTGGCACCCACCCCTTACCCCTCGCCCTCGGGGAGGGGAGGTTTCGGGCCGCGGCGTTCGGAGGCGAGCGCCTGCTCTGCCCGGTGGCCTTTCCCCGGGGCCCCTCTCACCCACCCGCCGTCATTCCGGCGAAAGCCGGAATCCAGTCAGGCGTCGGTCTGGATACCCGCCTCCGCCGGTATGATGGCTTGCGGGTGGAAGCAGCCGCCACCGGCCTGCGAACGGCACGTGGTGCGCGGCGGTTCGTGGGGCACGATTCCGAGCCAGCAGCGGCTCGCCGAGCGGATGAGCTATGTGCCGACCGACCGTGACGATTCGATCGGCATCCGGCTGGTGCGCGACCTGGACTAAGCTAGTTCGACGTCGCGATCCCCGCGGGGAGCCCGCCGGTCACGTCGATCTGCGCGACCACGCCGCCGATGATGGCGCCGTCGGCGTCGCGCACCGGCGCGGCGCTGGTGAGGTAGCGGCGGCGGTCGCGCGCGACCAGTTCGCCGCGCATCATTTCGCCGTCGCGCAGCGCCGCCGCCAGGCCGCGGTCGGCGCCGGCATAGCCGCTGAAGTCGCCGCCGGCGCTGGCGACACCCCACAGTTCGCGGCTGGCGGCGTTGTCGCGGACGATCGCGCCCTCCGCGTCGGCGATCAGGATGCCCACCGGCAGTGCGTCGAGCACCGCGGCGAGCTGCGCCTCATTGGCGGCCAGCGCGGCCTCGGCGGCCTTGCGCGCGGTGATGTCGGTCGAAAAGCCGATAATGCCGATGATCTCGTTCTGCGCGTCGCGCAGCGGCACCTTCGTCGACAGCCAGGTCAGCACCGAACCGTCGGCGAGCGTCACCGCTTCCTCCAGTGTTTCGGGCTGCCCGCTCGCCATCACCCGGCGATCCACGGCGACCAGGCGCGCCGCCTCCTCGCCGTCGCCGAGGATCTCGGCATCGGTAAAGCCGAGCAGCGCGACGCGGTCGGCGCCGAGCGCCATCTCGGTCTGCGCATTGGCGACGAGGTAGCGGCCCTGCCGGTCCTTGGCGAAGACGTTGCCCGGCAGCATGTCGATGATCGCGCGCAGCATGATGATCGCCGCGTCGGGGGCGAGGCCGGTCGGCGCGTCCGACACCTCGGGCACCGCGACGAACAGCGCGTCGAGCGACCGGCGCGGCGCGTCGAGCAGCGCGGCCAGCTCGTCGGCATGCGCATAGTCGGCCGCGGGTGCAGCAGGAGTCGGGGTCATCGGCGCGGCCTTTTCGGCTATCGTTCAACGCTCAGGTTCGCGGCCGATGTTATGAAGTTGCATGAAACGCAAGGCCGCTTGCGCCCGGAACGGGCGAGATCGCGCGAACAGCCGCGTGCATCAAAGGGATTCGACGGGCCAAACTGTTTCAGTTATGCTTGTTTCGTAATTACGCAATGAGGGCGAGGGGCTGTACCGATGCGCATGATGAAGCTGATGCTGGCCGTGGCGCTGGCGACCCCGATGCTGGCCCCGGCGGCGATGGCGGCCGGGAGCAAGGCGACCGAGATCACCGGCAATCCGGCGCTCGACGATACCAGGATCATCTGCCGCAAGACGCTCGAGACCGGCTCGCTTGTCCGCAAGAACAAGCAGTGCTTCACCGCGCGCGAGTGGGACCGCATCGCGCAGCAGACGCGCATCGGCAACCAGAAGGTCGCCGACCAGCTGACCACCGCCTGCGGGCAAGAGGGCGGCTGCTGACCGGCGGCGCGCGCGGCTCGTCGGGCTGAGCTTACGCTTCATCGGGCGGCCGGTTGCGCCGCCCGCCCCCGCTGTCATCCTTCCCGCCGGGACCTGGGGAGGGACACGCGATGGCACGCCTCGATACTGACGACGACCGCGCCGGCCTGACGCCTGCCGAGGCGTGCGAGCCGCGGACGCCGCTGCCGGTGCGCATGGTGGCGAGCGAGGAATATCTGCCGGTCGCGCAGACGGCCAAGCAGCGCGAGACCGAGGCGCGGCTGTATGCGATCGCTGACGAGATCGCGCCGAAGCTCGGCCTCTCCCGTCGCCGCTTCTTCGGCACCGCCGCCGGCATGACCGCGGCGTTCGTGGCGCTGAACGGCAGCTTCGGCCGGCTGTTCGCGGCGAATGCGGCGGAGGCGATGGCGCCCGAGGCGGCGGCGGCGCGGGCCAAGGCGCTGTCGGGCCAGTTCATCATGGACATGCACACGCATTTCCTGCGCGACGACACCCGCCTCACCAACCTCGTCCGCATGCGTCAGGGGGTGGCGGCGCAGGGCTGGAACCCGAAGATCGGCTCGCCCGCCGCGCAGACCATCGAAAGCCTGAAGTTCGACAATTATTTCAAGGAAGTTTTCCTCGACAGCGACACCAAGATCGCGCTGATCTCGTCAGCCCCGTCGGACATTCCCGACGACTGGTTCCTGACCAACCAGCAGATGGCGGCGGCGAAGGCGAAGGTGAACGGCGAGGCGAAGTCGGTGCGGATGATGAGCCACGCGATCATCACGCCGGGGGCGCCGGGCTGGCTCGACGATCTGGCCGCCGCGCTCGAGCTGAAGCCCGACAGCATCAAGGGCTATACGGTCGGCGACAACACCCACAAGGAGACGGCGCGCCACCCCTGGCGGATGGACAGCGACGATACCTATCGCGGCTATGCGCTGGCGCAGAAGGCGGGCCTCCGCAACGTCTGCGTGCACAAGGGGCTGTGGGGGCGGCAGCTCGACCAGCGCTTCCCCAAACTCGCGCCGCATGCCGATGTGCGCGACGTGGCGAAGGCGGCGAAGGACTGGCCCGGCCTCAACTTCATCATCTACCACGCCGGCTACCGGCTCGATGATCCGGAATGGGCGCTGGCAGAGTTCGAGAAGACCGGCCGCATCGACTGGGTCACCGACCTCGCCGAGATCCCGGCGAAGCACGGTGTCACCAACGTCTATGCCGACGTCGGCCAGATTTTTGCGCAGACCTTGGTCGCGCAGCCGCGGCTGTGCGCGGCGATCATGGGGCAATTGGTAAAGGGCCTCGGCGCCGACCATGTCTGCTGGGGTACCGACGCGGTGTGGACCGGCAGCCCGCAATGGCAGATCGAAGGGCTGCGCCGCCTCGAAATCCCCGAGGATCTGCAGAAGCGCCACGGCTTTGCCCCGCTCGGTGCGGCCGACGGCCCGGTCAAGACCGCGATCTTCGGCGGCAACAATGCGCGGCTGTACGGGGTCGATGTGCCGACGACGACCGCGGCGCTGGCGGGCGACCGGTTCGCGGCATTGAAGGCGGAGTATGAGGCGAGGGGTGCGACGCCGTCGAACCGGCGATATGGGTTCGTGCGGCGGGGGTAGGACGAGCCCGCCACTCCCCTTTCCGTCATACCGGCGAAAGCCGGTATCCAGCCGGCCCGCCCCCCGCCGCGCTCACCCTGAGCTCGTCGAAGGGTGGTCGTGTTGCGCAACCGTCGTGCGAGCGCTCGCCCTTCGACGGGCTCAGGGTGAGCGCTTTGAGAAGTCTGCGGCTTGCATCTGGATACCGGCTTTCGCTGGTATAACGGAGGTGGGTTGGGGTGGGAGCGGGAGCGACCGCTGCGGCCCTCAGGCGTCGTTGACGCCGGTCATCGACTCCACCCATTCCTTGGTCGCGGTGCAGCGGTCCATCGCCCGCTTGTAGGCCTCGCGCGCGCTGGTCCGCGCCACATACTCGCGCAGCACCTCGCTCAGCCTGTAGCCGCCGGCGCGCACCGCGAATTCCAGCGCATAGGTGACCGAGATGTCGGCGGCGGTGAAGTGCGCGCCGGCCATGTAGGGGGCGCGGGCGAGCTGGCGGGTGACGAGTTGCAGCCGCCCCTCGAACATGGTGACGCCGTGGCGCGCGCCCCAATTGTCACGCTCGTCCTCGGGCGCGAGGATGTGGCTCACTACCTTCATGAACATCGGCATGGCCAGGCCCGCCTCACCGAGGTGCAGGAATTGCTGATAGGGCGCGAAGGACGGGTCCTGCGGGTCAGGCGCCAGTGGCGTCGGGCCGTGGCGCGCGATCAGATATTCCATGATCGCGATCGACTCGACGAGAATGTCGTCGCCGTCGACCAGCGCCGGGATGAAGCCCGCGGGGTTGATGGCCAGGAATTCCGGGTCGTTCTCGACACCGGCCAGCATGTCGACGGGGCGCAGCCGGTAGGGCAGCCCCATCTCTTCCAGCAGCCATGCGACGCGAAAGCCGCGGCCTTCGCCGTAAAGGGTCATCATGGCGGGGTTTCCTCTGTCGATGGCGGGCGGCGCGGAAGGTGGCGCGGTTGGCGGCGGGACGCAACATTTTGCCCCTCTCCCTGGAGGGGAGAGGGCGACTCGCGGCAGCTAGCGGGGTGAGGGTGGTCTCAGGTGAGGGTGCCTTCTGCGACCACCCTCTCCCCAACCCCTCTCCCCTCCAGGGAGAGGGGCCTTACGTCTCACCCCATCGCTTCGCGCTTGCCCGAATCCCCTCCGGTCGGCGAAAGCTCCTCGCATGACATCGATCGACATGGGGGTGGACGGCGCCGGCAAGGCGACGGGGATCGACCTCGAGGAATTGCTGGCGACCCGGCTGCTCGTGCAGGGAAATTCGGGGTCGGGGAAATCGCACCTGCTGCGCCGGCTGCTCGAGGGCAGCGCGGGCAAGGTGCAGCAGATCATCATCGATCCCGAGGGCGATTTCGTGTCGCTGTGCGATGCCTTCGACCATATCGCCATCGACGCCGCCGACCACAGCCTGCCCGACATCGCCCGGCTCGCCACCCGCATCCGCGCGCACCGCGCCTCGGTGGTGCTGAACCTCGAAGGGCTGGAGATGGAGGGGCAGATGCGCTGCGCCGCCACTTTCCTCGGCGCGCTGTTCGAGGCGCCGCGGGAGCTCTGGTATCCGGCGCTGGTGGTGGTCGACGAGGCGCAGGTGTTCGCGCCGTCGGCCGCCGGCGAGGTGGCGGACGATGCGCGGCGCGCGTCGCTGGGCGCGATGACCAATCTGATGTGCCGCGGGCGTAAACGGGGATTGGCGGGCGTCATCGCCACGCAGCGGCTGGCCAAGCTGGCGAAAAACGTCGCGGCCGAGGCGTCGAACTTCCTGATGGGGCGCACCTTTCTCGACATCGACATGCTGCGCGCCGCCGACCTGCTCGGCATGGAGCGGCGGCAGGCGGAGGTGATCCGTGACCTGCAGCGGGGCGAGTTCCTGGCGCTCGGGCCCGCGCTCTGCCGCCGCCCGGTCAGCATCCGCATCGGCGCGGTCACCACCGAGGCGAAGGGCGGCGGGCCGAGCCTGCTGCCGCTGCCGACCGCTGCGGCCGGCGACATGCGCGACCTGCTGTTCGCCGCCGCGCCGGTGGAGCCGATGCCCGCGATCGTGGCGCCGCCCCCGCCGCCGTCCGCCGACGAGCTGATCCAGGCGATGGGCGCGCCGGCGCCCGTGCCCGATCTGCCGGTGCTGGGCGCGGCGGAGCAGGAGGCGGCGGTCAGCGCCGCCATCGCCGACATCGCCCGCGACGCCGACCCGCAGGCGCCCGCCGCGGTGCTGTATCAGGACCTGCTCCTGCGCTGCCGGATGCGCGGCGTCACCGTCACGCTCGACATGGCGGGTTTCCGGCGCCGGCTGGCGTTTGCCCGCGCCGGGATCGAGGACGAGGCGGAGTGGACCGACGCGATCACGCTCGCCGCGTCGCTGCCCGAAGAGATGCTGCCACCGTTCCTCGCCTTGGCGTGCGCGGCACGAGAGCAGGCGGACTGCCCGACCGATCCCGAACTGGCCGCGCTCTACGGCACCACGTCGATGGGCCGGGCGAAGCGTATGCTCGCGCATATCGAGGAGAAGGGGCTGGTGGTGGTGCGCACCGACCTGTCGGGCAAGCGCAGCATCAGCCTGCCGCACCTCGGCTGGACGACGGGCGCCGCCGTCGCCGACCCCGACAAGCCGGCCCCGCCGCCCCGGATGAGCAGCCGCGAAGCGCGGGCGCTGGCGAGCCGGCGGTAGGGCGGTGCCGACATTCGCGCGTCGGCACTCGCGCGCTCCGCATCACGACCGCCAACCGCATCTGCCCCCACACCCATGATCCGTCATACCAGCGAAAGCCGGTATCCAGACCGGCCATCGACTGGATACCGGCTTTCGCCGGTATGACGGGTTGGGTGGGTAGGGCGGCTCGCGTTCGGGTTGACGCTCGCCGCGCCGACGCTGATGCTGATGCTGATGCTGATGCTGATGCTGATGCTGATGCTGATGCTGATGCTGATGCTGATGCTGATGCTGATGCTGATGCTGATGCTGATGCTGATGCTGATGCTGATGCTGATGCTGATGCTGATGCTGATGCTGATGCTGATGCTGATGCTGATGCTGATGCTGATGCTGATGCTGATGCTGATGCTGATGCTGATGCTGATGCTGATGCTGATGCTGATGCTGATGCTGATGCTGATGCTGATGCTGATGCTGATGCTGATGCTGATGCTGATGCTGATGCTGATGCTGATGCTGATGCTGATGCTGATGCTGATGCTGATGCTGATGCTGATGCTGATGCTGATGCTGATGCTGATGCTGATGCTGATGCTGATGCTGATGCTGATGCTGATGCTGATGCTGATGCTGATGCTGATGCTGATGCTGATGCTGATGCTGATGCTGATGCTGATGCTGATGCTGATGCTGATGCTGATGCTGATGCTGATGCTGATGCTGATGCTGATGCTGATGCTGATGCTGATGCTGATGCTGATGCTGATGCTGATGCTGATGCTGATGCTGATGCTGATGCTGATGCTGATGCTGATGCTGATGCTGATGCTGATGCTGGTGCTGGTGCTGGCCCTCGCGCCAAACCCTCAATCGTCATCCCGGCGAAGGCCGGGATCCATGCCGGCGATGGAATGGATTCCGGCCTTCGCCGGAATGACGGTGAAGGGGTGGGAGAGGGAAGGCCCTGAACGGAGAGGAAATAAGGGATGGACCGGATGCGTTCATCGGCGGTTATAAGGCCGCCATGCAGAAAGCGCCCATGATCAAGCCCCTGCTCCGCCCGCTGCTCGTCCTCACCCTGCTCGCCGTCACTGCGCCAAGCTTCGCGCAGGCGCCGATGGCCGACGTGATCGGCCGCTGGGTGAACCCGAAGAAGACGGCGGTGGTCGATACCGCGCCGTGCCCCGGCGCCCCTGACAAGCTGTGCGGCACCGTGGTCTGCGCCTCGCCGCACGCCATCGAGAAGGCGCGCGAGAAGGGGACGGCCAGCCTTGTCGGCACGCAGCTCCTCGAAAAGCTCGAATATCGCGCCTCGGACAAGCGCTGGCGCGGCAAGGTGTTCGTGCCCGACTTCCCGGGCCGCTTCGGCGCGGTGATGACGCCGATGCCGGGTGGCGACAAGGCGGAGGTGAAAGGCTGCGCCTTCGCCGGCCTGATCTGCAAGCGTCAGATGTGGGAGCGGGTGTCGACCGCGAAGCAGTGCAGCGGCTTCCTGCGTAAGGAAGACTAAAGCGGCAGGAAGCGCGCCAGCACGTCCTTGGCCAGCCGCGCCGGGCGCAGCGTCGCGGCGTCAAGGCAGCACCAGCTCGACTTCACCTCGGCCACCACTTCTTCGCCGCGCTTGAACAGCGTCGAGAAGAAGGTGCGCGCGCCTTGGGCGCTCTCGGCGATCACCTCGGCGATGATGCCGTCGTCGAGGAAGGCGGGGCGGCGATAGGTGATCTCATGCTTCAGCGCGACCCAGAGATGCTGGGCGACCGCTTCCGGCGGCGCGACGCGCTGCCAGTATTCGATGACCGCGGCCTGCACCCATTTGAGATACACCGCATTGTTGACGTGCCCCATGAAGTCGATGTCGTCGGACATGACGTTGATGGGATATTCGTAGATGCGGGCGGCGGGGGCCGTCATGGGAGCGAATCTTCCGGGACCGGAGGGCAGGCCGCCATGATAGGCGGTGGGGCGCGAATTGGCGAGGGTGGTGCGGCAATCGCGCCGTTGCGTTTCGGGCAACCCCTAACCCTGACCGTCATACCGGCGAAAGCCGGTATCCAGACCGACGCCTGACTGGATTCCGGCTTTCGCCGGAATGACGGATGTGGGTGATCGAAAGGCGTTATCGCCGGTCGAGATTCCGCCGCATCGGACGTTGCGGCAGGCGTTCGGTGTGGCCGTAAAGCGCGGCGGCGCCATGTTCGCCGACGGGCAGATTGACCGCACCGCCCAGGCCGTAGCTGCCGCCGGTGCCGACCGACATCTCGACCTCGCCGTGGACGCGGCGCTTCGGCTCGGCCTCGGCGGGCGCGGCGCGGGCGCGGGCTTCGGCTTCGGCGTCAATGCGCGCGATCTCCTCGGGCGACAGGCGGATGGTGTCGCCCTCGGCGGCCAGCGCGGGCGCGGCGGCGAGGAGGAGCAGCGGGAGCAGGTCGCGGATCATGGCGCGACCTTGCACGCGGGTAGGCGCGCTGTCGCCTTCCAACTGCGCGCGGGCGGCGGGGCGGTGGAGGGCTGCGACCGGGCGCTCGAGGTGTGGTGTCTAAGGCTTGGCGCCGTAGAACCACGCGTTGCGCCCCGACCGCAGCGCCACCTCCCGTCGGGCGTAATCCACCTCATAGGCATCGGCGTTGACGAGGTCGGCGTCACTCACCTCGAACGCCACGCCCTCCACCGCGTCGGCCGGGTCGTCACTCGGCTCGACCAGCGGATGCCAGCGGCTGCCGCTCTTGGCGATCACATCGGCGTCGCTGATCTCGATCATCCGCTGCCGAAAGCCAAGCATCGCATCGGCGCTGCCGGTCAGGTGGCGGCCGAACAGCGCGACCTGCACCTCGGGCTGGCGGAGAGTGCCGTAGGAGAAGAGCAGGTGGGTCATGGTTGGGACGGTAGCGCCCCCTCTCCCTCGAGGGGAGAGGGCGACTCGCGGCAGCGAGCGGGTCGTTGGCCGTCGACTTCTTTCTCCTGTCATCCCCGCGCAGGCGGGACCCACCGTCGAGCATCGCATACGCCCGAAAATTGGCTCCGCTCCCCAGTGGGTCCCCGCCTTCGCGGGATGACAAAGAGGTGGGGTGTCAATCTCTCTGGCCGCTGCGCTGCGCGGTCTGCCGCAATTGCGTCAATTGCACGGAACTTCGCCGTTCATCTCCCATTTATCTTCCCGTCCATGCGCGCCGTGCCGGAATCGCTGGACTCGCATTTTGCAGTGCAGCAACTTCTGCTGCGTTGCAGCGTTGATATGCCGATCCCTCCTGCCCCTGAAGAGGTTCGCCGATGCCGCCGATGACCAGCCGTCCCGATATCGTTCCTCTGGCTGGAATCGCTCGCTCGCTGTCGCATATCGCCGTCATCGGCAACGCATTGCCGCGCCGCTGCGGGCTTGCCACCTTCACGCAGGATACCGTCTCCGCGCTGCGCGGGCGCTTCCCCGACCTCACCGTCGATCATTATGCGATGGATGACGGGACCGATGTTTCCTACCCGTCCGAGGTGAAGCTGATCGAGGCGGCAGAGCCGCTGGCCTATCGCGAGGCGGCAGGGCTGATCGAGGCGAGCGCGGCCGAGGCGATCTGGCTCCAGCATGAATTCGGCATCTTCGGCGGCGACGCCGGCGCGCATATCCTGACGCTGATCGAGCGCACCACGCTGCCGCTGATCGCCACGCTTCACACCGTGCTCGACAAGCCTTCGGCGTCCGAGCGTCAGGTCATGGAGCGGCTGATCGACCGGGCGTCGCACCTGATCGTCATGGCGGAAAGCGCGCGCGCGATCCTGCGCGATACCTATGGCGTGCCGGCGGCGAAGATCAGCGTGATCCCGCATGGCGTGCCCGACCGGGCCTACGTCGAGCCGGACAGTGCGAAGGGTCGCTTCGGGCTCGAGGGCCGCAAAGTGGTGATGACCTTCGGGCTTCTCGGGCCCGACAAGGGCATCCGCCACATGATCGAGGCGATGCCGGCGATCGTCGCCGCCGAGCCGCGCGCCACCTATGTGGTTATCGGCGCCACCCATCCGAACCTCGTCCGCCAGGAAGGCGAGGCGCATCGCAATTCGCTGAAGGTGCTGGCGATGGACCTCGGCGTCGCCGACCATGTCCGCTTTGTCGACACCTTCCTCGACTATGACGATCTGCTCGACTGGCTGGAGGCGGCGGACGTCTATGTGACGCCCTACCTCAACCTCGCGCAGATCACCTCGGGCACGCTGTCCTACGCAGTGGCGCTCGGCAAGCCGGTGGTGTCGACGCCCTATCGCCACGCCGCCGAAATCCTCGCCGACGATCGCGGCGTGCTGGTGCCGCCGCAGGATGCGGGTGCGCTGGCGGAAGCCGTCGGCGGGCTGCTGAGCGACGACATGGCGCGCGCGGCGATGGCGGCCGGGGCCTATGAGCTCGGCCGCGACATGCTGTGGCCGCGCGCGGCGGCGCGGGCGGTGGCGCTGGCGGAGAAGGCGATCGCGGCCGTCGCGCCGGTGATCCCCGCGGCCGACACCGGCAGGGCGCTGGCGCCGGACCTGACCGCCGTGCGCCGGATGAGCGATTCCACCGGCATCTTCCAGCACGGCATCTATTCGATCCCCGATCGCCACCACGGCTATTGCGTCGACGACAATGCCCGTGCGCTGATCCTGCTGTGCCGCGCAGGAGACGCTGCGGCCGGTGAGGACTTCGACCGGCTGGCGACCGTATACGCCGCCTTCGTCCAGCACGCCTGGAACCCCGACGCGAGCCTGTTCCGCAACTTCATGGGCTTCGACCGGCAATGGTGCGAGACCGAGGGGTCGGAGGACAGCAACGGGCGCACCTTGTGGGCGCTCGGCACCGCGGCGGCGCAGGGGCGCGACCGGGCGATGCGCGACTGGGCGATCCACCTCTATGACCACACCGCGTATATCGCCGGGCAGCTCGGCTCGCCGCGGGCGCGGGCCTTCGCGGCGCTGGGTGCGGCGGAAGTGCTGGCGGCGCATCCGGGGCACGCCAAGGCGCGCGCGACGCTCGCGGAGACCGGCGACCTGCTGCACCGGCTGCTGGTGGCGGCGCGGCGGCCGGACTGGAGCTGGTTCGAGGCGGTGCTCGCCTATGACAACGCCCGCCTGCCCGAGGCGCTGATCCGCGCCGGGCATCTGCTCGGGCGTGAGGATTTCCTGACCTGCGGGCTGGAAACGCTCGACTGGATCCGCGAGGTGCAGACCAACAAGGACGGCGATTTCCGCCCGGTCGGCAGCGACAGCTTCGGCCGCGAATATGCCGCCCCGCTGCCCTTCGACCAGCAGCCGCTGGAGGCGCAGGCGCAGATCGACGCCTGTGTCGCCGCCCATGCCGCGACCGGTGACAAGCGCTGGCTCGCCGCGGCGCGGCAGGCCTATGGCTGGTTCGTCGGCGAGAATGACCTCGGCCTCGCGCTGGCCGACCGGATCACCGGCGGCTGCCACGACGGGCTGATGCCGCACGGCCTCAACCGTAACCAGGGCGCGGAATCGATTCTGGCGTTGCAATTGGCGAACGTCACGATTTCGGCGCTTCCCTTCGCGACCGCGCGCGGTAGAACGGCCCGAGACGCTGCGTGAGGGTTCGGCCCTCGGGCGGCGGTGAGAAAACGGCCGTTCGGGGGCGAATGCTCAACGATTACAATCATCCGCTGCGCCTGTCTGCCGATCCGTCGCGGGTGGTGGTGCGGCCCTTCCACCTCGCCTGGCAGTCGAACGGCGCCGACCCGTCGCGCGCGCGGCGGCTGGTCGATGCGGTGCTGGAGATGAGCGCCGAGGAGGCGCGGCAGCAGCTGGTGGGCGTGCTCGCCGATTTCGAGGCGCGGCACTGGCAGACGCGGCGGGTGTTCATGACCCGCTATGACCAGATCGTCGAGTTGCTGAGCCTCGACCTCCCCGACATCGGCGACGAGAAACGCCAGCTGATCGGCGCCTATTTCTGCCACGAATACAGCTATGCCGCCGCCGCGCTGATGAACCCGAGCGTGGTGCCGCACCCCGACCAGACCGGGCTCGACCGCCATTCGACGCGCATCCTGATGTCGCTGCGCGCGGTGGGTGAAGGCCACATCAGCTCGATCGCGTTTCGCGAAGGCCTGATCAGCCGTGACGGCCAGCTTTACCTTGCGCACGAGCCGCCCTTCGCCACCGCCACCGACGCACCGGATACCGACGGCGAATATCAGGATGGGCCGGTCACCGTGTACCGCCATGCC
This sequence comes from Sphingoaurantiacus capsulatus, assembly GCF_042648405.1. Lineage (NCBI taxonomy): Bacteria > Pseudomonadati > Pseudomonadota > Alphaproteobacteria > Sphingomonadales > Sphingosinicellaceae > Sphingoaurantiacus > Sphingoaurantiacus capsulatus. The sequence continues at coordinate 387,198 of NZ_JBHRXV010000001.1, read as the reverse complement.
GACAGCACGCTGTCGGGCACGGTGATCTTCCCGATCACCCCGGCGCAGAAGAACGGCCTCGAGGATCTGCGCATGACGCATTTCCGGCACGACGACGGCAAGCATGAGTATATCGGCACCTACACGGCCTATTCGGGCCGCGAGATCCAGTCGGAGCTGCTGCGCACCCGGGATTTCCGCTCGATCGACCTGGTGCCGATGCGCGGCGCCGCCGCCCGCAACAAGGGCATGGCGCTGTTCCCGCGCAAGATCGGCGGCCGCTACATGATGATCGGCCGGCAGGACGGGCAGAACCTGTTCCTGCTGACGTCGGACGAGATCGACCATTGGGAGGACGGCGCGCTGCTGCTGAAGCCCCACTACCCGTGGGAGTTCGTGCAGATCGGCAATTGCGGCCCGCCCATCGAGCTGGACGAGGGCTGGCTGCTGCTCACCCACGGCGTCGGGGCGATGCGGAAGTACGCGATCGGCGCGGTGCTGCTCGATAAGGACGACCCGTCGAAGCTGTTGGGGCGCACGCCGGAGCCGATTCTGGCGGCGAAGGACCAGGACCGGGAGGGCTACGTCCCGAACGTCGTCTACACCTGCGGCGCGATGCGCAGCGGCGACCAGATTTTCATGCCCTATGGCGTGGCCGACAGCTCGGTGGCGTTCGCGTTCATTCCGATCAAGGAAATGCTGGGGCGAATGGTTTAGGCGAGCAACCGATATCGCTTTGCCGAGTTATCAATATCTGATAACAATCGGCGGTGGATGCGGAACGCGATCCAAGCCTGGACACCTTGTTGCTGCTCGACGGCGAAACCTTCGTCATCGATCCGGCAGGTCATTACTGGGTGAAGTTCGAGGCGATCCGCTGCGAAGTGACGGCAACTCGACCGCATGGGCTGCGGTATTCGCTGACGCTGCATGACCGCGCCAACAAGCGCATCGTCGGCTTTGACAATGCGCACGCCGTCAAAGCCGGCAAGGGGCCGGGTGCGAGGAAGCCTGCGGCTTTCGATCATACGCACCGACTGCGGACGATCAGACCCTATGACTACATCGATGCCGCGAGCCTGCTCACCGACTTCTGGAAAATTGTCGATGCCGTGCTGGACGAAAGAGGAGTGAAGCGATGACGACGCTCAAGATCGGGATCATGACGGGCGAACAATATAAGGCGCGGACCTTGGCGATCGCCCGGGGCGAAATGACGCCTGGTCCGGAGGAGCCCAAAGTGTGGTTCACGTCGATCGAGTCCGTTGCCAAGGTGCTCTCGGAAAGCAACCGCGCGTTGCTCGCTGTCATTGCGACCGAAAAGCCGGACTCGCTCAAGGCGCTTGCAGATCTTGTCGGTCGTGCCCCCTCAAATCTCACGCGCACGCTCAGGACGATGCAGCAATACGGCTTGGTGCGCCTCGAGCCCCGCGGCGCCCGCAGCTATGCGCCGCGGGCGGTAGCAGATCGGATCAGCGTCGATCTGCCTCTTGAAGCGCAAGCCGTCTGAACCCGTTCGGCGAGCCGTATCCCTCGAAGCCTGCCGCCGCTCTGCGAGCCCACCCCCAGCCCCCCTCGGGGGGAGGTGCGTCCTCCACGGTCACCCAATCCGTTATGTCGGCGAAAGCCGGTATCCAGACCGACGCTCGACCGGATTCCGGCTTTCGCCGGAATGACGATGTTTGGGTCCGGCGCTCGCCTATTCCGCCAGCGTGTCCGCCACCGCGATGACGAGGCGGGCCAGCGAATAGGGTTTGGCGAGGAAGCGCCCGGCGGGGCCGGCGTCCATCGCCGCCGAGGTTTCGCCCTCCGACGTGTAGATGACGCGCAGCGCCGGCTGCGCCGCGACGGCGCGCACCGCCAGCGCCCAGCCATTGCCCTCGACCAGCGCGGTATCGGCGATCAGCAGCGCGATCGTCGGGTCGGCGGCGAGCGCGGCCACCGCCTCCGCCTCGCCTGAAGTAGTGACCACGCGGTAGCCGCGATCGGTGAGCAACCCGGCGACGAGGTCGCGGATCAGCGGCTCGCCATCGGCGACGAGGATCGCGGCCGGTTCGGCGGCCACGGCAGAGACGGGCGCAGGCGCGGCCTTCCGGGCGGCGGCGGTGGTGCGGCGGGCGGCCATCAGCGGTTCCGGTCGCGATAGGCCCGCGGCTGCCGCAGCCGCGCCGAGGCGATCTTGGTCAGCACCAGCACCGCCGCGCCGAGCAGCGCCGCGATGCCGACGATGATGAAGGCAGTGACATCCTGCGGCATCAGGCGGGGGTCCCCACGAAGCGGTTGCGCAGCGCCAAGCCGGCCGCGAGCAGCGCCGCCCCGGCGACCGCGCGCCACAACAGCCCCTCGACCGAGGCCTCTCCGCCGCTTGCCAGCGCCGCCAGCACGCCGGCGGCGAAGCCCGCGATGGCACAGATCGGTACCGACCAGCGACCGTCGCGCACCGGCGGCACGGCGGCGGTCACTCCAGCCCCCACGGCCTGAGCGGCGGCAGCGGCGCGCCGAAATCATTGAGCATATGCCGGCCGAGCGTCAGCCGTGGCGGCCGCGCGACGCCACTGTCCGCCACCACCGGCCGGCGGCGCGGCGAGGGCGCGTTGGCGCGCGTGAGATAGATCGGGGGTGCCGGCATGACGTCGTTCCTCGCGTGGGTAACAGGCGGGAGCGCACGTCTCTCTCAGTCGCCGGCGCCTGCGAAGCCGCGTGCCGGTGATGCGCCCCAGATGGGCGCTTCGGCCGCCCGGCACAAGGCGGCGCGGGCGTTTCCGGGACGAAGCGAGGCGGGGGCAGCCCGAGGTGGAGAGAGGATGCGCGGGGTGAGGTGGGCCAGCGCGGGTGCGCTGGGCGACAGCGTGTGCCCCTCAGGCGTGAAGCGGCGGCGGCGCGGCCGGATCGGCGCCGGGCACGAGGCCCCGGTCGGGGTTCTCGCTCAGCCCCAGCTCGAGCGCCTGCTTCGCCGCCAGCGCGACGCGCGCCAGCCGCTGCGTGTTCGCGGCCCGCGCCTCGCGCTTCTCCGCCAGCCCGCCCTCCTCGCCCCACGCCGCGGCGGCGGCGAGCGCGATGGTGCGGACATTGTCGAGCGTGGCGGCGGCGGCGCGCTGATGCTGCGCGGCTTCCTGCGCGCGGCAGAGAGTGGCGGAGGGAAACATGGGCGGCTCCTTCGGCTGGGTCCGCGACGAGATCGTCGCACCACAAGCCGGGGCCAGCGCCACCAAATTGCGAACGGCCGCGCGGGGACGGGCCGATGGGTGTATGTGGGGCGTGGGGCGGGGTGGTTCAAGGAGGGGAGGCTCGCTAGCGCACCTCGGGCATGTTGCTCGGCGCGGCCGGCGTGAAGTCGGCGATGTGCGCCAGCGCCGCGAGATCGAGGATGGTCACGCAGCGCGTGTCGAGCCTGATCAGCCCCTCGTCACGCAAGGCCTTAAGTGTGCGGCTGACATGAACGTTGGTCAGGCCGAGGATGTCGGCCATGTCGTCCTGCGTCGCCGGCAGCAGATAGCTGCCTTCCGCATCGATGCCCGCCGCGATCGTCCGCTCGTGCAGCTCGCAGATCAGATGGGCCAGCCGGCCGCGCGCCGAGCGGCGGCCGAGCGACGCCGCGCGCCGGACCAGCGCCGCCTGATCCTCGAAGGCAAAGCCGAGGAGCGCTGCCGCTACCGACGGGTGCGCTGCTGCCGCGCGGCGCACGTCGTCGCTGCGCAGTACCGCCACCTTGCAGGGCGTGATGGCGGCGACGCCATATTCGAGCAAAGCGGCATGCAGGGTGTCGAGATCGCAGATATCGCCGGGCAACAGGAAGGCCAGCGTCTGGCGGCCGCGTGCCACGCGGGTATAACGGCACGCCCAGCCCTCAAGCAGAATGTGCAGCCGCGCGGTCGCCTTGCCCTCGCGGACGATCTGCCCGCCGACGGCGATCGACCGCACCTCGACTATGCCGGCGTCGAGCCCGGCTAGCGCGGCTTCGTCCACGCCGATCCGGCGCAGCCGCTCGGTCAGCGGGTTGAAGGCGCGCGCGCCCCCGCCGCGCTGCGGCCAGGCGTGGGCGCCGCGCGGCGCGACACGGGCGGGCACATCGGTACACAGCCCGCGCTTCTCTGCCTGAGGCATCACGCCGCCGCGCCGGCCGGCAGCGGGGGTGGAGGGAGCGACGACCCGGGGCCGGGCCACATCAGGCGGCTCGAGCCAGCGCGAGCCGTTCGGCCTCAAGCCGGGCGTCGGTCCAGCCCTGCTGCCAGCGTTCGCGGCGCGCCGTGGGCCAGTGGCGAGCAAAATCGATGGGGACCTGCGCGCGAAACGCCGCGCGGCCCTCTTCATACACAGACATCTCGGATCCTCGACGAAACGCCCCCCTGGACGATTTCGCAGGCCGGCCGCGCGGACATCCCGTTCCGCGCGGCCTGCCGGGTGTTCAGCGTTGCCCGCGCGTCAGGCGGCGGCCACCGTCTTGCGACGGCGGCGGGCAGCCCCCACCGCCAGCAGCCCGAGGCCGAGCAGGCCGAGCGTGGCCGGCTCCGGCACCTCGGTGGCGTCGACCTGCAGCGAGATCGGGCCGAGCTCCGCGTCATAAGCCGTGCCGCCGGTGAACATCAGGCGCAGCTGGTTGCCGCTGGCCGCCAGCTCCGGCAGCGACAGGCTCAGCATGCCCGGGCCAGCGAAGGTGCCGCTGCCGAGCAGGATGTCGTTCAGATAGCCGGCGATGGTGAAGGGTGTGCCCGCGGCGGCATCGGTGAACAGCACGTCGAGCGTCAGCCCGCTGTTGCCTGCCACGTCGTCGACGAGTGAATCGATGTCGTAGCTGAGGTTGAAGGTCGCGTTCGTCTGGCTGTCGTTCGACAGCTTCAGCGTGCCGAAGCCGATGTTGGCCGTGCTGCTGAGGCGCGGATCGGTGCCCGAATGCTGGGTCTGGTCGACCGCGACGGTGCGCGTGAACAGATTGCCACCGACGGTGTAGGCGACGGTGTTCGACACGGCGACGCCATCGGCGCGATTGTCGGTCGAAAGCTGAATGGTGTTGAAATCATCGACGGTGATCAGGGCAGCGTGGGCGGACGTCGCCATCAGCAGCGCCGCCGCGGCGGCAAAAAACATTTTCATGGATGGTGTGGACCTTGAGGCAAAGCAAATGTCCCCCGACAGCGGACAACTAAGCACCAAGCGTGCCAATTGGTGAAAACCCAACGAAGTCATGCGTTGTTTCGGTAATGAAATAGATGAACGAGCATAATCATGTAAGGTTGATCGACGTATCGAACTAAACAAATGTCAAAATAAATCGGGTCAGTTTCAGTCGGTCAATACGCGCCTGCGACAAATTTGTACTTGCGGGAACTTGCGCCGTGGCGGGTGGGTTTGGCTTGTGGTCGCTGCCCGCCCTCTTGGATCGCGGCTTCTCCGTGAACGCACTGGGATCGACCGGTTCGCCGGCGGCCGTCGAGCCCAGGCGGAGGGAGCGGCGGTCGCGGCGGCGCAACTACTACCGTAGTGGCCGGGATTGCACCTCGTTACGGTACAAATACGATCGCCCCATTACTTGGGGGGATTCATCATGAACATTATCGCACGCGCGCTCTGCGCGACCGCACTGCTGTCCGCAACCGCCGCGACCGCGCAGCAACCGGCCCTCGCGCCGGCGCCCGCGTCCACCGCGACTGTGCTGCGCTCCGGCACCGCCGTCATCCTGCGCACCAGCGAGGAACTGACCACCGAAGGCAAGATGCTGAAACCCGGCCGCCGCTTCAACCTGGAGCTCGCCGAGGCAGTGAGCGTCAACGGCCAGGTCGTCATCCCCGCCGGCGCCCGCGCCATCGGCGAGGTCACCGAGGTGCGCAACAAGGGCATGTGGGGCAAGTCCGGCGGCATCAACGCCCGCCTCGTCTCGCTGAACGCCGGCGACCGCACCATCCGCATTGCGGGGACGATCGACGACAAGGGCAAGACGGGCACGGCGGGCGTCGTGGCCTCGGTCGCGCTGATCCCGCTCGCGGGGTTCTTCGTGACCGGCACGTCGGCCCGCATCCCGATGGGCACGACGGTGGCCGGATTTACGGATGAGGATTTGCCGCTGGCGTTCGCCGCTGCGCCCGCACCGATGGTGGTGCCGGCGGCTGCGGTACCGGCGGTTGTGGCGGTGGCGCCGACGAGTTCGAATTAGTCGATAGCTGAAACAGCGCCTTTTACGACGGGAGAGGCTTTTGTTTGCCTACGTTGATGAAACCGGCAACACCGGCTCAAAGCTACTCGACCCAAATCAGCCGCTGTTTATCACCGGAGCGCTTTTGACTCGTTCCGACTTCGACAAGCGTTTCGCTTTAGATGTGGCTGAAATCGCTCGCGCATGTGGCGCAGACGAGCTTCACGCGGCTGATTTGGGGCTCGGTCGCCTCGAAGGGATAGCGCCTGACCTACTGAAAATCATACGCTGCGCTGGGCCGACCTTCGCGCTTTCCCGCGTCGAAAAAGTCTATGTGATCGCTACAAAGATGTTCGATACCATATTTGATTCTTATGAAAATAAAGCGGTGCCCTGGCATGTTTATAATGTTCCGCCTTTGCGTATGATGATGGTGTTTAAATTAGCGTCTATCTTGGACGATGCGGTAGCTGTCGCATTCTGGGATGCGTTAATGGACGTAAATGCGGATCGCGCTCACTATAAAATGGCTGAAGTTTGCCGCAGGCTAGTTGGGCGTGTGACCGATGTTCCCGATAAGCGGTCACAGGAAGTTTTAGGCCAAGCCCTTGAGTGGGCATCAGAGAATCCCGAAAGTCTTGAGTTCGTGTACTCCGATAAGGCGGGGCGCAAAGGGCATCTCCCTAATATGATTGGGTTTGGAAATCTGCTCGATGCCATTGAGGAGAGGTCAGCTATTTGGAAGCGTCCGGTGGAAGTCATTCGACATGATCGTCAGAATGAATTTAAGGATGCTATTAAGTTCTGGCACAAGATATATTCAAACGCCCGTGAGGAAGCTGTTATGTTGCCAATGGGTGGAAAAATGGTTCTTAGAAAGGTGTTCGGCAGTGAGTTATTGATGTCTAGTTCATCTGAAAGTGCTGGAATTCAGATAATTGATGTAATTATATGGCTTTTTTCGCGGGCGCAGAAGGAAGAAATACCAGATAATTGTCAGTCATTGTTAAATTACGTCTATAGTAGGGCGCATCATAGCGATTTTTCTTTTGCGAACGCATCTGAGTTCACGTCGAGAATGTTCGATGCAATGGAGCGAGAAGTTACGGATGAGCAGATGAGCCTGAGCGCTAAGACGTTAAGCGAAATTGAGCAAAGAAGATTGGATGCTATGGCTGAGTACAAAGCTAAGAAGGAGGATGCCTAGCCCCAAGTCCGTGGCTTGCAGGCCGCGACACCGCTAGCTAACACCCCCGCCCCTTAACCGCCCGCCCCGGCTTCGTGCCCGTATGCGCCCCCGCCTTCACCACCTGCACCCCGTTCACCCACACGTCGCTCACGCCCGTGCTGTACTGGTGCGGCTGGGCGAAGGTGGCGTGGTCCTGCACGGCGGGCGGATAAATTTAACATCTGATTGCTATTTAACATCGCTTATGTTAGATAGCGGTGCCGATGTTAGAAGCTGATATTCACGATAGAGCAGCCCGGCTCGTGAAGTCGGCCCAAACCTATGTTCATCAAAATTTCGGTATAAGTCTTTCACCCCATCCAGCCCCGTTGCGGGGGCTGCCGCATTTCCTGCTCGACCGGTACAGTTTCTGGCTTGGTAACCTGTTCGGGCAGCCCGTTCTGTTGATGGTGTTCGGTGCTCAATCGGTCGGGCCGGTCGCTAGCCTGCTCAAGCAGCGCGACATTGTTCGACAGCACATGGGCGAACAACGCACCCTGCTGGTGATTGACCACATTACGCCTCGGATGCGCCAGCAACTCATTGAGCATCGCGTCGCGTTCCTTTCGCCGGGAAAGCAGCTGTATGTGCCGGACGCGCTCATTGATCTGCGCGAACATCGGCAATCTGAGCCCGCGCCTCCGCCCGAACATCTGTCGCCGACTGCACAGTTATTGCTGCTGGCGTCGCTGCTCGGACATGACGTCGACGACGCCAGTCTCACCCGACTGGCCGACAGCTATCAGGTTGCGATCATGAGCATGAGTCGTGCCGTCGACGAGTTGAAGGCGCTGGAGATCGCGGAAGATCGCCGGGTCGGCCGGCAGCGGCGGCTGCGTTTCAGGTGCCAAGGGCGGGAACTTTGGCAGGCCGCTGAAACCTATCTCCAGTCGCCGGTGCGGAAAAAGCGGCTGGTCAGCGGCTATGTACCCGGCGACGCGGCGCCGCTCGCTGGCGAAAGCGCACTGGCCCATTACACGATGCTGGCCGTGCCGCGCATCGAGTGCCGCGCGACGCCGGCATCGGTCTGGAAGCGCATGGCCCGCCACCTCGATCTGACGCCAGCCTGGGCTTACGATGAACGCGGTATCGAGATCGAAACTTGGACGTATGACCCCTTTGTGTTGGCTCCCGGGAATGCGGTGGTCGATCAGCTATCTCTCTATCTTAGCATCCGGCACCATCCTGATGAGCGCGTCACGCAGGCCGCCGAGCAGATGCTGGAAATCTTCCCATGGTAATCGGCATCGATCGTTTTCGGGAGCATTTCGCCGGGCACGAGCATCAGTACGTGCTGATTGGCGGTTCGGCGTGTGACCTTATCATGGGTGAAGCCGGCCTCGACTTCCGCGCGACGAAAGATCTCGACATCGTGCTGATCGTCGAGGCGATCGACCCCGAGTTCTCGCATCGGTTTATGGAGTTTATCGAGGCGGGACAGTATGAGGTTCGTGAGCGGAGCGAAGGGGACTCTGTTCTCTATCGCTTCCAGAAGCCGGCGACCGACGGCTATCCCAAGATGCTGGAACTGTTCTCCAGCGCACCGGAAGGGCTGTCGCTTCCCGCCGAAGACGAACTCGTGCGGCTGCCGATCGGCGAGGCGGCGGCGAGCCTGTCGGCCATTCTTCTCGATCCCGATTATTATGCCTTTCTGAAGGGCATGATCCGTCGCATCGACGACATCCCGATCCTCGACGAGGCGGGGCTAATCCCGTTCAAGGCGCGGGCGTGGATCGATCTGAGCCGCCGCCGAGAGGCCGGAGAGCCGGTCGACGCAAGAGACATCACCAAGCACCGGCGCGATGTTGTCCGTCTCGTTCAGCTCATCGCCGAGGGTGTAGCGCATGAGCTTCCGCCGAGCCTCTACGCCGATCTCACCCAGTTTATCGATGCGCTGGCCGGGCAGGGCGACGTCAACCCGAAGGATTTCGGCGTGCCGATGAGCCTAGCGACGGCGGTCGAGCGGCTTCGGGCGGCTTATCATCCTGCGAAACCGCCCCCTAACACCCCCGCCCCCTAACCGCCCGCCCCGGCTTCGCGCCCGTATGCGCGCCCGCTTTCACCACCTGCACCCCGTTCACCCACACCTCGCTCACCCCCGTGCTGTACTGGTGCGGCTGGGCGAAGGTGGCGTGGTCCTGCACGGTGGCGGGGTCGAAGATCACCACGTCGGCGTAAGCGCCCGGCTTTAGCGCGCCGCGGTCCTTCAGGCCCAGGATCGCCGCCGGGGCGGTGGTGAGCTTCCGTACCGCCTCCTGCAGCGGGATCGTCTTTTCCTCGCGCACGTACTTCGCCAGCAGCCGCGCGAAATTGCCGTAGGCGCGCGGGTGGTTGCTGCTCTTCAGCACCACGCCTTCCGCCGCGACCACGCCGGCGTCGGCGCCGAAGGTCATCCAGGGGAGGGTGGTCTGGCGGCGGACATTGTCCTCCGACATGCGGAAGAAGATGGTGTTCACTCTGGAGCCGTCCTCGACGATCAGGTCGATGACGGTGTCTGCCGGGCTGGTGCCGCGCGCCTTGGCGACCTCGTCGAGGCGCTTGCCGGCGTAGGGTTTCAGCTTCTCGGTCTTGAAGCCGCTGAACAGCACGTTCTTCGGGTCGCCGCCCGGCAGCTCCAGCTCGGCGGCGGCGCGGGCGCGGGCGGCGGGGTCCTTCAGCCGCTCGATCGTCGCCTCCAGCCCGCCTTCCTGCACCCAGGCGGGGAGCATCGAGTTGGCGCCGGTGCCGCTCGCCGGATAGGTGTACATGTCGGCGGTCATGCGCAGGCCTTCCTTCTGCGCGCCCTCGAACACCGCGATGGCGGGATCGAGCTTGTACCAGTTCTCGGGGTTCGACTGCTTCAGATGGTGGACGTGCACCGGCACCTTCGCCTGGCGCGCGATCGCCACCGTCTCCTCCAGCGCGCCGAGGAAATGGTCCTGCTCGTCGCGGATGTGCGCCGCATAGAGGCCGCCGCACTTGCCCGCCTCGGTGGCGAGCGCCACCAGCTCGGACGTGTCGGCGTACATCTCGGGGATGTAGATGAGCATGGTGGCGACGCCCATGGCGCCGTCGTTCATCGCGTCGCGGACGAGGGCGCGCATCCGGTTCAGCTGCTCGGGGGTGGGGTCGACGTCGTTAGTGCCCAGCACATATTCGCGGATCGAGCCCGCAGCGATGAAGCTGGCGACGTTGGGGGAGATGCCGCTCTTTTCCAGCGCGTCGAAATAGCCGCCGAGCGTCGACCAGGTGATCGGCACCTTGATGTCGCCCTGCCGGCTCTCGCGGATCTGGCGCATCCTGTCGGTGAGCGGGGCGAGCGAGCTCTCGCTGTTCACCTCGAGCGTCACGCCCTGCAGGATGCCGGACATGCCGCGGCCGTCGTTGAGCAGGGTCTCGCGGGAGTGCGACAGCATGTTGATGAAGCCGGGCGCGACCGCCTTGCCGCCGGCGTCGACGGTGGTTTTCGCGCGGCCGGGGGCCTTCGCGCCGACATAGGCGATGCGATCGCCCTTGATGCCGACCTCGCCGAGATAGGGGGTGCCGCCGGCGCCGTCGTGGATGAGGCCGTTGCGGATGAGGAGGTCGTAGGATTGGGCGGCGGCGGGGGTTGCCGTGGCGGCGAGCAGGGCCGCCATGATCGTCAGTCCGAGCCGCTTCATCGATGTTCTCCTCCCGCGTGAGGGGGCGAGTTTAGCGGGGTGGATGCCGCCGCCAACCCCCGCAAAATCCCCTCAAGGGAGAGGGAAGCGGGCCGCCCGCCCGCACGGCGGGCGACGTTCTTTTCTCGCTGGATCCCGGCCTTCGCCGGGATGACGGTGGGGGAGGCTCGGCCAACCCTCGCAAAATCCCCTCTCCCCTCAAGGGAGAGGGGAAGCGGGGCGCGACATCCCGCCCCGGCTGGAACCCGCGCCCGCCCTCGCGGCTTCCACCCTCCATGCGCCTCCTCCCCACCCTTGCCGCCCTGTCGCTCCTCGCCGCCTGCGACCAGGCGCTGACCAAGACGCCCGACTATCGCCCGCAGGACGCCGGCAGCGTCGATCGCGCGCTGTGCCTGCTCGGCTTCAGCGCGGTGCCGGTGACCGAGGTGCTGACCGGGCATCATCTCGTCGAGGCGGTGGTGAACGGGCGGAAGGGCGTGTTCGTGCTCGATACCGGCGCGAACATCAGCACGCTGCATGCGCCGCTCGCCGCCGACTATAAGCTGAAGCCGGCGCTGGGCGGGTTGATGCCGGCGGTGGGGGTGGGCGTCGGCGGCGCGCAGAAGGCCGGGGTGTGGACGCTCGACAGCCTGACGATCGGCGGCATTGCCATCCGGCAGACGCGGATGATGACCGCCGACCTGACGCCGGTGGTCCGCATGCTGTCGCCGCTGGCGCCGGGCAAGCGCGTCGACGGCATCATCGGGCAGGACGTGATGAAGGAGCATCGCGGGGTGATCGATGTGGCGAAGCCGATCTTGTACCTGATCGCCGAGGACAAGGACCCGGCGCCGGTGGACGCGGCGGAGAGCTGCACGGGCGGGGCGGCAGCGGCGAGCGGGACGGAATAACCCTCTCCCTGGAGGGGAGAGGGCGACTCGCGACAGCGAGCGGGGAGAGGGTGGTCGCCGCGTGGTGCCTGCTCTCGGACCACCCTCTCCCAACCCCTCTCCCCTCCAGGGAGAGGGGCTTTCGGCGGCAACCGGCGGGCCTTCGCTTCGTTGACCCCGCGAGCGAGGGGCGCGCGAGCTGAGGAGAGCTGCCATGCCCCGTGGCGACAAAACCGCCTACACCGACAAGCAGAAGCGCAAGGCTGCCCACATCGAGGAAGGCTATGAGGAGCGCGGCGTCCCGAAAAAGGAAGCCGAGGCCCGCGCCTGGGCGACGGTGAACAAGGAGTCGGGCGGGGGAAATTTGTCGGGCTCGGGGCGGGGCAAGCCGGATAGCAAGCTGTCGTCGCGGAAAGGCGGCCGCAAAGGTGGCGCGGCGTCGGCGACGCGCTCGGCGGCTGACCGCTCGGCGGCGGCAAAGAAGGGGTGGGAGACGCGGCGCAAGCGGGCGAAGGGCTGAGCCGCTCGCCGCCCGCCCGCCCGCGATCTCGACCCATCGGCGCCAGCTCGGCGCCACCGCTCCACCCCGTTTCGTCATCCCGGCGAAGGCCGGGATCCATACCCACCGCCGCATGGATCCCGGCCTTCGCCTGGATGACGTGGTTGGGAAGCGGCGGGTTAGCGCTCGCCCGGCCCGACGCCGGACACCCTCACCCTCCCATCCTCCTTCGCTAAAGCTACGGAGGACGGGCCCCTCCCTCTCCCGCAAGAGGGCGAGGGGTGAAGGGGGCGACGGAGTGGTGGGTTAGCGTCTCCGTCGCGCAAGCGGGCGAGGGGTTGAGGGGAACGGCGGCATCGTGATTGGCGTCCCTCTCCCGCCTGCGGGAGAGGACAGGTGAGGGTGTGGCGGCCGCTCAGGCCGCCTGCCGCTCCCGCTCCGGATGGGCGGCCAGCGCCACGAACGCCGCGTCGGTCAGGCGGCGCGCCGCATTGAGCGCCACCTCGACGGCGCCGGCCGGGCGCGGTGCGCCGGCTTTCCAGGCGGGGCTGGTGGCGACCTCATGGATGAGGAGCGCGGCGGTCCACAGCGGGTGGTCGGCGCGGGCGGCGGTGTCGGCGTCGGGCATGCCGAGGATATGCGCGGCGCCGACGGCGAGGCGCAGCGCCTCGATATGCAGCGGGTCGAGCGGCAAATGCGCGGCGGGGAGGCTCATGGGGGGGCGGCTTTCGGTGAAGGTCGGCGGCGATCCCGATGCCGCCGCTTGGCGCCATATTGGCCGATATGGCTATTTCGGCACAACCTTTCCCGCTGGACGATCCGGCCATAAATTACCGCCCGTAGCGGATCGGACTGGATCGGCGATTGACTCGCACCGCCACCATGTTCTGTTTATGTTCTCCTTTCCGAAAGCCGACTCATGCCCGATTTCCGCCCTGCCGCCGTCAATCGCCGCCTGCGCTCCCTGCGCGGCGAGCGCGCGCCGGTGGGCTGGGTGTTCATGGTCGGGCAGCGGCCTTGGGGGCCGCTGCGCCCGACCCGCGAGGCCGCGCTGCAGGACGCGGTCGAGGCGGGGGAGGCGTCGGTCTGCCTCGAATATGGCCGGGTGTTCCTGCAGCCGCTGACCTGGGTGGCGCCGGTCTGGCCGTAGGGGCGGGCACCGCGGCGATCGGCGGGGCTCGCGCGCCGCCGGCGCGGGGCCGAATCCTGCGACTAACCGGCTGACAGGTCAGCGGAATCATGTCACTTTTGTTGCGCGGCAAGCAGGCATATGCTGTGCTCATGCTGCAGGCCGCGCCCGCCGGGGCGTCCTCCTCCGTCCCGCCGCGCCGACGCTTCCCGCGCCTGCGCGAGCTGGTGAAGTTCGCGCTCATCGCGAACGCGGTGGCGTGCGGGCTGGTGGCGGTGCCGCTGACCCTGGCCGCCGCCTATCATGTCGAGCGCACCGGCCGCTGGTCGGCGGGGCCGCTGGTGTGGCGGGTGCTCGGGATTCACGACGTTGCGATGGTGGCGAGCCTGCTGCTCGGCGCCGCCACCCCGCCGCTGCTGATCGCGCGGCGGCGCAGGGCGCGGACGGTGGCTGCGGTGGAGGCGGCGCCGGCATTGCTGCCGCGGTCCACGCCGGCGCGGCAGCGGGTGGTGAAGGAACCGGCGAAGTGGTGAGGGGGCCGATCGGCCGCTGATCGTTGATCGCGGCGCCGGAAACCTCCCCTCCCCGAAGGGGAGGGTAAGGGGTGGGTGTTGGGGCGAGCCGTAGCCATCGGGCCAGCCGCCGCTTCGTGAGCCCACCCCTTACCCCCCTCGGGGAGGGGAGGTGCTTTCCCCACGCCCACCAATCCAATCCGTCATGCCGGCGAAAGCCGGTATCCAGTTCGGCGGCCGGTCTGGATACCGGCTTTCGCCGGTATGACGGGTGTGTGGGTAGCGGGCTCTTCACCTGAACCGGAAGCGGCCGGCGCGGCCTCCCGCTGGCGCCTTAGTCGAAATCCTGCCACGTCCCCACCACCCGGCCGATCACGGTAAAGGGCTCGCGGCCGATGTCGATCGGCTGGTGGATGGGGTTGGTCGAGCAGGGTTCGAGCCGGGCGGGGCTGGCGCGGAAGCGTTTGAAAGTGGTCTCGCCGTCCTTCATCACCGCATAATATTTGCCGTCGCGAAGCCCGAAATCGTCGGGGTCGATGTAGATGCGGCCGCCCGGCGGGACGAGCTTGTCCATGCTGTCGCCCTCGGCGATCAGCGCGAAGGTGGCGGGGCCGCCGCTTTCGCAGGGGACGAGGCTCAGCGGATCCTCGATCGCCTCGCGCCAGTTGCCGGCGGCGATGCGGCCGACCAAGGGCACGCGGCGCACAGGGGTGAAGTCGACGCCGGAGTCGAGCAGCGCCGCGGGCTCGACGCCGAGCGCGCCGGCGAGGCGCTGCATCCAGTCGGTGGTCAGCGCGCGCTTCGACAGTTCGAGCTTCGAGATGGTGGAGACGTCGGTCGCCGCCCCGGTGTCGGGGTTGGGGACGAGCGCCGCCAGCTGCTCGAGCGTCAGGCCGCGGGCCTTGCGGAGTTGGCGGATACGGTTGGGTGGGCGGCGGTCCATCGCGACTCTCCATAGCCAGGGCGGCCAAGGCGGTAAAGCGAAAAGTTAGCCATATTGGCTTGACAGAGATTGGCCAATGCGGCCAGTTTTGGCGCGTGACGACTCATGCCGCCCTTGCTCCCATCGACCCGTCATACCGGCGAAAGCCGGTATCCAGACCGGCCATCGACTGGATACCGGCTTTCGCCGGTATGACGGTTGGTTGGTGTGGTGGCCGATCTTATGGCGGCGTGCTGCGTCCGGAGATCACCCTCACCCTCCCAGCCTCCGGCTGGGCCCCTCCCTCTCCTCTCGAGGGAGAGGGGGCATGACCACCGCTGAACTCATCCGCGCGCTGGCCGCCGCCGGGGCGCCGGCCGAGGCGATCGCGCTGGCGGTCGATGCGGTCGAGGCCGCGCGGGCGCCCGATGCGGCGCGGCGGGCGGCGGAGCGGGACCGCAAGCGGCGGCAGCGCGCGCGGGCGGCCGGGGCCGATCTGTTCGAGGGCGACGCGGAGGCATCGTTCGACGCCGAGAGCACGCCGTCCCCGGAAGGTCGCGCGACCGGTGGGGCGTGTCCCGCGACCGACGCCCCGCGTCCCGCGACAGCGCCGGACACGGGCGCGGACGGTCCCGCCCTCCTTCCCCCCGATGGTCCCCCGCCTCCCCAGACCCCTCCACCCCCCCTTAACCCCCCAACCCGAAACCGACGCGGACGCGGCGAGCGGCTGATCCCGCGCTGGCAGCCGGCGCCCTTGCCGATGCCCGAGGCCGACATGGTCGCCTTGTGGCCGGCCGGGCGGCTGGAGCGGGAGCTGGCGCGCTTCCGCGATCACTGGGCCGCCGCGGCGGGCGCCAATGCCCGCAAGCACGACTGGGATGCCGCCTGGCGCAACTGGCTGCGGAAAGCTGACGATGAAACACCAAGAAATCCCCGCCGCACGGGCCGCCGTGCCGGCAACGCGGCCCCCGAGCGAGGGGCAGGCAGCGACGCAGCTGCCGGCAGCTTCGACCCCGGCGGGCCAGAGCTTGCCGACCTCGCCAGCCCGCTGGTCCGCGCCGGCCTTGCCCGGCTGCGTCACGCCGGCGGAGCTGGATAGCGTGGCCTTCTATCCGCCTGCCGTGGCGCGCGAGGATGCCGCGCCGCTGGCCGCCGCCGCGCGGGCCTATGCGACCGCGCTGGCGCCGGCCGAGGAGGGGGTGCGGGTGCGGCTGCTGACGATGCTGGCGCTGCGCTTTCCCGTCGCGGCGAGCCTGTCCGATGCCGAAGCGGCGGCTCGGATGAACCTGCTGATCGACGATCTCGCGCATCTGCCCGCCGATTTGCTCGATCTCGCCTGCCGGCGGGCGGCGCTCAGCAGCCGCTTCATG
The DNA here is from genome assembly GCF_042648405.1 of Sphingoaurantiacus capsulatus. Taxonomy (NCBI): domain Bacteria; kingdom Pseudomonadati; phylum Pseudomonadota; class Alphaproteobacteria; order Sphingomonadales; family Sphingosinicellaceae; genus Sphingoaurantiacus; species Sphingoaurantiacus capsulatus. The sequence goes on along the minus strand of NZ_JBHRXV010000001.1, from coordinate 370,922 downwards.
CCGACCGCCGCCGAGCTGATCGGGCAGGTGCGCGAGGAGATGGGGGAGCGGCAGCGGCGGCTTTACCGCCTCGACCGGCTGGCGCGCGAGGCGGGGCGGGCGGCACCGCGCAGCCGGCCGATCACCGATAACGAACGCGCGAAGGTCGCGGCCGGGCTGGCGAAGCTCGCGCGGCGGCTGGGGCGCTCGACCACCCGACGTAACCCCCAAAGCAACAAGACCAAGACTGGAGACTGACGATGGCCACCGCGCCCCAATATGATCCTGACGACCTAACGGCGACCCCCGCTCAAGCCAAGCCGAAGCGCGCCTCGCCGCCGCCCAAGCCGCCGCGCGCGTGCCCGCCCGATTTCGACGCGGTGTACATCGCGCACGGCTATGACGACTGCGAGGTGATCTTCCGCGCCGCGCCGATGACGGTGAAGCGCTGGCTGCTCGAACGCGGGGCGGAGCGGCTGCGCAAGGCCCGCGCCGAGTTCGTCGCCCGCGAACGCGCCGCCCGCCATGCGCTGAAGGCAATGAAGACGCGCAAGAAGCCGCCGCGCGCGGTGGTGGCGGACGGCATCGAGGTGCCGGCGCCGCTGCTGTCCGAAGCCGCGAACTTCCTGCGCACGATGCGCAACGGCGGCTGGTTCTGCGCGCCGACGGGCAAGGGCGATTGGTGGCTGGGTACGATGTACAAAACGCCCGCTCAGATCGTGGAGTTCGCCGCGGCGCGGGGGTTTGACCTGGAGGCGTCGCTGGCGCGGCATCGGTGCGTGGTGCCGGAGGAAGAGCCCCTCTCCCTGGAGGGGAGAGGGGTTGGGGAGAGGGTGGTCGGAGAGCTGGCTCCGTCCTGAGACCACCCTCACCCCGCTCGCTGACGCGAGTCGCCCTCTCCCCTCAAGGGAGAGGGGCTAGCGCCTGTCCGCCGTCGGCACCATCAGGACATCGCACGGCAGCCCGGCGAGCAGGGCGGCGGCGGTGCGGCCGATGAGGGAGACGCCGAGGTCGTGCGCGCCGTGGGTGGCGACGATCGCGAGGTCGTGGGCGCCGGTGGTGACCGCCTCGACGAGCAGCTTCTCCGGCGTGCCAAGGCGGTTGTCGACGCGGAAGCCGCGGAGCGCGAGCGGCGGCGGGGTGGGGGTGTGTTCGAGGCCGGCGGGGAGCGCGGGGTCGGCGCCGACGACATCGCGGAACGGCAAATGATAGGCGTGGACCAGCTCGATGGCCGCGTCGGGGAAGGCCTGCAGCAGGTCGAGCGACCGGGCGCCGCGCGCCGAATGATCGACAGCGACGAGCAGCTTGCGGTGCGGGCCGGCGGGCGGGGTCTTTACCGCGAGCAGCGGGCGGGGGCTGGCGCAGGCGAGGCGTTCGATCTCGGGAGACAGGCCGTCGGCGATGATCAGGTCGGCGGTGGCGCGAGCGACTTCGGCAGCGATCGCATCGGGGTCATCGTCAGGCAGCGGCACCACCGCCGCCTGCCAGCGCGCGGCGAGTTGCGCGGCGCGGGCGGCGGCGGGGCTGTGCTCGGGGGCAGCGAGCAGCAGGGTGCGCGGCCGGGCGAGCCAGCGCGGATGGAGAGGAGGGGACACCATCGGTGACCGGCTTAGAGCGGTGGCGGCGGGGGCGTTACTATAGGAATTTTTATATGCGACGGGTTGGCGCGGGGCGCTTCTCCGCTCCCCGAGGGGGAGGGGTTGGGGGTGGGTTCTATGGGTGCGGTTGGTCTTCCCGGTAACCCGATGCCCGGTCAGCCCACCCCTTACCCCTCCCCCTCGGGGAGGGGAGGTCTTTGGCGGTGGGGCGAGCCTCGCTTCCGGAGGGAGGTCTTGGCGGTGGGCGCGAGCCCCTCTCCCTGGAGGGGAGAGGGGTTGGGGAGAGGGTGGTCGGAGCGCGGGTGCCAGCCGGCGACCACCCTCACCCCGCTCGCTATCGCGAGTCGCCCTCTCCCCTCTAGGGAGAGGGAAGCGGTGGGGGGGTGACCGCCGCCGCTTCGGTGATCTCGACGTAGAAATCGAGGATGCGGCGGGTGAGGGCGGGATCCTGCGTTTCGGCGAGCAGGGTGTCCAACGCGGCGAGGCGGGGGTCGTGGCCTTCCGGCACCGGGGCGCCGGCGCTGGCCAGCAGTTCGGCGGCGCCTTCGCTCTCCCGCACCTGCCGCGCGTCCCAGGTCGCGCTGTCCTGCGCGACGAGGATCAGCGCGAGGCCGAGTGTCGCGGCGGTGCCGCCGGCGTAGGTGCCTTCGAGCGCGGGGGCTACCATCGTCAGTTGCGCCATGCCGAGGGTGACGGTGAGCTGGGCGGGGGTGAGGCTCATGCGGCGAGGCTCCGCAAGGTGGCGGCGAGCGTGCGGTTGTGGAAGCGGTAGGTGTAGAGCGACGAGAAGACCATGATCGGGTCGATCGAGCGGCCCGACGCCACCTCGCGCGCCGACGAGATCCAGATGGCGAGGCCCATCACCTGCGCATAGACGCGCCACCAGGCGAAGGCGGTGGGGTCCACGGTCAGCCCGCTGGTCCGGCGCCAATGGGCGATGGCGGTGGCCTCGTCGACGGTGCCGGCGGGACGGCCGGGGCTGCCGTGGCTCCACAAGGGGTCCATCGCCCAGGCGAGGTCCTCGAGCGGGTCGCCGATGTGCGCCATCTCCCAATCGACGATCGCGCCGATGCGGCCATTGTCGTCGACGAGGAAATTGCCCGAGCGATAGTCGCCGTGGACGATGGCGAGGCGGCTGGGCGTCGGCGGCGGGTTGCGTTCCAGCCAGCGGACGCCCGCCCAGAAGATCGGCTCCGGGCCGAGCGCGTCGGCGGTGACCGCCGCGGCCCAATGGTCGAGGCGCTGGCGCCAGCAGTCTTCGGGGGCGGGCGGCGGGGTGCCGGTGACGAAAGCGGCGGGGTCGGCGGCGTGGATGTGGCCGAGGATGGTGAACATCTGCTCGCCGACCCACGCGCCGTGCGGGGCATAGGCGTCGGGGGTGAGGATGCCGCCGGGCTTCACGTCGGCAACTTCGGACATGATGAAGCCGGGCGCGCCCAGCTCGGCGCCGCTCTCGTCGACGAACAGCGGTTCGGGGACGGGGACTTCGCTGCCGTGGACGGCGGCGAGCGCGGCGAATTCGGTGCGGCGGTCGGTCTCGATCAGGCTGGAGGCGGGGTCGCGGCGCAGGACGAGGCCGCGGGTGGTGCCGCCGCTGGTGGCGTCGAAGCGGTAGGTCTCGCGCGCGGCGCCGCCGTGGAAGCGCTTGAGGCCCGAGACGCTGACCGGCTGGCCCCAGCGGATGGAGAGGCATTTTTCCAGCAAGGCCTCAATGTTGTCGCTCATGCCAGATCGAAGATGCCGGTGAAGCCGGACGGGGCGTGCGGGCCGATGATCAGCTGTTCGAGGACGCCGCGGCCGTCCTCTTGGCCGCCGGGCAGTGTCAGCTTGGCGGTGACCAGCGCCTGGATATGGTTGAGCGGGATCGTGCCCTCGTCGGCGGTCGCGGTGTCGATGGTCTCGGTCACTACCGAATGCTCGCCGTGGAAGGTGCCGTGGGCGCGGGTCGGGTGGCCGTAGCCGATGCCCTGCATGAAGAAGGTGTCGTGGACGGTCAGCTCGACCTTGACCGGGCCGTCGGTGCCGGTGCCTTCGATCGTCGCGGCGCTGGCGTGGCGGGTGCCGGGCTTGAAGCTGAGCTTCGAGCGCACGTCCCACAATTTGCGCGGGGTACCGTCCGGGCCGATCAGCAGCATCGAGCGGTTCCACGGCTGGCCGTCGCCGTCGTCGTTGGTGTGGAAATAGAGCTGGTGGGTGGGGAAGTTGAGCGGCGCCCACAGCCAATAGAATTGCGGCATCGCCATCGGCACGGGCGGCTGCGGGTCGGCCGCGCCGATGGGGCGCACGCCCCAGCTGCGGTCGCGCGTTCCCAGCATGCCGGCGACGTCGTGGCGCTGGCCGTCAAGGCTGATCCAGCCGGTGTAGCGGCCGTTCTGCGTCATCCGCGTCACGTCCATCAGGGTGCGGGTGCCGATGCGGCGGGTGAAGCGCGGCTCCTCGATGGGGAAGGCGCGGCCGTCGAAGACCAGCTCCGCCTCGATGCCGCTGTCGTTGGGCGCGAGCGTCAGGCGCAGGCGCTGCAGCGGTTCCTCGACGGTCACCGAGATCGGCGCGACCTGCGTGTCCATCCGCTCGAAGCCGAGCAGGCGGGAGGCGAGGACCGAGCGCTGCTTGCCGCCGTGCACCAGCGAAAAGGCGGCGTCGGTGACGTTCAGATGCGGGTAGATGCCCATCGCCGCGGCGAAGAACAGGCGGCCGTCCGCGCTGTAGCCGTTGAAGAAATAGCGGTCGTAGAAATTGCGATCGGTGCCCGCGAAGGCGATCGGCTCGGCGCGCTGGTGAATGGGGAAATCGTCGGCTTTGGTGAGCATGGGGTGAGGCTGGCACCGGGTGCGGTGCAGCAACAAGCTATGCTTGCGGGGAGGGTTTCGGAGCCCCTCTCCCTGGAGGGGAGAGGGGTTGGGGAGAGGGTGGTCGGATGGCGGGCGCTAACCGGCGACCACCCTCACCCCGCTCGCTGACGCGAGTCGCCCTCTCCCCTCCAGGGAGAGGGACACCAAATGAAAAGAGGGCGGCCGTCCGAGGGTCCAGTTCGGATGGCCGCCCTCCCCCGGTCCCTCCGCCTGTCAGGGGGAGAGGGACATTCGGTCTGGGGCCGCGGCGTACGGGCGCCGCTGGCTGAGAAACCGGCGGGCGCCGCTACGCACGCCAGCGGGGGCGATCCCCCGATCACCATGAAATTACCGGGGAGGGCGGGGGTGCCTCAATGCCCCAGCGTCTCAATCGTGAGACAAACCGGCACCCCCGTCGTTTTAGTTGGTCGCTGCTTTCCGCCGCCGCCGGCGTAGGCCGAGGCCGACGATGCCGAGTCCGAACAGGGTGAGGGCGGCGGGTTCGGGGACGGCGGTGGACGGATCGACGTCGAACTCGTCGGGGGTCAGCAGGAAGGCGCGGGTGTTGCCGTTGAACTGGCCATAGCCCACGATCTGCCCCCGCTCGTTGAGCGCCGTCGCGTGGGTCAGCCGCCAGCCGCCGAGGTTCGAGACCAGCGAGGCGAGCGAGAAGATCTGGCTTTCGAACCACATCAGCGCCTGACTGCCCATGGCATCATAGCCGGTGCCGACGATGCGGCCGGCGTTGTTGATGTCATAGGCGGTGCTGCTGTTGGCGCCGCCGGCGAGGTCGCCGAGGTCGGTCATCACGCCATTGACCCACAGGAAGGCGCGGCTGCCCGTCGCGGCGCTGCCCCATCCGACGACGTGGCCGGCATCGTTGATGCCCTGCGCCGAGCTGGCAAAGCCGCCGCCGGGCAGGTCGCCGAGGCTGGTCGCCTGCCCGGCGGCGGTGAAGATCGCCGCGTTGGAATTGCCGGCGGCGTCGGTGCCGCGCCCGGCCACCACGCCGTGGTTGTTGATCGCCGCGCCGGTCGAGGAGGTGGGGCCGCCCGGGATATCGGCAAAGGCGGTCGCCACGCCATTCTCCCACCGCGCGGCCACATTGCCGCCGGGGACGCCGGCATAGCTCGCCACCTGGCCGCTGTTGTTGATCGCATAGGCCGACGGCGAAGGGCCGCTCGGGTTCAGCGGGGTGAAGCTGCCGTTCTGCCAGATGACGGCCGGGCCGTTCATATTGCCGACGATCTGGCCTGAATCGTTGATGCCGAACGCGGCGTCGCCGAAGGTGTTGCCGGCGCCGGGCGCCCGCGGCAGTTCGGTCATCACGCCGTTGGTCCAGACGAACGCGCGGTTAACGGTCGCGCCGCTCGAGCTGACGGTGCTGCTCCCCCCGACCACCTGGCCGTGGATGTTGATGCCGCTGGCGGTGCTGTAATCGAACCCGCCGGCGAGGTCGCCGATGTCGGTGAGCGTGTAGGTCGGCGCGGCGAGCGCCGGCGCGGCGAACAGCGCGGTCGCGGCGAGCGCCGCCAGCTTCAGATGCTTCATGGTCAACGAGCCCCCTGATCCTTTTCGAACAGACGGGGAGCTTCGGCGGCAGGAGGGCGTACGGCCGCGGATGCCCCCGGATCGGCCGTGCCCTGCCGAACCGGGCCGCTGCCGACCCCTCACGCAAAATGCCGCTGGAAAACGCCCCTCTGACGGGCATGAGCGCTAGCAAGCGCCGCCGCTCGACAGAATGCCTGAGCGTCTCAGGCGTGAGACAGCGTGGCTTTTTTCTGTGGATGCGCCCGCGCCCGCGCCGGTACACCCTCACCTTTCCTCTCCCGCAGGCGGGAGAGGGACGCCGCTCCAGCCCCTCGCCCGCTTGCGGGAGAGGGAGGGGCCCGCCGCGAAGCGGTGGGAGGGTGAGGGTGTGCGGCCGGGACGGGTTCGACGCTGGTGAACGGCGCTCAGCCCTTGCGCCGCCGCCGCAGCCCGAGGCCGACGACACCCAGCCCGAACAGGCCGAGCGCGGCGGGCTCCGGCACGCGTTCGGCGTTGATCGACTGGACGCGGCCCCAGACGTATTTGGTGTTCTCGGTGTAGCTCGTCTGCCGGCCGGCGCTGTCCCAGGTGTACTGGGTGATGCGGTCGAACGAGCGCAGGTGCGAGTTGGTGTTGAACGGGCCGAAGGCGGTCGCGAACTGGTCGCCGTCGATCACGCTCGTCACCACGCCCGGCGTGTAGAGGAACATGTCGAGGAACTGGTCGCGCATCCACTGGCGGGCGACGCGGCCGTTGCTGTGATATTCATACTGCCAGCCGTGGCCGGCGGTGGTCTGGCCATAGAGCTGATAGGTGCTGCCGTTCGAGTACATGATCGAGCGGTCGCCGCCGTCGGTGGTCGGCGTGGGCAGCGCCATCGTCCCGCCGGTCTTGGTCATCGACGCGGTCATGAAGCTGTTGTTGTACTGGCTGTAGTACATGCGGTTCGGGTTGTTGTCGGTGTCGGTCGGCAGATTGTCGCCGTTGACGATGAACCGTCCGGTCAGCCCGAAATTGGTCTCGGAATGATGGGTGGTGTTGCCGCAGTTCGGCGCCGTGCTCGGCGAATAATAGCAAAAGCTGGTGGTGTGCTGCGCCCATGAATTATTCTGGCCGCCGGCGATGACGTCATAGCGCACGATCGCCGCCGACGCCGGCAGGGCGGTCAGCGCGACGGCGGTGAGCGCCGCCAGTTTCAGGTTCAGCATGATCTTTTCGAGCCCCCGTGTTGCGTATCGTTCAACGGGGGTTCCGGCGGCAAGAGGGTGCACGGCCGCGGATGTTCCGGTGCGGCCGTGCCCTGCCGAACCGGGCCGCTGGCCGACCCCTCACGCAAATGCCGCTGGAAAACGCCCCCCTGACCCTTGAGGGCTTAGGGGCGGCGGGATGGCGACGCCATGCCCGGGCGTCTCACGCGTGAGACTCGCGAACGGTTTGTCGCTTTTCTTGGGGGATATGTTCCCCAACATCGTCATTCCCGCGAAGGCGGGAATCCATTAGCGCCGACGCTTCGGCGTATGGACCCCCGCTGGTGTGGCGGATCAGCCCTTGCGACGCCGCCGCAGCGCGAGGCCGAGGAAGCCGAGGCCGAACAGGCCGAGCGCTGCCGGTTCGGGGACTTCGACCGCGTCGTCGAACGCGTCCGGTGTCAGCAGGAAGGCGCGGGTGGTGCCGTTGAGGAGGCCGTAGCCGACGATCTGGCCGCGCTCGTTGATGGCGCTCGCCTGCGTCAGTTGCCAGCCGCCCAGGTTGGCGACGAGCGATCCCAGCGAGAAGACCTCGCCGCCGAACCACATCGCCGCCTCCGCCCCGGTGCTGCCGAGGCCGTAGCCGACAACGCGGCCGGCGTTGTTGATGTCATAGGCGAAACTGCCGTCAGCGCCGCCCGCGAGATCGCCGAGGTCGGTCATCACGCCGTTCACCCACAGGAAGGCGTGCGTGACGTTCTGGCTGGCGGCGTTGACGGTGCTGCTCTGCCCGACGACATGGCCGGCGTCGTTGATGCCACGCGCGATGCTGCTGTCGCCGCCGCCGGGCAGGTCGCCAAGGTTGGTGACCTGGCCTTGGGTGTAGAGCGCGGCGCGGGTGCCGGTCGCAGCGCCGCCTTGCCCGGCCACCTGGCCATCGGCGTTGATCGCATAGCCCAGACCGGCCGAGCTGCCGCCGGGCAGGTCGCCGAGCGCGCTCAGCGACCCGTTCTGCCAGATCGCTGCGGCCTGGCCGCTGGTGGCATAGCTCGTTCCCGCAACCTGGCCGCTGTTGTTGATGGCGTAAGCCTCGCTGTAGTTGGGCCCGCCGGCCAGGTCACCGATCGAGGTCGCGACGCCGTCCTGCCAGACGATGCCGCGAAACACCGCCTGCTGGCCGATGAAGCCGACACCGTTGCCGACGATCTGGCCGGCATCGTTGATGCCGCGCGCGCCCGTGCCAAAGCCCCCGGCGCCGGCAAGCGTCGGCAGCGCGGTCATCGTGCCGTTGGCCCAGACGAAGGCGCGCATCCCGCTGGCGCCGCTGCTCTGGCCGACGACCTGACCGAGATTGTTGAGCCCCCAGGCGGCGCTGTAATTGCTGCCGCCGGCGAGGTCGCCGATGTCGGTCAGCGTGTAGGTCGGCGCGGCGAGCGCGGGCATGGCGGTAGCGAGGGCCGCAGCGGCGGCGAGAAGCTTGAGCGAGCGCATGGGGCGTTCCTCGGCGGATCAGGCGGCGCGGCGGCGGCGCAGGCGGAGCGCGGCGAGGCCGAGGCCGAACAGGCCGAGCGCCGCGGGCTCCGGCACTTCGGCGACCGCGTCGTCGAAGCTGTCGGGCGTCAGCAGGAAGGCGCGGGTGACGCCGCCGAGGGTTCCGGAACCGACGATCTGGCCACGCTCGTTGATCGCCGTCGCCTGGATGAGCCGCCAGCCGCCGAGGTTCGAGACCAGCGAGGCGAGCGAGAAGATCTGGCTGTCGAACCACATCGTCGCCTGGCTGCCGACGCTGTCAAAGCCATAGCCGGCGACGCGGCCGGCGCTGTTGACGCCGAAGGCAATGCTCTGGTTGGTGCCGCCGGCGAGGTCGCCGAGGTCGGTCATCACGCCGTTGATCAGCATGAAGGCGTGGGTCACATTGGTCGAGCCGTTGGTCGTAATGCTCTGTCCCACGATGTGGCCGGCGTCGCTGATGCCGCGCGCGACGCTGCTGACGGCGCCGCCCGGCAGATCGCCGAGGTCGGTGGCCTGCCCGTTGACGAACAGCGTTGCCTTGGATGTGCCGGAAAAGGCGGTCACGCCGACCACGTGCCCGCTGCTGTTGACGGCGAGGCCCTGGCTGCTAGCCGCCCCGGGCAAGTCGCCCAGATTGGTCAGGCTGCCGTTCTGCCAGAGCGCCGATGTCGTCCCGCTGGCTGCGGCGCTGGTACCGGCGACCTGGCCGCTGGCGTTGATGCCCCAGCCCTGGCTGAGGTCGCCGCCGCCGGGCAGGTCACCCATCGAGGTGGCGACGCCGTTCTGCCAGACGATGCCGCGATTAACCGGCGTGCTGCCATTGAGCCCGATGCCGCTCCCGACGATCTGACCGGAATCGTTGATGCCGCGCGCGAGGGTGCCATAGTTGTTGCCGCCGGGCAGGTTTGGCAAGGCGGTCATCACGCCGTTGGTCCAGCTGAAGCCGATCTGTTGGCCGCTGGCGCCGATGCTGCTGCCGACGACCTGGCCAAGGTTGTTGATGCCGTAGGCGACGCTGTAGTTCGACCCGCCGGCGAGGTCGCCGATGTCGGTCAGCGTGTAGGTCGGCGCGGCGAGCGCGGGCATGGCGGCGGCGAGGGCGGTGGCGAGCGCCGTGGCGGCGGCGAGAAGGCTGAGCTTGCGCATGGGGGCCGGTCTTTCTGGCGAAAAGGAAGCGAGATCAGGCGGCGCGGCGGCGGCGCGCCGCCAGCCCGAGCAGGCCGAGACCGAACAGGCCGAGCGCCGCCGGCTCCGGCACCTCGACCGCGTCGTCGAAGCTGTCGGGCGTCAGCAGGAAGGCGCGGGTGACGCCGCCGACCGCGCCGTAGCCGACGATCTGGCCGCGCTCGTTGATCGCCGTCGCCTGGTTCAGGCGCCAGCCGCCGAGGTTCGAGACCAGCGAGGCGAGCGAGAAGACCTGGCTGTCGAACCACATCGTCGCCTGTACGCCGGTGTTGTCAAAGCCATAGCCCGCGACGCGCCCGGCGCTGTTGACGCCGTAAGCAATGCTCGCGTCGCTGCCACCGGCAAGGTCGCCGAGGTCGGTCATCACGCCGTTGATCCACATGAAGGCGTGAGTCACGGTGCTGACGCCGTTGGTCGTCGAACTTTGCCCCACGATGTGGCCGGCGTCGCCGATGTCGCGGGCGATGCTGCTGACGAGGCCGCCCGGCAGGTCGCCGAGATAGGTGGCCTGACCGTTGGCGAACAGGGTCGCCCTCGTCTGGCCGCCAACAACCGACTGGCCAACCACGTGCCCGCTGCTGTTAATCGCGAAACCCTGGCTGGAAGAGGCCCCGGGCAAGTCACCCAGGTCGGTCAGGCTGCCGTTCTGCCACAGGGCGGATGTTGTAAACGTGGTTGCGGCGCTCGTGCCGCCGACCTGTCCGCTGTTGTTGATGCCATAGGCCAGACTGTAATCGTTGCCGCCGGGCAGGTCGCCCATCGAGGTGGCGACGCCGTTCTGCCAGATGACGCCGCGGTTGACCGCCTGACCGCTGGCGCCGAGCCCGACGCCGGTCCCGACGATCTGGCCGGAATCGTTGATGCTGCGCGCCGCGCTGTTGTAATTGTTCCCGCCGGGCAGGTTCGGCAACGCGGTCATCACCCCGTTCGTCCAGACGAAGCCGACTTGCCCATTCGTACCGTTACTGCTGCCGACCACCTGGCCGAGATTGTTGATGCCGTAGGCCTGGCTGTTGTTCGCCCCACCGGGCAGGTCGCCAATGTCGGTCAGCGTATAGGTCGGCGCGGCGAGCGCGGGCGTGGCGGCGGTGTGGGCGGCGGCAAGGCCCGCGGCGGCGGCGAGAAGCTTGAGCGAGCGCATGGCAGTGAATTCCCCCTGAGACGGGGCGCGCGAAGCAAGTCCTGCGCCATGCGGCAGGAATCCGCAGATTTCCGTCATTCTTGAGGGAACGGCGGCGTAACGGCTTATGGTTAATGTAAAACCGGCCGACGAAAAGGAGGGCTTTTTTCAAGCCATTCCGGTAGAGTCGAGTGCGAGGCCGCCGGCCTATCTCCCACCATCGTCATCCCCGCGAAGGCGGGGATCCATTACCGCCGACGTTTCGGAGTATGGACCCTCGCCTGCGCGGGGCTGACGATGAAGGTTGGAGAGCGTGTGCCTGGCCCACATTTGCCCGACCGACACCCCGATCCGTCATACCGGCGAAAGCCGGTATCCAGTCTAACCATGGTCTGGATACCGGCTTTCGCCGGTATGACGGATGTTGGGTGGGCGGGGCGTCGGAGCCCGGAGCTCGCGCCCTCAGCCGCCGATCAAGGGCCGCCGCTCAGTTGCCGCCCACCCCGCTGGGCCGGGTCCGGAGTTCTTCGACCATGCGCCGCGTTCCCCTCACCTCGCTCTCCGCGATGCGCTCCCACTCGCCCTTGGTGAAGCAGCGCTTCGCCTTCCTGACCAGCGAGCCGGTTTCGAGATGCTTCTTGCAGATGATCTGCTGATCGTCGCCGCTGCTGACGGTGGTGACCCTTGCGGCTGGCGCGGCGCTGTTCGCCAGCGCGGCGGTGCCGATGAAGGCGCACGCGGCGGCCAGCGACATGAGACGTACGAGTTGCATGGTCCCTCCCCATCAATCGTTACGGGAGCACGCTAGCGTAATTACGCAACCCCGTCGACTCCGGGAGTGCCTACCGTAGTGGCGCCTACCGCAACTCCCCCAGCCACATCGGCAGGCGGGGGTCGGGCGCGCCGGCGGCGGCGGCGAGGAGCTGGTCGCGGTAGGCGCTGGGGCGCAGGCCATAGGCGGCGGCGAAACGCCGGCTGAAGTGGCTTTCGGAGGGGAAGCCGCAATCGGCGGCGATGGCGGCGATCGGGCGCGGGTCGGATCGGTCGGCGAGGCGGGTGCGCGCCTGCTCCAGTCGACGGGCGGTGATGAACGCCATGAGGCCGCCGTGCGGCTGAAACAGCCGGTAGAGCGTCGCGCGCGACAGGCGGCTGTGCTCCATCAGCATCTCGGTGCCGAGTGCGGGGTCGGCGAGACGGTTCTCGATGACGCGGCGAGCGCGGTCGAACGACGCCTCCCGCACGACGTCGTCGGCACCTGCCACCGGCTCCTCGATCGCGGCGGCGAGCAGTGGGGCGATCGCCTGGGCCAGCGCCGGCGCGGCGGCGTGGGGCATCGCCGCGGCATGGCGGGTCAGTGAGGCGAGGAAATCGGCGAGCGGCTGGATGCCCGTGCCTCCGAGCACCCGGCCGTGCGCGGCGCCGAGATCGCCGAGGACGGCGGCGGCGGCTTCGCGCGACAGGCTGACGGTCAGCACATGCGCGTCGCGCGACCGCGTCCGGATCGGGCGGCGCATGTCGACGAGGAGGAGGTGGCCGGCGGGCACGGCGCGGTAGCCGCTGCCCACGTCGGAATCATAGCCGCCGGCGACGACATGGTGGATGAGCAGATGGTCGAGGCCGTCCCTGATCTCTGCCGCGCCCCGGTCGTGCGCCACGTCGGTGCCGTGGCGTTCGTGAAGCACGGTGCGGTGCAGCCGCCAGCGCGCGACGCGCATGCTGAATGCGGGGCCGTCGGCGCTGACGCGGGTGGGGGCACCGTTGAACGCGGCATAGCGCGCCAGCCGATCGGCCGCCGGCCAATCTTTGCTGTCGAACGCCATATGCTCGATGGCGGCGGTCTGCCCCGTCATCCTGCTGCCTTCACATGCCCCGCTTGCATCACACCACAAGTTCAGCTTGTTGTGAACGCTGCGGGACGTGTCGGGGGCGAAACGACCATGGCGACGGCGTGGAAGCTATTGCGCGAGGGGCGAGCGGCGCGGCCGACGCTGTTGCTGCTGACCGGTGCCTACGGGCTCCAGTATCTCGACCGCATGCTGGTCGGGCTGTTCGCGCCGTCGATCAAGGCGGACCTTGCGCTTAGCGATACGCAGATCGGGCTGATCACGGGCGTCGCCTTTTCGCTGTTCTATGTGGTCGCCTCCTTGCCGCTGGCGCGGCTCGCCGATCGCTGGGACCGCAAGACCATCGTGGTGGCGAGCCTGGCGGCGATGAGCGTGGCGACGGCGGTGTTCGGCGCGATGGGAACGCTCGCCGGGCTGTTCGTGGCGCGCGCCTGCGTGGCGATCGGCGAGGCGGGGGCGACGCCGACCTCGGTTTCGCTGCTCGCGGGCCTCTACGACAGCCGGCAGCGGCAGATCGCCATGTCGCTCTATTCGGGCGGCGGCTTTGCCGGGATGGCGGTGGCGCTGTCGGCGCTGGCGCTGCTCAGCGACATGTTCGGGTGGCGACAGATATTCCAGTTGGCGGGCGTGGTCGGGCTGGTGTTCGCGATCCTGCTGGCGTGGCGGCTGCCGGCGACGCCGCGCGTGACGCCGGCGGCGGCGGGGTTCGCGCGGGTGCAATGGCGGCTGCTGCGCATTCCGTCGTTCACCTTGCTGTCGCTCGGGTTGTCGGCGGCGCTGCTCGGGTCGGCGGCGGGGACCAACTGGGTCGCGTCCTTCCTGTCGCGATCCTACGGCATGGCGCAGGGGGAGATCCTGCTGTTCCTCGCCGCGGCGTGGGGCGGCGGGGCGTTGCTGGGGACGGTCGTGTTCGGTTCGGCCAACGCCCGCCTGCGCGGGCGGGGTGCGCGCGGGCCGCTGGCGATGCTGGCGCTGGCGGTGCTGGGCTTTGCGAGCGCCTATGTGGTTGCCTTCACCGCGCGGACGCCGGGGGCGTCCTTGGCCGGGATCGCGGTGGCGCTGTTCTGCATCGGCGGGCTTCGCGGGCCGACCTTCGCGCTGGTGCAGGACATCGTGCCGGATGCGCACCAGGCGGCGGGCAATGCGTTGCTGTTGGTGATGACCTTCCTGATCGGCTCGATGCTCGGGCCGTTGCTGACGGGGGTGATTTCAGATGCGCTGACGCCGCGGCTGGGGCCGGAGGCGTTGCGGGCGGCGCTGTTTGGGGTGCTGACGACAGGCGGCGGGGCCAGTTTGCTGCTGCTGGCGGCGGCGGGGTGGTTTGTGGAGCGGGATATTGCGGGGAAGGGCGCCGACACCCCCTCTCCCTGGAGGGGAGAGGGCGACTCGCGCCAGCGAGCGGGGTGAGGGTGGTTGCCGGTTAGCGCCCGCCTTCCGACCACCCTCTCCCCAACCCCTCTCCCCTCCAGGGAGAGGGGCTAGATCAGAACCCCAGGCTTGCGCCGACCAGCACGCCGGTCTTGCCGAGATTGCCCGCTTCCGCCGGCCCCGAATAGTTCGTCCCGACCACCGAGAAGAAGGCCGTCACCGGGCCGAGGGCATAGTCCACCCCTGCTTCCCAATCGAGCTTCTGGTCGTAGAAGCCGTCCTCCCAGCCGCCGCGCAGGCGGAAGGTGAGGGGGGTGAGGGGGAGGCCGACGGTCAGTTCGGGGCTGACGTAAATGTTGTCGCCGGCGGTGTTCTTCTGATCGGGCGCGTAGGCGACTTTCACGGCGAGGCGTGCCGGGCCGAGGCTGCGGCCGACTTCGCCCTGGACCTCGCCGTAGTTCACATTGTCGCCGCCGGGGTAGATGTAGGCGACGACCGACGCGTTGTAGTCGAGGAGACCGTTCTCGCCGCCCCAGCCGGCGTAGAGGTCGAGCTCGGTATCGGCACCGCCGAATTCCTCGATGGTCGAGCCCCAGGCGCCGAGGAAGATTCCCGAGGGCAGCTCGGCCTCGACGCTCGCCTGCAAGGCGGGGTCGCGGTCGGAAAGGCTGATGCCGCGGTAGCGATAGTCGGTGACGCCGGTGACGCTGGCCGACAGGTCGATGGCGGCGGCGGGCGCGGCGATGCCGAGCAGCAGGGCGGCGGTCAACAGGGTGGGGGCGGTACGCATTATCACGGGCCTCGCATATCGCTGGCGCGCCATGCTATTTCGGGATCGAAACAGACATGACGCCGTTCTCCGTGGTATGAGTCATGGGGCGGCCGTTGGCAACGGAGCGTTGATCCTGTCGAGTTGGTCCCAGCGTCGCGGTCTCCTTGGACAGCTCGTGCTGCCGGTGACGCTGATCGTCGGCCTGACGGCACTGGTGATCGCCGGGCTGCTAGTGTGGTCGACCCGCCATGCCGACCGGGTGTCGGTCGAGCGGCAGGAGGCGCTGGCCGAGACGGTGCTGGCGCAGAGCGTCGACCGCGTCGGGTACGATCAGGAAGGCTCGACCGTCTGGGACGACGCGGTGGCGCAGTTGCAGCGCCGGCCGCTCGACATGGCGTGGATCGACGGCAATCTCGGCGTGTGGATGCAGGAATATTACGGCTATGACGCCGTCTACATTCTCGGCCCCGACGACCGGCCGGTCTATGCGATGCAGGCGGGCCGCCGCCTCGACACCGACAATTTCACCGCGGTCGCCGGCGCGCTGATGCCGCGGGTGGCGGAGCTGCGCCGCCAGCGGGTGCCGCAGCCGACGCGAGGGGCCGGCGTCGCGATGCTGAGCCCCGGCGTCGCCGACATCGCCGAGATCAACGGGCGCCCGGCGATCGTCAGCCTGAAACCCGTGGTGTCGGAAACCGGCGACCTGACGCAGCAGACCGGCGACGAATATGTGCACATCGTGGTGCGCTACCTCGACGGCAGCTTCGTGAAGGGGCTCGCCGAGCAATATCAGTTCGAGGGCGCGCATTTCGCGCGGGACCTGCGCGGGCGGCAACCCGACGAGGCGGCGGCGCCGGTGGCGGGGCGGTTCGGCACCGTCGGCTATCTGCTGTGGCGGCCGTTCGAGCCGGGGTCGGAAGTCAGCCGCGACCTGCGCTGGCCGCTGCTCGGCGCGCTGCTGGTGGTCGGGCTCGTCGTGACGCTGCTGCTGGCGCGGCTGCGGCGGCGGACGAACGACTTGCAGCGCAGCGAGGCGGCGGCGCAGCGGGCGGCGCTGCACGATGCGCTGACCGGGCTGCCCAACCGCGCGCTGCTCGACAAACGGCTGGCGGCGGCGCTCGAGGCGCCGGGGCCGGGCGATGCGACGGTGGCGCTGCTCTATCTCGACCTCGACCGCTTCAAGGCGATCAACGACACGCTCGGCCATCCGGCGGGCGACGCGCTGATCCGCGAGGTGGCGAAGCGGTTGGGCGAGCAGGTGCATGCCGGGGATACGGTGGCGCGGCTGGGCGGCGACGAGTTCGCCATCGTGCAGCGCGGGGTTCACCGGCAGGCGGAGGTCGAGCTGCTGTGCCTGCGCATCGTCGAGGCGATGGCGCAGCCGTTCGACCTGCCGGGCGGGCAGGGCTTCGTCGGCGCGAGCATCGGCGTGGCGCTCGCCGGGCGGCATGGCGCGGACGACCCGGTCGAGCTGGCGAGGAAGGCCGACATCGCGCTCTATGTCGCGAAGAAGGGCGGGCGCGGGCGCTTTGCGTTCTTCGCCGACGAGATGGACGCCTTCGTCAAGGACCGGCAGTCGCTCGAGGCCGAACTGCGCGCGGCGCTGAGCGAGGGCGGGCAGCTGGAGCTGGCCTATCAGCCGACCTTCGCGACGCATTCGGGCAAGCTGTCGGGCGTCGAGGCGCTGGTGCGCTGGCGGCATCCCACCAAGGGCCTGCTGATGCCGGGGACGTTCATCCCGCTCGCCGAGGATACGGGGCTGATCGAACGCTTGGGCGAATGGGTGCTGGCGGAAGCTGCGCGGACGGCCGGAGCGTGGCCGATCGAACGGCTGGCGGTCAACGTCTCGCAGGGGCAGCTGAAGAACCCCGGCTTCGCCGACAAGGTGAAGGCGATCCTGGCCGAGACGGGGTTCGAACCCGACCGGCTGGAGCTGGAGATCACCGAGAGCTCGTTCGCGGGCAATGGGCCGGAGGCGAAGGACAATGTCGCCAAACTGCGCGACCAGGGCATCCGCATCGCGCTCGACGATTTCGGGACGGGCTATTCGTCCTTAAGCCATCTGCGCGATCTCGACGTGGATCGCATCAAGATCGACAGCAGCTTTACGAGCGCGATCCTGCCGGGCGCGGGCGGCAGCGCGATCATCCGCGCGATCATCGATCTGGCGCGCGCCATCGGGCTGAACGTGACGGCGGAAGGGGTGGAGACCGACGAGCAGCGGAGCTTCCTGTCGAGCGTGGGGTGCCACGAGCTGCAGGGCTATCTGCTGGGCCGTCCGATGAGCGCGGGGCAGGTGTCGCGGTTGGTGGAGACGGCGAAGGGGTAGAGGCGGAGGTGGCTGGCGCGGGCGCGTTCGCGCTGCCTTGGCAACACCCACCACCCGTCATACCGGCGAAAGCCGGTCCAGACCGGCCGCTGAACTGGATACCGGCTTTCGCCGGTATGACGGGTGGAGTGAGACGGACTGGGGGCTACGAACGTGAACAAGGGCGGCTACGTCTACATCCTCGCGAGCCGCCGGAACGGGACGCTCTACACCGGCGTCACCAATGACCTCGCGCGCCGCATCTTCGAGCATCGTGAAGGTATCGCGCCGGGTTTCACGCGCGACCATGAAGTGAAGCTGCTGTCTGGTACGAGCCGCATGCGGACATCGCGGAAGCCATCCTGCGCGAGAAGCGGATCAAGGAGTGGCAGCGGGCGTGGAAGCTGGAGCTGATCGAGGCGGTCAATCCGGAGTGGCGTGATCTGTATGCGACGTTGCAAGCGTGAGCTGTGCTTCCGACACGCGCCACCCACCACCCGTCATACCGGCGAAAGCCGGTATCCAGACAGGCGGCCGAACTGGATACCGGCTTTCGCCGGTATGACGGATTGGGGAAGCTGGACGGCTTTCGCCGGTATGACGGTTGAGGGTGTGGGCACGGGTGAGTTCGCGAGCGGGCGTGGGAGCGGAAAAAACGCACACCCATGTCACAACTGCCGACCCCACCCCGTCATCAGGTCAGCAACCAAGGAGACCTGACATGACCCCCCGGATCGACAACGCCTTCCGCCACGCCCCCGACGCTTTCAAGGCGATGGTGGCGCTCGAGGGCAGTATTGCGCAGAGTGGGCTGGAGTATGGCCTGATCGAGCTGGTGAAGATGCGCGCGTCGCAGATCAACGGCTGTGCCTTCTGCCTCTACATGCACGCCACCGACGCGAAGAAGGCCGGGGAGAGCGACATGCGGCTGCATCTGCTTCCGGGCTGGCGCGAGGCGACGGTGTATTCGGCGCGGGAGCGGGCGGCGCTGGCGTGGACCGAGGCGCTGACCCGCGTGTCGGAGACGCATGCGCCCGACGAGGATTATGCGCTGGTCGAGGCCGCCTTCAGCGAGAAGGAGCGGGTGTATCTGACCTTCCTGATCGGCGCGATCAACGTCTGGAACCGGATGCAGGTCGGTTTTCGCGCGACGCATCCGGCGGTGGAAGAGGCCCGTGCGGTCGCCTGACGCCACCACTGACTTGTTCGAGGCGGAGCGGCCGCGGCTGCTCCGCCTCGCCTACCGCATGCTCGGCTCGATCGCCGAGGCCGAGGATGTGGTGCAGGACGCCTGGCTGCGCTGGGAGCGGGTGGAGGAGGCGGTCGACGTGCCCGCCGCCTGGCTGACGCGCGTCGTCACCCGGCTGTGCCTCGACCATATGCGGTCGGCGCGGGTGCGGCGGGAGCAATATGTCGGGGCGTGGCTCCCTGAGCCGCTGGTCGGCGGGGTCGAGCCGGAGGAGCCGGCGGACGACATCACCCTGACATTGATGCTGGCGCTCGAACGGCTGTCGCCGCTGGAGCGCGCGGCGTTCCTGCTGCACGACGTGTTCGGGGTGGCGCTGGGCGAGGTGGCGACGACGCTCGACCGCGATGCCGCGGCGGTGCGGCAGCTGGCGGTGCGGGCGCGGAAGCACGTCCATGCGGCGAAGCCGCGCTATGCGGTGGAACGCGGCGAGGCCGACCGGATCGCGCAGGCGTTTTTCGCGGCGTCCCGCGACGGCGATCTGGCGGCGCTCACCTCGCTGCTCGCCGAGGATGTGGTGATCCGATCGGACGGCGGCGGCAAGGTGCTGGCGTTCCGCAACCCGATCCGCGGGATCGAGCGGGTGCTGCGGCTGTATCGCGGCATCGCCAAGAAATATGCGGGGCAGCCGGCGGTGCAGCTAGTGCGCGGCGTCACCATCGACGGGCTGCCGGGCTATATCGGTTATGACCGGGGGAATGTGCTGCAGACGACGGCGCTCGATATTCGCGACGGCAGGATCGCGGGGATCTACATCGTGCGGAACCCCGACAAGCTGCGCCATGTGGCGGCGATGGTGGGGATAGGAGCGTAGCGCGGCGTCTGCCCGTTTGGGAGAAGACGTAGGCAGCGGATCATCGGCGACGACCGCTGATCGCGTAGCGGTCGCCGGATGACCGGCGGCGCGCCCTAGCTGGCCATCACGTGCAGCGGGTGAGTGCCGTCGGCGCGGCGGAGGCGGCTTTCGAGGGCCGCGATGCAGGCGTCGAGGTGAAGCGTCGCCACCCCGGCGTCGGTCTGTTCGAGCAGCGCATTGGCTTCGCGCAGGCGGTCAAGCGCCTGGTCGAGCAGGGTGAGATCAACATCTGACATAAACGTCCGCCTACCCGGCCGATGCAACGGCCGTCGCGCCAATCCCGGCGCTCGGTATCCCGGGCTTAGGGCGCTGCATGTATCGCGTGGCTAGCGAGATGCACCCAACCGACGACTCTGAACATAGCATGATCGGGATGCGCCGTATGTACGGCAGGCGACATGCGCGGCTGGTGGTCCGGTAGCCCTGCTTCGCCAAGGCTTCGCAGGGTTTGGCCTGTTTCTCCCTGATCGTCATCCCCGCGCAGGCGGGGACCCAGCCCGATCAACAACATGCCCGCTTTGCGGGCGCTATTGCTTGTGGACTGGGTCCCCGCCTTCGCGGGGATGACGGGTGGGAGGGTGTGGCGGGGCCGCCCCTACGCCGCGAAGCGCAACTCCGTCACCGCGCCGCGGGGGCGCTCGGGCATGGCGATCTCGCCGCCGAGCTGCGCGGCCAGCCCGCGGACGATCTTGAGGCCGAGGCTGTTGGGCGAGGGCTTGGCGGCGGCGAAGCCGGGGCCGTCGTCGGCGATGGTCATGTGGTAGCGGCCGTCGTGCAACTGCTTCAGGTCGAGCGTGATGGTGCCGGTGTCGCGGCCGTGGAAGGCGTGCTTCAGCGAATTGGTCATCACTTCGGAGACGATCAGCGACAGCGCGGTGAGCCTGGGCAGGTCGAGCCGGATGTCGTCGGCCTCGATCAGGCAGATGATGCCCTTCGCCGAGCCGACCTCGATAAGTTCGGCACAGAGTTCGCGCAGATAGTCGCCGATCGGCTGTTCGAGCGAGGCGGGGGCGTGCAGGCGGCGGTGGATGCGGCCCATCACCTCGATGCGGCGGATGGCGTCATCGAACAGCGCGGGTGCCGTGGCGGGATCGGCGGCGGCCTTCTTCTTCTGCAGCGCCAGCAGCGAGGCGACGAAGCCGAGGTTGTTGGCGACGCGGTGCTGAAGCTCGGTGAACATCGTCGCGTGGCTGTCGGCGAGCTGCTGGCTGCGCGCGCGGGACAGCGCGAGACGCTCGGTGGCGCGTGCCATCATGTCGATGATCAGGATGTCGACGGCGCAGATGAACAGGAAGAAGCCGAGGGCGATCGCCGTGTTGTGGGTCACCTCGAACGAGCGGAACGGCGGGATGAACCAGTACCAGGCGGAGAGGCCCGACAGCGCCGCGCACAGGATGCCCGGCCAGGTGCCGGCGAGGAACGCGGTGAGGATGATCGCCGGGAAGAAGGTCAGGTATGGGAACCCCGGCGGCAGCGCGCCTTCGAGGGTGAAACGGGTCCACAAGGCGAGGCCGTAAGCGGCCAGCGCGAAGAACAGGCCGAGCAGCGGCTGTCGCCGCAGGGCCGAGGTGGCGATGAGAAAACGTTCCAGGGTCGCGCTCCGCTAAGGCGTCCGATGCAAGGCGTTAGCCGTGCGTCGCGCGCGCCGTCTGTACGATCCGCGACGTAGCGGGGTGTTGGGGGTGACCGTAGGGGAGGCGCGGGGTGGGCGCCAGCGTGGGATTTTTGCGGGGGGTTAGCCCCTCTCCCTGGAGGGGAGAGGGGTTGGGGAGAGGGTGGTCGGATGGCGGACGCTAACCGGCGACCACCCTCACCCCGCTCGCTGACGCGAGTCGCCCTCTCCCCTCAAGGGAGAGGGGGAGTTTACTTCCGCTCGCTTGCCGTCTTGTCGCGCTCGGCTTTGAACTCGCTGTCGGCGCTCCAGGCGGGCCAGTCCTTGCTGTCGGCGAGCGCGCGGCCGGTGGTGTAGAGGAGGGTCATGTCATCCGGCACGCCGGTCATGTCCCAGTCGGCCGACCATTCGTCGGACGGCTGGTGGTAGCTGTCGCGGGTGAAGATCTTGCCGATCTCGTCGGCGCGGGCGGTGCCGCCGTTGACAAGGTCGCGGCCTGTCCCGAACGACACGGCGGGGACGCCGGCCTTGGCGAAGGGGAAATGGTCGGAGCGGTAGAAGCCTCCCGCCTCGACGCGCGAGTCAGGGGTGTAGACGCGGCCCTGCTTCTTCGCCTCGTCGATCAGGCGGTCGAGCAGGCCGAGCTTGGCGGTGCCCGAGATGGTGAAGTCCTTCGCCGCACCCAACCCGATGGTGCCGTCCATGTTGATGACGCCGGCGGTCTTGCCGAGCGGGAACAGCGGGTTCGCCGAATAATAGGCCGAGCCGAGCAGGCCCTTTTCCTCGGCGGTGACGGCGAGGAAGACGACGCTGCGCTCGGGCGCCGGGGCCTTGGCATAGGCGCGGGCGAGCTCGAGGATCATGGCGATGCCCGAGGCGTTGTCGCGGGCGCCATTGTAGATGGTGTCGCCCTTTGCGTCGGCGAGGCCGACGCCGAGATGGTCCCAGTGGCCGGAGTAGATCACCGTCTCGTCCGGGCGGCTCTTGCCTTTCACCATGCCGACGACGTTCTTCGAGATGATCGTCTCGGGCTTCACATCATAGCCGGCGCTGAGCGTGGCTTTCAGCGGGACGGGCTTGAAATCCTTCTTCTTCGCCGCCGCCTTCATCGCCTCGAAGCTGGTGCCCGACGCGGCGAACAGCTCGGCGGCGAGGTCCTTCTGGATCCACGCTTCCATCGCCGTGTGGTCGGCCGCCGGGTTCTGGCGGACGATGTCGAACATGGTGTTGGTGTTCGAGTTCTTGACGGTCGCCCAGCCGTAGGAGGCGGGCTCATATTCGTGGATGACCAGCACGCCGGCGGCGCCCTGCCGCGCGCCTTCCTCATATTTGTAGGTCCAGCGGCCGTAATAGGTCATCGCCTTGCCGCCGAAGTCGCCCTCACCGCCCTCGAAATCGGGATCGTTGACGAGGACGACGGCGATCTTGCCCTTCAGGTCGACGCCCTTGAAATCGTCCCAGCCGCCGCGCTCCGGCGCCTTCACACCGTAGCCGACGAAAACCAGCGGGGCGTTGGCGATGTCGACGCGCGTCTGCCCGGTCATCGCGGCGCGGACGGCGATCTCCTCGCCCTGGCTGAGCTTCTTCGCAGTGCCGTTGACGGTCATCGACAGCGAGGGCGTGCCGACGATGTCGGACTTCAGCAGCGGCACGTCCTGCGTGTAGCTGGCGCCGTTGCCGGGTTTGAGGCCCGCGTCCTTCATCGCCTTCACCAGATAGTCGACGGTCTTCACCTCGCCCGCGGTCGCCGGGCCGCGGCCCTCGAATGCGTCGGACGACAGGGTCTGCACATCCTTGCTGATCCGCGCGATGTCGAAATTGGGCGTGGCGGCGACCGCGGCGGTGCCGGCGAGCAGGGCGGCGGCGAGGAACAGGGGGGCTTTCATGAGGTCGTGCGACTCCGCGTTCAAATGGTACGTGTCGATCTAGCCGAGCGGGCGCGGCGGGGGAATGGCCCGCGCGGCCCGAAACGGGCGGGCTATTTGGCGGTCGGTTTGGCTTCGGCGGCGTGGACGGCGTCGCGGTATAGGGCGATGCCGACGAAGGCGCGCAGCGTGGCGCGATGCAGGCGCAGGGTGGTGCCTTCGACGATGCAGGGTTCGAGATGCGGCGTCAGCCTGGCCAGCGCCTGCGCCTCGGCCTCGCTGGTCGCCACCGTGTCGATCACCGCGCGGGCGGCGAGCGGGTCGCGACGGACGATGCACTGCGCCATCGCCTCGGCGCCGTTACGTGCGACCAGTGGCGCAACGCCGGCGCCAAGCGCGGGCCCGACACCGCGAAAGCGGTTCTGCATCAGATTTTCGCCGACAAAGCCGGCGAGTTGCAGATGCGGGATCGCCTTCAGATAGCTGTTGCAATTCGGCGCGGTCGCCATGGCGGCAGCGGCGGCGGCTGACTGCCCGGCGCTTCCCATCGGCTGGTCGACAAGCGCTGCCGCCGGCGCGGGCGAAACATGGACCAGGCAAGAAGCGAGCTGATTCAACATTCGGCGCGCCAGGGTCGGTTCAGCCGGCATCGGCAAATCCGGGATGGTCCACAGCGTATGCAGCACTTTCGTTTCGCGCACCGGTACGCCGTTCTCGAGCGCGGGCCTGAACTCGGAGCGACGCTCAACGATCTCGCAGGCGGCACGGTCCAGATATACCGAGCGGCTCGTCACGGCGACGACGCAACTGCCGCGAACGACCTTGCCGTCTTCACCGACGACGAACTGTATCGACGTCAATCCCTGTTCGTCCGCCCGCAATGCCTTGTCAGGATAGTCGGCGGCGGTGATCAAACCCTTCGCGGCGATGCGCTCAGCTGGTCGCGTCTCGCCCTGTGCGAGGGCGGGCATGGCGAGGGTGGCGGCGAGCGCGGCGGCGAGGGCGAGTCTCATGGGGGCGATGATATCTGGACCGGCGCGGCACGCCAGTCGCCGCGAAGTAGTGCTTCTATGGGGGTGACGCCGTTCCTTACATAGGTCGATGATCGACATATGACTTATCGTTATTCGCCATATAGTTAAGGTTATGGCACGATAAATGCCTAAGAGGCCCTGAATGCATTCTCAGGGGGCTTTGATGCGTAAGTTCGAGTTGGCCGCGGTTGCGGTAATGATGACGACCGGCGTTGTTTCGGGGGCGAACGCGGCGGTGATTTCCGAGGTCGAGAACAACGACACGCTGGCGACGGCGATGAACATCGATCCGTATTTCAGCACCGACTACAGCGCCAACATCGGCGACAATTCGACCAACACGTCGACGACGATCCCGCACGCCACGATCAACGGCTATGCCGAGCAGGGCGGGCGCGACTGGTACCGGTTCAGCGTCGCGACGGCGGGCAGCCGGGGCATCTTCGACATCGACGGCGCCTATGAGGCGACGGGCAATTTCGGCTTCGATTCGAACATCACCATCTATGATGCGATCGGCAACATGCTCGGCCGCAACGACGATTATAACCAGAACGCCGGCGCCGGGGGCAGCAACCACGGGCTCGATTCCTACTATGAATATGTGTTCAGCACGTCGGGCACCTATTTCGCCGAGATCAGCAATTGCTGCTGGTCGCAGCCGTTCAACCAGGGCAACACCGGCGCGCCTGGCGCCGAGTTCAACTACCAGTTCCAGGTGTCGATCCAGAACCATGCGACGATCAACGAGGTGCCGGAACCGGCGAACCTCGCGCTGCTCGGCCTCGGCCTGATCGGCCTTGCCGCGCGCCGCCGCCGCAAGATCGCCTGACTTCACACCGGAGTGGAGGCAACCGCCTCCGCCCCGCCACAATCGCGGAGCCTCCTTCCGGCCTGGCCGGGGGGAGGCTTCGTCTTTTGCTGCCGATCGCATTGCTGTTGCTGCAGGCTGCCGCGCCGGGCGAGGTGGCGGCGTTCGACCTGCGCAAGCTGAAGGAGAGCCGGGCGGCGGAGCGGTGTGCCGAGAGCGTCGGCGAGGAGATCGTCGTCTGCGCGCGGCCGGACGAGACGGTGAGGCACCGTGTGGAGATGTTGCCGCCGGCGCCGGTCGAGCTGTTGCTGCCCAAGGCGGAGATGAGGCTGTTCGGCGACGTGACGGGCGCCCTGACGACCGAAGGCGCAACCTTGCCCGACGGCACGCAGAGCAACCGGGCGATGGTGAAGCTGAAGGTCCCGTTCTAGGCTTTGCGTTCCACGGTCGTCATACCGGCGAAAGCCGGTATCCAGTCGAACGGTGGGCCTGGATTCCGGCTTTCGCCGGAATGACGATGAAGGGTGTGGCGCGGCTATGCTTCGTTTGCTGATGGCGGCGGTTACGATCGCGGCTGCCGCACCGTCGGCGGCGGGCGAGGCGCCTTTGCCGCTGGTCGCGGCCTTGCGCGAGGCGGTGGCGGCGGCGCGGGCGCGGCCGGTGCCGGTGCTGGCCAGCGCGCTGGAGCGTGAGCTGTGGCGGCGGACGGCGGTCGACAGGGCGGCGCGCGAGGCGCTGCTCGCGGGGCTGGCGGCGACGCCGGCCGACACGCGCGACGCGGTGAGCGCGGCGCTGTGGGCAGAGGTCAGGCCGATCGACCGCGACAACAGCGATTATCTGAGATCGGTGATGCCGGCGCGCGGCTGGTTCAGCGCGCGCGAGCATGGCCGCTTCGTGCCCGGATGGGCGTGGCTGATCGTCCAGCATTCGCGCGACCCGGCGCTGCGCCGCGAGGTGCTGGCGCGGATCGAGCCGCTGTGGATGCGCGGCGAGATACCGGGGTCGCGCTATGCGCTGCTGCATGACCGGGTGGCGCTGGAGGGCGGGCGACCGCAGCGGTACGGGATGCAGATCGTCTGCCGGGACGGCAGGGCGGTGCCGGCGGCGGTGGAGAACCCGGCGGGTCTCGACCGGCGGCGCGCGGCGCTCGGGCTCGATCCGATCGGGGCGTACATCGCCGAGGCGCGGATGGTGTGTTGAGGGGGTGGATCGGCGCGCGGGCCATCCTCAGGCGCGTCATACCGGCGAAAGCCGGTATCCAGTCAGGCGGACAGTCTGGATACCGGCTTTCGCCGGTATGACGGTTGGGGTTGAGGCGGCGGCGGGTCGCAAAACGCGAATATCAAAACGTGAAGCGGCGGCCGGGCGTTGGGCTCGGCCGCCGCTTTGACGTTCGGGTGAGCGGAAGGCTCAGTCGCCGTCGTTATCCGACAGCGGCTTGCCGTCCTTTTCCTCTTCGAGCAGGGCGGCGTTGGCGGCGGTGGCCGACAGGCGGACGTTGTCGCCCTCGACGCCGGCGACGAGGCCCTTCGAGATATAATGGTGATGGTCGTGGTGCGAGCCGCTGTCCGCCTTGGTCAGCTTGATGCGGTCGCCGTCGACCTTGTCGACGGTGCCGAGGTGAACGCCGTCGGCGCCGATGACGTTCATATGCTCGCGGATCTGGCCGAAATCGCCCATTGCGGGTCTCCTGCGGTTGAGGGTTTACCGCCCCTTCAACGCGCAGGAGCCGCGATGGATGCGCTTAGCTGGGCTTGCGGAAAACCAAGGTGAACTGGTCGGTCTTGCCGCGGATTTCGGGGCGGAAGACGTTGACGGTGCGGTCGTCGGCGGGGGCGCGGTAGAGGTCGGCCTCGCGCTCGAACCTGAAGCCGGCTTTCTCGATTTCGGCGCGCACGGCGGCCTTGTCGGCGCGGTGGAGGGTGTCGCTGTCGCGGAAGCCCGAGCCGTCGGCCGCCGAATGGTCGACGACCAGGAAGGTGCCGCCCGGCTTCAGCGCGTCGAACAGCTTCTTGTTGATCGCGTCGGCGGCGCCGGCCGGGAAGGCCTTCAGGTGCATGTCATGGTAGTTCTGCACGGTGATGATGGCGTCGAGCGGCTCGGGGAAGCCGACGGCGGTGAGCGACTGGTTGAGCGGCACGACGTTCTTGTAGGGTGCGGACGCGGCCTTCTGCTCCTCGCCATAGGCGGCGCGGAAGGCGATGAATTCGGCGGGCTGATAGGCGTAGACCTTGCCGGTTGGGCCAACCGCGCCGGCGAGGATGCGGGTGAGGTAGCCGCCGCCCATGATGAAGTCGCCGACTTTGGCGCCGGGCTTCACATTAGCGAGCGCCAGCAGCTCGGCGGGCTTGCGCGCCGCATCGCGGGCCTTGTCGGCGTCGGGGCGGTTGGCGTCGGCGAGCGCGGCGGTGACGGCCGCCGACGGCGCGGCCGAGGCGGGGACGGCGAGGCAGGCGAATGCGACGGCGAGCGTTAGGGCGATGCGGCGGGTCATGCTATGGTTCCTCCCCTGAGAAAGTTCGGCGACGCTAGGGCGGTAGCGGCGCGACGGCCATCCGGCTTTCGACGAACCGCCCACCGGCATCTGCCCGTGGTTCTACTACCGTATCTTTACGACTTACGGCGAAACCTTGCCGGGTTAGGAGTTGCTGACGGCAAGGCTGGCGACGTCGGGGGGCGACGCGGGCTATGGGCAGGTGCCGTCAGTATCGGAATTCTGGTGGGTGTAGCGAAAGCGTTAGCAAATTTCTTGGGGGAGCCGGGCGTGTCCGAACGGGGCGACGATGCCGCGAGCGTGCTGGCCGACCTCGACGAGGCGCTGGGCATCGCGCAGCTTGGGCTGTGGACCTGGGCGGCCGGCAGCCAGGTCATGACCTGGTCACCTGCGCTCTACGCCATTTCGGGCCAGGACCCGGCGACCTTTACCCCCACCATCGAAAACACCATCGCGATGGTTCACCCCGACGAGCGCGCGTCGGCGCTGGCGAAGCTGCAGGCGGCGGCCGAGGGAGAGAGCGGCGGCAGCGACTATCGCATCGTCCGCCCCGATGGCGAGGTTCGCCACCTGTGGGTGAAGATGAACCCGGTGCTGGAGGACGGGCGCATCGTCGCCGTCCGCGGCGTCAGCGCCGACGTCACCGAGCGCCGCAAGACCGAGGCGCGGCTGGCGGAGAGCGAGGCGAATTATCGCCATGCCCTTGAGTTGAACCCGCAGGTTCCGTGGGTGGCCGATGCCACCGGCAATATCCTCGAGGTGTCCCCGCGCTGGCGCGAGTGGATCGGCCTCAATGCCGAGGAGACGGCGGGGCTCAACTGGATCGATGCGCTGCACCCCGACGATTATGCGCGGACGGCCGAGAGCTGGACGCAGTCGGTGAAGGCGGGCGCGCCGGTCGACATGCGCTATCGGCTGAAGACCAAGGACGGCGAATACCGCTGGTTCCGGGCGCGCGGTGCGCCGCGGCGCGATGACAGCGGCGCGATCATCCGCTGGTACGGCGCCGTCGAGGACATCGACGAGCAGGTGCGCATGGAAACCGCGCTCCGCGAGACCGAGGAACGCTACCGGCTGGCGGCGCTCGCCACCAACGACCTGATCTGGGACCATGACCTCGTGTCCAACCACATCGCGTGGAACGAGACCGAGGGGACGCGCTTCGGCTATGCGACCGCCGAGCTGGGCGACAGCGGTACCTGGTGGCTCGACCAGATTCACCCGAGCGACCGCGAGCGGGTGCGCGACGCCATCGCCGCGGTCAGCAGCAACGGCGCCGAGCAGTTCGTGGAGGAGTATCGCTTCCGCTGCGCCGATGGCAGCTACGCCGACGTTTACGATCGCGGCTATATCCAGCGCGATGGCGACGGGCGCGCGGTGCGTCTCGTCGGCGCGATGCAGGACGTGACCGAGCGCAAGCGGGCGACGGCGGCGCTGATGGACAGCCAGGCGCGGCTCCGCTGGGGCGCGACGCATGACGCGCTGACCGGCATCGCCAACCGTGTGCGCTTTCAGGAAGTGCTTGCCGAGGCGATCGCCGCGGTGCCGGAAGACCGCTGCGTCGGGCTCGTGCAGCTGGATGTCGACGGGTTCAAGCAGATCAACGACACGCTGGGCCATGATGCCGGCGACGCGGTGCTGCGGACACTGGTTCGCCGCATCGGCGAGCTGCTGCGCCCCGGCGACACCTTGGCGCGGATGGGCGGCGACGAGTTCGCGATCGTGCTGCCGAGCCTCGGCAGGCCCGAGGGGCTGGAGAAGGTCGTCGAGCGCATCCAGACGCTGATGCGCGAGCCTTTCGTGTTCGAAGGCCATACGCTCGACTGCCGCACCACCATCGGCAGCAGCCTGAGCCCGCACCACGGCCGCACGCCCGAGGAATTGCTGAAGAGCGCCGATATCGCGCTGGCTTCGGCGAAGGCGGCGGGGCGCGGCCAGCATGTCACCTTCGACCCCGCGATGCGCGTCAGCCTGCAGCATCGCAACTCGATGCTGAACGTGGCGCGCGATGCGCTCGCCTATGACTGGATCGTCCCGCACTACCAGCCGAAGGTGGTGCTCGCCGACGGGCGCGTGGCGGGGTTCGAGGCGCTGCTGCGCTGGCGCGACAGCCGCGGCGTCTTCCACGGGCCGGGGACGCTGGGCGCGGCGTTCGAGGATCTGGAACTGGCGGCGCAATTGTCCGACCGGATGTTCGACCGTTGCATCGCCGACATGCGGCGCTGGATGGATGAGGGCGTCGACTTCGGCCATGTCGCGCTCAACGCCGCCGCCGCCGAATTCCGCCGCGACGACTTCGCCGAAGGGCTGATCGAGCGCTTGCGCGCCGCCGACATTCCGACCGACAAGGTGCAGCTCGAGGTGACCGAGAGCGTGTTCCTGGGCCGCGGCGCCGAATATGTCGAACGCGCGCTGCGGCGGCTGTACGACGTGGGCGTGCGGATGGCGCTCGACGATTTCGGCACCGGCTATGCCTCGCTGCGCCACCTCAACCAGTTTCCCGTCGATATCCTGAAGATCGACCAGAGCTTCGTCCAGGGCATGGCGGCGAACAGCGGCGAGGAAGTCATCGTGCGCAGCCTCGTCAACCTTGGCCAGAGCCTCGGCATCGAGGTGGTGGCGGAAGGCATCGAGGAGGAAGCGCAGGCGGAAATGCTGCGCCGGCTCGGCTGCCATTACGGGCAGGGCTTCTTCTTCGCGAAGGCGGTGCCGGCGGAAGCGGTTCCGGGCCTGATCGCGGCGCGGCGCTGACCCCGAGGCAACTGTGGCGCTCCCTGGCCGTTAGGTCCGCAGAGGGAGTGCCACATGCCGAACCACGCCAGTCCTGATGAAGAACGCGCCCGTCTCGCCAAGGCGTCCGAACTGACCCGCGAAGCGATGCGGCTGACCGACGGCTTCGCGCCGACCGCCTTCGAGCATCTGCGGCTGGCGACGGCGGTTCTCGACGTGATGAAAAGGCCGGCGGGCAGCGCCTGACCGCGCGTCGGGCGGCTTTACAGTTTCGCGGCGACGGTGGGCGGCGATTTCGTCGATCAATCTGAAATCGAGAGCTTTTTCGAAGCTGGTCCGCTTCCTGCTTGGGGTCTCCTCAGCGAAGAGGAGACAGAATGCGCGCCGATGCACTTCCCACCGGTGCCACCACGATGCTCCAGATCATCGTGCTGATGGCCGTGTTTGCCGTCGTCGTGGCCGGTTGGCTGTGGTGGCAAAACCGGCGCATCAGCAACATGGCCCCCGCGCGCGAACGGTTCCGCACGCCGGTTTGAGCGGCGGTTCCCACGTCGTCATCCCCGCGCAGGCGGGGACCCAGCCCGATTGAAGAGCGTGCCCGCTTTCGCGGGCGCTTTTCGTTTGGGGACTGGGTCCCCGCCTGCGCGGGGATGACGAGCGAGGGCTTCGCCTTCTTCGCGATTTCAGCTTTAGAGAACGGCCGTCTCCACCAGCCGTCATACCGGCGAAAGCCGGTATCCAGACCAGCGTCCGACTGGATACCGGCTTTCGCCGGTATGACGGCTGGTGGGTGGGCGAGCGACCCGTCCTGAGCCGGTGAGCGGCTAGGCCTGCGCTCCCGCATGCGCGCCTGTGGTCGGCCGGTAGGCGGCGCCGTCGCTGGTGAATTCGGCGTGGCCGTAGCGGGCGAGGAGTTGGCGGACGCGGCGGACGAGGTGGGCGTCGACGGCGCCTTGCAGCCCCGGCACGCGGCGGGCGAGGGTGTAGAAGGCCATGCGGCCGGTGATCCACAGCGCGACGATGATGAACAGCGCGCGGTCGACGACACCGATGTCGATGCCCATCGCCCTGGCGCGGTCGTTGTCGCCTTCGAGGAAATGCTTGAGGAAGAAGCCGCGGGCGAAGCGCTGCTCGACGGCGTCGAACAGGCGGTTCCGCAAGCGTTTGTCGGGCGGCAGATAGGCGGCGAGCGTGGCGCGGATGAGCGCGCCGCAGGTGGCGTCGTCGAAGCCGGCGCGCAGGGTGGAGTTGCGCGCGGTCATCAGGCGGACGACGCCCTCGGGCGTGTCGGCGAGCAGATCCTCGGGAAGGCCGAGCAGGAAGCAGCGGTAGCGGGCGAGCTCGACCTTGGCGCGCTCCTCGGCCGTGAACTGGCGGCGGCCTTCGCGGATCATCTGGAAGCTCAGCAGGAACACGCCGATGAGGCCGGCGGGCATCTGGTCGACCTGCGGGATCGGCATGCCGTAGACGCTGGCGTCCCACTTGCCCGAGCGCAACGCGTTGATGCGCACCATCGAGTGCATCAGCCGCACCATCGCCGCCGCCTTGAAGCCCTCGCCATGGCGTTCGAGCGCGCCGGGCAGGATGGTGGTGGAGAAGAAGGTCGCGGTCTCGTTGACGCGGCGGGCGGCCGACGAATGGCCGAGCGTGCCGGTCAGCGCCATCGGCAGCGCCGAATATTTGTTGAGGAAGGTGGCGATGAAGGCGCCGCGGATCGCGAAGGGCGCGAGGTTGGCGGTGCCGTTCAGTTCGAGCGCTGCGCCTTTGCGCACCATGTCCATGTCGACCCAGTCGGGCGTCGCCTCCATCGCGGCGATGAAGGCGGTGAGTTCGGCGGGCGCGTCGGGGACGGCGTCGAGGCCCTTTTCACAGGCGGTGACCAGCATGTCGATCAGCGGGCGGAAGCCGTATTTGGGCAGCAGCGCGGCATAGGCGTCGGCGACCACATCGCCGAGCATCGTGTAGTGGCGGACGCGCTCCAGATCCTCGTCGGTGACCTGCACGCCGCCGGGGGCGCGGTCGCGGACGACGGCGAAGCTGGAATCCTCGGTGAACCGCTCGGGCAGCGCATCGAAGTCGAAGCGGCCGTAGAGGGCGGGCATGCGCTCGGCCTGCGAAAGCACGCGGGCGCGGACGGCTTCGAGCGAGGTGTCCATCGGGGTCGATCCTGTCGGTGCTTGAACTCAGGCACCAAGATATGTGAGGGTTGCTCAGGTTTCTACTCGCCTTTGCCGCCTGGGCGGCAAGCAGGGGAACAGGAGAGCCAAGTGGCTGGAAACAAAAGGCGTTCGCCGACACAGGCGCGGGCGGCCGCGACGGTAGATGCGATCCTCGAGGCGGGGCTTCAGCTTCTGACCGCCGACGGCGTCGCGGCGCTAACCACCAATCGCATCGCACAGCGCGCGGGGGTGAGCATCGGCACGCTCTACCAATATTTCGACAGCAAGGCGGACGTGCTGGCGGCGCTCGCCGACCGGCGCGCGGCAGCGGTGCGCGAGGAGATCGCGCGGACGGTGATCGAGCGGCCGGGGCTGGGCAGCGTACGGACGATCGTGCGGGCGCTGACGCAGAGTTTCGAAGGGACGCCGGAGACGCAGACGGCACTGCTTGGCGCGATGTTCGCCAGGGATGGCGCGGCGTTGGCGAGGCACCATGAGGCGTTTCTGGCGGCGATCGCGGGCAAGGCGCGGCTGGACATCGAACTGACGCCCGAGCGGGCGTTCGTGCTGACGCACGCGGCGATCAGCCTGCTGCGCGCGGCGGCGGCAGAGCCGTCGCTAGCGCTCGACCCGGACGCCCTCGAGGATGAGATCGTGCGGTTGATGGAGGCGTACATCGCGGCGTTGCCGGCGGGGTAGGTGCGCGCCGCTCCACTCGCGTTTCGCGGGCGCCCGCACTCGCACTCGCATCCGTGTCCACTATCCGTCATGCCGGCGAAAGCCGGTATCCAGACCACCGCCTGACTGGATACCGGCTTTCGCCGGCATGACGGATTGGGAGTGGGGCGAGGGGGTGAGCGATCCCCGGACGACGCATGATGGGGGGCGACAGGACGGTGGGTCGGGGAGGCATCTACCGGTCCCGGATGTTCTCCAGCCGCCGGATCAGATCGTCGAGCGCGCGGTCGCCGGCCTTTACGCCGAAGGCAAAGCCGAGCAGCGCGCCGACCACCAGTAGGCGGACGGGCATCGTGCGATCATGCTCGCTGCGCAAAAACTCGCGCTCAAGAAGATAACGCTGGGACAAAACTACTTACGCTTCCGCAACTACACTTGACTTGGGATTCAATGATCGGCGGCTGCCGAGGTTCCGATTTGCGGTTTTGGAACCAACCTAGGTTAGGGTCGTTCATTACGCATCCGCCCGGCTGTATTCGGAGCGGTGGGTGCCCGGCAGTGTTTCGCCAGGCTGCGTACAGAGAACCCTCGTAAGAGGCGAGATTCGACGCCCGTCACTCCTCCCACGGTGACGGGCGTCTTTTCGTTTTCAGCGTCGGTAGGTCCTACAGAATCTCACAATTGGCGACCGGCCCCGTTTGTCAAAAACCTAGGATTTCCGCCGCTTCCAGAGCTTGGCCCGCTAGATGTTTACGTGCCCGCCCCGGACCCGTCCGCGGCGGGCGTTGTCGTTTCAGGGCGAACCTGTTGGCGGGACGGGCGCTTTCCTATCGTCGCGCGGATGAAGCGTGCCGATCCGCGCGAGGCCGATCTGTTCGGCGAGGCGCCGCCGCCGCCGACCCTTGCCGATGCCGAGATCACGCCGCAGCCGGGGCCGCAGGCGGCGTTCCTGGGCGTGGAGGCGGACATCGCCATCTATGGCGGGGCGGCGGGCGGGGGGAAGAGCTGGGCGCTGCTGGCGCAGCCGTTGCGGCATGTGGCGAACGGCAGCTTCGGGGGCGTGATCTTCCGGCGGACCACCGTGCAGGTCAGGAACGAGGGGGGGCTGTGGGACGAGAGCATGAAGCTCTACCCGCAGCTCGGCGGCAAGCCGAAGAGCCATGTGCTCGAATGGCGGTTCCCGAGCGGCGCCTCGCTGTCGTTCGCGCATCTGGAGAATGATGCGACGGTGCTCAATTATCAGGGCGCGCAGATGGCGTTCCTGGGGTTCGACGAGCTGACGCACTTCAGCGAGCAGCAATTCTGGTACATGCTCAGCCGCAACCGATCGACCAGCGGCGTGAAGCCCTATGTGCGGGCGACGACCAACCCCGATGCCGACAGCTGGGTGGCGAAGCTGATCGGCTGGTGGATCGATCCGGTAACGGGGCTGGCGTGTGCCGAGCGCGCCGGGGTGGTGCGCTGGTTCGCGCGGATCGGCGGCCGGCTGGTGTGGGCGGACAGCGCGGATGAGCTGAAGGCGCTTCACCCGGCGGCGCGGCCGAAGTCGCTGACTTTCGTGCCGGCGAACTTGTCCGACAACGGCATTCTGGAAGAGGCCGATCCCGACTATCGCGCCAATCTCGAGGCACTGCCGCCGGTCGAGCGCGAGCGGCTGCTGCTCGGCAACTGGAAGGTGCGCGCCGCGGCGCGCGCGCTGTTCCGGCGTGAGTGGTTTCCGTTGGTCGACGCGGTGCCCGGCGGGGGCCGGGTGGTGCGCAGCTGGGATCTGGCGGCGACCGAGAAGAAGGCGATTGGCCACGACCCCGACTGGACCGCCTGCGTGCGGGTGCGGCGGGTGCCCGATGCCAGCGACGGGCGGGCGGGGACATTCTACATTGAGACGGCGATGCGGCTGCGCGGGACGCCGGCGGCGGTGGAGAATGCGATCCTGAACACCGCGGCGCAGGACGGGGTGGGCGTGGCGATCCGGCTGCCGCAGGACCCGGGGCAGGCGGGCAAGGCGCAGGCGGACACCTATGTGCGCAAACTCGCCGGGCATGAGGTGCACGCCGTGATTCCGAGCGGCGACAAGGTTTCGCGCGCGGGACCGGCGTCGGCGCAGGCGGAGGCGGGGAACATCCGGCTGGTGCGGGCCGCGTGGAACGACGAGCTGCTCGACGAGCTTGAGGCGTTTCCGGCCGGACGGCACGATGATTGGGTCGACGCGCTGGCCGATGCGATCAACGAGCTGACCCTGGGGTCGGCGTATACGCTGGCGAATTTGTAGGGCCTGCGGCCCGTTGGTGCCGCCCACCCGTCCCGTCATTCCGGCGAAAGCCGGAATCCAGCCGGGCGGTTGTCTGGATACCGGCTTTCGCCGGTATGACGGATTGGGTGGGCGCGAGCGGCGGGCGGCGGGCGGCGGGCGGCGGGCGTGCCGGGGCGTGCGAGCTGCGAGCGTAGGACGGGCGCGGGACGCGGGCTTGGGGCGCGGCGGGCGGGGTGCATGAACTTGGCCACGCCGAAGAATGCCTAGGTTGTGACCCGGCGGAGGGGCGGCTAACGCATCGCTGATCCTTCGTCCTTTTGCCGGGAGCCGCCCCTTGTCGCCGCGCGACTTCCTGATCCTTGTCGGCATCTGCCTCGTCTGGGGGCTGGCGAACGTCGTCAGCAAGATCGTGGTGGCGCATTGGGCGGTGCCGCCGTTCGCGTTCGGGGCGCTGCGCTTCGCGCTGGTGGCGCTGGTGACCTTGCCGTGGCTGCTGCCGGCGCCGAAGCCGCTGGGGCGGCTGCTGCTGATCGCCGCGCTGATGGGGGCGGGCAATTTCGCGCTGCTGTTCGTCGGGCTGCAGACGGCGAGCCCGTCGGCCGCCGCCATCGTCGTGCAGGTCGGGGTGCCGTTCACCACGCTGCTGTCCATTATCGTGTTGAACGAGAAAATCGCGTGGCGGCGGTGGCTTGGCATTCTGATGACCCTGACCGGGGCGCTGGTCGTGATCTGGAACCCCGATGGCCTGTCGCTATCGAAGGGCCTGTGGTTCGTCGCGGCCGCCGCGGTCGCGGGATCGACGGGCGCGGTGTTGATGAAGCAGATGGAGGAAATCCAGCCGCTGCGTTTCCAGGCGTGGGTGGGGTTCACCTCCTTCGCGGCGCTGCTGCCGGCGTCGCTGCTGTTCGAAACGGGGCAGGCGGCAACGATGACGGCGGCGGGCTGGCCGTTCGTCGCGGCGCTGCTGTTTTCCGCGCTGATCGTCTCGGTGATCTCGCACACCGCCTATTACCGGCTGATCCAGCGGTACGAGGCCAATCTGATCTCGCCGCTGACCCTGATGGCGCCGCTCGCCACCATCGGCTTCGGCGTGCTGATCACCCACGACCGCTTCGACCTGCGCATGGGCATCGGCGCCGTGCTGGCGCTGTGCGGCGTGCTGATCGTCGCGCTGCGCACGCGGCGCGTGGGGCCGCTGACCAACCTGCTGCGCGAGCGCAGCTAGGCGGACAGCCAGCGAAGCACGAGATCGGTGACGGCGGGTGCCTTCGCCGCGACGTCGGCGCCATCCCTGAAACTGAGCACGCCGCGATCGGGGCTCGGCCATTTCGCGAGGCCGCCCGGGTCGTCGAAGCTGAAGCCGGCGGGCGCGCGGGCGCCGCGATGCAGGATGAGGCGCAGGCTGCCCTTGGGGCCGAGGTTCAGCGTCGCCCGGTCCTCGCCGTCCAGCGCGAAGCTGGGCGCGTTCCACTTGATGGTTTCGACGAGCGCCGGCGAGGCCGCGGCGACGGCGGCACGCAGGGTATCGATGGCGGCGCGAAGCTCGGGCGCGAGCGGGGTGAGCCAGGCGACGACGGCGGGCGAGTCGGTCATGGGACCGGTTTAGCATCTCCTCGCCGCAGCGGCGCGGCGCGCGGAAAGGGCGCGATGGGGAGCTTGTTCATCCACGCCAAGGTGCGCTGGCGCTTCGGGCCGATCGAATGGCTGACCTCCACGCCGGCATATGGCATCGACGGCGAGGTGGCGCCGAGCCTGGGCGGGCAGTTCATCGACCCGTTTCTCGGCGATGTGAAACCGAAAGCGAAGCCGCCCGAAACCCCCGCATAATTCGTATCTTGCGGCGCCCCGGCCTTTATGGTGAATGCGCCGCTTTCCAGCAGTTGAGGGGCTGATGGATGATTGATGACGAAGGGACCGCGGCGCGGCGCGGCCGACGACGAACCGAGCCGACCGAGCCGCGCGACGCGGCGATCACGCCCGACGATTCGGCGAGCGCGCTGGAACGCGGCGCGCGCATTTTCGAACGGCTGCTGCGCAAGCGGTCCTGACGAACCTACAGCCGATCTCCCCGCCACCCTATCGTCACGCCTTCGCGTCGGATGACGGCTAAGGAGGCGCTCGCATGGGTTTCGTCAGCGAATTGCGCGACGGGCTGACCAATCTGATCACCGGCGCCGGAACGGCGGCCGACAAACGGGCGCACAGCGTCTATGCGCTGCGCCATGTCGATCCGGCGCAGGTGGAGGCGGCGTACCGGTCATCGTGGCTGGTCAGGAAGATCATCGACCTGCCAGCGCACGACGCGACGCGCGCGTGGCGGCGCTGGCAGGCGGCGCCCGAGGCCATCGCCGCGATCGAGGCGGAAGAGCGGCGGCTGGAGCTGCGCCGCAAAGTGCGGCGGGCGCTGGTGCTGGCGCGGCTGCACGGCGGAGCGGCGATCCTGCTCGGGGTGGGCGATGGCGATGCGGCGATGCCGATCGATCTCGCGCGGATCGGCAAGGGCGGCTTGCGCTATGCGCATGTGCTGTCGCGCTGGGAGCTGGTGCATGGCGAACGGCGGATGGACCCCGAGGACCCGTGGTTCGGCCAGCCGACGCATTTCCTGTTGCGCGGCCGCGGCGGCGGCGAGGTGAAGCTGCATCCGTCGCGCGTCGTCGCCTTCGTCGGTCAGGCGGTGCCCGAGGCGAGCGCCATCGGCCCTGGTCTTATGGGGGGCGCGAGCTGGTTCTGGGGCGACCCACTGCTGCAGTCGATCGAGGACGCGGTGAAGAATGCCGACGCCGCGCAGAACGGCTTCGCCGCGCTGATCGACGAGGCGAAGGTCGATGTGTTCGGCATCCCCGACCTGCTGTCGAGCCTGGCCAGCCGCGAATATGAGGAGCGGCTGCTGCGGCGGTTGAGCCTCGCGAAACTGGGGCAGTCGACGCACAACGCCAAGCTGAAGGATGCGAGCGAGACCTGGGAAACGCGTCAGGTCGTGTGGACCGGCATGCCCGAGGTGATCGACCGATATTTGCAACTGGTGGCCGGCGCCGCGGATATCCCCGTGACCCGGCTTTTGGGGCAGGCGCCGGCGGGGCTCAATGCCACCGGCGAGAGCGACCTGCGCAACTACTACGACAGTGTCGCGGCGATGCAGGCGAACGAGCTGCGGCCGTTGCTCGAGCGGATCGATGCGGTGATGCTGCGGTCGCTGTTTGGCAGCGTGCCGGGCGATGTGTGGTTCGAGTTTGCGCCCTTGTGGCAGCTGGCGCCGAAGGAGCGAGCCGAGGTCGACAAGCTCAATGCCGAGACGGCGGCGATCGACGCGGCGAGCGGGTTGATCCCGGCCGAGGCGCTGGCGGCCGGGCGGCGGGGCCGGGTGATCGAGGACGGTTGCTACCCGGGCCTCGAAGCGGCGCTGGCGAACCTACCGGCGGTGAGCGCCGTGGCCTAATCTCTGCGCTTCCACCTCGTCGAGACGACGACAGGAGACATAAGTGGCGAACCTCGTCCTCTATTCGAACTTCCGCCTGCGCCAGCACAATGGCAACGCGATCAACCTGGCGTCGGCGCCGATCAAGGTGGCGCTGCTGACCGCTGCCTATGTGCCGGACGTCGCCGTCGACCAGCTGTTCGCGAGCGTGAGCAGCGGCAAGGAGGTGTCGGGCGGGGCCTACAGCGCGGGCGGGCAGACGATCGCCGGCTCGGCGGTGGCACTCGACGGCGCGACGCCGGAGTGGACGCACGACGATGTGGTGTGGAGTCAGCATGCCAGCGGCTTCGCGACCGCGCGCTACGCCGTGTGGCATGATAGCGGTAGCGGGCGGTTGATCGGCTATCTCGACCTGACCTCGAACCGCGGGAACGTGAACGGCCCGCTGACGCTCGACGTGACGGCGGCGACCGGCATCGCGAGCTTCTGAAGGAGCGGGCGCGGTGTTTCTGAACTTCAGGGAGCGGCTGCCGGCAGGCGTGGCGTTGACGCGTGCGTCGTCGGGGACGGTGGTGGATGCGATGGGGAGGGTGACGTACGCGGCGAGTAATCTGCTGACCCGTTCCAGCGACTTCGCCAGTACCGCGTGGATAAAGTATAACGATGGCACTGCGACTCAGGCGTTGACGGCAGGCCAAGCCGATCCGTTGGGCGGAAATGACGCTTCCCGGGTCGAATGGACTGCGGGGGGCTATAACCTGCTCACTCAGAATCTCACGCCGCTGCCGGGTATGAATTACCGGCTTTCAGTTTGGATGAAAGGTGCGGTCGGCGGCGAGATCGCCAAGCTCGACTTCTTTAACGGTAGCAGCAACGGAACCGCCGGCCAGCAGGTCACACTGACCGACCAGTGGGCGCGCTATTCGGTTAAGGTTACCTCTGTGAATGCCCTCGGCGGCTTTCAATTTCGAAAGCAAGTAACGGCTACGGCGCAGACTTTCTCAATCTTCGGCGCGCAGGTCGAGCATGTCACTTATCAGACGGCACCGTCGCCATATCTGGCGACGGTCGGCGTGGCGGCTTACGGCCCGCGCTTTACGCATGATTCCGTCACGCTCGATACACGCGGTCTGTTGAGTGAAGAGGCGCGGACGAACCTGCTGCTGCGGTCGGCCGAGTTCGACAATAGTTATTGGACGACGGCCGCAGCGGCGATCGTGCCGAATGATGCGGTGGCCCCGGACGGAACCGCGACTGCTGACCGCCTGACGTGCAACACGCCGGGCGCCTATGCGAGCGTGTTCCGTACCGAGGTCGTCGCCAATGCGACCGCCTACACACTGTCGGTGTTCGCCAGGGCCCGAACCGGCTTCATCCTGAGCCTCGAGCTTCGGGGGAGTCCGGCAGGCGTCGATGCCGTGTTCGATCTCTCGGACGGGACGGTGATCTCCGGCGCCGGCGCGATCACGCCCGCCGGCAACGGCTGGTATCGCTGCTCGGTCAGGAAAACGAGCATCGACACCTCGGAGATCGCTATCTTCGGCATGGGAGCGGCCAATCTCCACGACAGCATCCATGTCTGGGGCGCGCAACTGGAGCAGGGCGTCACCCCCACCAGCTACATCCCGACCACGGCGGTGGCGGTGACGCGCGCTGCCGAGCCATCGAGCGTGCAGACCGTCCAGGGTGACAACCTGGTGCAGAACGCCACCGGCTTGTCGACGACGGCGCATTGGAATGACGCGAATGGCGCCACGCTTGATGTCAACGCCGGGCGGCTGCGACTGACGGGAACTGCTGGCGGCTATGCCTGGCAGGCAATCCCGGTCGTCGTCGGTCGCCCGTACCGGCTCACGGCGGACTTCACGCGCACTGCGGCGAACAGCACATTGTTCGCGGGTAACGCGGCGGGCGGCACGCACTATGGCGTCAGGACACTGACCGCCAGCGGCGCGGCCATGCTGACGCTTGTCCCGACACAGCCGCTGATCTTCATCGGCGTGAGCATCGAGAGCGGTGGCCCGACGGTGGCCGAATGGGGTAACTTCTCTTGCCGCGAGGCGGTGCCGACCGCCTTCGCCGGCGATGGCGGCTGGGACAACGGCGCGGCCTCAGCGCACGACCTGTATGCGCCGGCGCGCGTCGGGGTCGCCGCCGGCGGTGGCATGGTCACGGCGGTTGGCACCACCATTAGCTATTCGGGCGGGAGCTTGACGCGGCGCGCCTATCTGAACCTCAACACCCGGCCCGGGCGACCCGTTTGCCTGATCGCGCTTGCCGACAAGGCGGGCACCTATTTCACGCCGAAGGCCGGGCGTGATGGCGTCGGCGGCAACCTCGTCGCCAGCGTATATGCCGCGACGGCCGGCCAGGTCGCCTTTACCTTCGTGCCGACCAGCGCGTTCACCACCCTCGAGTTCGAGAACGCGGCGGCCTTCAGCGTATCGGCGGTTCGCGTGGCCGAGGTGTCGGCGCAGGCACCCGCCGGCGGTAGCGCCCCCGATCTGCTGGACGGCGCCGGGCACTTCGGATCGACAGCCGGATGGACCGCCGAGAATGCGACGGTCGAGGTCGGCGACGGCCTGTTGACGCTCACGACGATTGCCGGAGACACGACGCCGCGCGCGCATCGCACGATCACCGGCCTTCGGCCCGGGCATGTCTATCGCGTCTGGGGAAGCGCGCGGCGGGGAACCTCCGCCGGCAACGCGCGCGTCCTGATGGCCGATGTCTCCGGATCGCCCACGGCGGTCAGCAGCTCCGGCACCGCATTGACCGCAGGGACGGTCGAGTTTGTGGCGGGCGGGATCAGCCACAGGCTCATGCTTGAGGTGGACGCGATTGAGGGCGGGACGACCGCGATGTTCGGGGATATCGAGGTCCGGGAGGGCGGGCTCGTTCGGAACGGCGATTTTGCGAGCGGCGAAGGGTGGACGACCGGCGCCTATTGGTCGATCGACCCGGCGGGCCACGCATCGCGGATTGGCGACGATTTTACCTATTCCGCGCTGAGCCAGAGCGTCGCCGTCGTCGCCGGTCGAACCTACCGGCTCACCTATCGCCTTGTGCGAAGCGACGGCG
The DNA here is from genome assembly GCF_042648405.1 of Sphingoaurantiacus capsulatus. Classification (NCBI taxonomy): domain Bacteria; kingdom Pseudomonadati; phylum Pseudomonadota; class Alphaproteobacteria; order Sphingomonadales; family Sphingosinicellaceae; genus Sphingoaurantiacus; species Sphingoaurantiacus capsulatus. The sequence goes on along the minus strand of NZ_JBHRXV010000001.1, from coordinate 329,456 downwards.
CGGTGACCCCGTGGCTGGGCGGCACCCCGGGTAGCGAGCGGTCAACATCGGGTACCTACAGCGAACTCTTCACGCCCGCCGGGACCGGCACGTTGCAGTTCAGGGGCAACGGGACGTTCGGCGGCACGATCGACGATGTCGTGCTCGTGGAAGTGGGCGCGCAAGGCGCGGGGGCTGTCGCGGCGCAATTCAGTTTGCCGGCGATCAACCCGATACGGGCCAGCGATATCATCAACCTGAATGACGGCACCGGCGGCGAGAATATCCGTGTACATGTCGAGGTGAACGGCGCCGTCATCGCGCTGGTGCAGAGTGCCGGCGCCAACCAGGCGCTATTGTCGCTGGGGATGATCGCTGCCGGGGAGGTGGCGCGGGTTGCGATCTCGTGGGGCTATGATGCGGTTGCCGGCACCAACTTCTTTCGGGGGTCGCTAAACGGCGCCGCGGCGCTGAGTGCCACGCCGGCGCGCCTGCCGCAGATCGGCCGGCTCGATATCCTCAACGAACCCGGCGGCAATCGCGCCGCCAATGGCTGCATCCGCTGGATCGCGGCCGCTCGGCACGGCCTGTCCGCCGCCGAGCTGCCGAACTGGCAGCCGGATATGACGGGCGTTGGGGCCGTGGCGAACGCGCCGGCCGGTCGAGGCATTGCCGTCGTCGAGGCAACGACCGTGGCGGTTGGGGCCAATGACAACATGCCGGTTGGCCGCGGGGTCGCGACGATCGAGGCGACCGTCATCGGGGCGGGCGCGGCGGCGCAAGCGCCGGCCGGGGCCGTCATCGGCATTGCCGAGGCGATGATCGTGCCGATCGGAGCGTCGGTAGCGCGGCCGCGGGGACGGTCGGTGCGGTTGGTTCATACGCCCGTCGCGCTGGTCGAGGCTGAGACGCCGGTCGAACGGCGGGCGGGTGGTAGTCAGGAGAGCCGTCGTGGCCTTGCCCAATGATCCCATATTGCTTGCCGAGGCGATGGACCCGTCGGAGGTCCTCGACTTCGTGTTCGACTTCGCGGCGCTGCTTGAGCCCGGCGAGGTGATCGATGATTTCGCGCTGACCATGTCGGCGGAAGGGGCGGCGCTGGGGTTGTCGGTGCTCGAGGCGCCCGACCGCGGCGCGACGCTGATCGAGGGAGATCGGGCGGTGCGGCTGTGGGTCGGCGTCGAGCCGGGCGCGCAGAACGATGCGGCCTTTGCCGGTGACGGCCTGCAGGTCGGCATCGAGCTGCGGGCGACGACGAACAGCGAGCCGCCGCGGACGCGCGAGCGCACCTTTGCGCTCACTGTGCGCCAGCGGTGAAGGAGCGGGCGATGGCGGAAATCCGGAACGGCGCGAGCGGTCATCTGGCGATCGAGGCGGTGCATGACGGGCCGTGCGGCATCCAGGCGGGGGACGGCACGATCGTCGCGTTTCGCTGGGCGCGGCGCGGGGTGCGGCCGGACCAGGCGGTCGGGCGGGCGGCCATGCTGGATGGCGAGCCCTTCTTCGTTGCCTCGGCGGCGCGGTCCAAGATCACCGAGGGCTTCTATGTGCTGCGGCTCGAACGGGCTGGCGTCTGACGAACCTACCGGCCTGCTTTGCCCAACCATAGGATGCCCGACATGCTGATTACCGATGCTCTTGCCCTCGATGCCGCCTCCGTCCGCCTGACCCGCGACGGCTATATGGTCGCCATCGCGCGGATCGCGCGGAGCGGCGTGCAAAGCTATTCGGCGGCCGAGCTGGGGCTTGCCGACCGCGCGGCCGACGAAGTGGTGCGGGTGTATCGCCCCGCCGAGGAAGTGTTCGCGCCCGACGCAATGGCGTCGCTGGCGCACCGGCCGATGACGCTCGACCATCCGGCCGAGGCGGTGACCGCCGCCAACTGGAAGCGGCATGCGATCGGGACGACGGGCGGCGACGTCACGCGCGATGGCGACACGGTGAGCGTGCCGCTGACCCTGATGGATGCCGAGGCGATCGCCGAGGTGCAGGCGGGCAAGCGGCAACTGTCGGTCGGGTATAGCTGCGAGCTGGTGTTCGAGGATGGCGTGACGCCGGAGGGCGAGGCCTATGACGCCGTGCAGCGCGGCATTCGCGGCAATCATGTCGCGGTGTGCGGGCTGGCGCGGGGCGGGCCGCGGCTGCGGATCGGCGATGCGGACGAGCTGGTGGTCGATGGTGTGGTGCTGACCGGGTTGTCGGCGGCAGCGCGGGCGGCGGTCGAGGGATTGCAAGGGCGCGTGGTGGCGCTCGATGCCGAGGTGGCAGTGCTGACGCAGCGGCTGGCCGAGGCGGAGCCGACGCCGGCGAAGTTACAGGCGCTCGCCGCCGCGCGGGTGAAGCTGATCGAGGATGCTTCGCGCGTCGCCGGCGCGTCGCTCGAGAGCGATGGGTCAGATGCCGAGGTTCGGCGCGCGGCGGTGGCGGCGCGGCTGGGCGACGGTGTCGCGGTGATGAGCGATGCGGCGGTCGAGGGGGCGTTTGCGGCGCTGCTGTCGGTGCCGGCGCCGGTGGCCGATGCCGCGCGCGACGTGATCCTGCGCGGGACGCACGTTGGTGACGAGGCGCGCAGCACCTTCGATGCCGCGCGGGCCGGGCGCTTTGCCCATTTCGAAAACGCGTATCGCGGGGTCGCCGACGCCGCCTGAGTTTTCACGCTGACGGCGCGTCGGGAGACGCTCCGCCGCCCACGGGATCGAATCCCTAGAAGGAGCCAACGACATGGCCGTCGTCCAGACCAGCTATTCCGATACCCCGCCGGCGGGCTTTGCCGGCATGGTCGCCGAGAGCGAACCGTCGACGCGGATCAGCCGCAGCGTCGAGGACGGTGCCGGCATCGCCTTCGGCAAGGCGGCGTTCCGCGGCAGCGGCCCGCGCGGCTGCACCGCGACGCCGGCGGCCAATGCCTTCCTGGGTTTCGTCGCCGCCGACAGCGCGGGCAGCGCCGATGTCGTGGCGCAGCATGGCAGCGCCGCCATCCTGACCAAGGGCGTGATCTTCGTGACCACGGGCGAGGCGGTGACGGCGGGTGCGCCGGTCTATGTCACGTCGGGCGGCGGCATCGTCGACACCGCGAGCTCCAACACCGCGGCGCCGGGCTGGGTGTTCGACACGGCGGCGGCCAACGGCGCGCTCGTCCGCATCGCCAACCGCAGCTGACGCGCTACGCCCATGCTCTATTCCTCCCCGTCATACCGGCGAAAGCCGGTATCCAGCTCGACCGTCCGACTGGATCCCGGCTTTCGCCGGGATGACGAAAAGGGAGGGGCAGGACTGCACTGAAATCCACGCCCGTCGCGAGACGGCCGATTGCCCCGAGAAGGAAGCCCGCGAATGTCCGAGATCAATTTCCACGACGCCCAGCAGGCGCTGGGCTTCCTCCAGCCGCAGCTCCAGCGCATCGAGACCGAGGTCTATCAGACCCGCTTCCCGTCGTTCGACTACAGCCGGCTGATGTTCGTGAACACCGACGGCGGCATGTGGGATGCCGGCTCGGTCTTCTATTCGGGCAGTATCGCCGGCGCGGCGCAGTTCCTGTCGGGCAAGGGCGTCGACATGCCGTTTGCCGAGGTCGCGCAGTCGCAGCATCTGCGCACCAACCACTTCGCCGGTATCGGCTATGAATGGTCGCTGCAGGAGCTGCAGCGGGCCGCCGCCCTCGGTCGCAATCTCGGCAGCGAGAAGGCGCTGGCCGCCTCAAAGGTCGCCGAGGCCTTTCTCTATGGCATCGCGATGCGCGGGTCCGACGAGAAGGGCATCACCGGCCTGATCAACGATGCGCAGGTGCCGGCGGCGCTGGTGGCGGCGGATGGGACGGGCAGCGCGCGGGACTGGGCGTCGAAGGACGCCGACAAGGTCGCGCGCGACGTCAACGCGGTGCTCAACGCGCCGGCGACCGAGACCAAGGAGACGCACCGCGCCAACACGCTGCTGCTGCCGACCAGCCGGCTGCAGGCGATTGCCGGCAAGCGCATCGGCGACGGCACGGATTCGGTGCTGAAGTTCATCAAGGAGAACAACGCCTACACGCTGGAGACCGGCCAGCCGCTGACCATCATCGGCAGCCGCGAGCTGGAGACGGCGGGCGCTGACAGTGCCGCACGCATGATCGCCTACGACAACAGCCGCGAGGTCATGCAATTCCATCTGCCGGGACCGCACGAGTTCCTGCCCGCCTTCCAGAAGTCGCCGATGCTGTGGGAGGTCGCCGGCATCATGAACGTCGGCGGCGTCGAGATCCGGCTGCCGAAGGCGGTCGCCTATCGCGACGGCCTGTAAGGCGGAGGAGGGCGACGCCATGGCGGACCTCGTTTTCGCGACGCTCACCAATCTCGACGCCGGCCCCCGCGGCGTCGAGACCGCCGCCGGTCTCGTGATGATCGAGGCCGGCGGCGACGCCCGGGTCGAGCTGCCGGCGGGTGCGCTGGCAGCGGTGGAGCGCAGCGGGTGGTTTGCCGTGGCGGCGTCCGCGCCGCGCCGGCGGAAGGGAGCCAGCAAATGATGCCGCCGGTGCCGACCCCGAGCGAACTGACTGCTGCCTTCCCTGCCTTTGCAGGGGTGGCGACGGGGCAGATCCAGTTCTGGATCGACCGCGCCGAGCGCGTGGTCGATGCGAGCTGGACGGCGGACGATTTCGCCTTTGCGACGATGCTGCATGCCGCGCACGAGATGGTGCTGAACGGGCTCGGCAGCGGGGCGGAGGCCGAGGCGGCGGCGGGCGGGGCGAGCGCGTTCCGCACCTTGAAGTCGGGCGCGCTGTCGATCGAGCGGTTCGAGGGCGGCGCGGCGGGTGGCTATGCGGCGACGCAATATGGCCGGCAGTTCCTGCCGCTGCTCGCGCGCAACCGCGGCGGGCCGCGGGTGACCGGAGGCGCCGGCGATGCCGGCTGACGATGCCATCGCGCGGCTGTTCGGCGCGGCGCTGCGGCCGATCTACCAGGCGGCGACCCTGCACCGGGTGACGCGCAGCCGCGCGCGCGGCGGGTCGACGACGGAGAGCGTCGTCGAGGTGCCATGCTGGGCGCGGTTCGATGGCGGTGTCGAGGCGATGCAGGGCGGCGCGGGGGTGGCAGCGCGCGAGCTGCGGCTGTTCGTGCTGCGCGCGAGCTTTGTCGGCGGGATTAGCAGTGACGACCGGATCAGCCTGGGCGGCGAAAGTTACGCGATTTCGTGGGCAGCGCTCGATCCGGCGGGTGTTGCTTATGAGCTTGAGGTGCGGCGGGCATGAGCGGGCTGGCGACGCATCTGGCGAGATTGCAGCGGCTGGGCAGCGGCGCGCTTTCCGAGGCGGCGGATGTCGTGATCGGGGAGGGCGCCGCGGCGCTGGCCGAGGCGGCGCGGGCGGCGGCGGGCGAGGGATCGCTCGCCGCGGGGATCAACAGCGCACGCACCGGCGCGGGTAGCGCCGAGGTGCGGTCGAGTGCGTCGCACGCGGCCGTGATGGAATTCGGCACGTCGAAGACGCCGGGCCGTCCGCATCTGCGGCCGGCGGCGGCGCAACTGCGCGGGCTGATCGCGGCGAAGCTGGCGCAGGCGGTGCGGCGCGTGGTGCGGGGAGGCTGAGATGGCGCGGGACCTGTCGCTGGCGGTGCGGAAAGCGATCATCGCTGTGCTGGAGGATGACGCGGCGGTGACCGCGATCGTCCCGGTGGCGCGCATCCATGCGGTGGAGGCGCCGGCCGATCCGGTGTGGCCGTTCATCCGCTACGGCTTTGCGACGCGGCTGCCCTTTCATGCGACGGGCATCGACGGGACGCGGATCGCCGGGGCGCTGCACGGCTTTGCGAAAGGGACGCAGGAGGATGGGGTGTCGGCGCTGGGCGCGGCGATGGCGGCGGCGATCGACGGCGTCGACGGGCGGGGGTTGACCTTGCCGCTCGAACACGAACCGGCAGCGGTGGCGCATGTGGCGTGGACCGGGAGCCGAATCTTACGCGATGGCGATGAGGCGGGCGCCTATCAGGTGGTCGTGAGTTTCGAGGCGGTCGTCGTGGGATAGCATGCTCTGACTTTGTTTATTCGCCTTGGCGAGTATGCGACGAACTGCCACTCGAAAGAGGCAATAGGATACTTACGTATAATCGTAAGATCGCCACCGAATTGCCATGGAAGCAATGCTAAAGCGGGATAGGCCGAATTTTCGGAACGTTGCCTGCGGGCTATCCGTTGTGCCATATGCGATTCGATGCTTCGATGTGGAGACACCTTTGACAGGTTAATCCTTGGGCAATGTCTCAATGGTAAAATGGCCTTAAGCGGCATTCCCGCCAGCCGCTATGTAAAGGAACGAAGCTATGAGCAGTCTACGTAAGAGCGCGATAACCGCAGCTCGCGCAGGCCGCGTAATTCAGCCGCAGCCGGATTATAACGACGAAATCAGCGATGAGCAGTTTGATGCTATTCGCCGTATTTCCTCCCCAAACGGCGAACCGAAGAAGTTGACGCCGCTATGCGAGGCAGGCTGGTAATTGGCCTGGTCCTTTTTCGAGCTTTCGACTGCGCCGGCATCATACGACATCGTATGGTGCCGGTTTCCGTTAGAGGAAGTTCCAGGACCTGGCCCTAAGCCACGGCCCGCCATCGTTCGCCAGAGTTTTGTGGATGACGATGGTTTGCCTTGGGTGTCAGTGGTTTATGGCACTACGAAACTTCGTCGAGAAGAGCGGCTTGGTGATTTCGTAGTAGCGAATCTTGCCGAACTTGATGCTGCAGGTCTCTATCGCGCCACGCGCTTCGATCTGAACAAATGCGCAACGCTGCCATGGGCGACGAACTTCTTTCAGACTCGACCTGGTTATCAATCGCCCGTGATAGGGCGGCTTAGCGAATATGGCATCTATATGCTTCAGGTGACGATCAGCGTTCGACAGGCCCGCCAGCAGCGCGAAGTGGAGCGGCAGGCCAAAATTGCGGCGGAGCAATATCAGGCAGGTGAGCCGCCTTCCGATAGTTTATCGGACTAATCGCTTCTCAAACCTACCGCCCCATCCGCCCCGCCCCTAAGCTCCACCTGGTACCCCGTCGCGAGACGGTGGGTCCCTTGGATGGAGCAGATCACATGGCGCTTCCGGCGATCGTCAAAGGCACTTACGTCGACATTCTGATCAACACCACCGGCGACACGTTCGTGCCGGTGTGCGGGCTGACGACGCGGAGCTTTACGCATCAGGTCAACACCAGCGACCAGTTCGTGCGCGACTGCGCCGACCCCGAGGACGTGCCGCACCGGCGGCTGAACGTCACCGGCGAGCAGTGGGATCTGTCGGGCGAGGGGCTCTATAACCGCGCGCAGGCGGCGACGATCCGGGCGGCCGTCGGTGTCACGCGTACCTATCGTTTCGTGGTGAGCGAACCGGCCGGTGATACCGTCGAGGACGGCTTCTATGAGGGGCCGGCGATGCTGACCAATTTGCAGCTTGGCGGTACCGACGGCGAGTTCGGGTCGGTGTCGCTGCAGATCGCCAGCGACGGCGGCTGGGCCTGGGAGGCGGCGGACTAGGCGCGGGCGGGAGGGGAGGGCGGCCATGGCGCAGACCTTCATCGACCTGCCGTTTGCCGACGGCACCTATTCGTTCAGGCTGGGCCTCGCGCAGATCAACGAGCTGCAGGTGAAGTGCGGCGTCGGGATCGGCGGGCTGTACGCGCGGCTGCTGCGCGGGCGCTATGTCGTCGACACGCTCTCGCTGGGGCTGACCACCGAGGCCGAGTTCCACCTTGCCGACGTCATCGAGCCGATCCGCCAGGGGCTGATCGGCGGGCGGCGCGGCGAGGTGGACGGGGCGGCGGTCGAGGTGAGCTCGATCGTCGCGGGGCGGCTCGTTGAGAATTATGTATGCGGCCGGGACGGCGAGCTGCGGGTGCCACTGCGCGAGGCGTGGAATCTCGCGGTCGCCATCCTCGGGTCGCTGATCGAGGGCTATACGCCAAAAAAAGCCGAGCCGGCTCCCGCGCCGGCGAGCGAAGCGGGGACGGAAACCAGCGCGCCGGCGAGCGAAGCGGGGCCGACGAGCGCGGCGACGGATGGCTCGACTATGCCGGAGCGCTTGCCGACTGCGTGACGATGGGCATCGGCCCGGGCGATGCGCGCGCCTTGAGCTATTGGGAATATTCGGCGCTGCTGCGCACCTGGAACGCGCGGCATGACCCGGACGGCGAGGCCGAGCCGGTGGCACCGCCGAGCGAGCGGTTTGTGCGCGAACGGCAGGCGCGGCTGATGAAAGGCCGGCCGATCCGATCCTGAGCAAATGCCAGCGCGGGCCGGCTTTCCTTCGTGGATGTTCTTGCTATGATCCCCGTGATGGGGGCGAGTCGGTGATGATTGCGATGGTGGCGGCGATGCTGATGACAGCGCTCATGCCGGTCGGTGCCGCGCACGACGACCCGTCGCTGGCGGCGCATCTGGCGAAGATGGCGTTGCTCGACGGCTATGAATATGTCCCGAGCTCGATCAGGATGCGTAACGTCACCGCCAATCCGGGAGACGGCAGCGCCTGGTTCTGCGGTGAGTTTGCCGGGACGCTGACCGAGGGTGAGCAGATCGAGTTTCGCGGTTTCATCGTGAGCGCGCGGGGCGAGGGGGCGATCTTCCATCCGATAGCGATCCTGCGCGGCCTGCCCCATTATGAGTCCGATATCGCCGAATATGACGAGGCGGTGGCGGAGCGGTGCTGAGGGGAGAGCATATGCGGCGGTTGGACAGGCGGCGTCGGAAAGTACGCGGCTCGTGAGCACCTATCTTGCCGCGGCGGCGGCCGCGTTGCTGACACTGACCAGCACCGTTCCCACCAAGAACCAGATCATCGCCATGATAAATGCCGGCCTGTCCGGACAGGGCGAGGAATATGACATCCTGTCGATCAGGGTCAGGAGCGCCAACCCGAGTGCGAAGGGCGACGACGGCTGGATCTGCGGTTCGTTCACCGGCAATTTGGCCGATGGCACGCCGGTCGAGGCGCGCTCCTATATCGCCAATCATGCGGAGATGCGGATCGTCTTCTTGCCGGCGAAATCGTTCGAGGGCAGCGATACCTATGTGGAAGAGCAGGACGAGTTTTTCGCCGCCTATGAGCAATTGTGCTGAGCCCCGGGGCGTTGCGGGCGGCGAGTGGGGCGGCGCTGCTGCTGGCGCTCGGCGGTTGCGGCGACACCGAGCGCGGCAAGGAGATGGTGGCGCGTGACTTCCGCGACCCGGCGTCGCTGCAATGGCGCGACGTCCGCATGGTGGAGCATGGCGGGTCCGACTATCTGTGCGGCGAGGTGAACGGCAAGAACGGCTTTGGCGCCTATGCCGGCTTCCGCCCGTTCGTCGTGGATATCGGCTGGGGCAAGGCGGCTTTGGAGCCGCGGCCGCAGCCAGGCGACGATGCGGCAATGACCGAGGCAGAGGCAGGCTTCTACCGCCTGCTGTCGAGCCCCTGCCGCCAAGAGGAAGAATAGCGCCCCGGCTGAACCTACCGGCGGCAGCGGGCGCCGGTTAGCGTCTGGCGGCTGCCCGGCACCGGGGCCGGCGGCACGCGCAGGAGCGCCCGCCGGCATGAGCGAAACCGCCGATACCGTTGCCGTCAAGATCGTCGCCGATGCGACCACCGCCGAGCGCAACATCCTGGCCTATGGCAGCAGCGTGCACCGCACGATGACCAGCGTCGAGGTGTCGGTGACGCAGGGTGCGGAGACCGCCGAGGCGGCGGCGAAGCGCCAGCAGGCGGCCTATCGCGACATCGGAACCTCGATCGTGAAGATCGCCGCCGACGCGCGCGACGGCAAGAACGCGTTCCAGATTTTCGGCGAACAGGGGACGACGCTGGCCGCGTCGCTGGTCGGGGTGGGCGGTACCGTCGGTCGGGTCGCCGGCTACCTGACCGGGCCGTGGGGGGTGGCGCTGACCACCGCCGCCTCGCTGATCGGGATGTTCGTCACCGAGAGCGACAAGGCGACCGATGCCTCGCGCCGTCAGGGCGATGCGGCACGCAATCTGCGCGATGCGATGGACGATCTGGCATCGGTGACGGGCGAGGCCAATCGCACGCAGGGCGAGATCACGCGGACGGCGGAGGGCACGACCCGCGAGCTGCTGAGCCAGGAGATCAAGAAGCGCGACGAGGTGATCAAGAAGCTGGCGAACGCCGAGAAGCAGCTGGAGGCGGCCTTGTCGGCAGCCTCGGCCTTCTCGCCCGATGGCGGCGCGGGTGCCGTCACCGTCGCCACGCGCCGGGTGAAGGCGCTCAAGGAACAGCAGCTGGCGCTCAACAAAACGGTGGCCGACGCCTCCCGCCAGGTGCGGGCGACCGAGGGCGGGCGCATCCGTCGCAAGGTGGCGGGCGATCGCGACCCGGTGGTCGCCGCCAACAACAGTTTCGAAGACGATCATGATGCGCTGAAGGCCCGGCATCTGCGCAGGGAGATTGACGGCGACGCCTATGAAACGGGCCTGAAGCGGCTGGAAACGACCCGCGATACGGCGATCAAGGCGGCCGCGCGCGGCGGCGCGAAGCCGACCGCGGCGCCCGTCGTGGTGACGGCCGCCCCGAGCTTCGAGGAATATAGACCCGAAGCGGGGGTGGTGACGCCGGCGGCGAAAGCGGCCGTCGAAGGGCCCAAGGATGAACCGGCCGCCATCGAGGTGCCGGTACGGATCGCCACCACCAAGGGGGAGGTCGACGCCGAGCTGGCGAAGCTTGTCGCCGGGCTGCCGAAGCTCGAGCTGGTCGATGCCAAGCAGCTCGAGAAGATCGGCAAGATCGCCGCGACCTTGCAGGAGGATCTGGTGCAGGGGCTGACCGATGCGATCGTGTCGGGCAAGTCGCTCGGCGACGTGCTGGTCGACTCCTTCGCGCGCGCCGGCGTCGCGCTGCTGAAGTCGCAGATCATGAAGATGTTCGACCCGACCGGCGACGGCAAGACGGGGTTTGCCGCGGAGGTGACCGGCCTCCTCGGCGGTCTGTTCGCGAAGCCGCCGGGCCGGGCGTCGGGCGGGCATGTGTCGGCGGGTCAGCTCTACCGCGTCAACGAAGGCGGCGTCGAAGGCTTCCGGCCGGCGGGATCGGGGACGATCGTGCCGCTGGGGCGGATGGCCGCCGCGCGGAGCGGCGGCGGGGTGACGGTGGTGCAGCCATTGAACGTCAGCTTCGCCGGGGCGATCACCACGCCCGAGCTGATGGCGCAGTTCAAAGCCTATGCCGACGGGGTCGGCCAGGCGGCGGTACTGGGCGGCGCGGCGATGGCGCAGGCGCGGATGAACCGGCGCGCGGCGCGGTCGCTGGCGCGCTGACCGGCTATTTATCGCAGGTGGTGGTCGACTCGCTGTAGGTCCGGCCATAGGGCCGGGGCTCCGTCCGCGTCACGGTGGTGCAGGTCGGCCGGCGCGCCTGCTCGCGGGCGTGCTCGCGCGCCCGGGCGTATGCGGCGGCGAGCCGGCCGTCGGCCGCCGCCCGCCTTGCCTCCCGCCACACGAAGTAATCGTCGGCAACCGCGCGCCAATCGGCGGTGGGGTGCGTGGCGGCGGCGCGTATGCGGGCGTCCATCTCGCCCCGCTCGACGACGGACGTGGCGCTGGACACCCAGGCATCGCGAAGTCGCACCAGATCCCGGTTGCCCTGCGGCTCGAGCGGGAAAGGCAATCCTGCGCCGATCACGGCCAGCACCAACAGCGTGAGCATCCTATGCCTCCGGACGGGCGAGTCGTTGTTCCCACTATGTTCCGACAACCTTACCGGCGTCAATCTGCACCGCCGATGAACCTACCCGCGGCCCGCGCCACGCCTTAGGTTCACCCCTGCCGCGTCGCGACGACGCTGCTTTCCCGAGGATGGACACGCGAATGGCGATCCTGCTTCCTGCCGAGCCTGTGCCCCAGAGCTGGACGCCGCGCGCGATGGACTGGGGCGGCGAGCTGGTGCCGGTGCTGGGCGGCGAGACGCAGCGCTTAAACCGGCTGGGTGATCGCTTCGCGGTCGAGGTGGTGCTGACGCCGACGCAGGATGCGGCGCAGGCGCTGGCCTATATCTCCCGCCTGCGGCGCGGGCGTCGCGAAGGCGCGCGGATGCCGTTCCCGCAGCTCAATCTGCCGATCGGCAATCCCGGCGAGCTGCGCGTGCACGGCAGCGGGCAGGCGGGGAGCAGCCTGACGGTGCGCGGCGCGACCACCGGCTATGGCTTTCGCGAAGGGCAGTTCTTCAGCCTCGTCCACGATGGCCGGCGCTATCTTCATTCGGTGGCGACGGCGGCGACCGCGCCGGTCGGCGGGGTGCTGACCTTGGCCATCGAGCCGATGCTGCGCGTGTCGCCGGGCGACGGCGACCTGATCGAGATGGCGGCGCCGATGATCGAAGGCTTCGTCGGCGGCAACGAGCAGGGCTGGACGGTCGATATCGCCGGTACCATCGGCCTGTCCTTCATCCTGACCGAGCGCGGCTGATGAGCCTGTCGCCGCAACTGGAGGCCGCGCTGAGCGGCCCGTCGCCGACCTGGTTCGGCGCGCTGAAGATCGAGCTGCCGGGGCACATACTGCGGCTGCTCGACGGCGCGGGGTTCGTGGACTTCGACGGCGGGACGTTCGTGGGGCGGGACCCGGTGTACGGCGTGCTCGCCGCGATCGAGGAGATCGGCGACGGGGTTGGTGACGAGGCACCGGCGATCGGCATCACCTTGCATCCAGCGAGCGATGCGTCGGCGGCGGCGCTGGCGGCGCCGGGGATGCAGGGGTCGCGCGTGTCGCTGTTCGTCGGCGCGGTCGACCGGGCGACGGGGCTGGTGGTGCCTGACCCCGAGCTGGTGTTCGTCGGCGAGCTGGACGTGCCGACGCTGCGATCCACGCGCAACGGCCGCAGCCTCGATTTCGACGTCGTTTCCACCTTCGAGCGCTTCTTCGACGACGACGAGGGGGCGCGGCTTTCGGACGGCTTCCACCAGTCGGTGTGGCCGGGCGAGCTCGGCCTCGCGCACGTCACCGGGGTCGAGAAGACCGTCTACTGGGGCATGGACGCGCCGCCCGACGCCAAGGCGAAGGCGAGTGCGGCGGGTATCCCGGCGTGGCGGCAGACGGCGGGGATGAGGTTCTGATGAAGCGGGCCGTGAAACCCGAGATGATGACGCGCGTGGCGGCGACGCAGGCGACGGTCGACCGCTTCAAGGCGCGGCCGTTCCGCTATGGCAGCAACGACTGCGCGCGGATGGTGGCGTTCCACCTGAAGCGGCTGGGGCTGAAGGTCAGCCTCGCCAAGGCGGGCAGCTACCGATCGGCGCTGGGGGCGACGCGGGCGCTGCGGCGGCTGGGGCATGACAGCCTCGCGGACGCGCTCGATACGCTCGGCCTGACACGTATTCCACCGGCGGCGGCGATGGTCGGCGATATCGTCGAGCTGCCGGGCGAGGCGCCGTTCGGGGCGCTGACGGTGGCGGTGGGGAACGGGCGGGTTCTGGGATTTCATCAGGATCTGGCTGGCGCCGATATCTTGCAGCCACGCGAGTATCTCGCGGCGTGGCGGGTGATCTAGATGTCGAAGACGCTTCGAACCGCCGCGGTGGTCGTGGGCGCGGTGGCGTTGGCATCGACGGGTGTCGGCGCTGCCATCAGCGCAGGCTTGATCGCCGAAAGTGCAGCATTTGCGGTAGCCGCTGGCACCTTTGCTGGCGCCGCCGGGACGTTGACGACCATCGCCGCCGGCATGTCGCTCGCGGCCACAGTCGCAGCAAAAAAGCCCAACGCCTCGATCGGAGGCAGCCAGACCAAGTTCAAGGCCGACCCGCTGGCGGGCATTCCGTACGCGATCGGTCGCACCTATGTGGCTGGCAACATCGTCTACAACGAGGCGCACGGGAAAGATAATGAGTACAACAGCTTCGCTGTCGTGCTGAGCGGGGCGGGGCCGGTCGACGGCATCGAGCAGTTCCTCGTCGAGAAGGCACCGGTGAGCTTCAGCGGCGCGGCGGCGGTCGGGTACTACGGCGGCTGGATGTGGCAAACGCAGCAGCTCGGCGGGCCGCCGGGATCGGGGTGGATTTCGCCCGGCATGGGGTCGCCCCCGGGGTGGACGGGCGACCATGAGCTGTCGGGCTTTGCGGCGGCGATGTGGACCTTGCGCTTCGACAAGAAGGGCAAGGTGTTCGCCGCAGGCACGCCGCAGCCGGGCTGGGTCGGGCGCTGGGTCAAGGTCTATGACCCGCGGCTCGACGGCAGCTATCCGGGTGGCGAAGGCGACTGCCGGCCGCTCGAGGAGGCGAGCTATGTCTGGTCGCAGAACCCCTATCTTCACGCGCTGACCTGGCTTCTGGGCCGCTGGCAGAATGGCAAGCGGGTGCTCGGCGTCGGCGCACCGGTCGAGATGATCGACGTGCCGGCCTTCGTCGAGGGCGCCAATGTCGCCGAGGCCAACAGCTGGCATATCGGCGGTGTCGTCTCCTCGGTCGATGCCAAGTGGAACGTGCTGAAGATGATGCTGCAGGCCGGCGGCGGCGAGCCGCTGCGGCTGGGGGCCAAGATCAGCTGTCTGATCAACACGCCGCGCGTGGCGCTGGCGACGATCCGCGAGGGCGATATCATCGGCGATGCGTCGGTGGCGGCGACCAAGCCGCGGCGCGAGCGGTTCAACGCGGTGGTGCCGCTGTATCGGTCGCCCGACCATGACTGGGAGATGGTGTCGGCGGCACCGACGAAGATCGATGCCTATGTGACGGAGGATGGCGAACTGCGCACGCGCGAGATCGGCTATCCGCTGGTGCAGCATGTGAACCAGGCGGCGCAGCTCGCGCTCTACGACATCGTCAACGCGCGCGAGTTCGGACCCGTCGAGCTGCCGCTGAAGCCGCGCTGGCTCGGCTACAAGCCGGGCGATTGCCTACGGGTCGAGGTCGAGGAGCTGGGGCTCGTGGCGCAGGACGTGCTGGTCCTGATCCGCACGCTCGATCCGGGCGGGACGGTGACCCTGACCGCGCGGTCGGAGACGGCGGGCAAGCATGACTTCGCGCTGGGCAAGACCGGCACGCCGCCGCCGCTGCCCGGGGTGAGCGGCGATCCGCTGAACGACGTGCCGGCGCCGGGGGTCTCGGCGTGGGCAGCAGTCGGTGGCGTGATGGAGTCGGGCGACGTGGCGGTGCCGGTGATCGTCATCGACGGCGCCACCGACAATGTGAACGCCGACGCGGTGATCTTCGAATATCGGGTGGACGGGGCGTCCGACTGGATCATGGCGGGTACCGAAGCGGCGACCACCACGCGCAAGATGATCAACGCGGTGACGGCGGGCGAGAGCTATGTCGTGGCGGTGAGCTACCGCGCGCGTGGCATCGTCGGCGCGCGGCGGATCGAGGGGCCGGTGGTGACCGGCGAATATGCCGGGGTCGAGGGGCCGGCGGGCGCGGACGGCGTGACGACCTATAGCTGGTTCGCCTGGGCGAACAGCGCGGATGGTGGCACCGACTTCACCACCGAGGCGCCGGGCGCGCGCAAATACATGGGTGTCGCGTATAACAAGACGACCCCGGTCGAGAGCCTTAACCCGGCGCATTATTTCTGGGCGAAGATCGAGGGACCGGCGGGCGCCGAGGGCACGGCCGGCGTGGCGGGGCCGCCGGGGCCGAACGGCGAACCGACCTATATCTGGATCGCCTATGCCAACAGCGCCAACGGGGTGACCGACTTCACCACCGGCTCGCCGGGCAGCCGCAGCTATATCGGTGTCGCCCCGAACAAGAGTACGCCGACCGAGGGCAGCAGCCCGGCGGACTATAGCTGGTCGCGGGTCGAGGGGCCGCAGGGGCCGATCGGCGTGACGGGCGCCACCGGATCGACCGGCGCCACCGGCCCCACTGGCACGGCGGGCGCGACCGGATCGACCGGCGCTACGGGGCCGATGGGTGCCACGGGACCGCAGGGGCCGACAGGAGCCACGGGGGCGACCGGCGCGACGGGACCGGCGGGAGCCGCCGGGCCGGCTGCGGCTTCGCAGGTCGTGCGGGTGACCGGCGCGAACACCTATGTGCTGAACCTCCGCCTGGCTCCCTACGCATCGGTTTATGCGCAGGGCGTCTACTATGGCTCGGCGTACGGCTCTGTCTCGCTGCACCTCGAATATAATGTCGGCGGGGGAGGCTGGAGCACGATCCAGTATCAGGCGTCGACCGAGGATGGTGCCACGGGCTTCGACTTCGGGGCGACCATTTCGAACCCGTACAATGCCTACCTGCTTGCCGAGGTCCGCTTCACCCTTACGGGCGCGCTCTCGAGCTGGGATGGCCAGAGCTTCCTCAGCGCATAGGAGATCGACATGCAGGTAACCTTCAAATTCGGCATCGGCGACCGCGTCGAGATCGCCAGCCTGGGCGGCGCACGCGGGCGGGTGAAGGGGCTGTTCGTCGGCGAGGATAAGCGCCGGCAGGTCAGCGTCGCCTATGTCGATGGCGACGGCGATCCGGCGGGGCCGGGCTGGTTCGGCGAGGAGGATCTGGTGGCGGCCGCCGCCTGAAATCGACGATCCTGAAAAAGAGATCGGCCCGTGTCCTCGGGGGGGTGGGACACGGGCCGGATTCTTTTTTGCCCGACGCGAGCGGGGGGCTTGAGAGCGTCGAACATGAGGGAAAACCAGCGGTGACGCCGCTTGTTCCAACGAACCTGAAAATAATTCTCAGACGGGCTTAGCGTCGGTCTGGCCACGCCGTGAGGCGTCGCAAATCAGCGCCGTGAGGCGCCGCGATTGCAACGTCGAGATGACGTCGCGCAGCAGGTGTTCGGGCATGTGTTCCTCCCCCTTTGACCCGGCCGCCGGGCGGCACGTCCTTCACCGGACGTGCCGCCTTGGCCACTGAGCCCGCGCTGTGGCGGCGATCGCAGCGGAGGCGGGCATGAGCCTCGATAACGGCGACATGGCCGGCATTGTGGGTGGCAGCATCACCTTGCTGGGCGCGATCGGCGGCGGGGTGCGCTGGCTGCTCACTTCACGGTCGAAGCGCGAGCAATGGATCGAGGCGCGGATCCAGCAGCATGTCGCGAAGATCGAAGCGCGGTTGGGCGTCGCCGAGCGACGTGCCGATCATCTGGGGTTCGCTTTCCAGCTGGTCGCCGCCGAGCTGGCGCGGCTCGACCCCAATTCGGACATCTTGCGTCGCGCGCAGCTGATCATCGAGGGCGTGCAGGGGCTGTTCACCCCGCGCGAGCTGCCGCCAGAGCACGCCGACGCGCTCGACGAACTTTATGAGAGGACAAAGTGATGGATGAGCCCCGCTGGCTGGCGCGGGCGCGCCGCAACCTTGGCGTCAAGGAAACGCCGGGCCGGGCGTCGACGCCGTCAATCCTGAAGTATCGCGTGATGGCGCGCGTGTTGCTGGAGGGCGACGACGGCGCGGTGCCGTGGTGCGCGATCTTCGTCAACGCGATGCTGGAGGCGGTGGGAGTCCGGGGCAGCCGGTCAGGCATGGCGCGGAGCTTTTCGCGCTGGGGGAAGGCGCTGCCGAAGGACCGCATCCCGGCAGGCGCCGTTGTGGTGTTGTCGTCGGATCGCGGGCCGGCCTCAGGGCATGTCGGGTTCGCGTGCGGCGTCAGCGCGACGCATGTCTGGCTGCTCGGCGGCAATCAGGGTGATGCGGTGTCGGTGGCACCGTTCCGGCGGGAGCGGATCGTCGCGGTGGTGTGGCCGGGCGTGGAGCCGGTGGGGCCGGCGATGGCGCTGAAGGTGGCGGCGGCGGGCGCTGAGGTGTCGGACGCATGAAGGCGCCGGGGCTTCGTGCGGTCATCGGCTTCACCGCGCTGGTCGGCGGCATCGGCGGGGTGGCGCTGATCATCGCCGGCGGGGTCGACCGCAACGATCTCGCGGCGGTGGCGGGGTTGGTCACCCTGCTGCTCAACCAGTCGGCACAGGTGGTGCGGCACCTGTTCCCCGAGAAGCGGCCGGAAGATTTACCGCAGTAGTCATCAAACCATCACGCGGCGGGAACATTCCGCAGGTAGAATGGTAAACGAAATGATGGGTCCGCGCCTCAAAGCCGCCAACGACAACCAGCCCCGCCGGGATCGGCGCAAGGGCCGTGCGGTGTCGCTGGAGGAACGGCTGCTCGCCGAGCTGATGTACGCGGGCTGATTTCGCCCCACGATTCCCGATAGTGCGACCGCCAATCCTGCCGTAGAACCGGCGGCATGGCCGCTGACACTCCTGCCGCGCAGACGCCGCGGCCTTTCTGGAAAACCCTCTATTTTCAGGTGCTCGTCGGCATCGCGCTCGGCGTGTTCGTCGGCTGGCTGTGGCCGGCGTTCGGCTCCTCGCTGAAACCGCTCGGCGACGGCTTCATCAAGCTGGTGAAGATGATCATCACGCCGGTGATCTTCCTCACCGTCGTCACCGGCATCGCCGGCATGGCCGATTTGAAGGCGTTCGGCCGGGTCGGCGCCAAGGCGATGGCCTATTTCCTGACCTTCTCGACCTTGGCGCTTCTGGTCGGGCTGTTCGTCGGCAACGTCGCGCGGCCGGGCGACGGGCTCAACGTCGACGTGGCGACGCTCGATACCGGGGCGGTGGCGAATTACGTCAGCGCCGCGAAGGAGCGGACGGTCACCGAGTTCGTCCTGCACATCATCCCCGACACGGCGATCAGCGCCTTCACCTCGGGCGAAATCTTGCAGGTGCTGTTCATCGCCATCCTGTTCGGCGTGTCGCTGGCGCTGCTCGGGTCGAAGGGCGAGAAATTGCTCGGCACCTTGCGGACGTTGACCGCGATCGTGTTTCGCATGGTGCATATCCTGATGTACGCCGCCCCGATCGGCGCGTTCGGCGCGATGGCGTTCACCATCGGCGAGTACGGCATCGGCACGCTCGCGAACCTCGCGCAGCTGATCGCCACCTTCTACATCACGGCGCTGCTGTTTGTGGTGGTGATCCTCGGGCTGGTGGCGCGCGCTGCGGGCTTCTCGCTGTTCGGGCTCATCCGCTACATCAAGGACGAGCTGCTGCTGGTGCTCGGCACCTCGTCGTCGGAAAGCGCGATGCCGCTCCTCATGGAAAAGCTCGAGCGCGCCGGCTGCCCGAAGCCGATCGTCGGCCTCGTCGTGCCGACCGGCTATTCGTTCAACCTCGACGGCACCAACATCTATATGGCGCTCGCCGCGCTGTTCATCGCGCAGGCGACCAACACCGACCTGTCGGCGGCCGACCAGGCGCTGCTGATGGCCGTCGCCATCCTCAGCTCGAAGGGCGCGGCAGGGGTGACCGGATCGGGCTTCATCGTGCTCGCCGCCACGCTGTCGGTGGTGCCGGCGATCCCGGTCGCGGGCATGGCGCTGATCCTCGGCGTCGACCGCTTCATGAGCGAGTGCCGCGCGCTGACCAACTTCATCGGCAATGCGGTCGCCACCATCGTCGTCGCCCGCTGGGAAAAGGCGGTCGACCTCGACCAGCTGAACGCGGCGTTCGCGGGCAAGGGCGGGCGGCTGACCGAGACGGAGAGCGACCGGCTGCAGATCGAGGGCGTCAGCGACGTGCCGCCGGCGGGCAAGGAATAGCCGGCCGTGCCGTGGAAGCCGACGCCCCTGCCTTTCGTACATGAACGACTGCCGGCCGTGACCCGCCTCTTTCACGCGCGCGAGCGCCTTGCCCGGAAAGCCGCATGACCTTCTCCCAGCTTGTCGACGTCATCATTCTCGGCATCATCGAGGGGCTGACCGAGTTCCTGCCGGTGTCGTCGACCGGCCACCTGATCCTGGCGGGCGAGCTTCTAGGCTTCACCGGCGAAGGCTCGATCGCCTTCAAGATCGCGATCCAGCTCGGCGCGATCCTCGCGGTGCTGGTCGCCTATTGGCGGCGTTTCTGGAACGTCGGGCTCGGCGTGCTGGCGGGCGATGCGCCGTCGATCCGCTTCCTGCGCAACATCATCATCGGCTTCTTCCCCGCGATGCTGATCGGCGCCGTCGCCTATGATGCCATCCGCCAGCTGCTGCTGTCGCCGACCACGGTGGCGGTCGCGCTGATCGTCGGCGGGATCGCCATCCTCGTCATCGAGCGGCTGGTGAAGGACGTGAAGGTCGAAAGCGTCGAGGCGATGCCGCTCGGCACCGCGATCACCATCGGCCTCGTCCAGTGCATCGCGATGATCCCGGGGGTCAGCCGGTCGGGCGCGACGATCATGGGCGCGCTGCTGATGGGCGTGGAGCGCAAGACCGCGGCCGAATTCAGCTTCTTCCTCGCGGTGCCGACGATGCTCGGTGCCACCGTCTATTCGCTGTACAGCGAGCGCGAACTGCTCAACATCGACGACCTCAACGCCATCCTGATCGGCCTCGGCGTCGCCTTCCTCGTCGCGCTGGGGGTGGTGAAGGCCTTCGTCGCCATCGTCGGCCGCTTCGGCTTCGCGCCGTTCGCCTGGTACCGGATAGTGCTGGGGGCGGCGGCGCTGGTGTGGCTGAACGCCTGACGCTGGCGCGCACGGGCTTGCCTCACCTGCCGTTTCCGCGCATTTCCGCGAACGTGGCTCCGTAGCTCAGCCGGATAGAGCAGCGGTTTCCTAAACCGAAGGTCGGGCGTTCGAGTCGCCCCGGGGCCACCAATTATTCCAGATGTTTAAATGAAATCTTGCGCCTGGTGGCGTGTCTCGATCGGCGACAGATAAGCACGGGATAAGCGTCCCCGCGCACGGCTTATCGCGCCAACGCCGCAACTTCGCGATGGCCGCCGCAACCACGGGACGGCGGGGTTGGGGGCGATAACCTACGCCAGCAGAGCGACGGTCGCCATCAAGGGTAGCCGCGCGGTCTGGAGGCTGTGTGCGAAGCTGCACCCTTTTGCTCGGCTGTGTACTGGCGATGGGAGACTACGCCGTGGCAGCGCCATTACGCGCGCAGCCCGACGCCGCCGTTCAGCCGGGCGCGCTTGCTTCGGAGCCCACCTCGTCGCTCGAGGTCGGTGGATGGGTACAGGTCAGCCTGCTCCTCCTCCCGGATGCGCGTGTCGGTGAGCCGGTCGATGTGCTGACGCCGCGCGGCTTTATCATGGACGATGGCAGCGGCGGAGAGAGCCGATTGCGTGCGAGCGGACGCGACACGCGGCTCAACATGCGCGGCACGCACCACGCTGATGCCGGGCGCCTGTCGGCGTTCGTCGAGTTCGATCTGTTCGCGATGTCGGGAGAGGCTTATCGGCCACGGTTGAGGCACGCAGTAGTTGGCTGGGCTTCGATCGATGATCGCGTGACGGTGCGCTTCGGTCAGGACTGGTCCGCCTTCGCCGATCCGGGCGCCTACGCGCGCATCTACAATCCCCTTCCGCTTGGTGCTGTCTTTGTTCGTCAGCCACAGTTTCGCGTCGAATATCGGCCGCAACCCGGTCTGATCGTCACCGGATCGATTGAAAGCGCAGCCGGCGATGTGACGGTGCCCACCCGCATGAGACCGGGAAGGGCCGATGCACTGCCGCACCTTGCGCTCGCCGGACGGCTAGAGCGCGGCTGGGGGAGCCTGCAGATCGGCACGATCGTCGGGAAGCGCTCAAGCGATGACGTCGGTATCTGGGGCCTCAGCGCCAGTGGCCGAGTGGACCTTTCCGCGGCTGGTCGCCGGCATCTCCGTTTCCAGACCGTGCTGGGCCGCGGCGTCGCCCGCTATGTAGGCGAACTGGGAACGGGCTACGAACATCTGCTCCGCGCTAGCCCACGCGCTGGCGATGACACTACGGCCGCTGAGCGCGTCGTCGCCGCGAACCTGAGCTACGAGCACCATTTCAGCTCGCGCGTCTCAGCGTCGGCACAGGCGAGCTATGTGAAGGGCCGCGCGGCGATCCCGGATCGCGCGGGTCGTACTGAGAGCGCAGCCTTCGTCGGCAACCTTGTGGTGCGACCGGCAAGAAAGATTGAGCTGGCCGCCGAGCATATGATCGTGCGCCGTATTGATGGCGGCGGCGTATCGGCCAGTCGTCGCATCGTCAGGCTAGCATCGCGCTTCCACTTCTGATCGCCGCTGCTACCGGTGCTGATCGTCAAACTGTCGGCGCTGCGCGTCGATCAGCGGCTGGTTCGCCCTCACCCACGCACCGAGCTGCATGCCCTGCTCCGCGAGAGATCGCCCGAGATCGGTCAGCGCATATTCGACCTGTGGCGGCACGCTCGGATGGACGGTGCGGGTGAGCATGCCGTCGCGCTCCAGCGCACGCAGGGTGCGCGTCAGCATCTGCTGCGAAATACCCGCGACCGCACGGCGAAGTTGGTTGAAGCGCAGCGGGCCGGCATCAAGGGTGACGATAACGGGGAGCGTCCAGCGACCGCCGATCCAGCCTAAATGGCGCGCGATGTCGGCGCAGCCGCCTGTTTCGTCGTGAGGGGTGGTCACCTGCATATGACTAGGTCTCCGAAATATGCGTTCTTGGCGCGAGATGCTCGCGTCCATAGCTAGCCGGGGAACCCAACAAGTCTGGACCGTTCCCATGAAGCTCCTTCATCTCGATTCCTCGATCCAGGGCGATGCCTCGGCCAGCCGCCGCCTCTCCGCGGCGATTGTCGAGCAACTCCGGGGATCCGATGCGTCGCTTGAGGTCCGCTATCGCGACCTCGCCGCAGCGCCGCTTCCGCATATCACTCTCCCGGGACTGGCGCGCGAGGCCGCCGTGTCGGTGCTCGACGAGTTTCTCGCTGCCGACATCATCGTGATCGGCGCGCCGATGTATAATTTCGGCCTTCCGACGCAGCTCAAGGCGTGGTTCGACCACATCCTCATTGCCGGCAAGACGTTCCGCTATGGCGAGCAGGGTGTCGAGGGGCTGGCCGGGGGGAAGCGGGTGGTCGTCGCGCTCTCGCGGGGTGGCATCTACGCGGCGAGCAGCCCGATGGCCGCAAACGAGCATGCGGAAGCGCACGTCCGCGCCATGCTCGGCTTCATTGGCATCACCGATCTGACGTTCATCGTTGCCGAAGGTGTTGCCTTCGGTGAGGAGGTCCGTGCAGCGGCGATGGAAGGCGCACTGGCCGAGGTGAAAGCCATCGGCGTTCACGCCCAGGCTGCCTAAACGATGGATCGGCGCCCGACGGAGGTCGGGCGCCGATCCTGTCGGTTGAGGCAGCACAAGCATCACGGCCGGGTCGCGGGCGTCACGCGTTTCCAGAAGTCGTCAAACGCGATCGCATCGAAGAACGCATGCGCTTCCACGATTTGGCCGCCCTGCAGGCGCAGGATCCACGCGTAGCTGTTCGCATAGGCCTTGCCGTCGAGCGCCACACCCTTGGCGTCGAAGTGCGCGACAACCGTGTCGCCATCAGCATAGAGGCGATGGACCGTAGGGATCAGCCGATCGCGCATGCGGGCGTTGAACGGGCGGATCACCTCGGCGAGGAAGGCTTCCTTGCTGGGGTAGGTCTTCCCGGCCAGCGAGTTGCCCGCGATCGTCCAGCGCGCATCCGGTGCCAGCAGATCATAGGGGCTGCCGGTGCCGTCGGCCCAGGCCTGGAGACCTTGTGCGACGAGCGCACGATTGCGGGCCTCTTCGGTTTCGGCGGCGTGGGCCGTCTGCGAGCCGAACAGCGTGCCGGCGACGAGCGACGCGACGATCCCGCGGCGCAGGAGGGTGGCGAACGGGGTCATCGGGCGCCTCCCGTCTGGGCTTCAACTGCCGCGACGGCAGCCTGTGCCACTTCGAAGTCCTGAGCGACGGCGCCGCCCGAGATGCCGATGGCGCCGATCACGCGCCCGTCAGGGCCATGAACCGGAATGCCGCCGGCGAAGACGACGAGTCCGCCGTTGGTGTTCTCAAGGCCGGGCGAGGTGCCGCCGGGCTTGCAGAACTCGCCGATCACCTCGGTGTTGAAGCCGAAGAGGGCGGCAGTCTTGGCCTTGCCGAGCGCGATGTCGGCCGAGCCGAGCAACGCGCCGTCCATGCGGGCGAAGGCCTTGAGGTTCGCACCGTCATCGAGGACGGCGATGTTCATGGGAACGCCGATGGCGTCGGCGGCGCGGCGGGCGGCGGCGATCGCAAGATCGGCCTGCGGCTGGGTGATGCTCATGTCGGGATCCTTTCGGAAAGGAAGGGGCCGGCCGCGGCAGGGGAGGGGGGAGGTGCCGCGGCCGGCGGGGCGGGAGGCCGGATCAGATCCGGTTCTCCCAAGCCTTCAGCTGATGGTCCTTCAGCATGTCCTCGATGACCTGCGGGACGACGTTGCGGAACTTGCCCTCGTCGGCCGGCACGATCTCGATCATGCGATCGATCATCTCGGTCGGGTCCATCTTGCCTTCGGGCGTCGCGAAGAAGTCGTCGAAGCCCTTGCGGAGGTCGGCGCGCTTCGTGAAGTTCACCGAGTCATCGAGCCAGCGGAAAGGGTTGTCCGCCATCGTCTCGTTGTAGCCGGTGTAGTAGGCGCCGGGGTTGATCGTCTGGACCTTGACGCCATAGGAGGCGAGTTCCTGCTGCATCGCCTCGGCGAAGGCCTCCAGCGCATGCTTGGTCGACACATAGGTGCCCCAGTTCGCCGGGGTGAACAGGCCGCCCATCGACGAGGTGAAGACCACCTTCTTGCCCTGGCTCTTGCCTTCGCGGACCCAGCGCTGGACGATGCCCTGCGTGAGGGTCAGCGGCAGGAACACGTTCACCTCATAGTTCTTGCGAACGAGGTCGACGGGGATCTCCCAGACCGGGCCGGCTTCGCCCATACCCGCGTTGTTCCAGAGGACGTCGATGTCCCAGCTCTGGGCCTGGCGGATGTCGTAAGGGTCGGTGAGGTCGAGGCGCTCGACGCGCAGGTTGGTGAGGCCCAGCGCCGCGGCTTCCTCACGCAGCGGCGTGACCTGCGACGAAACCTGGGTGGTCGCGATGATGTTGTGGCCGTTCTTGGCCATGCCGATCGCGGCGGCCTTGCCGAAGCCCGAACCGGCGCCGGTGATGAGGATGGTCTTGCTGGTCGTCATGTTCTGTCTCCCTGTTTGTCGGCGCTTGGTTGCGTCCGATGACAGAGAGGTACTCAAGCGTCGGCGGAGCCGCCGTCGCTGGCTTGCGGCAACTATCGCTGGATTGCGGCGCCGCGCGCCACCGTGGTTCTAGATCCGCTGACGAAAGCCGCTTGGCGTGACGCCGACCAGCTTGCGAAAGCTCGCCGCGAACGACGACGGCGTCTCATAGCCGACGGCCAGCGCGACCTCCGTAATTGGCAGCTCCCGATCGGCCAGCAGACGTCGCGCCTGCTCGATGCGCAGCCCGACCAGCCAGTTGTGCGGCGTGCTGCCCGTCGCCTGGCGAAAGGCAGTGCAGAAATGAAATCGGCTGAGGCCGATCAGATCGGCCAGCGCATCAAGGCCAATCGGTTCGTCGAGATGGTCGCGCATGTAGGCCGTCACCTTGCGAACCTGCCAATCGGCAAGCCCGCGCCGCGCTTGCTGCTGTAACGCGGCGAACGACGAGTGGCCGCGGATCAGTTGGGTCACGAGCAAGTCGGTGGCCTGCTCAACGAACAGCCGCGCGGAGATGTCAGCGACCGCGGCGTCGCGGCCGAGCAATTCCATGATGCGGGCCGCCGCCGGATCTTCGAAGCCAACCCGCGAAAGCAACTCGACCGGGCGACCGCCGGCCAACTGATCAGCGCAATCGCGCAGCCGCTCGCGGGACAGGAAGACATGGCTGACGCCGATCGGACCGGCGATGTCCCAGCGCCCTTCATGGCCCTCGGGGATGATGGTGATCGTGCCGCTGCGCGTGGCACCCGCCAGTCGCTCGGCGCCCCGGCGCCAGACGATGTCCTGCGGCTCGCCATAATAGGTGATGATCACATGGCCTTCCATCGCGGGAAGGTGATCGTGAAGCGCGCCGTGACCCCAGGGGCCTGTCAGCCGGGTCTGTCCGCGCAGCGCATCCTCGACGACCGGCGGCGCCTGGTCGAGGATGCGAGCCAGCGCGTCCGGCGCGCTGCCCAATATGCCCGTTTCCGCCCCCATCGTGCGTTCCCGGCGTGGCTGTGTTGGCGCCAGCCTAACGCGAAATCGCCGCTGGAAACAGAGCGCCCCGATCGCTTGGAGGAAAAGCGACCGGGGCGAGTTTGGGGGGGAAGGGGATCAGGCGGCGGCGAAGTCGGTCGACACCGAAACGCGGCGCCAGTCGGCGAGGATGGCAGCATCCGATGCGTGCTTCGCCTCGATCGCGGCGACAGTGTCGCTGCCAAGCGGCAGGCGCACCGGCGGGTTAGCCGCAGCTGCGAAATCGACGATGACGCGCGCCAGCTTGTCGGGGTCGCCGGGCTGGCCGTGGTTCAGGTTGACGGCGTGACCGCGGACCGCGCCGGCCGTCGCGTTGTAATCCTCGATGCGTTCGCTGCTTACCGACAGCGAGCTGGCGTCGAGGAAGTCGGTGCGGAAATAGCCGGGCTCGATAACCGTCACATGGATGCCGAGCGGGGCGAGCTCGGCATGCAGCGCCTCCGACAGCCCTTCCACCGCAAACTTGGTGGAGGAATAGACGCCGAAGCCCGCCGCACCGCGATAGCCGCCGATCGACGAGATGTTGAGGATGCGGCCCGAACGCCGCGCGCGCATGTAGGGCAGCACTGCGCGGGTCACGTCGAGAAGCCCGAACACGTTGGTGCGGTATAGGCGTTCGACATCGGCGCCGCTCGCCTCTTCGACCGCGCCAAGCAGGCCGAAACCGGCGTTATTGAGCAGCACGTCGATCGCGCCGAAACGCTCCACAGCAGCGGAAGCGGCGGCGCGGGCCTGCGCCTCGTCGGTCACGTCGAGCGCGACCGCCAGCAGATTGGGATGCTCGCCGAGGGCTTCGACGATGGCGTCGGCGCGGCGGGCGGTGGCGACGACATTGTCGCCCTGCGCAAGCGCGAGGCGGGCGATGCGCAGGCCGAAACCGCGCGAGGCACCGGTGATGAGCCAGGTATTCATGTGATCAATCCTTTCCTTCCAATGTGGACAGGCAAAGGAATAGGCGGCGTATCTGGGGGCTGCCGTTCGCGGATTTCGGCGACTATCGCGATCTTGCGATGCCGCGCGGCCGATCAGATCGAAATGATGCCGCGCCGGTTCGCGACGGTGACGGCATGCGCGCGATCATCGACGCCGAGCTTGGCATAGATGCTCTTCAGATGTGACTTCACCGTGTCCTCGGTGATCGACAGCGCCCGCGCGATTTCCTTGTTTGCGCGCCCGTTGGCGACCTCGATGAGGACCGCTACCTCGCGGTCGCTTAGCGGCTCCTCGGCGGCGTGAAGCGCGATTTCCTGCGCGACCGCGGGCGCGACGGCCCGGCAGCCGCTGTGGACGGCGCGGATCGCGTCGATCAGCTCGCGCCGCAAACCGCTCTTGAGCAGATAGCCGGCCGCGCCGGCGCGGAGCGCGCGCAGCGCCTGCGTGTCGCCGGCAAAAGTGGTCAGCACCAGGAAACGCGCGTTTGGCGCTTCGGCACGGAGCCGCTCGATCGCCTCTACGCCGTCCATCCCGGGCATCTGGAGGTCCATCAATGTGACGTCGGGTCCGAGCTGCCTGAACAGCTCGATACCTTCGAGCCCGCTTGAGGCCTCGCCCACCACGTGCATGTCGGGCTCCGAGCTCACGATCGCAACGACACCTTCGCGAAGCATCGGATGATCGTCGACCACCAGTATTCTAATCTTGTCTGCCATTGTTGCGGCTAGCCACCTGTTGCGAACCCGGTCATGTCGCTTACCGGCAAGAGTTGCTCAATCTCGCTAGGGTGGTCGTGGAGTCACCCAGACGGGTGATTGGTTCTCTATGGAGCTAGAGCCAACGCGGCTCCCTGCCTCTGTTGCCAATACTGACCGTAGTATGTGGCGCTTCACGAGGCGCGACGAGGCAGTCAGTATTTCCTTCCTTCGCGGTGGTGCGAAATGGGTGATGTCAGCCGCGGCCGCTGGAAACAACGCGAGGGCGGCACAGGGCGATCGGCCGGATATAGTATTGGGGGAGGGCAGGGAATGAAGGTTGGAACATCCCTTCTTATAGTCTTTGTTATGCTTCTGAGCGCGTGTTCGCACCGAACTGTGGAGCTATCGCGGCAGATATTACCCGCTACTGGCCAGCCGGCCCCCGGCGATCCGGCAGTTGGTCTGATCGCAGACTCTCAGCTCCAGTCGCTGCCTGCTTGGTCCGTTACCAATCTCTACCGGCAGCAGCTGGCCGATAAGATCATCAAGGTGACCATACGGCCGCCAGCGCTCGATTGGACGTCGCGCTATCTACTTTTGGCACATCTCGAAGCCCAACGGTTATCGGGAGCTCGAGCGATCTTTTATCTTGGAGATGGAGCAAACCACGGTTGCACCGATGAATTTACAGCCGGCCTGTCAGCAACGATGGAGGTGCGCAAGCAGCTTCCGCTTCACAGCCAGGGCGTTCTAGCAATTCTCGATACCTTTCGGCGCGAGGCGGGAGTTCCGGTCTTCTTCGTGCTTGGGAACCACGATTTCCTCGGAGCAGGCAACACGTCGAGCACCACACATCGACAAAGCCTTTGCGCACACAGCGCTTCGCAGCCGAACCCACCGCTTGCCAAGTTTGACGTTATCGAGGCGGTGGACCGTTTCAATCGGGGTAACACTGAGATTGCCGGCGATTGGGTCTACCAATCTAGCTTCACGGACCCGTCCGCGACGCGGGCTCACTGTGAGGCAGGCGAAAATCAACAAAGGCAGTGGGGGTGCTATCTTGCGGCGGTGGTCGACCATCGAGCCAGCGGCAGGAATATCCAATATCTGCTCCTTGATACCAACGACTATCTGGGTGTGAGCAGTTCAAGCGCACTAGGGCATGAGTTCGAGGGCCTGCGAGGCGCTATGTCTTTCGGAGCGCCCCGTAATGGCATCATCTCACAGACGGGCTGGTTTGAAGGTCACGTGGCTCGGCGGGTCGATATGCGGATCGCCTTGATGCACTACGATGTAGAAGCGCTGCGCAAGAAGCTCCCGGGAGTCGGTGCGATTTCCAAGAAATCGCAGCAGTTCATGAATCTCTTTACGCGCGACGACGCTACGCCGCTGCAAGCCGATGCTTATGCTGTTTCAGCGCATACGCACGCTCAAGGCCTTGGCGTTTTTCGGACGCCGTTTAGCTTGCAGTGCGGCACTATCTTCTGTCGGCCTGGAGATCGGCCGGCAATTAAAGAGTTGAACGTAGGGTCAACGACCGACCATCCTAGCCTGTCGGCCGTGCTCAGGTGGAATGTCGCGTCAGAGACAGATGGTGGACTTCGATATGAGGTTATCAGGCCAGCTACAACTTCCTGCCGAGCGATCGAAGCCGATCTGTTAGCCTATCATTTTCCGCGGCCTGTCGGCGCGGATTCTGCTCAGACCGGTTGGGCTGCGTTGGGCATCAAGCGAGCTGTCCCCAATAGCTACCACGGCTTCAAAGATGCGGACCTCAAATCGATCTGGGAAAACCTCTCTGCCTTCGTCAAAGGCGAGACCAAACGTGGCGTATGCGTGGGGCTTGAGGCGGCGGCGGTCGAAGCGCGGCAGCCCAAACCCTATTGATCCCGAGGCGCGGCGGCACCGTCCTCCACAATGACGCTCAGGATAGCCTCAAGAAGGACAGTTCGCGGAAACGAATTGCGATCAACGACAAGCCGCCCAGCTGGAATGCCTTTGTCCATGGGTAAGGTGACGGCCCAATGGTCGGCATGAGCGTAACCCAGCAAGCTCCCGCCGGGAAATATACCGTCATGGAACACCACTTGCCCGTCGTTTCGCTCATCAATCGAAGAAAGCTGCTTGTGAAAGGGCTTGAGGATCCGCGAGATCGAGCGGCGCTCAGCGAAGGCCGGCAACGAATAGTACCGATAGCGTTGCGGCAATTTATTCGCCGCCAACCACCTCAGTCGTTCGCGCCGGGTCAGGCTTGAAACTCCTTCTCCGTCACCCGGCTTGCATGTTGGAAACGGCAGCCAGCTGACAGCTTGATAGCGAGCCTCCCAGTTGTCGGCGAGCGGTGTGCCCGCGATCACTCCGGCGACGCTGACGATGCGGGTGCCGTCCGGCAACGTGTCCGGGTATTGTCCGATCAACTCGAGAATATCACTAACGCCCTTTGAGTATCCCACCAGGACCAGTTGCTGGTGAGCGGGCGTCGGATTTGAGGCAAGCCAGTTGCGAATGATCTCGGCGTTCCGGCGACTGCTGGAGCGGCCGTCAACCGGAACCCATTCTATCCGACCCAGTTCGTGCGCTTCGCTAAGGTGTGCGCCGGCATCCTGAAAAGGAAGGACACGGGATGCGACGCACTCGCCGAATATTCCAGGGATGACGACAATTCGCAGGTTCGCGAGAGACGGTGTCTTCCATCCCGACGATGGTTCCGCCCGCACCTCGCCATCTAACTTCACTAACGCATCGTCACACGGCCGATCGAACGGCAGCTCGCGCCCATGGTCCTCACGAATTGCGCAGAAGATTTGGCGAAAGCGGCCCCGTTCATCGGTGACGCCGGCAGCGGCAGTGGGCGCCAGTATGAGCGGGGGCGCATCCGTCGAGTAGGCGATACCAGCGCCAGATGCGCAACTTCCTAGAAAGGCTAAGGCTATGAAGCAGCTTGCAGATCTGCGCCAGATCGGATCATGGCGAGCGTTCATCCCTCGCATCCCGCAGTTCTCCTTACTCTTCGGGGGCAATCACCCCTGCCTCAATCTTTCCTATCTTCATCCACGTCCAAGTATCGAATATCGATCCGAATTGGCGGGTGGGCACCCTGCGTTCGCGGAAGCGAGCCGCCGCCTATGCGCGGTCAAGACAACGAGCGTTGCCAGTAACCCGCAAATATACCGCCCACCCGTGGGTACGCAGAGACTGCAGGGAGCGATACCGCCAAACAGGTTCCGATTGGTTGCCGCGCACGCACGGCCAATCTGCCCTTAAGCTGTTCGGCACGTTCGCGCATACCCACAAGGCCGAAATGACCTGGGCGGCGGCCCGCGGCAAGCACGTCGGATGGGATACCGACGCCGTCGTCCTCGAAGGTAACGTCGAGCTGTCGGCGGCCGAAAGTAATCGTCACGATCATCGTTTGCGCCCCACCGTGGCGGGTTGCATTGCTGAGCGCTTCGACAGCGATGGCGGCGAGCTCTGCCGCCGCGCCGCCAGCGACGAGGCGGGGTCGCCCCGCACGCACCATGCGCACATCGACAGGGCGATGGAGCCCCGGTCTGGCCAGTGCGAGCGCCAGCACCTCCTCAAGGTCGCGCGGCTCGTCGGCGGCGCGCAGGTTCTGCACCCGGTCGCGGCCTTCGACGACGAGGTCCTCGGCCCGATCGAGCGCAGTCTCCATTTCGCCGCGTAGATGGTGCTCGCGCGGCAGCCGCGCGGCCAGTCCCTGGAATTTGAGCAGGAGCCCGCTCACCCCCTGCAGCAATGTATCGTGCAGCTCGCGCGCGATACGCTCCCGCTCATCAAGCCGCTCCTGCAGTCGCTCGCTGAAGCGCTGGGCAAGGAAACGCAGCCGCAGCCGGTAAAGCAGTGTGGCAGCGACGAGTGCGGCGACGAGTGCCGCCACAAGGAAGGCCCGCGTCTGCACGAAGCTTGGGGTAATCGCGATGTCGATTGCTGCGCCGTTGGCGCTCGCCGCGCCGGCACTGGTGACCGCCGCAACATGGAAGCGGTAATCGCCCGGCGACAGGTTGGTATAAAAGGCCTGGCGTCGCGTGCCGGCTTCGATCCAGTCCGTATCGACGCCCTCGAGTCGATAGCGGAAGCTGGTGCCCTTGGGGTCGCTCAGCGCTGTCGCCGTATAGGCTACCTCGAAGCTGCGGCTGCCGACCGGCAGGATGACAGCCTCGTCGACATCATAGGCCCTGCCATCGGCCATCAACCCCTTGATCGCGACCTTCGGCGACGGTGGCGCATCGTCGAGGGCAGTGCGATCGAGTGACACCAGACCCTTGCTGGTCACGAACCACAGGCGGCCGAAGCGGTCGGCCACAGCATTGCGCGGGTGCATCATCATCGTTTCGCCGCGCAGTCCCTCCTCAGCACCGAACGGCTGGAAGCGAAGGGGCCGGCCGGGCGCGTCGAATGCCGCCCTCAGATCGGCCGTGCGGACCCGCATGATGCCAGAGAGCGCGTTGAGCCAGGTCCAGCCGTCGGCCAGCTCGACGATGCCGCTGACGTTGGTGAGCTGGGGATAGGCTTCTGCGCTGAGAATCTTCATCTCGCGGGCGACGAGGCAGCCCAGCCCGTTCTGCCCGCCGAGCAAGGTGCAGTGGCGTCCCTTGGCTGCCGTTTTGATGAAGCCGATAGACTGCTCGCCGCTTTTCCAGAGGGTCTCGCGCGCACCGTCCGCGACGCGCATGATGCGGTCGCGCGGGTAGATGAGCAGCGTTCCGCCGGTTGGCGCGGCGAGCATGCCGTAAGGCGCCTTCCGGCGCGGTCTCGACCATCGGCGCGATGGCGCGCCAGCGGCGTTCTTCGAGCCGGTAGAGCGGGCTGTGCGAGGCCGAGAGCAACAACCGTCCTTCAACATCGAAGGTACAGGCAAAGATGCGCCCGGTGCGGTCGCCGCCCAGCGCTGGCAGCGCCATCTTCCGCAACGTGCCGCCGGCAAAGCGAAAGAGTTCGTTGGGCGTCGCCACCACCAGCCCGTCCCGGTCCCCGCAGATCGTCTCGGCCGAGCGAATGCCGACCAGCCGCTCCGGGCCGCCACTGCCGATGCGGAACAGGCTTTCGTTCGAGATGAGATAGACCTCGCCGCCCGTGCCCGAGAACATGTCGTAGGAATAGGAGAGCGGCAGACCGGCAGCCCGTAGCGCCCGGCGTGGGCTGAAGCGATCGATGCCGAGGATCGTCCCGACCCAGATATTGCGCTCGCTGTCCTGGACCATCGACAGCGAAACGTCGGACGAGAGCCCATCCTCATTGTCGAACAGGCTTCCGTCCACTCGGAAGCGGTTGCCGCCCGGTTCGGGTATCAGCCGGCGCACGCCGTCCTCGGCGCCGGACAGCCACGCAGCGCCGTAGCGATCGAAGAGGAGCCTGCGGTAGAGGTCGCTGTGGGGTAGTCGCGTGACCGGTCCGACCTCACCCTTGCCATGCTCGACGCGGATCAGCTTGTCGGCATCGGCGATCCATATCCGGCCTTGCGGGTCCTCCGCTATCGTTGGCCCGAAGCCGATGTCCACCGGCTGGAAGTCGAAGCGCCGGGTGCCGGGGCGCAGCCGCCGAACGCCGTCGGGATTGACGAGATGGAGGCTGCCATCTCGCGCGACCAGCATGGCGATAGTGTTGGTGCCGAGCGGTAGGTTCCAGCTCTCGTCGATGTCGGTCCAACGGCCTGCCTTGAAGCGGATCAGGCGATTGCCCTTGCCGCCCGGTGCGCGCGCCCAGAGAGCACCGTCGCGCGTGACGGTAAGATAGACGGAGGTCTTCGATGGCGTCCCCGGGTTGGCCGGGCGGAGGTGACCGTCGCGATAGACCGCCATTCCGCCCCAGTCATAGCCGATCCAGACGTCGCCATTCGGCGCCGCCGCGACCGAGGCGACCTGCAGCGACTGGCCGCTGTCGCCGCCTTCGAGCGGGATGCGGTCGAAGCTGATGCCGTCGAAGCGGTAGAGGCCGGTCGCCGTTGCGAGCCACAGGAAGCCGTCGGGTGACTGCGCGACCCCCTGTACATTGGCTGGCGCGCCATCGGATTGCCAACTGAAATGCCTGATCTGTTCGAAGGCGTTGCCCGCCGCGCGCGCCGGAATCGATGACGCCACCGCGAGAAGAAGAAGCACGCCGGCCAGTGCGCGCGCGGATCGCGAGAAGGTTCGGAGCATCATCGCCGCCTCCCCATCGCCTGCCTCACCTCAGAGCGAGATGATGCCCCGCCGCAGCGCCACGGTGACGGCCTGTGTGCGGTCGTTGACGTCGAGTTTGGCGTAGATACTCCGAAGATGCGATTTGACCGTATCCTCCGACAGTGAAAGCTCCCACGCGATGAGCTTGTTGGCCTTGCCGGCCGCGACCATGTCGAGGATCGCAATCTCGCGCGCGGTCAGCGGATCTTCCGCCGCATGCAGCGCGATCTCCTGCGCGATCTGCGGGAGCACGAAGCGTTTGCCGGCATGGACGGTGCGAATTGTGTCGAGCAATTCCCTGCGCAGCGAGCTTTTGAGCAGATAGCCGGCGGCTCCGGCCTTCAGCGCGCGCATCGCCTGCATGTCGCCTTCAAGCGTCGTCAGCACAATCACACGCGCGGTGGGCGCCGCTGCGCGAATTTCGGTGATGGCGTCGACGCCCGACATCTCTGGCATCTGAAGGTCCATCAGCGTGACGTCCGGCCGCAGCTTGCGAAACGCCTCCACCGCTTCCGCCCCGTTCGAGGCCTCTCCGATGATGGTCATGTCGGCTTCCGGCGCGATGATGGCCGTAATGCCTTCCCGGAACATCGCGTGATCATCGACGATGAGCAGGCGGATCGGTGCACCGCCCGTCATCGCGGCGAGACCCGGCCGGTCGCTTCGACCCAAGAGTTGTCAGCGATCATCCCCAATACCTCTGTAAGCGCGGTTGCGCCCATCTCCCCTCCAGACGGCCTCCCGCGAATTATATTCATTCCGGACATCATTGCACGTCCGCAACGGAATCAACCGATCGGGGGATCGGCAAACCCACCGAAAGTGTGATCGGCCGGCCCCCCGCCCGGCATCGTTCGTTTTCGCGGCGGTCGGCACTCTCAACCTGCAATCGAGCAGAGGGATTGGGAGCCATGACGAACGCCAGCATCGCCTTCGCGGCACAGGATGTCGGAACCGCTTTTCCGGGCTGGATGGCTTTCATGCCGGCTCGTCCGCAGGCGCCGCGCGTGCCGGAATGGTCCGGGCGTGGGCTGGCGCCGTGGCAGCTGCGGCGGGTCGCCGATTATGTCCGCGCCAATCTTGACCAGCCGATCTCGCTGGCGGCTCTCGCCGAACTCGCACGGCTGAGCCGCTTCCACTTCTGCACCGCCTTCCGCCATGCCACCGGCCAGACGCCGGGCGACTGGGTTACCGACGAGCGCATCCGCCGCGCGGCGGAACTGCTCGACCAGCATGAGCTGAGCATCACCGAGATCGCGCTGGAAGTCGGCTACGAAACGCCGTCGTCGTTCACCGCGCGCTTCCGCCAGCGCATGGGCGTCACGCCCTCGGAATATCGGCGCACCCTCTGATCGCGCCCAGCCATCCACGCCAACACCGGGAGATAGCCATGTCGCGCCTCATCATCGAAGACACCGCTCGCGACAAGTCGGTCGCACTGCTGGCCGTGACGCTTGTCGACCTCATCGATCTAGAGCGGCGGCTGAAGTCTGCGCACTGGAACGTCCGGGGACCCCGCTTCATCGCCTTGCACGAGCTTTTCGATCGCGTGGCCGGTGAAGTCCGCGACGCTGGGGATGATGTCGCCGAACGGATCGTGATCCTCGGCGGCTTCGCCGACGGCTCGGTTCGGACGGCGGCAAGCCTGTCGATGCTGTCACGTGTCGACGACAGCCCGGGTTGGGACGAGGCCGAATGGGTCTCGCATGTCGCTGAAGTCATCGCCGAAGCGGGTGGGCGTGCGCGCCGGGCTATCGAGGAAGCTGCAGCCGCCGGCGATGCCGACACCGCGGATCTGCTGACCGGCCTTTTGCGCGATCTCGACAAGCAGCTTTGGCTGATCGAAGCTAACCTCGGTTAGTCGAGTCCGCCGTCGCGGCGACCGCAGGGTGCGCCGCCAGAGGTGAGGGGCACCGCTATGGCCACCGAAGAACATGCAATCGACCTGCTGCCCGTCGTGGCGTTGTTAGGGGCCGCGACCATCGCCGCGCCACTTTTCCAGCGGCTCAAGCTTGGCTCGGTGCTCGGCTACCTCGCGGCAGGCGTGCTGATCGGGCCGTTTGGCGTTGGCCTGCTGAACGAACCGGCGCAGTTGTTGCGGATCGCCGAGCTCGGCGTGGTGATGTTCCTGTTCCTCATCGGACTTGAGATGCGGCCGTCGCGGCTGTGGGGGCTTCGTCGCGCCATCTTCGGCCTCGGTCTCACCCAGGCGCTGCTGTGCGCCGCCGCGCTCACGCTGGTCGGCGTGGC
Source organism: Sphingoaurantiacus capsulatus (assembly GCF_042648405.1). NCBI lineage: Bacteria > Pseudomonadati > Pseudomonadota > Alphaproteobacteria > Sphingomonadales > Sphingosinicellaceae > Sphingoaurantiacus > Sphingoaurantiacus capsulatus. Next base: position 293,502 of record NZ_JBHRXV010000001.1, on the reverse strand, counting down.
CACAGGGTTCCCGCTGGCGCCGTCCTTTGTCGCAGGCGCAGGCTTCGTCCTCACCTCGACCGCAATCGTCATGCGGCTGCTTGAGGATCGACAGGAGATGGTGACGCCCGCCGGCGAGCGCATTGTCTCGATCCTGTTGCTCGAAGATCTGGCGATCGTGCCGCTGCTCGCACTCGTGGCCTTTCTGGCACCGATCGCGCCCGGCAATGCCGGTGACGAAGGCATCAACCTGACCGCGATCGGGATCGGCACCTTGTCGATCGCGGGGCTGGTTCTGGCCGGACGCTATCTGCTCAACCCGATGTTCCGTCTTCTCACCAACGTCCAGGGGCGCGAGGTGATGACCGCAGCGGCTCTGCTCGTCGTGCTCGGCGCCGCCTACGCCATGCAGTTGGGCGGCCTATCGATGGCGATGGGTGCCTTTCTCGCCGGCGTCCTTCTGTCGGAATCGACCTTCCGTCATCAGCTTGAGGCGGACATCGAGCCGTTTCGCGGCATCCTGCTTGGGCTTTTCTTCCTCGCGGTCGGCATGTCGCTCGACCTCGGCGTCGTTGTCGCCAACTGGTCGACCGTTCTCTTCTACGTGTTCGCCTACATGGCGGCGAAGGGCGTACTGATCTATGCCGTCGCGCGCCTGTTCCGGTCGTCGCATCGCGAGGCCCTGACGCGCGCGGTGATCATGGCGCAGGGCGGGGAGTTCGCCTTTGTCCTCTATTCGGCGGCGCTGGCCACGGGCATCATCACCGGCGAACAGAATGCGATCCTCACGGCCATTGTCATCATCTCGATGGTACTAACGCCGATCGCGACGGCGGTACTGGGGCGGTTCATCCGCGAAGCGCCGAGCGGTGCTACGGGTGAGGGCCCGCCCGAAGGATTGCGCGCCAGTGCCCTCGTGATCGGTTTTGGCCGCGTTGGGCAGATCGCCAGTCAGTTCCTTCTCGCCCGCGGCCATGCGGTATCGATCATCGATACCGACATAGAGATGATCGACGCCGCCCGGCGCTTCGACTTCAGGGTCTATTACGGCGACGGGACGCGCCTCGACATCCTGCGCGCGGCCGGTGTCGAGCATGCTGCGCTCGTTCTGGTCTGCGTCGACCGTGCAGAGGCGGCGACCCGTATCGTGCAGATTCTGAAAGCCGAGTTTCCACGCCTTCGCGTGCTGGCCCGCTCCAGCGATCGCGTTCACGCCCGCGAGCTACTGGCCGCCAAGGCCGACTTCCAGGTCCGCGAGACCTTCGAATCCGCCCTCCGCCTCGGGCAGAAATCGATTGAGATGATGGGCGCCACTCCGGACGAGATCGCCGAGTTCACCACGCGGATTCGGCAGCGGGACCGCCAACGCCACGAGGTTGAGCTGGAGACCGGCGACACGTTTGCGGGGCGTTCGGTGTTCAGCGGCAAGGCCGACGAGGCGGTGATCGATCTTCGCAGACCTAGTAAGTAGACTATGGCGACGTTGGCAGCCGGTGATCCCTGAACTGCTCGCGCAGCGCCGTCTTCTGGATCTTGCCGGTGGCGGTGTGCGGGATGGCGTCGACGAACACGACGTCGTCTGGCATCCACCATTTGGCGATGCGGTCGCGCAGATGGGCGAGGATGTCGGCGCCGCCTACCGTGGCGCCGTCTTTCCGCACCACGATCAGCAACGGCCGCTCGTCCCACTTCGGGTGCGGCAGGCCGATCACCGCCGCCTCGGCGACGCCGGGGCAGCCGACGGCGGCATTTTCCAGCTCGATCGAACTGATCCACTCGCCGCCTGACTTGATGACGTCCTTCGAGCGGTCGGTGATCTGCATATAGCCGCGCGGGTCGATGGTCGCGACGTCGCCGGTGTCGAACCAGCCGTCTTCATCGAGCACCTTGCCGCCGTCGCCCTTGAAATAGGTGTCGACGGTCCACGGCCCGCGCACCATCAAATTGCCGAACGAGACGCCGTCGCGCGGTACGTCTTTGCCGTCCGCGTCGCGCAATGTCATCTCGACGCCGAACAATGCGCGGCCCTGCTTGCTCTTGAGGTCGATCTGCCGCTCGCGGCTCTCCGCCATGCCACCGGCGCACAGCATGCCGACCGAACCCACCGGCGACATCTCGGTCATCCCCCAGGCGTGGATGACGGTGGCGCCATAGGTATCTTCCAGCGTCTCGATCATCGACCGCGGTGCGGCCGATCCGCCGATGATCACCCGCTCGACCCGACCGAGATCGGCGCCGGTCGCCTCGAGGTGCTGCAGCATCCCCAGCCACACCGTCGGTACGGCGGCGGTGACCGTCACGCCCTCGTCGATGATGAGACGGTGAAGCGTCTCCGGGTCATTGTTCGGTCCACCCATCACGAACTTCGCGCCGGCCGCCGCCGCCGCATAGGGCAGGCCCCAGGCGTTGGCGTGGAACATCGGCACGACGGGCAGGATGACAGTGCGCGATGAGATGCCGAACGCATCGATCTGGCACGCCCCCAGCGTATGCAGCACGTTCGACCGATGCGTGTAGAGCACGCCCTTCGGATTGCCGGTGGTGCCCGAGGTATAGCAGAGGCCCGCCGGCGTGTTCTCGTCGAGCTCTGGCCAGTCGTAGGCGCCGTCCTCGGCGGTAACGAGATCCTCGTAGCAGAGCAGGTCGAGCGATGAGTTCGCCGGCATATGCGCGCGGTCGGTCATCAGTACGAAATGCTTGATCGTCTCGAAGCGCGGCGCCAGCTCCTCGACCAGCTTGAGGAAGGTCAGGTCGAAGAACAGGACCTGATCCTCGGCGTGGTTGGCGATATAGGCGATCTGGTCCTAGAACAGCCGTGGGTTGATGGTGTGGGCGACCGCCCCCATCCCGGAGATGCCGTACCAGCATTCGATATGACGCCAGGTGTTCCAGGCGAGCGTCGCGACGCGGTCGCCCTGCTTGATGCCGAGGCGGGTCAGCGCCTGCGCGATCTTCTTCGACCGCCCGTGCAGCTCCAGCCAGTTGGTGCGGTGCAGCGGCCCTTCGACCGACTGCGTCACGATCTCTACTGTCGGGTAGGCGCGCGCCGCATGGTCGATCAGCTTCGACACCAGCAACGGCCAATTCTGCATCGACCCCAGCATTGAAAACCTCCCCACCCATCATGTCGTTCGGGGGCGGGTTATAGGGGGCAGGGTCGGCGCCCGGCACCGGCGGCGGCGCCTGCCGTGCATTTCTACATGTGCGTAAACGCGGGCGGCTGCGCGCTCTTGTCACTTCAGCGCGCTTTGACCGGGCTCGCCGGCGCGCACTATCCTCGTCGTTGCTGTCGCCGTCTACCGGCAGCGAAGTCATGGCAGGTGTCTTATGGTCGGAGTGGTCAAGTCGGCGGCGCGCGCCTTCGATGTGCTCGAATATTTCGAAGCGGTCTGCGAGCCGCTGTCGCTGAAGCAGGTTGCCGATCATTTCGCCTGGCCGGTATCGAGCGCGGCGGCGCTGCTGAAGTCGATGGTGGTGAAAGGCTACCTCGACTACGACCGCTTCACGCGCACCTATATGCCGACGATGCGGCTGGCGACGCTCGGCCACTGGGTGTCGGACAAGCTGTTCGAGGGCGACGAAGTTCTCGCAGTCATGCGCGAGCTTCAGGACTTGACCGGCGAGACGATCAGCCTTGGTGCGCAGAGCGATCTGCAGGCGCAGCATATCCATGTGCTGCCGTCGCGGTCGGCGCTCACTGTCCAGCTTCGCCCCGGCACCTGCCGGCCGCTGCTGCGCTCGGGCCTCGGCACTCTTCTGCTGTCCGCGCGCACTGACGAGATCATCGACCGGCTGGTGCGGCGGGTGAACATCGAGCAGCCCGACCCGTCGAAGCGCGAGCGGTTCGACGAGGTCATCGCGCGAGTGAACGAGGTTCGCGAGCTGGGCCATGTCTACGCGCGGCACACCTATGTCCAGGGCGCGGCGATTATCGGCATGCTACTGCCGCGGCCACGGCTCGGCCGTGTCATGGCGATTAACGTCATCGGGCCGGATGACCGGCTGGCAGCGCTGCATGGCGACATCGTCGCCACGCTGCATGAACGGCTGTCGCGAATGACGCCGCGCGACGACGCCGACACTTACACATCCGAAGAAATGCATCTCGACGCGCTCGCCCCCTAGAGCCCAACCCCGTTCGGGGTCTACGTATCGCTCCGCGCAGAGACGGGCTTCATGTCCGTCGCCAAGCAAGAAGGCCACCGAGGCCGCATTGCGCAGGGAGGATGTGTTCGCGATGAGTATCGCAAAGTCGGCGCGCGCGCCGCTGCCCCTCGTTGACGAGGACCGGAGCGCGGGGCGCTTCCGCGTCAATCGCGACGCGTTTCTCAGCGAGGAGGTGCTCGCGCTCGAGCAGGAGCGCATCTTCGATCGCTGCTGGCTTTATCTCGCGCATGAATCCGAGGTGGCGGCCGCCCGCAGCTTCCTGACGCGCGACGTCGCCGGCAAGCCCATCCTGCTGACCCGGGACAAGGACGGCGAGCTTCGCGCATTCCATAACGTCTGCACGCATCGCGGCGCGCTGGTGTGCCGCGAGCGGTCAGGGACGGCGCCGGCGTTCACCTGCCCCTATCACGCCTGGACGTTCAGCCTGTCGGGCAAGCTCAACGGCATGCCCGGCCGCGAAGGGCTGGCGGCGGACGCCAACGACGACGGCTCGCTCAACCTGCGTCCCGTCGCCCGGCTCGAGGTATTCCGCGGCTTCATCTTCATCTGCTTCGATACCGAGGTGGAGCCGCTGCTCGACTATCTGAAAGAGTCGGCGGACTATCTCGCCTATGTCGCCGATCAGGGCCCGAACGGCATGGAGATCGTCGCGGGCGCCCAGGAATATGCCATCAACGCCAACTGGAAGCTGCTGCTGGAAAACAGCATCGACGGCTACCACGGCATGCCGACGCATTCGACCTACTTCGAATATCTGCGCAGCCGCGATGGCGCGCCGGCCAAGCAGGTCAAGGTCGGCAACGTCGGCTGGGTGAAGAACCTCGGTAACGGCCACGCGGTGGGCGAGTCGATCGGTGAGGTGCCGTGGGGCCGGCCCTATGCGCGCTGGGTGCCGGGCTTCGGCGAGGCCTCGCGCGGCGAGATCGATACGTTGCAGGCGGAGATCATGGAGCGGCTGGGGCCGGAGCGCGGCGCCGTCGTCGCGACCGGCGACCGCAACCTGGCGGTGTTCCCAAACCTCGTCGTCAACGACATCATGGCGATCACTGTGCGCACCTTCTATCCGGCCGGGCCGGACCGGATGGTGGTGACGAGCTGGGCGCTGGCGCCGATCGGCGAGAGCGAGGAATCGCGCGCCCGTCGCCTGCGCAACTATGTCGAGTTCCTCGGCCCGGCCGGCTTTGCGACGCCCGACGACATCGAGATGCTGGAGGCCGCCCAGAAGGGCTATGTCTCCGGCGGCTGGAACGACGTGTCGCGCGGGATGCTGCTCGAGAAACAGTCGAAGACCGAGGAGCTCGCGCTCCGCACTTTCTGGCGGCGCTGGAACCAGCTGGTGACCGATGGTTCGGAAGAGGAGCTCGTCGGCCCATGACCGTTCTTCCCACCCGTGCCGAGGTCGAGGACTTCCTGTTTCGCGAGGCCCGGCTGCTCGACGAATGGCGGCTGACCGAATGGTCGGCGCTGTTCACTGAAGACGGTGAATATCATGTGCCGTCGACCGACCTGCCCGACGGCGACGCCAACTCGTCGCTGTTCCTGATCAACGACGATCACCACCGGCTGGTCGAGCGGGCGATCCGCCTGCTCAAACGGGCGGCGCATGCCGAGTTTCCGCGTTCCAAGACCCGGCACATGATCGCCAACGTCGAGGTCGAGGCAGGCGAAGACGGGCTGATCCGCGTGCGCTGCAACTTCGTCGTGCATCGCAGCCGCGGCGACCGGCTCGACGTCTTCCCCGGCCATGCGATCTACGACCTGCGGCCGGTGGACGGCGGCGGCTTCGCGATCCGCCGCAAGCGCGCCGTGCTCGATTGCGACACGCTGCGCCTGCAGGGCCGCATCTCGATCATCCTCTAGTCGCGCCGCGGCGCATCATGGAAGGCGGAGCCGTGCAGCTCAGCGCAGAGTCGACCAGCCGCTTCGTTCAGGCCGGCGACGTTCGGATCCACTATCACGAGGCCGGCGAGGGGCCTGTGCTGCTCGCCATCCACGGTGGCGCGCCCGGTGCCTACGGCTGGGGCAATTTCGGGCAGAACCTCGCGGCGCTGTCGCAGCATTTCCGCGTGGTGATCGTCGACCTTCCCGGCTACGGCAAGTCCGACAAGCCCGCCATCGCCACCGGCCGCTACGGCTTCTATGCCGACGTGTTCGAGAACATGCTCACCGCGCTCGGCATCGACCGCTGCCACATTGTCGGCCTGGCGACCGGCGGCGCGGCGGGCTTGATGATGGCGCTGCGCCGCCCCGAACTGATCGAGCGGCTCATCGTCGTCGCGCCGCCGGTCGGGCCGTCGCTGTTCGCGGCTGCGCCGACCGAGGGCGCCAAGCACATTATGGGCTACTACGGCGGCACCGGCCCGAGCCGCGAGAAGATGCAGCGCTATCTCGAGACGATCATCTTTGACAAGTCGCGGATCACCGATGAGCTGATCGACGACCGCCACCGGGTAAGCATCGATCCCGACTTCATGGCGACGGCGCACGAAGGCCACGCCCGCTCGACGCCCGTCGAGCCGATCTGGCAACGGCTGAGTGAGGTCGAGACCGAGACGCTCATCATCTGGGGGCGCGAAAACCGCGTGATCGGCTTCGATGTCGGGCTGTTCATGCTCGCGCAGATGAAGCGCGCGCAGCTCAACGTGTACGGCCGCACCGGGCTGTGGGCGCCATGGGAACAGACCGCGCGGTTCAACCGCGACGTGATCGGCTTTCTGTCTGCCGACATCTAATCAACGGCGAGCAGCCGAAGGGGAAGCGATATGACGAGTGTGGTTTCATCTTCGCCGACCCCGATTCCGCAAAGCGGCGGCTTCAGCGCGGCGCGAGCCTGGTATGTGGTCGCAATCCTCGCCGCGCTCTACGGCATCTCCTTCATCGATCGCTACATGCTCGCGCTTGTTGTCGATCCGGTGTCGAAGGAACTCGGCATCGGCGATACGCAGATGGGCGTCCTGCTCGGCGCCGGCTTTGCGATGGTCTATGCGCTGGCGGGGCTGCCGCTCGCCCAGATGATCGATCAGTTCCAGCGGCGGCTCATCGTCGTCGCCGGCGTTCTTCTCTGGAGCGGGACGACGATGGCCTCGGCGTTCGCGCACGACTTCATGACGCTGGCGTTGTGCCGGGCCGGGATCGCAATCGGCGAGGCGGTGCTGACGCCGGCGGCGATCTCGCTCATCGCGGATATGTTTCCCCAGCATAAGCGGGCGCTACCGGTTTCGGTCTACGGCGTCGTCGCCACCGTGATGGGCACGGGCGCGTTCGTCGTCGGCGGCGCCGCGCTCGATGTCGCACAGCATATCAGCTTCGGCGGTCTCAGCGACTGGCGTATCGCCTTCATCCTCGTCGGCTCGCCGGGCATCTTTCTGGCCCTGCTGATGCTGTGGACGGTGGACGAGCCGGCGCGCGAGATCACGTCGGACGTCCGGGCACAGGACGACAACGGCGGCGTCGCCTCTTTCTTCGCCTTCCTGAAGCGCGAGTGGCGGCTGTTTCTCCCCTACTTCGTCGGTACCGGCGCCTGGTCGCTGTGCAGCGCCAGCATCCTGGCATGGGCGCCGACCTTCCTTGTGAGGGCCTATGGTCTGGAGGCAGCAGAAGCCGGCTATTTGTTCGGCACCGTCGGCGTTCCCGTCGCGATCGTCGGATCGTTCCTGTGGCCGTTGGCGGCGACGAAGCTGGAGCAGCGCGGGCGCCGCGACGGCATTATCCTGATTTATCTTCTCGCCTGCCTGATCGGTGCGCCGATGTTCGCCCTCATGGCGCTCGCGCCGACACTCACCGTCACCATGGTCGCGATCGGCTTTCTTATGCTCGCGATGAGCTCGAACGCGGTCCTCGCCGCGCTCGCGATGCAGACCTATGGACCGAGCCGCATGCGCGGGCGGCTGATGGCGTTGAACCTCATGTTCAAGAGCATCATCGGCCTGTCGGGCGGGCCGGTTCTGGTCGCGCTATTCGCGAGCAACTGGGAGGGCGATCCGCGCGCGCTCGGCTACGGCATGATGGTCGTGGGGCTGGTCGGCGGCGCACTTTCGGTGATCTTTCTGGCGCTTGCGCTGCCTGGCGCCCGGCGTCGAGCCTAAGCTTCGGCACGCGTTCGGATTCTACATATATATAGTTGCATTTCAGGGCGGCTTTTCAATTTACACACGCCTTCGACGGGCTATCCAAGAAGCGTGGCGCCGGGACGGGGTCACAGGAAAAAGGCGGCAACGCCATAATAAGTCAGGCGAGTGGTTTCCACCGCCGGAGCGGATGACGTCCGCGCCGGCGCAGGCGACCGGCTGCGCCTGCGGGGAGGACGAGATGTCGCGACTGATGATGCGGGCGAGCCCGTTTGTGCTGGCGGTGGCAGGCTGCGGAATGTGGATGTCCGCCGCCCAGGCGCAGACCGCCGAGGCGGAAGCTCCGGCGGAGGCCGCAGCGCCCGCCGTTGCCGATGACGAACCCTCGGCTGACGAGATCATCGTCCTGGCCCGCCGCCGCAGCGAACAGCTGATCGACGTGCCAGCGGTTGTAACCGCTTTTACCGGCGAGCAGCTCGACCGCGCCGGCGTGCTCAGCGTGACCGACGTGGCGCGGCTGACCCCGCAGCTCGTCGTCGAGCAGAATGTCTCCGCCTATGGCGGCCTCATCACGCTCCGCGGCGTGGCCAGCCCGACCAGCAACACCGGCGCCGAACCGGCGGTCACGATCAACGTCGACGGTGTGCCGATCTCCTATGGCCATGTTGTCCGCCTGGGTCAGATGGATCTCGGCCAGGTCGAGGTGCTCAAGGGCCCGCAGGCTTTGTTCTATGGCAAGAACGCCTCGGGCGGTATCATCTCGCTGCGCTCGGCCGATCCGAAGGACGAGACCGAGGTGATGGTCCGTGGCGGCTATGAGTTCAAGGCCGACGAATATCTGCTCGAAGGCCTGCTGTCGGGCCGGCTGACCGAGGGCGTTCGCGCCCGCGTCGCGGTGCGCCGCGGCGACCAGAAGGGCTATGTCTACAATGACTTCCCGGGCGTGCGGCATCCGCGCGGGCCGGGGACGGAATCGACCACTGTTCGCGGCACCTTGCTGCTCGATCCGGCCGACGGGCTGACCGTTCGCCTGAAGGGCACGTTCGATGACGTCAGCGACTTCGGTAATCTGTTCCTCGCGCAGCGCGTCTATTGCCCGACGGGGGTGCCGGGCGGCAGCGCCGCGGTGCCGGGGCTTACCGACTGCCGCGCCGACAACCATACGACGCGCCAGGACCTGCCGGCCGATCTCGCCACCCGCTCGGGCAACCCGCGCTATCGCGATGGCGTGCCCTATACCGAGATCGAGCAATATGTTGTCTCGGCGGACATCAACTATGCGCTGACCGACGGCGTCATGTTCAACGCCATTTCGGGTTGGTACGGCATCGACCAGTCGTCGATGGATCAGATCAACCGCGGCTTCGCGCAGACCTTCACCGCGCTCGGCGGTAAGAAAAAGGCCTTCTCGCAGGAAGTGCGTCTGTTCTCCGACAACGCCGACGGCGCCTTCAACTGGATGATCGGCGCCTTCTACCAGAACGACACCTACGACGATTACGAGCAGGTCTCGCTGCTCAACCGCACCACCAACGTGCTGACCAACAATCGCGCGGCGGAGTTCAGCATCGATACCGAGGTCTATTCGGCCTTCGCGCAGGCGTCGGTCCAGCTAACCGACAGTGTCGAGCTGTCGGGCGGCGCCCGCTACACCGACGAGACCAAGAAGCAGAGCGTCAACCTCAGCAACAAGTTCATTCCGCAGGTAAAGTTCGACAATCTGTCGCCCGAGGTGACGCTGTCCTACAAGCCCGACCCGGACATCAACCTGTTCGCGTCGTACAAGGAAGGCTTCAAGTCGGGATCGTTCCAGATCACCTCGCTGACCTTCGCCTCGCTCATCAACAACCCGGCGGTCACCTCGATCGACAATTCGTATAGCGACGAGGTCGGCAAGGGCTTCGAGATCGGCGCCAAGGCGCTGCTGCTTGATCGCCGGCTTCGCCTGAACGCGGCTGCCTACACCTACAATTACGATGACTTGCAGGTCAGCGCCTTCGATCCGAGCACGGTGACGACGCGCATCAGCAACGCCGCCAGTTCGCGGGTGCGCGGCGTCGAGGTCGACTTCAACTATTCGATGCGAGACCAGGTCGACGGGCTCAGCCTCAGCGGCGGCCTCGCCTTCAACCGGGCGCGTTACCGTGAGTTCTTCGGTACCTGCTGGGTCGGCCAGACGATTGCAGAGGGCTGCACCATCGACAGCCCCGACGCCGGTACCGTTCCCGATCTCCAGGACCTGAGCGGCCAGGTGCTGCCGCGCGCGCCAAAATGGTCGGGCACGATTGGCTTCGACTATGAGGGCGGGGTGGGCAGCGGGCTCGAGCTGAAGCTCAACGGCCGCACCAACTATCAGTCCTTCTCCTACCTCGCGCAGGAATCCGCGCCGTGGATGACGCGCGGTTCGCAGTTCCTGTTCGACGCCGGCCTTGCGGTTGGCGCCGAGGAAGGCAGCTGGGAGCTGGCGCTGATCGGCAAGAACCTGACCAACAAATACTACGGCACGAGCGGCGCCCAGATTTCGGGGACCGGCGTCGCGGGCACCACCGGTACTGCCGGTCCGGGCCAGCGCGCCGACTTCTCCGCCGTGGTCAGCCGCGGGCGCGAGGTCTGGCTGCGCCTGACGCTGCGTCCGAACTTCCTCAACTAGCGCGGCGTCGATCGACCCAGCGCAGATGCCGGCCCCGCGAACGAAGCCATCAACTCGCGGGGCCGGACATCCCGCTGCCGGCGCGTAACAGAAAGTAGCTATGGGCGACGTTCTTCTTCTCGGATGCAGCCACTACCCGCCGCTCGCGCGGCCGGATGAGAAAATGGCCGGCATCCTCAAGGCGATGCTGCGTAACCCGCATCTCCCGCCCGAGCTCGGGCAGCCGGGCGGATGGCCGGCGGCGATGCAAGCCGAATGGAGCGACGACGAAGGCACGAAGGCGGCGGCCGAGCATCGCGACTTGCTGGTCGCCGAGTTCCGCAAGATCCGCGCCGCGCTCGATGATTTCAAGCCCGACCTCGTTCTGATCTGGGGCGACGACCAGTACGAGAATTTCCGCGAGGACGTGATCCCGCCCTATTGCATCTGCGCCTATGATTCATTCGAGTTCGGGATGCCGAGCGGCAACCTGTGGGGCGATACCGAAACGCGGATCAAGCTGCCCGGCCATCGGCAGGCGGGCAAGAAGCTGGCCGACTATCTCATCCGCAACGGCTTCGACACCGCCTATTCCTACAAGCCGCTGCACGACCCGCTCGGCCATGCCTTCACCAACGGCATCATCTATCTCGACTACGACCGGCAAGGCTTCGACTATCCGGTGCTGCCGTTCGCCATCAATTGCTACGGCCGCCGGGTCATCGTGCAGAAGGGCGGGCGCCCCGATTTCGAACGCAGCCTGACCGACGACGAGCTTGATCCCTCCGCGCCGACGCCGGCGCGGCTGTTCGACCTCGGCGCCGCCACCGCGCGCTTCTTCCAAGAGTCGCCCTGGCGCGTGGCCATCCTTTCGTCGTCGAGCTGGTCGCACGCGTTCCTGACGCCGAAGACCCATTATCTCTATCCCGACACCGACGCCGACCTGGTTCTTTACGAGGCGCTGCGCACCGGCGACTATGGCGTATGGCGTGACTATTCACCGGAGGCAGTCGAGGAGAGTGGCCAGCAGGAGGTGCTGAACTGGATGTGCCTTGCCGGCGCACTCAGCGAGCTCGGCCGCGTGCCAGCGCACACCAGCTTCGTCGAGACATGGATCTTCAATTCGTCCAAATGCTTCCTGATCTCGCCGCCGGCGTGAGCGAGCGGAGACGCGCATGAGATTGCAGGGCAAAGTTGCGCTGGTCACGGGCACCAGCGCCAACATCGGTGGCGGCATCGCCGAGGTACTCGCCGAACATGGCGCGTCGCTGGTCTGCGTCGACGCGATGGAGCGCAATGCAAAGGCCTGCGCCGCCGCGATCGTCGCCACCGGCGGCCGGGCGGTGGCGGTGACCTGCGATGTCACCGACGAGGATCAGGTGAAGGCGGCGGTGAGCGCGGCGACCGAAGCGTTTGGCGGCCTCGACATTCTCGTCAACAACGCCGCGATCTTTAACAAGAAGGGCGTGATCGACATGCCGGTCGCCGAATGGCGGCGGCAGGTCGACATCATTCTGACCGGCGCGTTCCTGTTCACCAAGTTCGGCGCCGCGGCGATGATCGAGGGCGCGCGGCGCGGCGCGATCATCAACATTGTGTCGACCGCCGGCCATCAGGGCGAACCCGGCAATGTGGCCTACAGCACCGCCAAGGGCGGACTGCTCAACTTCACCCGCTCGACGGCAATGGAGCTGGTCGGGCGCGGTATCCGCGTCAACAGCGTCACCCCGACCGCGACCGATCCGCTCGAGGCGATCGCGCGCGCCGAACGCTGGGGCAGCGAGATGAGCCTGCCGGCGGGGTGGGAAGGGCGCATCGAGAATTACCGGCGCGGCATTCCCATGCAGAAGCTGCCGACCCCGCGCGACTATGGCCAGGCGGTCGCCTTCCTTGCCTCGGATGATGCGGCGATGATCACCGGCGAGGATCTGCGCGTCGATGCCGGCGCGGTCGCCCGCTACTGGGCCTGGAACCCTGAGAAGCGCTAGCGCTTCGCCAGCGCCGACAGCACCGCGTCGGTGTCTTCGCCGACCGACGGAATATGTCGCCGCACCTGGCAGTCGGCGTCGCCGATCCGGAAGGGCGCGCCCAGCACCTCGAAGCTGCCGGCAGCGTCCTCGACCTCGCCGAACGCGCCGCGATCGCGGCATTGCGGGTCGCTCCAGATGTCCTCCGGCGCACGGTAGATGGCGCAGGGGACGCCGGCCGCCGTCATCACCCGCTCGCATTCGGCGGAGCTACGTGCCGCGACCCACTCGCGCAGTAGCGGCATGAACTCGTCGCGACGCGCCTGTACCGCGCCGCCTGCCACCACCTCGGCCACCCAGTCCTCGCGGCCGAGCAGCTTGAACACCGACAGCACGGTGCGCGGCGAGATCAGCGGGATGTTCACATGCCCGTCGGCGCTCTTCAGCGGCGGATAATTGGACTGCGCCGGCAATGTGCCGACCCGCGCCTGCTGATAGTGGAGGCCGACGAGCTGCATCATCGATTCAAGCAGGCTGACATCGACATGGCTGCCGACGCCGTTGCGCTCGCGATGGACGAGCGCGGTCTGGATGGCGGCGAAGGCGTTCGCGCCGGCGATCAGGTCGGCGATCATCACCGAATGGGTGAGCGGCGCGTCGTCGCTGCGGTCGAGCCGCGCCATCGCCATGTCGAAGCCGCTGTGCGCATGGATGACCGGCGCATAGGTCGGCCGCCGCGCCATCGGTCCCTCCTGCCCGAAACCCGACAGCGAGCAATAGACCAGCGTCGGCTTAACCCCCGCGAGCGTCGCATAGTCGAGGCCGAGGCGGGCCATCACGCCCGGCTGGAAATTCTCGACGACGACATCGGCGCCCGCCGCCAGATCGATCGCCGCCTGCCGTCCTTCCGGTGACTTCAGGTCGAGCACCACGCTCTTCTTGCCGGCGTTGTACTGGCCGAAAATCCGCCGCCAGCCGTCGTCGGCCGCCGTCTGCGACCGCATGATGTCGCCTTCGGGCGCCTCGATCTTGATGACCTCGGCGCCATAGTCGGCGAGGTAGCGCGTCGCCAGCGGGCCGGCGATCATGGTGGTGAAGTCGATCACCCGGATTCCGCTCAGCGGCGACATCATCTCAACCTCCCGTGACCTGTCTTCGGCATGACCGAAAGTTCAGGGCCGCGGCAAGCCCAGGCCGCGCTGCGCGATGATATTGCGCTGGATCTCGTTGGTGCCCATCGAGATGACGTACATCAGCGAGTTGCGCAGCTTCTGCTCGAGCTTGCCGTGGAGAAGCGCCCCTTCGGCGCCGCGCGACAGCGACGCCTCCATGCCGAACACCTCCTGAAGCCCCTCGCTCATCCGCTCGGTGAGCTCGCTCGAGAATACTTTCGTGGCCGCCGCGAGCTGCAGTGGGGTCTCGCCGGTGCCCGCCACCTCGAAGCAGTAAAGGCCGAGCTGACGGCCGACGGCCAGCTCCGCCGCCAGCCAGCCGATCGTGTCGCGAACCGTCGCGTCCTGACGAAGCGCAGGGTCGGCACGGATTGCGGCGCAGGCGTGCTCGAACAGGTTGGCGGCTTCCATGACGATCGTGGCGCCGGCGATGCCGCGCTCGGTGCCGAGGGCCCCCATCAACACTCGCCAGCCCTTATTTTCCTCGCCGACGACGCATTCGGCGGGGACGCGCATGTCGTCGAAGAAGGTCTGCGCGAACTCGCCGTCGTACATGTTGTCCATGCGGCTGATCGTGTAGCCCGGCGTACTTGTGGGCACGCAGAACATGGTGATGCCGGCGGGGTCGGGGCGCGCGGTCGGATCGGTTCGCGCCGCGAGCCACATGTAGTCGCCGTAGAAAGACGTGGTCCAGATCTTCTGGCCGTTGATCACATAGTGATCGCCGTCGCGCACCGCGCGCGTCTGCAGCGAAGCGAGGTCAGAACCGGAGCCCGGCTCGCTGTACCACATGCCGTAGAAGGCCTCGCCGCGGGCGAGCGCCGGCAGATATTCGGCCTGTTGCTCGGGCCGGCCGTACAGCATCCAGCCCACCGCCTGGATCTGCGAGCCGACGCGCGGCGCCTCGGCGCGCACCAGCTCCTGGTGCAGCGCCAGCAGCTCCATCGGCGTGCCGTCCATCCCGCCGAACTTCCTCGGCCAGTTGAGCGCCAGCCAGCCGGTCGTGCCGAACTCGCGGTTGAAATCGCGATCGTGATGGTGCGGGCGGTTGCGCGCTTCCCACTCGTCGCGGCGGCTCGCGGGCCAATGCTCGGCCAGCCAGGCGCGAACCTCGCCGCGGAAGGCGTTGGCCTCGGCGCCGAGGTTGAAATCGGGGAAGCCGCGCCCCTCGTCGAGGAAGCGTGCCGCCAGCTCGGCACGCGCGCGGCCGACGCCGCCCATGCGCAGCACGTCCTGATGCACGCGCTTGAAGTGACGCGGCGCCTCATGCTCCTCGGCATAGCCGATCGCGCCGAACGCGTGGTGGGTCTCGAGCGCCACCTGCCGCAGTGAACTGCTCGCGAAGGCGATGGCTGCCGTCGCGAGCACATGCCATTCCGGGTCGCCGGCGTCATGCTGCGCGCCCGCGCCGTCGATCGCCTGCTTGACGCCTTCGAGCGCGATGTAGCTGTTGGCGAACTTGTGCTGGATCGCCTGGAAGCCGCCGATCGGCCGGCCGAACTGCTTCCGCTCCTTCGAATAGTCGACGACCATTTCGAACGCGCGCTGCGCTGCACCGTAAGCGCGCGCCGCCAGTGCCAGCCGCGCGACCAGGGCCACCGTCGCAAGCCGCCCGGCGGGGAGGTCGATGAAGCTCGCCGCGGCGTTCGTCAGGCGAAGCGTGGCGAGGCCGGCGGCGCCGACCGAACGAGTCGGGATGAGCTCGGCGCCGTCGCCCAGCCGGACGATGGCAAACCGCGTCGGCGAGACCGCGGCGACGAGGGTGGTGATGCCGGCAGCGGCATCAAGGTAGCGAAGCTCGCCGCTGACCGTATCGCCGTTCTCGACCAGCGTGCCCGCGGTACGGTCGCCATCCTCGGGGCCGAACGACAGCGCCGGAAACTCCGTACCGGCGGCGATGCTGTCGAGTAGCGCATCGGCTCGGCCGGCGAGCAGCAGGTTGATCATCGACGTCGCGAAGAACGGGGCGGGGCAGGCCGCGCGGCCCAGCTCTTCGTGGACGAGCAGGATTTCCTGGACGCCACCCATCGATCGGTCGGCGCCGAGCGCGGACAGGCCCATGCCGGCAAGCTCGGCACCGATGCGGCGAACGGCGCCTTCATCGCTGCCGAGTTCGACCGCCTTTAACGCCGGCCACTTGTCCTCGAGGAACGAGCGGACGGCATCGAGAAGCATGCGGCGCTCGTCGCTGCCGGGGGTCTGTGGCGTCGCGACGTCTGTGTCATGCCGTGCCAGTTGATTCATCGCGAAAGGCCCTCCCCGATAAGCCGCCGCGTTCGACATCCAGTGGAGCGGTGCGGCGTTATTGAACGATTGCCCTGTTGAGATGGCGCGAGACGTCGCACGACATCCGAAATGCCATCGCGGGCTTGCCGCATCATTAGCGCAAGGCCGGCAATACAGAACGCGTATTTGGCCGAAGCGGGCAATTACATGAATGTATAATTCCCTGCGGCGGTTGACCTCGGCTGGTGGCGGATCGAGAAGTTGCGGCGCTGAACCGGCGGATGGCCGGCGGCAGGGGGAGGTCGATCGTGGATCTGGGCATTCGGGGCCGCAAGGCCATCGTCGCCGGCGGCAGCGCCGGCCTCGGCGCGGCAAGCGCACAGGCATTGGCGGCAGAAGGCGTCGAGCTGTTCATCTCCGCGCGCGGCCGGGAGCGGCTGGAAGACTTCGCCGCGCAGGTCGCGCAGGAGACGGGCGCTAAGGTCACGGCGGTCGTCGCCGATCATGGGACCGAGGCCGGCCGGGCCACGCTGCTCGCCGCCTGTCCGGAGCCGGACATCCTCGTCATCACCTGCAGCCCACCCGCGATGACCGAGGACTATCTCGAGATCACGCCGCAGGATTACCGGGACTCGGTCGAAACCACGCTGATCGGCCCGATCGAGCTGATGCGCGCGACGCTCGAGGGCATGGCGGAGCGCGGGTTCGGCCGCGTCGTCAACATCGCGACGATCGGCGCCAAGGCGCCGTGGCAGGCGCGGCTGCTGTCCGGCCCGACGCGGTCGGCGCTGCTGAACTTCGTTCATGCCGTGAGCAAGCGCTACATCGCGCGCAACGTCACGATGAACAACCTCCTCCCCGGCATGTTTCACACCGCCACCTCGCTGGAGCGCTTCACGCAGATGGCGGCCGAGAAGGGCACGACCTACGAGCAGGAGGAGTTCGCCTTCGCCAAGAAGCGGCTGCGCATTCCCGCCGGCCGCTTCGGGCAGCCCGAAGAGCTGGCGCCTTTTTGCGCAATGCTGTGCGGCGCGCAGGCCTCGTTCATCACCGGCCAGAGCCTCGTGATCGACGGTGGCGGCATCACCTCGCTGCTCTGATCTTTCACGCTTTCGGGGATACCGCATGACCGCCATCACCGCCGAGAACAGCAGCCGCTTCGCCGACACCGCACGCGGCCGCATTCACTACAACGAGGCCGGCGAAGGGCCGGTCGTCATCATGCTCCACGGCTCCGGCCCCGGCGCGACCGGCTGGAGCAACTTCAGCCCCAACATCGGCCCGCTCGCCGAACGCTATCGGATCATCCTCATGGACTTCCCCGGCTGGGGCCAGTCGGACGCGCTCGACTCCAGCGGCGAGCATCTGCTGGTCGCGTTGGCCGACGCGGTGAAGGCGTTGATGGACACGCTCGGCATCGATCGCGCGGCGCTTGTCGGCAATTCGCTTGGCGGCATGGCGGCGCAACTGTTCGCCAGCCTGCATGCCGATCGCATCACCCACTTGATCACGATGGGCGCACCCGCGCCTGCCGGACCCCCGCAGTTCTTTTCGCCGGGCGGCATCAGCGAGGGGCTGCGCACGCTGTTCGAGGCCTATCACGCGCCGACGCTTGAGAATTTCCGGCGGCTGGTCGGCATCATGGTGTTCGACCCCGCTTTCATCACCGACAGGCTGGTCGCCCAGCGGCGCGAAGGCGCGGTCGCCAACCCGCAGCACCTCCAGAACTTCCCGCGCAATGCCGGCGCGATGCCCAGCCTGAACGCGCCCGAAATCGCCCGGCTCGGCGACGCGCTGGCGATGATCGCGACGCCGGCGTTGATCATCCACGGCCGCGACGACCGGGTTATCAACGTCGAGAACAGCCTGCGCGTCGCGGCGATCATCCCCAACTCGACGCTGCTGGTGTTCAATCGCTGCGGCCACTGGGCACAGCTCGAGCACGCCGCCGCGTTCAACCGGCAGGTCGACGCCTTTATCGCGGCGCACGGCTGATGCCCGCGCCGGGCGTCATCGACATGCACACGCATGTCTGCCCGGCGACCTTTCCCGATTGCCCCGACGCCACGGTGCGGCGGTGGCCGTGCATGGTCTGCGAGGCGAATGGTAGGCGAACGCTGACCATTGACGGCAAGCCGTTCCGACAGCTCGATGATCGCTCATGGAGTGCGGCGCGCCGCCTTGCCGACATGGATCGCGACGGCATCGCCGTGCAGCTCCTCTCGCCGATGCCCGAGCTGCTGTCCTATTGGCTGCCCGCGGATGCGGCAGAGGCGATGTGCGATCACGTCAACGCCACGCTCGCCGCGCTGGCCGCCGAGGCGCCGACGCGATTTCGGGGGATCGGCATGGTGCCGCTGCAGGATCCCGACCGCGCCGTCCGCTATCTGCCGCGGCTGGGGGAGGTGTTCGGGATGGAAGGAGTGGAGATCGGCAGCAATATCGATGGCCGCCTGCTCGGCGATACCGCCCTCGATCCCTTCTATGCCGCCGCCGAACAGCAAGGTGCTGCGATCTTCGTCCACGCGCTTCACCCCTTGGCGCCGCCGACGGGTGCCGACGCTGCACTGGTCAACGGTGCGGGCTTTCCGCTCGACGTGGGGCTCGCGGCCGCTTCGCTGATCAGTGCGGGCGTCATGGCGCGCTATCCGAAGCTGCGGCTCGGCTTCAGCCACGGCGGCGGTGCGCTGCCGTCACTGCTCGGTCGGCTCGACAAGGTGTGGGCGCTGTCGGGCGAGGGAGGTGAGCGCCCTTCGGTTACGGCGGAGCGCTTCTTCTACGACAGCAATGTCTACAGCCCCGACCTGCTGCGCGATCTCGCAACGCGCGTCGCGCCGGGACAGGTCTTCGCGGGCAGCGACTATCCCTATCGCATCGAGCAGACCGGGCTGGCGGCCTACCTCGACGCCGCAGGCCTCGCCGCCGACGCGCGTGAGGCACTCCGTACCGGCGCGGCGCGCCGCTTTCTCGGGATCGACAGCTGATGTCGGCGTCGGTTGCCGTCGCGTCGGTTGACGACATCGCGCGCGCGGCGCGCGCCTTTCACGCCGAGGTCCGGCGCCGCGGCAGCTATCGCATTGTGCTGACCAACAACATCGCGTCGAAGCGCTCGATGAGCGATGCGGCCGGCAACAGCCTGTCGCAGTCGGTGTTCCGCCCGACCCCCGACGAGGGGTATCGCCGACGTCCCGCGCGCTTCGGGGCGATCCTGCCGCTGGCGCAGGCGGCCCGCTACGAGAGCGTGCCCTTCTGGGTGAACGCGGCCGGCATTCACAGCGTCCACCCCAATCCGCAACTGTCGCAGATCGACCTCGCCGCCTTCGCCGGCGGCGCCTTTGCCCGATCGGCGATCGTTGTCCCGGTGCATCTGCCCTTCGGCCAGATCGGGATCGGCGTCTTTGCGCCGATGGATCGACGTTGCGCCGACATGTCCGAGGCCTTCGCGCGGGATGCCGATGCGCTGACCATCCTGACGCGCCGCTTCATCGCCACCTACACGCTCGTCACCCGGCGGCGGCACTGGCTTCCCGGCGACTGCGATCTCACAGCGCGCGAGATCGCCTGCCTGCGCGGTGCGGCGACCGGCAAGACCGATCGCGAAATCGCCGACCGCATCGGCCGCAGCCACGCGACCGTCAGGTTCCATATGCACAACGCCTGGGCAAAGCTCGATGCCGTCACCCGCACGCAAGCGGCGTTCAAGGCGGGGCAGCTCGGGTTCATCGGGGAAGTCGGCTGATGGCCGACTGCATCAGGATCGAGGTTGCCGACGGCATTGCAGATGTTCGGCTTAATCGTCCCGCCAAGCGGAACGCGCTCAACCTCGACATATTCGAGGGGCTCGCGGTGGCTATCGCTCGGTTGGCGCAACGCCAGGACATCCGCGCCGTCGTGCTCTCCGGCGAGGGCGACGCCTTCTGCGCCGGGATCGACATGGAGCTTCTGTCGAACCCGGCGCCGCTTGCGGACCTGGCGGCCCGAACACACGGTGCGGCGAACCTCTTTCAGTACGCCGCATGGGGCTGGCGGATGCTGCCGATGCCCGTCATCGCTGCCGTTCACGGGGTGGCTTTCGGCGGTGGGTTGCAGGTCGCGCTTGGCGCCGACCTGCGCGTCGCCAGACCGGATGCGCGGTTGTCCTTCATGGAAGGAAAATGGGGTCTCGTCCCCGACATGGCCGGCACGCTCCTGCTCCGCGATCTGGTGCGCGATGATGTTGCGCGGGATCTGCTGTTCACGGCGCGCCAGCTGACCGGGGAGCAGGGCGCCGCGCTGGGTCTGGTCAATGCCCTTCACGCTGAGCCTCGCGAAGAAGCCTTGGCTATCGCGCGATCGATCGCCGTCATGAACCCCGAGGCCGTCCGGGCTGCCAAGCGGCTTCTCAATCGCAAGCTGGCGATCGAGGCGGAGGGGCAGCTTGTGGCTGAAGCGCGGGAGCAGCAGGCGCTTCTCGCAGGCGGTGCGGTTCAAGCGGCCGTCGCGAAAGCGCTCGCCCGCTAGCCTGCCTATGCCACAGTGGAGGATCGATGGATTGCTTTGACGTTGTCATCGTCGGCGGCGGGCAGGCCGGCGCACAGGCGGCGGTGAGCCTGCGCCAGCTCGGGTTCGCCGGCACCGTCGCTATCATCGGCGAGGAGCCGGTACCCCCCTATGAGCGGCCGCCGCTATCGAAAGAGTATCTCGGCGGAGAGAAGTCGTTCGGTCGGCTGCTGCTTCGTCCGGATGCTTTCTGGCGCGATCGCGACATCACGCTGCGGCTTGGTCGCCGGGTTGAGGCGGTCGACCCGGCAGCTCATCACGTCTGGACCGATGATGGCACGACTATCGGCTATGGTCAGCTCGTCTGGGCCGCTGGCGGCTATCCGCGCCCGCTGCCGATCATCGGCGCCGAGCTGCCCGGCGTACACATGATCCGCACCGCCGCGCAGGTCGATCCCCTGCGCGCCGAGGTCGCGGCGGCAGCGTCGGTCGTGGTCATCGGCGGCGGCTATATCGGCCTCGAAAGCGCCGCGGTGTTGGCGAAGCAGGGAAAGCGGGTCACCGTCATCGAGGCGCAGGAGCGCGTGCTTGCCCGCGTCGCCGGCGGGCCGATCTCGCGCTTCTTCGAGGCCGAGCATCGCGCGCGCGGCGTCGATGTTCGCACCGGCACAGGCGTTACCTATCTCAGGGAAGCCGCCGGCCGCGTCAGCCATGCCGTGCTCGGCAGCGGCGAGGAGATCGCCGCTGACGTCGTGATCGCCGGCATCGGCCTGATCCCCGCGCAAGCCGTGCTCGCCGAAGCGGGGGCCGACTGCGCGAACGGTGTCGTCGTCGACGCGCTCTGCCGCACCACGCTTTCCGACATTTTCGCAATCGGCGACTGCGCGCTCCACCCCAACGTCTATGCCGGCGGCGAACGCGTCCGGATTGAAAGCGTCCAGAACGCCATCGACCAGGCCAAGACGGTCGCCGGCGTTATCGTCGGCCAGCCCGGACCCTACCGCGCCTTCCCCTGGTTCTGGAGCCATCAATACGACCTGAAGCTCCAGACCGCCGGGCTCAACCACCGCTATGACGCGACCGTGCTGCGCGGAGATCCGGCCAGCCGCAGCTTCAGCCTGATCTATTTGCGTGCTGGCCGGGTCGTGGCGGTCGACGCAGTAAACAGCATCAAGGATTTCACGGGCGGCAAGGCGCTCGTCGAGGCAATGGCGGTGGCAAATGCTGGGCGGCTGCGCGATGTCAGTGTGCCGCTGAAGGAGATGGGGTAGCGCACAGGCCGAAGCTAGGCTGTCGACCGAGCCTCGTATCTTCAAACCGAAGGTCTAGGCAAAAAATCAATAATTAACATGCGTTTATCGATGGATTGCGCAAAGGAGGCTTTAGGATAAGCCCCAGATAAGCCCAGTTCGGTACCTATTTACTGACTCCCTCCGTGTTGCACGCAAGCGTACGGCCGCGATGGCAGACAAGCTACACGCCAAAACGGACTATTCCCGCTCGGTGCGCGGCGCAATCGACTTGCTGAAGATGAGCAACTCGTTAGAAAATCTCTTCGGGGGGACGCGCACACGATGACGCTTGAACATGAGGCTATGCCGGGCCGATGAATTTACTCGGCCTGCGCTTAATAGCGCAAATTATGGACTGGACCGACGACGGAGTGGCGACGGCCGAGTACAGTTGGCTGCGGCTTATGGCTGCCACCAAATATGACGGCTACAGCGATTTTCGTGCCGGATCGCGCTTCATCGAAAACTTGGCGATCTGGCTCAAGCAGTTCGACGCGGAGGACCGTCAGGCAGCCTATAATTTTATCAAGCACCGGCTGGTTTATATTTCCAACGCCGAGCTTTACCGCGCTATCGAGGCCTTTTACCCGGAAACGGTGACCCCGCACTTGCGAAGGCTCGCCGCTCAGCAGGCTGGCATTCAACCGCACGAGGTATGGGGTAGTAGCGAAGGGGTGGCTGCGTTTCGGCGGATCAAGCGACGGTCGCTCTTCATAGGCATGAGCGATGGTAGCCGCATCGACATCATGCGACGCGCCAACAGTGGTCGCATTACCCAGGAGCAGGTTGTACCAATGATGAATATTGGTACTGAAAAGTGGCTCGATCTCGCGAAGAAAATCAAAGAAGCCGACGCTGGCGACGAGCGGTTCGAGCATGTCTACTTAATTGATGATTTCACGGCTTCTGGGACAACCTTTATTCGATTCAAAGGTGGCGAGTGGAAAGGCAAGCTCCAGAAGTTCAACGATATGCTGATCGGCGCGCGCAAGGCGGTTGAGGACCAGGGTAAAATCTTTCCGATTGTTGAGAACTATGCGCTGCACATCCACCATTATATCTCGACGGCTCAGGCGCACGAGGCACTGCGGCAACGTACCGAACGCGCAAATAGCGAATGGGCGGACCGCACCTTTGGTTCGATAGACGTAACCCAAGGCACTTTGCTGCCCGAGTCACTTAAGCTCAGCGCCGGCCGTGACGACGCTACAATCGCGCTATGCGAAAAATACTATAACCACGACCTATACCTGCGTTTGATGGAGCATGCCGGCGAGGCGGAGCAGTCCGATCTTAAAATGGGTTATGCCGACTGTGCGCTGCCGCTCATTCTTGAGCATAATACGCCAAACAACAGCATTCCGCTGCTCTGGGCGGAAACGTCCGACGAAAACGGCCATGCGATGCAGCCCTTGTTTCGTCGACGTGATAGGCACGGCTGACTATGGCAAATCCGTTTCTCCGTCGCGCAACTGAATACATTCGTGACGACACCACCTTCCTTGAAATCGTAAGCCCGGCGCCGCTCACGGCCTTTTTAGCGGAACACCCGCGCAAGGCTGCTATTTTCGACTTGCCTATCCGTATTGTGGGAGCGCCTGGAAGCGGGAAAACTATGCTGGCCATGCTGGCCGAGTTTCGCCTCGTCGAAACAGTCCTACGCGACCCTCTCAATGAAACCTACAAGCAGCTTAGCGTTGCGCTCGCCGGGGCAGGATTTCTAGAAGATGGGAGGCCAAGCGTCGCCGCAGTGCGCATTCCCATGGAATCAGAATATCGAGACTTTTGGGAGCTGCCCTACGAAGATAGCGTCAAGACCAAGCTCGCTTTGTGGCTTGTGCAGGCTCGCACCATGCTTGCTCTGCTTCGCGGCCTCACAAATGGTGATCATCGCCGCCTAGACGATATTCGCTTCATCGCGAGGGACGCCTCAGAAGCTCAGCTTGAGCAGATTGGGGGGCTGAGCGCGGCTGGCATTCGCGACCGAGCGCTGGAAGTGCAGCGTGCGATCTATTCAATAGGCGCAAGCCTTCTGCCACCTGACATCGACAAATTGCCGAAAGCGGCAACTGATCCCTATCAGCCTTTCGAGTGTATCCAGGAGATCGAGATCCCCTGGCTAGGGGAGCGACTAACAGTCAAACCGCTCGCTATCCTCGATGACGTTCACGCACTTCATCCCGATCAGTTCGAGCAGATGTTCACGGCGCTTGCGCGGCGGGAAATCAAGTTTGGACGCTGGCTAATGATGCGCCTTGATGCGCTCAGCCCGGGTGCTGTTTTCCGCTCGGCGCGCAGCGTCGCCACGCACAATCTCAAGCCCGACCGCGACTACGTCGACATATTCATGCAAGGCGGCGAAGGCCGCGACAAGGAGCGGCGGCGCTTCCGGGAAATGGCGGCGGATATGGCAGACCGCTATCTCCCGCGGGTCACCGCCTTCCGTAATCGCAGCCTTCCGCCATTTCGCCGCCTCGTCCCCGATGAGCCGCCGCGCCTCTCAGAAGCGAAGCTACGTGAACTGGCGGCCACTGTTGAGCGCGACCAGCGCCGCTTCGACGTGACGCCGATCCGACGTGCGGCAATAGAGGAGCTCGTCGCCAGCTATTTTGCGGGAACTCAGTCGGGCGATCGAGAGCCGGAAGTCGGCTTGGCCATGGTCCGTGTCCTGATGGCGCGTTACGCAAACCGAGTGTCGGATCAGCAGGTTTCTCTATTCGAGGACTTCGATCCCGAGCCGCGGATCCCGCTCAAGGCAAATGCGCCTGTCGCGGAGGCCGCAAGGCTACATCTCCATGCACTGAGCGGGCGTGCATTCCATTACGGCTTCGACACGCTGTGCGACGCTAGCAACGAGAATGCCGAATTGTTCCTACAGTTAGCTGGCGCACTGGTCGCGCGTATGGAGACTCAGGCGATCCGAGGACGGGCGTTGACCCTTCCAGCGAACGCGCAACAAGAGGTTATGCGAGCCAAAGCCGTGGAGATCATGAACGGCTGGGCTTTTCCATTTGCACGCCATGTGCGCGCAATGGTCGATGGCATCGCAGAGGCGTGTCTCGAAGTTTCGCTTCTCCCGCATGGACGTCTCGGCGCCGGAGCAAATGCGATCGGTGTTCCGGAGGAGGAGATGGGCAAACTCCTCACCTCAAACGATGAGCTTGCGCTCATCCTCAAATATGCTGTCGCTCATGGCGCAATAGAAGTCACTCGCGATTATGGCCAAGGTGGCAAAAGCTGGTGCCTCATAGAGCTCAGCGGTGTCGTCGTCCTATCTCATGGCCTTACCTTGCGCCGAGGTGGCTTTCTCGAACGCAATATAGCCTATTTGCGCGAGCTGGGGGGCTAGCATGGCGCACGACCATTGGGAAAACTGCGTCGCCCATTTCGATACGCAGGTAGATCTTTTCGCCGAGGAGTATTTCGGCCGAACAGACGTTCATTGCTTGCTTGTTGCCGCGGCGGGGTTTGACCCTCGCTCTCTTGGCATAGCCACGCTGCTTGCCGGGCACCTTGGTGACCGCCTTTCAGGCCTTTTTATCCGCGAGGAGCGAGGAACTCCGGACGCAAGGCTTGTTGAGGCGGCCGACCGGAACGCGGCGCAGCTAAGAGAGTTGGTGCCTGGTTGCGAAATCGCTAGGGTCGACATCTTCGGGGATGACAACGCGCCGATCGCCGGCTTGCGTGTTGCCTCTGTCCTGCGAAGCTACAACGCGGCGGCCCAAACAACCGACGTGGTGCTCGACATGACGGCGCTGTCAATCGGCGTCGCCTTTCCTGCCGCCCGTATCCTGCTCGAATATTGTGAAGCGCGCGGCATCGCGTTCCACATCATGATAGCTTCTAACCCGGAGTTGGACGACGCCATCGCCAGCGAACCCGGTGATCGTCCTATGGCTGTCCGTGGCTTTGCAGGTATTGACCAAAGCAGTGCCGAGCTGGACGTAGCGAAGATCTGGGTGCCGCAGCTCGCCAAAGGACGCTCGTCCGCGCTTACCGAGATCGCCAGGTCGATCCGGGGGACCTACAAGATCTGTCCGGTAGTCCCATTTCCTGCACGCGATCCGCGCCGCGCGGACGCGCTGATCGCCGAGTACGAGACACAGCTCGTCGACGAGTGGCAGGTCGATCCACGCGATCTTGTCTATGTTTCCGAATCGAACCCGCTGGATTGTTATCGGACCTTGAGTACCCTTACTAAACGCTACTCCAATGCAGTCGATCAGATATTCGAGCCATCGATCATCCTTTCCCCGGTGGGCAGTCGTGTGATGGCCGCGGGAGCCCTTATGGCTGCGATCGAGCACAATCTTCCCGTCCAGTATATCGAAACGGTGCGCTATGACTTCGATCCGGCAAGTCCAACCGTCGCGGCCACACCTGACATGCGTGTCCACCTGCTTTTGTCAGGGCCTGCTTACCGCGAGCTCGGCATTGTGCCCGCCGTGATGGGGATCGGGAAAAGCTCCGCTGACGCAGCGAGCGACACGCCGGGATGAGCCGGTTCGGTGAAAAGCTTGATACGCTGCTGCGGACCACCGAGTTGGTCGCCACCGCGGATGTACTTCTGCTCGCCGAGGCCCTTCGACAAGGGCAGCATCGCCCGGCGGTCGCGATCGGGTCTGGCGGCTCGGCGATCACTGCACAGTATTTTGCGCGATGTAGGGAAACGCTGTTCGAGGCAGCGACCCAAGTCGTGACACCAGCGGAGTTTGTGCTGGCAAACGATAGCCTGGAGCAGAGCGACGTTTGGTTATTCAGCGCCGGCGCCAACAACGCGGATAGCATTGCCAGCGCGGTTGCCGCGCGCGCGCGCGGCGCGGCGCAGATTCATCTTCTGACGCGAAACCCCTCTGGAACCGCGGCCCAACTGCTCGCAGCCGATCCGCGCAACACCGTAGTTGGTTTTCCGGTTGCCGATGCCAAGGATGGATTTCTCGCCACCCATTCACTTTTTGGCTCAGTACTCGCGCTCCTATTCGCCAGCGATTTGGTGTCGGTTGATCCGTTGGGCGAGGCACTCGGCGCAGCGGTAATCGGGCGGGTGCGCGAGTTGCTGCGCCCCTCCAACAGGCAAGCCGTCCAGGCGCAGTTCGCTGATTTACGTAGCGACGACTTGCTACTTCTGGTTGCCGATCCTCAGCTGCGAGCAATTGCTGAGCTGATTGAAACCTCCGTCTGGGAGGCCGCGCTGTGTCCAATCCAGCGTACCGACCTGCGTAACTTCGCTCACGGTCGCCACACTTGGATACATCACCGGGGTGAACGGACCATCATCCTTGGTCTTGTGAGCGAGGATGGAGCCGACATCTGGGAGCGCGCAGACACGTTCTTGCCGCCAGCACTGCGGCGTCATGTCTTTACCTTCGGCAATGCCGGTCGCATGCGTATGGCGGCAGGGATAATCCAAGGCTTGATAATCGTGGAGGCGATCGGTGTTGCGACCGGTATCGATCCAGGAAAGCCCGGCATTGGCGATTTCGGGCGAAAGCTCTACGAAGATGACGGGCTGCTTGCTCTCGCCCGCCAGTTCGGGCCAGCAGTCCGTCACAAACGGGCGGCCGCACTTGAGCACGACGATGTATCGGAAGAACGCTTCTGTATTCGGGCGGCCAGCGCCGAACGACGTGAAACCCTTGCGGCTGCCCAAATCGGCGCAATAGTTTTTGACTACGACGGCACGCTCATTTCCGATGATGAACG
This sequence comes from Sphingoaurantiacus capsulatus, assembly GCF_042648405.1. NCBI lineage: Bacteria > Pseudomonadati > Pseudomonadota > Alphaproteobacteria > Sphingomonadales > Sphingosinicellaceae > Sphingoaurantiacus > Sphingoaurantiacus capsulatus. The sequence goes on along the minus strand of NZ_JBHRXV010000001.1, from coordinate 265,821 downwards.
CTTTGGACATCCGCGTGCCGCGATAATCAGTGAGCTGGTACGACTCAATGCGCTTGGCGTAAAAATCGCTTTCGCTACAGGCCGTGGTGGGTCCGGCGGCAAGGCGCTGCGTGCCGTGCTTCCGGCGGAGATGCACGATCACGTGCTGATCGGCTACTATAACGGTGCTTATGTCAGGCAGCTCAGCGTTGACATCGAGGTTGATCGCCCCCCCTCGGATCCCGATTTGGCGCAAACCTTATCTTGGCTCGAATCGCGTCCCGATTTATTTTTGGGAGCGTTTGGGGGGCGGTTCAGCGACGTGCAGATTTCAGTCAAGCTCGACAACCTTGCTGATCGCCTAGCTTTTCCAGTGGCTCTGACTGACTGTCCGCCAATTGCGTCGGGAACCATTCGGTTCAGGCGCTCAGGGCACAGTATTGATTTCTTCGCCGCTAGCACCAGTAAACTCAGTGTAGTCGATCGCTTAAGGCAGACGTTGCCGGACGGCGCAGCGATTTTCTGCATCGGTGACAGCGGCGCTCGTGATGGTAACGATAATGAGTTGCTGTCACACGCTCATGGGATAAGCGTTGGAACGGTCTGCGACCGCCGAGACGGCTGCTGGACGCTATTCGGTAAGGAGCTTACGGGCCCGGAGGCGCTTATGCGCTTACTTCAGGCCGTGAAACGGGAGGACGACGGGCGCGTTCGAATGGACGTCTTGTCGCTGGGGCTCGACAGTTTTGCCGAAATGAGTACAAAAAGAGAACATAATGACCCTGCGGCGTGATATGATTGATGTTGTCGGTACCGGCTTTACGGTGCTTGATCGCTTGTATGCCGATGGCGATTTTACCGCCGAGGCACTAGGCGGATCGTGCGGCAACGTGCTCGTGTCGCTTGCGATGTTGCACCGTCAAGTCGCACCCGTGCTCGCGCTGGGTCTCGACGAGATCGGTGAGCAATTGCTGGCAGAGTTTGAGACAGCTGGCGCCGACACACGTTACATCCATCGACATGCTGGACGTCGCTCTCCGGTGTTGCGCCAAGAGCTCGACACCCGCTCAGGCCAGCACAGCTTTAGCTTCACCTGTCGCGATACGTTTGAGGAATATCCTCGCTATCAACCCATCGGACATGAGGAGCTGCAATCGGCAACGGCGGCGCTGGAAAATTGTGCGCTTTTCTACACTGATCGCTTGTCGCCGGCGATCCTGGGCGCCATGGCCCAAGCTAATAGCGGTGGGGCGATCATCTATTTTGAGCCATCAGAAATCGACCATTCACTTTTCGCCGATGCGCTCGCAATCACTAGTGTGCTTAAATACTCGTCGGATCGTTTAGGTCCTGAGCTTGACGATATGGTTGCGGCGAGTGGCGCCATAGCGATCGTTACCTATGGTGCGGATGGCCTCGAGCTCCGTCATGGGTATGAGCGGATCTGGAGCGCGGCCTACCCCGTTGAGCAAGTAATGGACACCTGCGGATCGGGAGACATGGTCAGCGTCGGTCTGATAGACTGGCTGTTGGCGCGCGCTTCGCCGCGCCTCTCAAGGCTGGGTATCCATGACTTGATGGGCGGTGTCGCTGCTGGCCAGCGGCTTGCTGCAGAGAACTGTGCATTTGCCGGCGCACGCGGCGTGTTTCAACAGCGCGACGTTGCCTATGTCCGCTCTATCTTGGCTCGTGCGCGTTGCGACTTTCCGGCCTAGGCTGCTGCCGCCACCAGTGCTTCGCTGCGCAGTTCTGCGCGTAACTCCATCAGCAGTAGGCCAAGCATATTTTTTCCGACACCGTTTACTTCGCCCCACAACCGATTGACCTCATTGTCGACGGTGGCGCTTTCTACTAAGCGAGCGTTGCCAGTTGAGAGCAGCAGATTGTGTAGGTCGGAGTGTTGCTCGAACTTAGCCCTCAGCACCCCGCGCATGCGGTCGAATTTACTGGTCGACCAGCCTGGCGCGACGTCCCAATAGTATAAACCATGGGCGGCCATCGCTAGCAAGGCCGGCGATGGTGCGGTCATCAACCAGTCGCGGACAGCTTTTTTTCGAGGCTTGCCCGCTTGATAGGCATGTTCGCTCGTCGCAAAGCGCTCGCCCTCGAACACGATTTCGCGCCGATAGAGATTGCTGAACGCGCCATACGGTTTCTCGCTGGCTCGGTAGAAGCGGATTTCGTTCGCCATAATATACCATCTTGCAAATTTGCATATTTAGCTACATGCAAATTTGCATGAGGGCAACTGAAAATGAGATCTCGATCCTGCGAGATAAGATTGTCGCGGCGCGCATTGCTTGCTCGCTAACAGACACGCAGATCGGTGCCGTCGTCGGCGTTCATGCCAGTCAAGTCGGCCGCATCACGCGCGGCGAGTTCCGACGGATTAGCGAAAGCGTTGTGCAAATCTGCAAGGTTCTAGGGATTGAGACGGAATCAGCCGCGTTAGAGCCCAACGCGGAAACGGCAGCTTGGACTAAGCTGCAGGCGAGCTTGCGCGGACTGTGGGATAGGACGCCCGAGGGCGCCGACAAGATCGTGCGCGTACTCGACACAATCGGTGCCCTTCGCGATCGCTGACGTCTGGTTACCCTTCGCCGCCGAAGCGAGTTAAGTCGCACGGTGCCCCTGCTGAGCTAGGCCAATAGAAAGCACTTGCTGAGAGTGCTCTTGCATCTGAACCCGAACCGATGGAATCTGCCCCGGCTCGCCTAAATCGGCGAGCCGGGGCGTGGAAACCCTGCAGTGAAAGCTCGGTCGTCTTTTCGGCCGGGTGGCATGCGCGCATGTCCAGCCGGCAACGGTAAAGGCGTATGCGCCTGTTCACTGCAGGTTTCCAACATCCGGCTATCGAGCCGTCGCCCCACTGGACAGGACGCGACGGAGGCTTGGATGGCTCTCTTCGAATTTGGCGCTGCGAAGCGGCGCAAGGCGTGTCTCAAGCGGATCGAGACTGCGCTCAAGCTCGCTCAACGCGAGCTCCATAACATTCGCTATCATCAGGGCCTGATCATGCGATTGATCGGTGGGTATGATGGCGACGGAGAAGACCAAGAATGGTTGACCAACGCCTTCAGCCGCGCGGGGAGCTATCTCGCTATCGCCAGCGAGAACGTCGTGGTTGGCTTAGACAAGTCGCCCTGGCCACCATTCCGACGGCTGGTTCCACCGCTTGATCCTCGTGACCGCGCGATCGGCAATTTCATCCAAGAGTTCCGCCGCTTTCACTATGGACCAGCGCCACGAGCTCAGGAGACAGACGATGCGAGTGACGAATCGCCGACGCGGGCTGGCGGTGTGCTTGTCTTGAATGGGGAGCGCGAATTGCTAGGCACCATGCCTGCGCGACCGGTCGGCGCCTACCTCGATGACTACGAGGGCTACACCTTCATACCGACGGCCGGACCACTCGATGCCGACCAGCGAGAATGGCTGACCCACGCGATCTGGGGTGCCGGCGTAAATCTCCCGACAGACCATCTTCCAGATGACGCAACGCTACTGAGCCACGCGAAGTTCGCTGCCACCAAGCTCGATAGGTCGGCGGGCGGCGCTGGTCGCGTGCCAGCATCGTTGTCGCGTAGCGTGCACGTTAACGAGCGGACGCGGCAGCTCGATGCCGCTGAATCGTGAAATGACGACGATCATCGGGCACGAAATCTATGCCTGCCCGGTGTGCGGCGGTCACGTCGAGCTGCAGATATACGGCTCCGCCAACTCATGGACGTACCCAGCTACGCAACCGCTGCACCTGTCTGATCCGCAGTCGATCCGGTGCGCGGACGGCCACGCCTTCAGGCCTGAAAGCGCCCGGCTGCTGTGTCGGCAGCGATATGGCGACGTTAAAGCATACGGGCTGCTGGCAACGTTGTTCAGATGGCTTCGTCGTCAACTGCGCTGAACTGTCCGCATAATGATGCACCATGCAACGGGCGAATAGGTAAGACCGCCTTACGTGGCTCCTGATCGGCGATCAGGCCGTTGCTAGAGCAAGTGGCGAGGGGTTTCCGACGAGCTGAGCCCACCTCTGCCCTCCGCGCGCGACGTACGCGTGCGTGAGCCATCGGTCATAATATGCGGGCGGCCCGCAGTCACCGATTGAGCTCGTGACGGACAACCGCCGCTGCACGTTTGATCAGATCGGGGTCAAGTTCGATCGCCGCGACGAGAATGCGTGTCGATCGGCTGGGCTGGGTCCGACCGGCCTCAAGGTCTCTCAGTGCGGCGACAGTGAAGCCGAACGCGGCGGCGAAGTGCGGGCGATAGGGGAAGCCCAGCCTGTCTCTGAGCCACCAAAGGCGGTCAGCAAACCTCATCGTTGGTTTCGGAATATCAGTGCTCACTGCTGGCGCCGATCGAGCCTGAGCTAAGCGTGCACGGCGCGTAGCGGCCAATGCCGAGCGGATGCCTGCGGTGGAGCTGGTCGCTGACGCTTTGCGGCAGCGGTTCGACTAGGCGTCGAGCGATCGATTGAGAAGCGAGCGATGGTGACCTCGCGCAGTGTGTGATCACCGAATCTCTCCTCTATCTATGTTCATGTTTAGTTGGTGAGGATGGAGTTCGAGACAGAGGGGAGCAGCCCCACCCAAAATTGGTGAGGTGCTCCCCCTGTCTCTTGGTTCTCGTCATGCTCAGCCGGAGCCGGACGGAGCCCAAAGACCCGCTGGCGGCTCGACGTAGCCCCAGCGATCGCCTGCTTCTTAACGGCCGATTTCGTCGCCGACCGGAGGTCTAAGGGCATCAGGCTTTAGGGTGCCCCTCGGGTGTATGACCTCGCCCCACAGTACCCGGATCTCATCAGCGCTGCCGTCATAGAACCGACCACTGATGAGCAGGTGGTATCTTCAATTAGATGTTTGGCACGGGCTCCGATGTCGATCGGACGCGCCGCGCGTTGAGCCACGCCTCGAGATCTTGGCGTGAGTAGCGCACGAGCTTACCAAGCTTAAGGAACGGCGGGCCCATTCCGGCCACGCGCCATTTCTCGAGCGTGCTCTCAGCGATACCGCACATGCGGGATGCTGAAGCCGTATCTAATGCTTCATCGATGCGAGCCATCGGTAAACCTCCGCTCGCCTGCCCCAATTGGACAGTGCGCGGTCACCTTGCCGAAGATCGATGCGGATGAAGTGGGGGGTAAAAACTAAACTTTGCGGAGGCCCGGAACCTCAGCGAGACCCGCGATCATTTCGTCTGCGGCCGTTTTTGCCTCTTTGATCGAGTAATCCCGGCTCGATTTGAGTAGGGCTAGCTCTGCGTCTATGCGCAGGCCCATGTCGGCTAGCCGCCCCAACCTGCCCGACTCAAGTCTCCAATCCCGGACAGTGTCAGGAGAGAAGCTGCCCTTCTTCCCGCCTGGAAGACTGTATTTTGTCAGGAGTCGCGCAACCTCCTTGTTGGCCGAACCTGGATCTACGCCGTTCATAATCAAGAAGCGGCAAGCTAAGACCGCTCCGTATTGAACCACCCACTGCGCGCTACCCCCTTTAGGCTTGCGGCCGACTTTGATCGGCCGAAGGATGCCGTCGTGAGCACCTTGGGCGAGGCGGTCGATCCCCATTACAATGGCGACAAGGGGATCAATCAGCGGAGCGAGTTCGGGCGAGTGGCGGAACGTCGTCGTGACGGCTCGAACAGCCATTTGCATTGCAAGCAACATATGAGCCTGGTTGCCTTCCGCCAATGCGTACTCAGCGGCGGCTGTCCGCAGGTCGGAGCTGAGGGCGGCCTGCTGATCCGCCGTTAGCGGCGAGGCGGACGGCTCCTCGTCGTCGCGCTGCGCAGAGGGCGGCGTTACTTCGTCTTCGCTATGTGCCATGCCTAACGCTTGCTCGATCGCTGCTTGCGCAATCGCACCACATTGTGGCCAGCGCCTGTCACGGCGAGGATCTCAAAGACGAGCCGCGACCATTTCTCCAGCGCATTCCGCTTTTCTGGCAGATAGTTGTGGCGCTGGTAGATGCCGATGATGCCGCTGCGCGAGCCGGATACATGGTTTAGCACCGCCTCTGTTACCTCAAGCCGTACGCCCAGGCGCTGCAGCCCCGTTGCCATTGTCCGGCGTAGGTCGTGAAGGCGCCAAGGCTTGAGCTTCACCGCATCAGGATCGCCGCCGGCCTTCTTTGCCGCCTCAACGAGCTTAGCGTGCACGCTGGCATCGAAGCGCTTCTTCAGTTTGCTGAACCCACTGAAAGCCGACTTACCGGTCGTCGTGAACACGAAATCAGCGCGCTTCTGCTCTCTCGCCTTTTCAGAATGCGCCCGCGAGATCGAGCGCAGTACGACCATTGCGCCATCGCTCAATGGCACGATGTTCGTTGCGCCATTTTTGGTACGTGCGCCTGGGACTGTCCAAGTACCAGCATTCAGATCAACCTCGTCCCACGTCATGTTCGCCACCTCGCGCAGCCGCTGGCCGGTCAGAGCAAGCAGGCGAACAAGTGAGCCGTATGGGTAGGGGTGATCTTCGCTCGCGTCCCAAATCGCGCGCAGTTCATCATCCGAAAGCACTCGATCGCGGCTGGGCTGGACATGCGGCGGCTTCAGGTTGCGGATAGGGCTATCCGAGATGTCATGGCGTGACGCCGCCCAGCCGAAGAGTGTCGACATGGTCCGGTAAACCTTGAGAGCAGCGGAATTGCTTCGCTCCTGCACCTTGTCGATCAGCGCCAACGCATCCGCCGGCGTGATCTGCGAGATCAGCTTGTCCTTGAAGAAGGGCTTCAGATCACGCTCGATGATCCCCTGGGTCTCGCGAGCGACATTAGGCTTCTGACGAACGCGGGCATATTTCGAAAGATAGCTGTCAGCATAGCTTGCAAAGTTGAGCCGCTCGTTGGCCACTTTTGCGTCGGCGGCATTGCGCTTTGCGGCGCGCTCCTGTTCCACCCGCACGCGCTGTGCCTCGAAAGGGTCGATGCCTTTTCGGACGTCTTCCAGGATGTCGTGTGCGCGCTCTCGAGCTCGTTCTGCCGTCCAAGGAGAGCCGTGACCGCCGATCGTAACCCGACGTGTCTGACCACCGCGACCGCCAATGCGGTATTGGACAATATAGCTTTTTGCGCCACCGGCTGTCGCCATAACGCCGAAACCTTTGAGGCGATCGTCCCACAGATAGGACCGCGTCGCGCCAGTCTGTGGCAGCGGCATCTCGTCTACAGCGCGCTTGGTGATTCTGACGGCGGGCATATGCATCCTGGATAAGCACCGGACAATCACGGCAGTAGCAGGATAAGCACACATGCGGCAACATGCGGAAAGATATGTACCTGATATTTAGCAAATTATATGCGCCGCCCCAGTGCGGTGCTTAGGTTTCCTAAACCGAAGGTCGGGCGTTCGAGTCGCCCCGGGGCCACCATTCTTCGGCAGCGATGCGCTATGGCGTCGCCGCTGTCACCTTCCACACCGTGTTCGACCCGTCGTCGGCGATGAACAGCGCCTTGCGCGTCGCATCATAGGTCACGCCCACCGGGCGCCCGCGCGCCTTGCCGTCGGCGATGAAGCCGGTGACGAAATCGCGGGGCTTGCCCACCGGCCGGCCGCCGGCGAACTGCACGAAGGTCACCTTGTAGCCGGCGAGGTCCTTGCGGTTCCAGCTGCCGTGCTCGCCGATGAAGGCGCCGCTCGCATAGGCGGGGCCGAAGCCGCCGCCGGTGACGAAGCTGAGGCCGAGCGGCGCGACGTGCGAGCCGAGCGCATAGTCGGGGGTCACTGCCTTGGCGACCAGCTCCGGCTTCTGCGGGCGGACGCGCGGATCGACGGTCTTGCCCCAATAGCTGTAGGGCCAGCCGTAGAAGGCGCCTTCGCGCACCTGGGTCAGATAGTCGGGGACGAGGTGGGCGCCGAGCTCGTCGCGCTCGTTGACCACCGACCACAGCTCGCTCGAGGTCGGCTCGATGGCGAGCGCGGTCGGGTTGCGGATGCCGGTGACGAAGGTGCGGCGCGCGCCAGTGGCGGCGTCGATCTCCCAGATCACCGCGCGCTCCTCCTCGATCTCCATGCCGCGTTCGCCGACGTTCGAGTTGGAGCCGATGCCGACATAGAGCTTGGTCCCGTCGGCGCTGGCGGTCAGCGCCTTGGTCCAGTGGTGGTTCACCGCCGAGGGGAGCTTGGTCACTTCCTCGCCGGCACCGGCGATGCGGGTCGCGCCGTCGGTGTAGGCGAAACGCAGCAGCGCATCCTGGTTGGCGACGTAGATCGCGCCGTTCACGAAGGCGAGGCCGTAGGGCGCGTTCAGATTCTCGATGAAGGGCGTGTTCAGCTCATAGGTGCCGTCGCCGTCGGCGTCGCGCAGCAGGGTGAGGCGGTCGCCGCCCTTCACGCCGGTCTTGCCCTTGCTCTTGATGTAGCCGGCGATGACGTCCTTCGGGCGCAGCTTCGGCGCGCCGCCGCCGAGGCCTTCGGCGACCAGCACGTCGCCGTTCGGTAGCACGAGGATCTGGCGCGGCACCTTCAGCCCGGTCGCGATGGCGCTGATCGTGAAGCCCGCCGGCACGGTCGGCTTCGCCTCGCCCCACGGCGTCGGCTTGGCGATCTTCATCGGCGGGAGCAGCGTCTCGCTGCGCTCGGGGATCGGCGGCTGCGCGCCGGTCTGATCGAGATTGCGGCCATCACCGCCGCAGGCGGCAAGCGCGAGCGCCAGCGCGAGCGGCGCGGCGGCGGAGCGAAGGGCGCCGGTCATCGCGCGATCTCCCGGTTCGAATGGGCCACCCAGGCGGCGGCGAGAATCAGCAGGGTCGATATCACCGAGAGGATCAGGCCCATCGTCCCGACCGAGCTCCAGCCGTCCTTGCTGTGCTGGAAGGCGTTGATCAGTCCGGCGATCCACGCCGCGGCGACCAGCACCAGATAGGCGATGGCGCGCGGGCGACGGCCGCGCAGCGCGTCGATCGCCGCCCACAGCAGCACCGGCCCACCGAAGAGCACCGCGAAGCTGATCAGCCACGACGCGAAATTCGTCCACTGCAGCTGCGCGCTGTTCAGATAGACGATGTCGAACAGCAGCGCCGCCGGGAAGAAGGCGAGCGGGAACGCCAGCAGGATGGCGTGCAATGAATGCAGGGGGCGGGGGTTCGGCATGGGCCTCATTCCGTAACGCCGCCGTATTGGGCGGCTGTGAAAGGTGAACGGCGCGCGCGCCAAATGTTTCCGGTGCGTCGCTCTCAGGTAAGCGCGGGCAGCCGGTCGAGGTACTTGTCCAGCGTCAGCGGATAGTCGCGCACCCGGATGCCGGTGGCGTTATAGAGGGCGTTCGCCACCGCCGCGCCGGGGCCGCAGATGCCGAGTTCGCCGACGCCCTTCGCCTTCATCGGCGACACCACCGGATCGAGCGTGTCGAGGAACAGGCAGTCCTGGTGCGGGATGTCGGCGTGGACGGGCACTTCGTAGCTGGCGAGGTCGTGGTTGACGAAGAAGCCGAAGCGGGTGTCGACGGCCAGCTCCTCCATCAGCGCCGCGCCCGCCGACATCACCATCGCGCCGATCACCTGGCTGCGCGCCGACAGCGGGTTGAGGATGCGGCCCGCGTCGCACACCGCCAGCATGCGGCGGATACGCGTCTCGCCGGTGTAGGCGTCGACCGCCACTTCGGCGAAATGCGCCGCATAGGTGCCGACGTTATAGTCTTTCTGAAATTTGCCGAATTCGATGGCGTCCTCCGCTGATAGGGCGCCGGCTTCCGCCAGCGAGATGCGCCGATTGCCGACCTGGATGTGCCCGTCGGCGAAGGTCGCGGTGTCGCCGTCGAAGCCGAGCTTCGCGCCGATCTGGCGGCGCAGCGCGACGCAGGCGGCATAGACGCCGGCGGTCGAACTGGCGGCGCCCCATTGGCCGCCCGATCCGGCGGCGGCGGGATGGTCTGAATCGCCGAGCGTCACCTTCACGCGGTTCAGCGGCACGCCCATCGTCTCGGCGGCGGTCTGCGCGATGATCGTGTAGCTGCCGGTGCCGATGTCGGTCATGTCGGTTTCGACGATGAGGCCGCCCTGGCCGTCGAGGCGGACTCGCGCGGCTGACTTCATCGTCGGTGCGCCACGGAAGCCGGCGGCGACGCCGTGGCCGATCAGCCAGCGGCCCTCGCGCACCTGCCCCGGCTTCGGGTTGCGCGCCGCCCAGCCGAACTTCGCAGCACCCTCGCGCAGGCAGCGGACGAGATGGCGGTCGGAGAATTTCTGCTTCGGGTTGCCGGGGACCTTCCCCGTGGGCTCGTTGCGGATGCGAAGCTCGATCGGGTCGAGGCCGCACTTCTCCGCCAGCTCGTCGAGCGCGACCTCGAGCGCCAGATGCCCCGATGCCTCGCCCGGCGCGCGCATGGCGTTGCCCTCGGGCAGGTCCATCACGGCGGTGTGGTTGGCGATCAGCCGGTTGGCGCCGGCGTAGAGCACCGGCGTCTGCATGGTGGCGTTCTCGGCATCCTCGCCGGCCTGATTGCCGGTCCAGTTCTCATGCCCGATCGCGGTGATGCGGCCGTTCTTGTCGGCGCCGAGGCGGATGCGCTGGATGGTGGCAGGACGGTGCGTGGTGTTGTTCGCCATCAGCGGCCGCTGCAGCGCGACCTTCACCGGGCGGCCCACCTGTTTGGCGCCGAGCGCCGCCAGCACCGCGTCGGCGCGGATGAACAATTTCCCGCCGAAGCCGCCGCCGACATAGGGGGAATCGAGGCGGACGTTCTTCGGGTCGAGGCCGAGGATCTGCGCGATGGCGCCCTTGCCCCAGGCGATCATCTGGTTCGAGGTCCAGATCGTCAGTCTGTCGCCGTTCCACGCCGCGATGCTGGCGTGCGGCTCCATCATCGCGTGGCTCTCGTCGGGGGTGGTGTATTTCTCGTCGACCTTCACCGCGGCGGCGGCGAAAGCGCCCTCGAAATCGCCGATCACCTTGCGGCCGGGCTCGCCATCGCGTCCCGGCACCAGCGGCGCCGACGGCGCGAGCTTTTCGAGGTCGAAGCGACCGGGCACCCGATCATAGCGGGTGCGGATCAGCGCGGCGGCGGCGCGCGCCTGCTCGAACGTCTCGGCAACCACGCAGGCCACGGCCTGATGATAATGGGTGATCGCGGCGCCGCCGAACAGCGGCACGGTGTTGTAGTCGCTCTTCGGCAACTGCTTCATGTCGGTGGTGGCGATGACCGCCAGCACGCCCGGCGCCGCGCGCGCCTCGGCGACGTCCATCGATACGATGCGGCCCTTGGCGATGGCCGAGCCGAGCACATAGCCATAGGCCTGGTTCGGTGCGACATCGTGCCGTTCATAGGCGTAGGGGGCCTTGCCCGTCGTCTTCAGGGGGCCATCGATGCGCGGCGTCGACTTGCCGACGATCTTGGCGTTGTCGAACAGATTGGGGCCGGCGGGGGCGTCGAACTTCATGGCTCAGCGCCCCTTCGCATCGGCCAGCACGCCGGCGAGCGTTCGCTCGGCGAGCAGCAGCTTGAACCTGTTGTCCTCGGTCGGGCGCGCGTCGGCAAAGATGCGCGCCGCGGCAGCCTTGGCACCTTGCGGCAGGCTGCTCTCGGCCGCCTCGACGCGCCACGGCTTCGGCGCCACGCCGCCGAACGCCACGCGCGCGCTGCCGTCCTTCTGGATAACGGCAGCGACCGAGACGAGGGCGAAGGCGTAGGAGGCGCGGTCGCGGACCTTGCGATAGACCTGCGTGCCGCCGGCAGGCTTCGGCAGGGTGACGTGCGTCACCAGCTCGCCGCGCTCCAGCACGTTGTCGCGCTCGGGCGCGGCTTCCGGCAGGCGGTGGAAGTCGGCGATGGGGATGCGTCGCTGGCTGCCGTCCGCCTTCACCGTCTCGACCGTCGCGTCGAGGACGCGCAAGCCCACCGCCATGTCGCCGGGGTAGGTCGCGATGCATTTGTCGCTGGGGCCGATCACCGCCAGTTGCCGTGAATAGCCGCCGATCGCGGCGCAGCCGCTGCCCGGCGCGCGTTTATTGCAGGGCTGGTTGGTGTCGTAGAAATAGGGGCAGCGGGTGCGCTGCATGAGGTTGCCGGCGGTGGTCGCCTTGTTGCGCAGCTGGCCGCTCGCCCCGGCGACGATGGCGCGGGTCAGCACGCCATAGTCGCGGCGAATGCGCTTGTCCGACGCCAGCGCGGTGTTGGTGACCAGCGCACCGATGCGCAGCCCGCCGTCGTCGCCGCGCTCGATCCTGTCGAGCTTCAGCTCCTGCACGTCGACGAGGTGCGTCGGCGTCTCGATCTCCAGCTTCATCAGGTCGAGCAGATTGGTGCCGCCCGCGAGGAATTTGGCTTGCGGGTTGCGGCCGACGATGGCGGCGGCGTCGGCGGGCGATTTGGCGCGCTCGTAGGTGAAGGCCTTCATGCGCGCTTCCCCGCAACCTCGGCCATCGCCTCGACGATGTTCGAATAGGCGCCGCAGCGGCAGATGTTGCCGCTCATCCGCTCGCGCATCTCAGGCGCGCTCATCGCCGGGGCCTTGCCGATGTCGTCCTGTACATGGCTCGGCACGCCGCGGCGGATTTCGTCGAGTACCGCCACCGCCGAACAGATCTGCCCGGGCGTGCAGTAGCCGCACTGGTAGCCGTCATGCGCGATGAAGGCGGCCTGCATCGGGTGCAGCTTCTCGGGGGTGCCGAGGCCTTCGATGGTGGTGACCTCGTCACCCTCATGCTGGACGGCGAGGCTGAGGCACGAGTTGATCCGCTCGCCGTTCACCATGACGGTGCAGGCGCCGCACTGGCCGTGGTCGCAGCCCTTCTTGGTGCCGGTGAGCTTCAGCTCCTCGCGCAGCAGGTCGAGGAGCGTGGTGCGCGTATCCAGCTCCACCCGCTGCGCCGCGCCATTGACCTTCAGCGACACCGCCATCTTCGGCGGCGCGGTCGGTGTGGCGAGCGGCGCCGCGTCGGCCGGATCGGCGAGAGAGGTTGCCGCCACGCCGGCGGCACCGCCGACAATCACATCGCGACGCGAAAGACTGAAATTCGAACTGTCGTGCATGCGGACGCTCCTCCACCCGACACAACGCGCCAGCGACGATCGTTGCTCCACCGTTATCAGCGCGACGAAGCGGCTCAGGCCGCCCCGTCGCGCAGGTCGTAAACAAGCTTAGATCGGCGGCGTTTCAGGTACGCCGCGGTCGGGCTGATCGTGGTCAGGCCCGACGGGCGGCACCTCGGGCGTCTCCTGCGCGGGGATTTCGTCGGGCGAGGGCCGCGCCGGGGTTTCGGGCGGCGATTGCGGGTCGATGCGATCGGGCGAGGGGTCGGGCTGGCTGGCCATGGGGCTTCTCCTAGTTGGAAGGGGGAACAGTTAGCGCGCGGCACGGGTTCCGAGATGACGAGCAGCGGAGGGACGATTGGCGACCGGCACGACATGGATGCCCTATTGCGGCGCGGCGCCCGGGCCGGCCGAGATGCTGTCGCGCTGGAATTTTGATCCGCTGCTGCTGGCGGCGCTGGCGGTATCGGTGCTCGCGTGGCGCTGGCGCTTCGGTCTTTCCAAGCCGGCCATCGCCGGTTTCGCGCTGATGGCGCTGCTGTTCGTCAGTCCGTTCTGCGCGCTCAGCTCGGCGTTGTTCGCCAGTCGGGTGGTGCATCATCTGCTGCTGACCGTCGCTGTCGCGCCCTTGCTCGCGGTCGCGTTGCCACGCTCGGCATCGCACCTCGCGCTGTGGACCGCCGGCCATGCGCTGATCTTCTGGGCGTGGCACGCGCCCGCCCTCTACGGCTGGGCGCTGTCGAACGATAGCGGCTACTGGCTGATGCAGTTGACCATCCTCGGCAGCGCGGTCGGCTTCTGGCGGGCGGCGCTTGCCGCGCCCGCGCCGGTCGGGGCGGCGGCGCTGTTCGCGACGATGGTGCAGATGGGGCTGCTCGGCGCGCTGCTCACCTTCGTGCCGCGCCCGCTCTATGACGCGCATCTGCTCGGGCCGCTGCTGTGGGGGCTGACCCCGCTCGAGGACCAGCAGGCGGCGGGGCTTATCATGTGGGTGGTCGGCGGCGCCGCCTATCTGATCGCCGCGCTGACCCTCGCCGGCCGCTGGCTCGGCGACGACCGGCGGGCGGCGGTATGATGGAGGGCGCATGATCGAGCGGCTGCGCGCCTGGGCGCGCGAGCATTCGGAGCGTGATCGCTACACGCCGGTCGGCATCGCCTTCCACTGGATCATGGCGGCGCTGGTGATCTTCCAGCTCGGCTGGGGCTGGTACATGGCGGTGGTACCATCGGGCGGCGACAAGCTGCACGCGTTCGAGGTGCACAGCGCGATCGGTTTGCCGATCCTCGTTCTCGGTACCGGCCGGCTGATCTGGCGAATGATCATCCCGGCGCCCGACAACAGCGAAGGCGTGCCGCGCTGGCAGATGCGGATGGCCCGGGCGACGCATTACGCCTTCTATATCTGCTTCTTCGGCCTGCCGCTGAGCGGCTGGGCGATGTGGTCGGCGGTGGTGACGCCGGGGCCGCTCTATCTGGCGGGGATCATCCCCTGGCCGCAGCTGCCGCTGCACACGCTGTCGACCGATATGCAGTGGCGCGTGCTCGGCGCGGCGGAGACGGTGCATCAGATTCTGGTGTGGACGCTCGCGATCCTCGTTCCCGCGCATGTCGGCGCGGCGCTGAAGCATCACTTCTGGGACAGGCACGACATCCTGCGCGGCATCATTCCCGAGGTGCCGGACGAGTCCCCGGAAGGGCCGAAGCGTGCGCCGCGACCGATCTGATCTCGGCCTCCGACAGTTTCGCCGCGATTCGTTGCATCAGATTGTCGGGGTCGTTGCGCCGCTCGCCCTGCTGCCACAGTCGCATCTGCTCGGCGAGGTAGAGTTCGGGCTGGCCGCCGAGCGCCGGATTGCCGGGACCGGCGCCTTCGCCCGAGCGGCCGTGACAGGTGGCGCAAGGCGCAAGGCCGCGCGCCGGATCGCCTTCGGTATAGAGCGCCGAGGCGGGCACCGGCGCCGGCACGGCCTCGAAGCGCATCGCGGCATAATAGGCCGACACCTGCTGGCGGCCTTCCGGTGTCAGCCGCTTGGCGATCTCCTGCATCGGCGCATGCCGCCTGCGCCCGAGCGTATAGTCGTCGAGCTGCCGGTTGAGGTAGCCGACATCGAGCGCTGCCAGCCGCGGCGCGCCGGCGCCGTCGCCGCGTCCGTCGAGGCCGTGGCAGGTGAAGCAGGCGTTGGCCGCGCCGGCATCGCCGCCCGACAGCGCGATCAGCTCGCCGGTCTTCGTGAACGGATCGCTCGCGGGCGCGCCGCCGCAGCCGGCGAGCAGCGTCAGCCACAGCAGAGCAGGAAAAGCGGAGCGCCCGGTCACGCGAGTGGAACAGTCGCCGCTTGCGGACGGTTCCGAAACGACGTGGGATCAAATACCTATCTTCTGCTGCCGCTGCTGTTGCTCGGCGCGTGCAAGCCGGCGCCCGACGAGCGGCATGTGCTGCCCGGCGCCGACGCGGCGGAAGGGCTGCGGCTGGCGAAGGCGGTCGGCTGCGGCGCCTGCCATGTGCTGCCCGGCCTCGACTGGCCACAGGGGCGCGCCGGTCCCGCGCTCGGCGGCTTCGCAAAGCAGGCGCTGATCGCGGGTAAGCTGCCCAACCGCCCGGAGGTTCTCGTTCCCTATATTCGCGACGCCCCGGCGCTGACGCCCGGAACCACCATGCCGGCGATGCCGCTCAGCGAGGAGGAGGCACGCCATGTCGCAGCCTATCTTTACAGCCTCGATGATTGACGGTTTCCGCGGCTGGCCGCCGCCCGTCCTGGACCCCGCCGGGCCGCATGCGGCGTCGGTGGCGGTGCTGTCGTGGGCGCTGATCGCGATGGCGGTGACGGTGTTCGCGATCGTCATGCTCGCGCTCTACATCGCGCTGTTTGGCAAGGAATCGACGAGGAAACGCCTCGGCGAGAACAAGGCGATCGTCGCGCTCGGTTTCATCTTCCCGGTGGTGGTGCTGACCGCGCTGCTGGTCTGGGGGCTGACGCTCACCTCGAAGCTGTCGAAGCCTGCTGACGGTGAACCTTTCCGTGTCGAGATCAGCGGTGAGATGTGGTGGTGGCGCGTCGCCTACAAGGATGCCGGCGGCCAGGTCTGGCTGCACGACGCCAACGAGCTTCACATCCCCGTCGGCCGCCCCGTCGAGATCGAGTTGCGCTCGGCGGACGTCATCCACAGCTTCTGGGTGCCGCGCCTGTCGGGCAAGCTCGACATGATCCCCGGCCGCCTCAATCGGCTGCGCCTGCAGGCTGACAGGGCGGGCGTCTATGGTGGGCAATGCGCCGAATATTGCGGCGGGCCTCACGCGCTGATGGGCTTCACCGTCGTCGCGCATGACCCCGCCGATTTCGCGCGCTGGGAAGCGATGCGGCGGATGCCGCCGGCGCGCGGTGCGGCGGGCACCGAACTGTTCGAGCGTGCCGGCTGCGCCGCCTGCCATCGCATCGCCGGCACCCCCGCCAACGGCCTCGCCGGGCCCGATCTCACCCATGTCGCGACGCGGCGGACGCTCGGCGCCGGCATCCTGCCCAACAATCGCGGCACGATGATCGGCTGGATCGCGGATTCGCAGGCGCTGAAGCCCGGCAACCGCATGCCGCCCTACAAGGTGCTGAGCGGCGCCGAGCTGCAACTTCTCGCCGATCACATGGGCTCGCCCAAGTGACCTCGGAGACCGGCTTCGACCCCAAGCTCTACGACCGTTTCCCGACGAAGGGTCCGCGGCCGACGGGCGAGAAGGAGGAGCTGGAGCGCATCTGGTGCGCGCCCAAGGGCTGGCAGTACCTCACCGTCGTCAACAACAACTATGTCGGCCTCTACTACGTCGCCGCGGCGTTCCTGTTCTTCCTGCTCGCCGGCAGCCTCGCGCTGTTCATGCGGGTGCAGTTGGCGTTGCCGCTGAACGGCGTGCTGCCACCGGAGACCTACAACCAGTTCTTCACCATGCACGGCACGGTGATGATGTTCCTGTTCGCGGTGCCGATGGTCGAGGCACTGGGGGTGCTGCTGCTGCCGCAGATGCTGGCGGCGCGCGACCTGCCGTTCCCGCGCCTCTCCGCCTATGCGTTCTGGGCCTATCTGATCGGTGGACTCTGTTTCTTCGCCTCGCTGTTCGTCGGCCTCGCGCCCGATGGCGGCTGGTTCATGTATCCGCCGCTGACCAGCACGGCTTTCTCGCCCGGCATCAATGCCGACTTCTGGCTCTTGGGCATCGGCTTCATCGAGATTTCCGCCATCGCCGGCGCCATCGAGATCATCGTCGGCGTGCTGCGCACCCGCGCGCCGAACATGACGCTCGACAAGATGCCGATCTTCGCCTGGGCGATGCTGGTGTTCGCGGTGATGATCATCATCGGCTTTCCCGCGGTGATCCTCGCCACCTTGCTGCTCGAGCTCGAACGCGCGCTCAACTGGCCCTTCTTCGACCCGACGCGCGGCGGCGATCCGGTGCTGTGGCAGCATCTGTTCTGGTTCTTCGGCCACCCGGAAGTCTACATCATCTTCCTGCCCGCTGCCGGCCTCGTCTCGATGATGGTGGCGACGCTCGCGAAAACGCGGCTGGTCGGCTACCGGCTGATCGTGCTGGCGCTGCTCGCGACGGGCTTCCTCAGCTTCGGCGTCTGGGCGCACCATATGTTCACCGTCGGCATACCCACCATTTCCGCCGGCTTCTTCTCGGCGGCGAGCATGGCGGTGAGCGTGCCGGCGGGCATCCAGGTGTTCTCCTGGATCGCAACGCTCGCCGCCGGGCGGCCGCAGCTCAACGCCCCGACTTTGTTCTTCGTCGGCGGCATCATCATCTTCGTGATCGGCGGGCTGACCGGGGTGATGCTGGCGCTGGTGCCGTTCGACTGGCAGGCGCACGACACCTATTTCATCGTCGCGCACCTCCATTATGTGCTGATCGGCGGCATGGTGTTCCCGCTGTTCGCGGTCTTCTACTACTGGACGCCGTCGATGAGCCGGAACGCGCTGTCGGAGCGCGTCGGGCGATGGGTGTTCGGGCTGATGTTCGTCGGCATGCATCTGGCGTTCCTGCCGATGCACCTGACCGGGCTGATGGGCATGCCGCGGCGGGTCTATACTTTCCTGCCGGGCCGCGATCTTGAGATCACCAATCTGATGTCGACGGTGGGCGCCTTCGTCTTCGCCGCCGGCGTGCTGCTGTTCGTCGTCGACGTCGCCCGCCGCTTCCGCTTCGCCAATGAGGACAATGCCGGCAACATCTACGGCGCCGGCACGCTCGAATGGCTGCCGACCGGCCTCTATTCGACACGCAGCATCCCGGTCGTGACAAGCCGCGAGCCGCTGTGGGACGACCCCAAGCTCGCCGAGGATGTCGAGGAAGGCCGCTACTTCCTCCCCGGCTCCGTCACCGGCCGCCGCGAGACCATCGTCACCAGCCCCTTACGTGCCGAGCCGCAGTATCTGCAGATCATGCCCGGCCCGTCGATGTGGCACGTCTGGGCGGCGGTCGGCACCGCGGGCTTCTTCCTGCTGCTGACCGTGCAGGCCTACACCGCGAGCATTGTCAGCGGCGTCCTCGGCCTCGCCGCGATGCTGCGCTGGCTGTGGGAAACCGACCGGCCCATCGAGGTCGACGACGCCGATATCGGCGCCGGCATCCGCGTACCGACCTATGCGACCGGCGCGCACACCCACGGCTGGTGGGCGATGGTCATCCTGCTGATCGTCATCGGCATGATCTTCGTGATGGCGCTGTTCAGCTATCTCTACCTCTACGGCATCAACCCCTCCTTCTGGATCGCGCCGCCGGACGCTTCATGGCTGGCGCCCGTGGCGGGCGGCGCCGCGATCGGCAGTGCGCTGGCGTGGGTTGCGCGCCACCACCTCGCGCATCCGAAGGCAGCCTTGTGGCCGGCGCCGACCTTGCTGGTGCTCGCCGCCGCCGTGCAGGCCGTCGCCTTCTGGGCCGACTGGCACAGCTGGCGCGGCGCAGGGCTGCGCCCCGAAATCAGCGGGCAGGGCGCGACCGTCTACGCGCTGATCGCCTTGCAGGGCATCCTCGTTTCGATCGGCGCGATGATGGCGCTCTACGTCGCCGCCCGGAACAGCCGCGGCCTCGTCACCCGTCCGGCCAACAACAGCTTCGACCTGACCGCGCTGTTCATCGCCTACACCGGCGCGCAAGGGTTCATCGGCGCGCTGGTCACCCGCCTGTTTCCGGGCGTCGGCTGATGCGCACCTGGCTGCTGGCGCTCGGCGGACTGCTCGTCTGGGCGGCGCATTTCTTCGCCCTCTACGCGTTCGGCAGCGTGTTCGAGACGACGATGCCGGCCCGCGCCGGCACCGGCATTGCGACCCTCGCCGCCATCGCTGCCAATCTCTGGCTGCTGCGCCTTGCCCGGCGACCCGTCGCGAACGATGGCCTCGCCCGCTGGATCGGCGGGCTGGCGATCGGCGGTGTCGCCGTGTCGCTCGTCGCCGTCATCTGGCAGGGGCTGGTCGCGGTTCTGGCGTAAACCCTATGCTGCGGCGCGCTCGGCGCGGCCGGCGCCGCGGCGTTTGGCGGCGTAGAGGGCGGTGTCGGCGCGTTCGAGCAGATATTCGAGGTCGCGCGAGGTGTCGGCGGTGGTGACCGTGCCGATGCAGGCCGAGATACGGATGTCGCGTCCGCCGAGCGGGAACGGCCTGTGGAGCGCCTGCAGCAGGCGCTGGACGGTCATCTCGGTTTCGTCGGCGTGGCGTAAGCCCCGCTGCAGGATGACGAACTCGTCGCCGCCCAGCCGCGCCGCGATGTCGCCGGGCAGCAGCGCCTCGCGGATCCGCTCGCTCACCGCCACCAGCAGCGCGTCGCCGACCGGATGGCCGAAGCGGTCGTTGACCGGCTTGAAGCCGTCGAGATCGAGATAGTGGACGGCGATCAGCTCACCCTTCGCCGGGCCGGCGAAATCGCCCTCGAACGCCTCGCGCAGCGCCAGGCGGTTGGGCAGCTCGGTCAGCTCGTCGCGCCGGGCGAGCGATTCGAAGGTGATGCGCTTGCCGATCTCCGCGATGGTCAGGCGATGGCGCTCGAGAACGCTGCGACAGCCGGCGGCGAGCAGCGCGCCGGTGATCGCCGCCATGCCGATATAGAGCGGCGCACCGCTCAGCGCCGCCACGATGATCGCCGGGGCCATCGCGATGATCATGCTCGGGATGGCGATGCCGGGGCGCAGGCCGATGCCGGCGGCGACGCCCGCGCAATAGCCGACGAGCAGGCAGGCGGTCAGCATGTGGATGTCCGCGCCCGGGCCGGCGAACAGCACGCCGCCATAGGCGCCGAGGCACAGGGCAAAGGACAGGTACGCCGCCATGAAGCGGTGTTCGAGCGTGCGGGCGCGCGGTGCGGTCAGCGCCGGTGAGAAAGTCTCGCCCCGGAACGCCGCGATCGTCGCCAGCCGCGCCACGCTCGCGACGATGCCGGCGATACCGACGCCGGTCGCCAGCGTGCTGCCGCCCTGCGACGCCACCAGCGCAACGCACAGCAGGAACACCAGCGACATCACCGCCGACGGCGTCAGCGTCGTGAACAGGCCACGGACCAGTTCGACGTAGATGGTCTGCTTCAGATGATCGGCGGGCTGCTGCAACGAATCTACACCTCTGCGCGCTACCTTGGCGCGCTTTGACCTGCGGTCAACGCCGTAGAATCCGCGATGGGTCCGGCGTATGCGGAGCCGATGATAGCTGACTTCAACTGGCGGGCGATGACGGCCGCGGACATTTCCGGCGTCGTGCCGGTCGCCGCCGCCGCCTTTCCCGATCATTTCGAGGATCGCGCCTGTTTCGAGGAGCGACTGGCGCTGTTTTCGCAAGGGGGCTTCGTGCTCGCCGATGGCGACGTGGTGAAGGGCTATCTGATCGCCTATCCGTGGCCGCACGGCAAAATCCCGCCGCTCAACAGCCGCCTCGGCGGCGTGCCCGACACGACCGAGACGCTGTACCTGCACGATCTCGCGCTGCATCCCGACGTACGTGGACAGGGGCATGCGCGGCCGATCGTCGAGCGGCTGGTGGAGAGCGCGCGTGCGTGGGGCGCGGAACGCATCGCGCTGGTGTCGGTCAATGGTACGCGCGCCTTCTGGCAGGGCTTCGGCTTCGAACCGGTCACCGACGATCCGGCGATCACGCAGAAGCTCGCCAGCTATGGCGACGGCGCGCTCTATATGGTTAAGGGCATCGCCAATGAACAAGCAGGAGTAGTGCGATGAGCAAGGCATCGACGGAAGCCACCTTCGAACGGCAGGTCGACGAACTGAGCGCCGATCTCGTCGAGGTGGTGCGCACCCACATCGCGCGCGGCACGCCGGTCGATGCGGTGCTGGAGGCGGTCGCCGCGGTGCTCGGCACCACCATCGCCAGCACGGTCACCAGCGTCGACGAGCTGGAACGCAGCCTCGAGATCGCGTCGCTGCGCGTCCAGCAAAGCAGCGACGACGCCTTCGTCCACAGCGCCAATAACGCGGTGAACTAGCGCGCCGCCGCCGCGCCCGTCTCAGCCCTTCGCCAGATAGTCGGCAAGCGCGTCGAGCATCGATTGCCAGCCGGCTTCGTGACCGTCGCGGTCGTCGGCGTCGAGGTAGATGCCCGCCTCGATCAGGGTGAGATGGCAGCCGCTCTCGGTCGCCTCGAAGGTCACGCAGACGCTGCCGGCGAAATCCAGCTGCCCTTCGTGCGACAGCGTCGTCGTATAGGCGAGGCGGCGGTCGGGCTCGATCGCGACATAGCGGTTGATGTTGACGTACGGGGCCTCGCCCTCGGGGCCGAAGCGCCATTCGTCGGCATGGCCGATCTCAAGCCGGAAGGCCGTGCAGGCCATCGTCCAGCCGGGCGGCGGTGCGCTCCAGATAAGCATCGCCTGCGGCGACGCCCAGGCCGCGAAGACCTGTGCGGGGGTGGCGGCATAGGGTTTGGCGATCTCGACGATTCCGGCGGTCGCGGGCATGGGGCAGGTCCTTCTACAATCTGTTGACGATGTAGAAACTGCTGCCTTCGCCCGGTCTTCGTAAGAGCGGTTCTGGACAGAAACGAGGCATTCGTGCCACTCCGCCTGCATGTCCGATGCGCCCGTCACCGTTGCCATCCTCGCGTTGCCCGATTCCGCGCCGCTCGCCATCCATGGGTTGTTCGAGGTGCTCGGCGCGGCGGGGCATCTGTGGACGGCGCTGACCGGCCAGCCATCGGGCGGGCGGCGCTTCCGGCCGCTGATCGTGGCGCGCAGCGGAGAGGCGTTTCGCAGTGGCGTCGGTCTGCCGATTTTGCCCGACCATGCGCTGGCCGACGCACCGCCCGCCGACGTCATCATCGTCGCCGATGTCGAACTGCCGCTGACCGGTGATCCCGCGACGCGCTGGGCGCCGGAGATCGAGTGGCTGAAGCGCCGTGTCGACGGCGCCGCGCTTATCGCCTCGACCTGCAGCGGCTCGCTGGTGCTGGCGGAGGCCGGGCTGCTCGACGGGCGAGACGCCGCCTCGCACTGGAGCGCGGCGGCGCTGTTCCGCGACCGCTACCCGCAGGTCCGCTACCGCGCCGACCGCATCCTCTGCGACAGCGGACTCGACGGGCGGCTCATCACCACCGGCGGGGCGTCGTCATGGCAGGACCTGGCGCTCTACCTGATCGGCCGCTTTTGCGGCGCGGAGGAGGCGGTGCGGGTGGGGCGCATCTTCCTGATCGGTGACCGCAGCGACGGGCAACTGCCCTTCGCCGCGATGACGCAGCCGCGGGCGCACCAGGACGCGACGATCCATGCCTGCCAGGCGTGGGCGGCGCTTCACTATGAGGTCGAGAATCCTGTCGCGGCGATGGTCGCCCAGTCGGGACTGCCCGAACGTACCTTCAAGCGCCGCTTCAAGCTGGCGACCGGCTACACCCCGCTCGACTATGTGCAGACCCTGCGGGTCGAGGAGGCGAAGCAGCTGCTCGAAAGCGGCGACGCGCCCGTCGACACGATCGCCGCCGAGGTGGGCTATGCCGATCCCGCCTTCTTCCGCCAGCTTTTCCGGCGCCGGGTGGGCATTTCGCCGGCCCGCTACCGGCAGAGGATGCGCCGCACCTAAGCCGTCCAGCCGCCCATGTCGGGTTCCTGCCCGACCAGCGCGAGGCCGTGGGCGATCGAGGTCAGCTCCTCGCCGCCGGCGACGCGCGCTTCGCCGAAGCGGTCGATGAAGATCTGTCGGACGGCGGGGACCAGCGAGGAGCCGCCGGTGAGGAACACGCGGTCGATGTCGGCGGGTGCGGTGTTCGCCGCGGCCAGCGCGCGGTCGGCGGCGGCACCGATTTCGGCGAGGTCGGGGGTGATCCAGTCTTCGAAGGCGGTGCGATCGACGGCTTCGTCGAGTTCGATGCCGCCGCCGCTGAACTGGAAGCGGGCCGTGTCGCTGCCCGACAGCTCACGCTTCAGCCGCCCGACCGCGTCGTACAGCGGGAAGCCCAGTTCAAGCTCGATCAGCCGGATCATCCGCTCGATGCCCGTCGGGTCCACCGCGCTCTTCGCCAGCTTGCGCAGCTCCTCGAGCGTGCGGCGGTTGCGCATCAGCGCGAGGCGGCTCCAGTCGGCGAAGTCTGCGAAATAGCCGCGCGGGATCTCCAGATGCTTGTCGAAAGAGCGGTAGAAGCCGCCCTTGCCGAGCAGCGGCAGCACCAGCCGGTCGACGATGCGATAGTCGAAGCGATCACCCGCGATGCCGACGCCGGCATGGCCGAGCGGCGTGCAGCGCGCACCCGTTCCCGGCGCATTCACGCGCACGACGGAGAAGTCGCTGGTGCCGCCGCCGAAGTCGGCGATCAGGATGGTGGCCGAATCCTCGACCTGTCGCGCGAAGCTGAACGCGGCGGCCAGCGGCTCATAGACATAGGCGATCTCGCGCGCGCCGAGCGTGGCGAAACCGCGGCCATAACGTTCGAGCGCCAGCGCCTCGTCGGGCCGCGACCCGGCGAACTGTACCGGGCGACCGATGACGATACGCTCGGGCATTTTCAGGCCGCCATGCGCGATCAGCTTGTCGAGGAAGTGGCTCAGCAACTCCTCGAAGCGCAGGCGCTTCTCGAAGACCGTCGCATGCTCGAAGGTCTTGCTCGCCGCCACCGACTTGAACGACTGGATGAAGCGGCTGTCCTGCGGGAAGGCGAGATATTCGTCGATCGCCCACGGCCCCGCCTCGTGCAGGATCTGCGCGCGCTTGCCGTCGTCGTCGGCCCAGAAGCACAGTGCCGAGCGGAAGGTGCGCGTGCCGTCGCCATGCGGAAAGCTCAGCACGTCGGCGGCGCCGGGGCCGCTGCCCAGCGCAACCACCGTGTTGGTGGTGCCGAAGTCGAGGCCCATCGCGGTACTGGTCATGTCGTCGGCCTCTGGCAGGAATCGCGGGGCCGGCGCGTGTAGACGAGGTTCGGCGAGAAGGCCAGTGGCTGATCAGCCGAAGCGGTAGGGATCGAAGTCGGCCGCCGCCGGGTCATCGTCGCCCGCCATCGCCTTCGCCAGCATCTCGGCGGCGAGGCCGGCGAAGGCGATGCCGTTGCCACCATAGCCGGCGGCGACCCAGACGTTGGGGTTGAGCGCCGACCGGCCGATCGCGGGCAGGCCGTCGGGCGAGGAACCGAAGGTCGCCGCCCATTTGCGGTCGATCTCGACCGTCGTGCTGAGCAGGGCTTCCAGCCTGGTAGCGATGGCGGCGGCGCTGTCGGGCAGGCAGCGGTCGCGGGCGCGTTTGTCGGTGGCGTCGATGTCGGCGCCGCCGGCGATCAGCCGGCCGTCGGCGCTCATGCGCGCGTAGAGATAGGGCGACGCCGCCTCCCAGACCATCAGGTTGCCGCGCCACGGCGGCGGCGTGCCCGGCCGGGTAGCGATGGCGAAGGTGGAGAGCAGCGAAAAGTCGGGCGGCAGGAACAGCCGCGCCGCCTCATAGCCGGTGGCGAGGATGACGCGGCGGGCGGTCATCGACCGACCGTCGGCGAGCTGCATGCTGACGGCTTCGTTGCTGGTGTCGAGGCTGACCACGTCGCAGGGCCACGTCAGCGTCGTGCCGCGCGCCAGCGCTCGGTCGAGCAGGCCGAGCGTCAGTTTGACCGGATCGAGTTCGTAACCGCCCTCCGACAGGATCGCGGCGCGCGGCGGCAGGCCGTGATCGGCGGCGACCTGCGCGGGCGGCAGAAAGTGCGAGGGCAGGCCGTGGCGCTGGTGCAGCACCGCCTCCGCTTCGAGCGCCTTGGCATCGAGCAGATCGCCTTCGAGGTAGAGCACCGACCGATCGATCCGCGCGCAGTCGATGCCGAGGTCGTCGATCCGCGCCGCGAACCCGCGCACCGCGTCGTGTACCCGCACCCAGCGACGCGCGGCCGCCTCCTCACCGATCCGCTCGGCGAGGTGCTGCAGCGGCACGTCCATCGCCCACATGATCTCGGCGGTCGACGCCGCCGTGCTGCCGTTCGCCGGCGGGCGGCGGTCGAGCAGCGCGATGCGGTTCCCCTCGGCACTCAGCCGCTCGGCGAGCGCGCAGCCCATGATGCCGGCGCCGATGATCGCGATATCGACAATGCCGGACGGCAGCGGGCCGCCATCGGGCGACAGCCAGTCCGCCTCGTTCCACGGCACCGTGCCGCTGCGCAGGTCGCGGGCTTCGGTCAGCATCTGTTCGGTTGATCCCTCCAGCCGGTCATTGGTCGCATTTCTCGGAACGTCGGTTGGAGGCGGAGGTTCTTGAGATATCGCAATTTGATCAAAGGAGTTCGTCATGGACGACGAGATGAAGAACCGCGCCAAGGGCGTCTACGACGAGACGATGGGCAAGGCGAAGCGCGCCGTCGGCGACGCGACGAACCGCCCCGACATCCGCGCCGAGGGCGACGCGCAGGAAGCGCTCGGCGACGCCGAGAAGGAAGCCGCCCGCCGCGAGGAAGCCCGCAAGGACGGCCTCCGCTAAGGCGATTGCCCGTATTGGCATGAGGGGTGGGAGCTTCGGCTCCCGCCCCTTTTTCATGCCTACCTCGCTGGTAATCGCGGCGGATCACGTCGCGGCGGTAGAAAGCGGCGAAACCGGGAGGAGTGTTTCGCATGCTGAAGTTCATCGGGGCGGCGCTGCTGCTCCTGCTCGCCGTCGACGTGCGCGCCGCCGATCATCAGGCCGCCGCCAATGCACTCGACGCGGCGATCGTCGCCAAGGACCGCGCGGCGCTCCGGCGGCTGATCGCCGAGGATTTCCTCTGGGTGCGCGGCCGTGGCGCAACCGGCGACAAGGCCGCGTTCATCGCCGCGCTGACCGCGCCCACCCTCAAGATCGAGCCGTTCCGCCCGTTCGACACCCGCTGGCTGCTGAGCGGCGACAGCGCGATGCTGACCGGCGCCAACGCAATGCGCGGCACCGAGGACGGCAAGCCCTTCACCGACCGCCACCGCTTCGCCGACTATTGGGTGCGGCGCGACGGGCGGTGGCAGCTCGTTTACATCCAGGTGACGCCGGTGGCGGAGTAGGGCCGCTACTCCTTGAAACAGGCCATGGCGGCGTCCTTGTCGTTACCGGCGGTCTCGACGCAGGCCTGGATTTCCGCAAGTTCGGCCTGCGCCGCGATCTGCGCCTGCTGCGATGCCGCCAGCCCTTTTTGCTGATCCGACAGGTCGATCCGCAGCCTGAAGATCTCCGCCGGAACCGAGATGATCGCCTTCAGGATCCGCACGGGCAGCCGGACAACCTCGAGCACCTCGCTCGGCCGGTTGGCGTTCCACGAGGTCAGCATGCCGTTGTCGAAGACGACATCGTCGACCGTCTTTACGAATGCCGAGGAGCGCATCGGGATGTAGGAGATCGGGCCGATCTGCGGCAGCATCGTCACCGTGGCGTCGATGGGAACGGTTTGATCGGTGCCTGTGCAGGCGATACCCGCCTTGCACTGGCGCAGCACGATCGTCTGGGGGAGCGCCGTTCGATAGAAAAGCGCCCCGTTGGTGCCCTGGTGCCGAAGCGCGTCGCCGAGCTTGTAAGTCTGTCCGCCGCCGCTCGGCCGGTTCGTGATGCGCTGGCGATCGACGATGGCGGTGTCGTCGTCGGTGAACTTGTACGTCTCCCCCGACATGTCGGGCACTTCCAGGTGAAACGGAAAACCGGCTTTGAAGAATTCCCCGTTCAGCCGGCCGACCTCGGCGGATTCGGCGGGATCGAGGCGGTAGGCGAATTTGGTCGGAAGCTTCCCGCATTCCTCCTGATTGGCAGCCTTCAGGTCGGTGTCGACGAAGCCCAGGGGATCGCCGGCGCTGCCGAAGCCGGCGATGGCGGAGGCGATCTCGACGAGGATGTCGCCGGTGCGATCGGCGGCGACGACGTTGGCGGTGGCCAGCAGGCCCGAACTGTTGACGGCCAGCTTGGTATCGTCGTCGCGAAGCGGGCTGTGCGTTGCATCGGCGACGAGGCGAAGCCGGGTATCGGCGACGGGCGCGAGAAGTTCGAGCGCGGCGGAATGCGAGAAGGCGCAACTCGTCCCCGGCGATCCTTCGAGGATGCGCAGGCCGGCTTCGCCGTTGGCGATCTCGGTCTCGATGCCGGCCTTCTTCTTCTTGGCGAGCTCCAGATCGCCATTCGCAATCGACAGCTCTTTATCGATCTCGGCCTTCGCTTCGGCGTTGCCTTGTACAGCCGGCGTTTTCAGTCGGTCATTTGCAGTCTTGATAGCCGTCTCGGTCGCCTTGATGTGCGCGCCGACGGTCTCGAGTTCGGTCTTCTTGGCGGCGACCGCCTTCTGCAGATCCTCCTTCTTGAGCAGTTTCCGCTCGGCGGTGACTTTCACCTCACGCTTCGGCAGATAATAGGTGACGCCCGAGGCGAGCTCGTTGCCGTCGCGCGGCGTTGCGCGGATCGTGGCGCAGCCGCCGAGCAGCAGGGTGGCCGCGATCACGCAGCCGATGGGTGAACGTTGCATATGCTTCCCCCGGAATTCGCTGAAGTTCGATCAGGCAAGAACGACGGCGGCTGCCGGCGCCGCGCCGCTCGCATGGAACGGCTTCACCAGCCGGATGGGCGTGCCGTTGATCGCCTTCAACTGGCCGGACCACACCCCCGTGTAGAGCGCTTTCAGGTCACGGCGATCCGCGTCGTTCAGGCGGCTGTCCGCCCCATAGTTCATGATGCTGAACTGGCTGTGCGTCCCGAACACGACCGCGGGAACGGCGGTCTCCGACACCAGCGCGAAGAAATGGCGCAGGCCGAAGATATGTCCGAGTTCGTGGATGAGCGTCTCCACCTGCTCCACGCGGCTTTCCTTGAACATCTTCGGAAAGATGACGAGCTCGTGGCGACCGGCGTCGGGAAAGAAAGCGCGCGCCAGGGTGCAGCCCTGCGGACTGCAACTGTCGCTGTCGCGCACGACGATCTCGAAGTCCCAGGCGTCGTCGCTCTGCATCAGCTTGATCGGTGCCGCATCGCCCCAGGCCAGCATCGCCTCGCCGAGCAGCTTCTCGACCTCCGCCTTCACGGCCGCGGGGTGAACGAACCGCACCAGTGACGCTTCCTGAAAACGCCAGCGCAGCGTGGTGTTCGGCGCCCAGAGCGGAATGAAGCCGCCGGGCGCGTGCAGGACGATTTCGAGCAGCGACGCACCCTTCGGCGTCGAATGCCCCTTCGGCTCCGTCGTGCAGACGACGTCGTCGCGAATGACATGGACTTCATCGTCCGCGACGTCGCCGCCGTTTATGAGTTCGAACGGGTCGGCGACCGGCGCGGCTTTTTCTTGGCGTAGCAAAGTGATTGCAAGTGTCATGCTGTCCCCCATGCGCATTTGGGGTGACATGCGGCAGCGCACCGTCGCAGCGTCATCCAAATGCCTTAAAAGATTAAAGCACACGCGGACGAACAGACGCTCGCGACAGGCGTCTTCTCAAGTTGATGTCATCGCCGTTCCGAAAGCAAGCTTGAACATATCCATTCTGGCGCACTTGGAATGGCGAAGAAGCTTTCTTTGAAGAGGCGCGCGCGACGACCTCACCCCGGCACCGCCTCCAGCGCATATTGCGCGGCGAATTCGGCCGAGGGCGGGATCGGCTTGATGATGTCGATCATCACGCCGTTGGGGTCGGCGGTGATGAAGTGGCGCTGGCCGAAATCCTCGTCGCGGATGTCGAGCAGGATGGGAAGGCCGGCGCTTTTCAGCCGCGCATATTCGGCGTCGCAATCCTCGACCTCGAAGTTGAGCAGCAGCCCGGCAGCGCTGCCGCGCCCCGCCGCCGGGATCGTCGGGTGCCGGCCATCGAGGATGGCGAGGTTGACGGCCGGGTCGGCGCGCGACTGGAGGTGGACGTACCAGTCCGCCTCGAACAGCGGCTGGAAGTCGAAATGGCGGACGTAGAAAGCGGCGGTCTCGGCGACGGCGGCGGTCATGACGACGGGGTAGAAGCTGGTGCAGCGCATGGGGGGCTCCTGGTTGGTGAGCGCCTTTTCCCGCTGCCTGCCGTCGGGCTCAATTACCGGGCAGGTAAAGCCTAGATAGCAACGGCGCTCGCGCGTAGGCTCCCGGCGGGGGAGCAAGCGGCACGCGTGGACAAGGTTCCGATCCTTCTGGCGGCGGCGCTCGGCTGTTCGGGCGAGGTCGCGGCGCGCGCGGCGGCGATCGCGGTGCCGCGCAGTCTCGCGCGTGGGCACGCCTATGCGCGTCAGGGCGAGGTTTGCGGCTGCTGCTGGATCATCGTCGAGGGCGCCGCGAGCTTGCGCGCCTATGGCGAGGACGGGCAGCTGGTGCAGCTGGCGAGCTACGGCCCCGGCGAGCTGATCGGCGCCTTCCCGCAGCCGCGCGCGCTGCCGGCGACCTTGACCGCCGAAAGCCGCAGCGAGGTCATCGAGATGAATACGCGGCGGCTGGCGCAACTCGCTGCCGACCTGCCCGGCCTCGGCCTCGGCCTCGCCGCGCTGCTGAGCGCGCAGCAGGATGCGCTGCTCGACCGGATGGCCAACCGGATGATCCTGTCGGCGGTGGGCCGGGTCTATGCCGAGCTGCTGGCGCTGGCTGATGATAGCGGGCTGATCGCGCCGGCGCCGGTGCTGTCGGCGGTGGCGCTCAAGGTCAACACGACTAGAGAGACGGCTTCACGCGCGGTCGCGGCGGCGGAGCGGCGGGGGCTGATCCTGCGCGGGCCCGAGGGGCTGCGGATCGCGTCGCGGGCGCGGCTTGAGGCGCTATTGGTCTGAGGCGCCACAATTCGTCCTCGCCGGTTGGGCTCCGCACCCCACCGATCAGGTCGGCCTCAAGGTTCGGATCGTGGAGCAGGGCCGCCGCCGCCGCCCGGCTGGTGGCGACGATCGCGCCCGGCGCGCCGTTCAGCGCGGCGAGCGCCAGCGTGTCGTCTGCCGACAGGCTGAGGTCGATCCCGGCCGCCGCGCCC
Source organism: Sphingoaurantiacus capsulatus (assembly GCF_042648405.1). Classification (NCBI taxonomy): domain Bacteria; kingdom Pseudomonadati; phylum Pseudomonadota; class Alphaproteobacteria; order Sphingomonadales; family Sphingosinicellaceae; genus Sphingoaurantiacus; species Sphingoaurantiacus capsulatus. The sequence goes on along the minus strand of NZ_JBHRXV010000001.1, from coordinate 235,531 downwards.
TTCGCCTTGGCGACGCGCAGCGCCTCGCCGAAGCTGGCATAGCTGCGCACGGGCTTGTCGCGCACCGCGACGAGCGCGGTGAGCGTGTCGCGCGCGGCGTCGGCGAGCGGATGAACCTCCGCCGATCGGGCCAGCGGCACTGCCTCGATCGCATGCCCCGCCGCCCGCCACAGCGCCTCGGCCGCGCCGTGCGTGGTGGGGGCGCGCGCGTCGGTGATGCGCAGCGCCACCGGGCGGGTGGCGAGCGCGCGCGCCTGCCGGATCGCCATGCCCATCGCGACCTGCTTGGCGAGATCGATGGCGGCGTCGGACAGGGTGGCGATCGGGCTGGTGATCGTCACCGATGCGGCGGCGTCGAGCAGTTTCCCGAACCGCGCCGCCCAGTCGCCGCCGGCGGGCGCCACCGATTGCGCGACGAAGCATTCGGCGTCGCAGGGGAGCACGACATGAAGCTCCGCGTCGGTTGCCAGCAGCGCCTCGGCGATGAGGATATCGGAGCCGGCGGCGAGCGCGCCGATGCCGAGGCTGGGGCGCAGCTTCGTAACCGCCTCGGCGATGGTGCGCGAGGCAGCGGCATCGTCGGCGGCAAGGCCGATCAGCCCGTCGAAATGCAGCACCGGGGCGGGGCGGAACTGGTCGAGCCAGCCGGCGTCCGCGCCGCTCGCGTCGAGCAGCAGCGCGAACTGGCGCAGGGTGGTCGCATGCTCCTCCCACGCGCGGGGGAGGAGCGCGGCCGCTTGCGCCATCGTCGCCTGCGCGGCCGCCGGGTCGCCAGTCAGCAACTCGGCCTCGGCGCGGGTGGCCGCCAGCCAGTAGGGCGTGTCGGGGTCATGCTGGCCGCTGTCGAGCAGCGCCAGCACTTGCTCCGCATAGCCGCGCGCCGCCTTGGGATCACCGCCCAGCTGCGCGAGCGAGGCCGCGTTGATCAGCGCATAGGTTGACGGCGTGCGTTCGGCTGCCGCCGCATAATCGGCCGAGGCTTCGCGGAACAGGCGGATGCGCTCGCTTCCCGCGGCGCGCACCGCCTGGTCCTTCTTCAGCCGCCCGGTCAGGATCAGCGTATCGAAGTCGCGCTTCCCCTCCAGCCCGGCGGTGCGGAACGCCGACCAGGCCTGCGCGTCCGCCCCCAGCCGGGACAGGCGAAGAATCTGCGCACGAACACTCACGATCGAAGGTCTGCTCCGGTGATCGGGCGCAGTCTAGAGGCGAATGCGGACGAACGATACGTCGGGTGGATGCACGCCGCCGTGGGTGAGGATCGCGCCATGGTCGTCGTCCTGCTCGGTCGGCATCACCCAGGGGGCGGCGCCGAGGACGGGATCGATGACGTTGAGGCGGAAAGCGACGCAGAGCCACGGCACCGGATGATGGAGTGCGCCCGGCGCGTCTTTCTGCGCCTTCTCCGCCGCGTCGCGGATGCGCTGCGCGAGTTTCGAACTGCGCGCGGCCCCCACGTCGCAGACGAAGGAGGCCCAGCCGTCATTCTCGCCGCTGTGCGAGGCGGCGGCGGTGATGAAGGGCGCGGCGTCGTCCGCCGAATGGTGCGGCAGCACCACGATCGGCGCGGCGGGGTCGAACTTCAGCCGCCGCTCGCCGCGCAGCGTGGCGTTGAGGCGGAAGGCATAGGCGAAGCTGCCGGTGCGGCGCGTCTCGACGATGTCCAGCGCGCGTTCGGGCCCCGGCCCCGGCTCGAACGAAATGCCGTCGCCGTCGTCGGGCAGGCGGGTCGCCTGCGCCGCGGCGTCGATCACCTCGCGGTACGACCGGCTGCCGGCGGCCACCTTGACCGCCTTGCCGTAGACGGCCCGCTGCTCCTCATTGGCGATGATTTCGAAGAACGAGATATCGCTGACTTTCTCCGACATCGGCATGTCCCCCTTTTTAGCGTGACTGAAGACGTTTTTCGTAGCGCGCCCAGACGGCATTGTCGGGGTCGCGGGCGATGAGGCGCTGGTTGACCGCGCGCGCTTCGGCGCGGAAGCGCGCGGCGGCGGCGCTGTCGCCCTGTTCGCGCAGCAGGTCGGCGTGGCGGACGTAGAGCTCCATCTGCTGCTCGCGCCACAGCATATTGTCCGGGTCGCGCGCGACGAGCCGCTGCATCAGCGCCAGATACTGCTGCTGAGCGGGGCGGGCGGCCTCGATTCGCCCCGCGGCGATCTCGGCTTCGGCCAGCCACATATAGTGGAAGACGAGGTCGTAGGACGCCGCCGCGTCGCCGGGGTGCAGCGCCAGCAGCCGCTCGGTGAAGTCGATGGCGGCGCGGCAGCCGTCGCGGGTGGCGGCGTCGCTGATCCCCTGCTTCAGCCGGGTGGCGCAGCTGTTGCCATGCGCGAAGGCGGAGAGGCGCAGCCAGTCGCCGCGCGCGGCGCCCCAGTGGGCGGTGGCGGTCAGCGCCGCGCGCACCCGCGCCAGCCGCTCCAGCGCCTCGTCGAGCCGGCCGTCGTTGATGGCGAGGAGGGCGAGGCGGTTCTCGCTCTGCGCGTGGGCAAAGAGGCGCGCCGGCGCGGCGGGCGCCTTCGCCAGCAGCGCCTCGGTGGTGTGGTAGAGCGCCAGATAGCGGCTGCGCGCGACCGGGAGGTTGCCGCCGTTCTCGGCATCCTCGCCCATCACGCCGAGCACGCGGGCGCGGCGCTGCAGGCTGTCGTCGGGGAGGGTGCCGACCTCCTGCCCGGCATAATAGACCATGGCCCGCCGGTTGACGTCGTTCATCACCTGCAGCCGCCCGACCGCCTTCAGCTCGGTGCGCAGGTCGGTCAGCATATATTCGATCAGCGCCTCGGCCTGGCCGCGCTGGCGTTCCGCTTCGGCGCGGGCGGTGAGGGCGACGATCGTCATCGCGGCGAGGATTAGCATTACCGCGACGCTGCCCGCCGTGACCGCCATCACGCGCTGCTGCCGCCGCTGCCCCTCGCGCTGGATCAGCTCGTCGAGCGGGATGGCGAGAATGCCGGCGACCACTTTCAGGAAGGCGAGGTTCCAGCCGTCGCCGGCCCGCCGGAAATCGGCGGCGAGCGGCTCGGCACCGCCGCGGCGCAGCGGTTCGGGGAAGGCGTCGTCCGGGCTGCCCTCGACCAGCGCGCACAGCACCGGCCGGTCGGGGTGGAGCGCGCGGAACAGCTCGATCTCGCGCGCCACCCAGTGCGAGGTGGCGCCGCTGGGCGAGCAGATGACGATCAGCGCCTGCGAACGCGCCAGCGCATCCTTCACCGCCGCGCTCAGATCCTCGCTGGCCGACAGATCCTCGCGGTCGCGGAAGACGGGGCCGACCTGACCGCCGACGCCCAGCGTGCTGACCCGGTCGCGCAGGCGGCGCGGGACCCGGTAGCTTTCGAGCTTTTTCTGCAGGCGGCGGGCGACGGCGGCGTCGGCATGGCTGTAGCTGACGAACGCCCGGAACGGGGCGCGCGCCACTGCCGCTTCCGAAGCCTCCCCCCGCGCCACCACGTCACCCCCTGACGTTCAGCTTGACGGTGCGGAGCGTACCGCAGGCGGGGGGCGGAATCCAGAAAAGGCGAAAAATCGACGGGCGTGACGCCCGTCACGGACGCTCGTTCCGCCCCCGCCTACCCAGAGAGCGCAAGCAGAAGCCGGCGGCTGCCGACGATCGGCACCACGACCTTCTGCAACCAACTGCCGCCCCGCCGTCCTGACCGGCGGAGCGGCGCCAACTGTGGGAGCAGCGCCGATGTCGATTGCGTCTCATCATGACCAGCGGGCGTCATCGGGCGACGACATCGGTCCTCCTGCCCAGCAGCGGCTGATCCAGTTGCTGCTCGTCGCGGCGTCGCTGGTGGTCGCCGGCGTGTGGTTCGCCTTCCTGTTCGGGGGCGGCAACGGGGGCAACAGCGGCTTTGGGTCGCCGCTGTGGAGCGATCTGCTCACGCTGCTGAAGGCGATCGGCGCGCTGGCGGCCATCGGCGCGGGGCTCTGGCTCGCCCGCGATCTCCGACGCTAACCCACTCCCCACTGGCGGGTAACCCGGCGCGCCATCCCCCTCCCGGTCGCGCCGGGCCCCGCCGCTCTTTGTCAGGTGGCGTCGCGTTCCCCCTGAGTCGCCGCGTGGCGGAGGTTGGGCAGGCGGTCGACGCCGAAATACATGTCGTCGCGGTTGAGGAAAAAGGTCGGCACGCCGAAGCTGCCGCGCGCCACCGCCTCGGCGGTGTTGGTGCGGAGCTGGTCCTTGACGGCGGGGTCGTCGAGACGGGCGAGGAGGGCGGGGTCGGCGCCGGTTGCCGCCACGCAGTTGGCGATCACCGCGCGGTCGCCGATGTCGCGGTCGTCACGCCAATAGGCCTCGAACAGCGCGCGGGCGGTCGCCACCAGCGACGCGCTGTCGGGCATCAGCAGGCAGGCGCGCATCGCGGCGGCGCTGTTCACCGGGAAGATCGACGGGCGCGGGTTGATGGCGATGCCGGTGATGCGGCTCCAGTCGCGCAGGTCCTTCGCCATGTAGGCGAGCTTCGCCGGCACGTTCTCGCGGATGTGATAGACGCTCGAATTGACCGCATTGAAGATGCCGCCGACGAGGACCGGGCGCCAGATCAGCTCAAGCCCGAGTTCGGCGCCGAGCGGCTGCACCTGCTCGAACCCGAGGTAGGACCAGGGGCTCGAGCAATCGAAGAAGACTTCAAGCTGCATGGGCGGGAGCATGCGCTGTGGGAAAGCGGGCGTCGATCTCTCACTTTTCGTCACCCCCGCGAAGGCGGGGGCCCAGTCCATACAAAAGGCGCCAGCGAAGCTGGCAGATTCCTTGAGGGCTGGATCCCCGCCTTCGCGGGGATGACGATGAAGGGAAGGGGCGGTGCTGGCGAACTAGTTCGTCCAGTACACATACTCCTGCCCATCCTCCCACTTCGTCGTCAGCGGCACGTCCACCCGCACCGGCCCCTCGAACAGCCCCGGCCAGATCGGTTTGGCCATGCCCTGGTTCTGCCGCGCCAGCATGCGGCGCAGCTCGGCCACCTTCCCCGGTTCGGCGGCGGACACGTCCCGTTGCTCGGTCGGGTCGGCGGCGAGGTTGTAGAGGCGCGACTGTTTCGGCCGCTCGGTCACCTGCAGCTTCCAGTCGCCCGCCCTTACCGCCCGATAGGCCCCCGACCGCCAGAACAGCGCGGGGCGCTTCGCCGGGCCGGCGAGGACGTCCTCGCTGTCGATGATGCGGTCGGCCGGCAGCTTCGCCCGCGCAGCACCGGCGATGGTGGCGAACAGGTCGAGGTGGCCGGTCATGTCGGGGCGTTGCGATCCGGCGGGAATCTTCGCCGGCCAGCGCATGAACAAGGGCGTGCGGATGCCGCCTTCGAAGAAGGTCGCCTTCCAGCCGCGGTAGGGCGCGTTCAGCCCGGCGATGCCATTGTACCAGGCGCCGCCATTGTCGCTGGTGAAGATCACCAGGGTGTTTTCGTCGAGGGCTTCCGCTTTCAGCTTCGCCATCACCCGGCCGATGCCGCGATCGAGCTGCGCGATCATCGCACCATAGACGCGGGTCTTCGGGTCCGCGATCTGCGGCAGCGCGTCATAGTCGGCCCTGGTCGCCTGCAGCGGCGTGTGCGGCGCGTTGAAGGCGAGGTATATGAAGAACGGCCGGTTGCGGTTGGCGTGGATCGCCTTCACTGCCTCGTCCGCGAAATAGTCGGTCATGTGCCCGCTGGGGCGGAAACGTGCGCCGCCATTGTAGGTAACGGCGTGGCGCAGATTGGCCCAGATGAAGCGGTCGATCGCGTCCCACGGCAGCTTGGCGTTGACGACGTTCGGGTCCTTCGCGTCCATGAACATCGCGCCGCCGCCGAGGATGGCGAGGCTTTCGTCGAAGCCCTGGGCATGCGGCTGCAGCGCCTCTGACTCGCCGAGATGCCATTTGCCGATGTGCAAGGTTCGATAGCCGGCGCCCTTCAGCGCCTCGGCGATCGTCACTTCGCCCGCCGGCACCCCCATGTCGGGGTAGGCAGGGATGTCGTCGGTGATCAGTTCGCGGTGGAAGATCGCCGGCGGGGCGGCGGGGTCGTCGCCGCCGTGCGCGAGGTTCTCGGCGAAGGCGACGGGGACGGCGGTGAACTCGAAGCCGAAGCGCGTCGGGTAGCGCCCGGTCATCATCGCCGCGCGCGACGGCGAGCAGGTGGCGTTGGCGGCATAGGCGGTGGTGAAGTTCAACCCTGCCGTGGCCAGCGCGTCGATGTTCGGCGTCTTCACGAGGCCGCCGGCGACACCGCCGCCGTTCAGGCTGATGTCGTTGATGCCGAGGTCGTCGGCGACGATCAGGATGATGTTCGGCGGGCGATCACCGCTCGCCGCCGCCGCCGGCCCCGGCACCCAGGCGATCGGCCGGTTGTCCTGCACCGGCGATCGCCAGTCCTGGATCAGCCCCGGCAGCCGATATTTCTGGGTCTGGAAAAGGGCATAGCCCGCACCGGCCAGCACAACGAGCGCACCCAGCGCCATCCATCGCTTCTTCATCGCCCCACCGATCTGTTCCGACCGCATCGACAAAGTTATGGCAGTAACTGTGTCAAAATATCCACCCCGTGGCAAGTCGCAGCCTTGACCCGCGCGGCAAAGCGGGTCAGCGATGCAGCATGAACCAGGTGGCGGATATCGAGAAGGTCGACGGGCGGCACGCGCGCAGCCATTCGAGCCGCCGCCGCATCGTCGAGGCGATGCGTCAGCTGATCGAGCAGGGCGATCTGGTGCCGAGCGCGGCGCGCGTCGCCGAGCTGGCGGGCGTCGGCCAGCGCACCGTGTTCCGCCACTTCGACGACATGGACACGCTGTACCGCGAGATTTCGGCGGGCGTCGAGGAACAGGTGATGCCGATCGTCGCCGCGCCCTATGCGGCGAGCGACTGGCGGGCGAACGTGCGCGACATGGTCGGGCGGCGGGCCAAGGTGCTGGAGGCGATGCTGCCCTTCCGCCTCGCCGCCGATGTGAAGCGCTACGGCTCGCCGTTCCTCACCGCGCAGCAGGAGCAGGTGCTGGCGATGGAGCGGGCGCTGCTGCTGCGGCTGCTGCCCGTGCCGGTGCAGACGGAGCGCGACAGCGTCGAGGCGCTGTGCGTGACCCTGTCCTTCCAGACCTGGCGAGCGCTGCGCCGCGACCAGAATCTCTCGGCGGAGGATGCGGCGCGGGTGGTGTCGCACATGGCCGAGGCGCTGCTCGCGAAGATGCCCGGCTGATGCGCGGCGGCGTGCTGCTGCTCGCCGTGCTGCTGGCGGCGTGTGGCGGGGCGGAGGAACCGGCCGCGCCCGACTGCCCGGCACTGCCCAAGGCCGCCTACGCCTGGATTTCCGGCGCCACCTTCACCATGGGCGGCGACGCGCAACTGCCCGAGGAGGGGCCGCCGCGCGAGGTGACGCTGCCCGGTTTCTGGCTGGCGACGCACGAAGTCACCAACGACGAGTTCGCCGCCTTCGTGCAGGCCACCGGCTACAAGACCTTGGCCGAGCGTGACCCGCCGCCACTGCCCGGCGCGCCGCCCGAGATGCTCAAACCCGGCTCGGCAGTGTTCACCGTGCCCGATGCCGCCAACCCGGCGTGGTGGCGCTGGGTGGTCGGCGCCGAGTGGCGGCATCCGAGCGGCCCGCAGAGCGAGGTCGCCGGCCGCGAACCGGTGGTGCAGATCGGCTATGAGGATGCGCTCGCCTACGCGAAGTGGGCGGGCAAGGCGTTGCCGAGCGAAGAACAGTGGGAACTGGCGGCGGCCACCGGCGGCGCCAACCGCCACGAGCCCGTCGACGCATCAGGCAAGCCGCTCGCCAATTTCTATCAGGGCGTGTTCCCGGCGCGCGATCTCGGCATAGACGGCTTCGTCGGTCGCGCGCCCGTCGGCTGCTTTCCGGCTGACAGGCACGGCGTCCACGATCTGATCGGCAATGTCTGGGAATGGACGACCGCCGCCATCGACAGCGAGCGCAACGTCATCAAGGGCGGCAGCTTTCTGTGCGCCGCCAATTATTGCGCGCGCTACCGCCCCGCCGCGCGCCAGTTTCAGGAGCGCGGCCTCGGCACCGACCATATCGGCTTCCGGCTAGTTGATCCCGCGCGCCCGGCGCCGGCGGCGGCGCATCCACCAGAAGGGCAGCGCGAATAGCAGGATCACGCCGACCGCCCAGGCCGCCATGATGCCGATCTGCTTTGCGCCCTGCTGCCGCATCGAGAATTTGTTGATCTGCTTGTCGGCGGTGTAGCCCGCCGGCATCTCGAGCACGCCGTTGGCGCGGGCATAGGCGCGATAGTCGGCCATCAGCGCGGCGAACCGCTCGGGCATTTCCGCCGACAGGTCGTGCGTCTCGCCGGGGTCGCGGACGATATCGAACAGCCGCCACTTGCCGTCGCCGGTCGGCGGCAGGTTGCGCACCAGCTTGTGGTCGCCACGGAAGAGGGCGGCATTGCCCGAGAGCTCATAGCCGAGCGGCGCATCGTCGCCGCGCACGCTTGTCGCCTCGCCGCGCAGTAGCGGCGCGAGGCTGCGGCCGGTGACGGGCTCGACGGCGCGGCCCTCCCACTGGCCGCCATGCATTGGCGTACCGGTCAGCTCGGCGATCGTCGGGACGAGGTCGGTGACATGGGTCAGCGCCGACGCGATGCGCCCGCCCTGAACCTGCCCCGGCCAGGCGACGATCAGCGGCACGCGAAGCCCGCCCTCGGTGGCGCTGAACTTGTAGCCGGACAGCGGCGAGGCAGCGGCGCTGGCCCAGCTCGGCCCGATCGCGCTGAAGCTGTTGCGGCGGCCGATGTTGGCGGTCGAGGTGTCGTAGCGCAGCCCGAGCAGCGCGCGGTTCAGCTGGCGGTTGTAGGGGTCGGTCGGCTCGGCGCCGTTGTCCGACGTGAAGATGAAGATGGTGTTCTCATAGTCGCCGGTCTTCTTCAGATGCGCGACCAGCCGGCCGACCTCGCGGTCCATCGCGGTCGCCATCGCCGCGTAGACCTGCATCACGCGCATCGCCGCCAGCTTCTCCTCGGCGTCGAGCGTCGCCCAGTCGCGCGTCGTCGGCATGGTGACGAGCCTGGTGTTCGCCGGCATCACGCCCAGCGCGGCGGCGCGGCGGGCGCGGGCCTCGCGCAGCTTCGTCCAGCCCTCATGGTACTGGCCGGCATAGCGGGCGATGTCGGCGTCGGGCGCCTGCACCGGGATGTGATTAGCGAGGAAGTTGATCGAGGCGAGGAAGGGTTTGCCGCTCGCCCGGTCGCGCTCGATATAGTCGATCGCCTTTTCGACGACGAAGCGCGAGGAATAATAATCCTTGGGCAGGTCCGCCGGCTTGCCGTTCTCGGTCCAATCGGCGGTCGAATACATCGCCTCGATCGGTCGCTTCTCGAAATTGTCGGCGCCCGATGCCTCCAGTGCGAAGGCGCGGTCATAGCCGCGCGAATGCGGCAGGCGGGCCTGATCGCCGCCGAGGTGCCATTTGCCGGTGAGATAGGTGCGATAGCCGGCGGCGCGCAGCATCTGGCCGATCGTCACCACCCGGTGGTTCATCACCGTGTCGTAGCCGGGCTTGCCCTTATGCTCGTCGGGGATGGTCTCGGGCATGTTGGCCAGACCGGTGCGGTGGTTCATCACCCCGGTCTGCAACATCGACCGCGTCGGCGAGCAGGAGCCGGCGACGTGGAAGTTGGAGAAGCGCACGCCCTCCTTCGCCAGCGCATCGAGGTTGGGGGTGGCATATTCGGCGCCGAACGCGCCGACGTCGGTGAAGCCCCAGTCATCGGCGAGCAGGATGACGATGTTGGGTTTGCGCGCTGGCGCAGCAGGCTGCGCGGCGGCCACGCCCGCAAAAAGCAGGGCGGCCGCGCCCAGCGCGACCCGCCCCAACCGCCCTGTGGCGATACGCAATTTCCTCCTCCGCGCGGTCATTCCTGCCCTTGGCGCCCGAATCTATCGGCAGAGGTTATGCCAATAGGAGGGGGAGGGCGCAACCGGGGCAGGGTTTGTACGGGGGCGACCAACTCCCCTCCCCGAGGGGGAGGGGTAAGGGGTGGGCTCGCGTGTCGCGGGTAAATGTCGGGGTCACGGATCGCCGCCAGGCCCACCCCCAACCCCTCCCCGGCGGGGGAGGGGAGTAGTTGGCGAGCGGACAGCCCTCACTCGATCAAAGAAGGCGCGAGGGCGACCAACTCCCCTCCCCGAGGGGGAGGGGTAAGGGGTGGGCTCGCGTGACGGGGGTGGATGTTGGCGTCACGGACCGCCGCCAAGCCCACCCCCAACCCCTCCCCGGCGGGGGAGGGGAGGAATGTGTGCGGGTGGCGCGCCGAGAACTCTCTCTCATCGTCATCCCCGCGAAGGCGGGGATCCATTACCGCCGACGCCTCGGAGAATGGATCCTGGCCTTCGCCGGGATGACGATCAAGGGGAGGGGCAGGGGGCGGTCGTAAGGAGCAATCGGAGCAGGTTTGTACGGGCGCGGAAACCCTCCCCTCCCCGGGGGGTAAGGGGTGGGCTCGCGTGGCGGGGGTAAATGTCGGGGTCACGGATCGCCGCCAGGCCCACCCCTTACCCCTCCCCGGCGGGGGAGGGGAGGAATGCCAAATAGCGACCCGAGAACTCTCACCCATCGTCGCCCCCGCGAAGGCGGGGGTCCAGCCCTTGAAGAAAATGCCAGCTCCGCTGGCGCTATTTGTGTGGACTGGGTCCCCGCCTTCGCGGGGATGACGAGAGGAAGGGTTAGGGCGGCGCGCGGGGAGGGGGATCGGGCGCCGCCCAAGCTTGTTGGTTAGGCCGCCATCGCCAGCGGCGCGGCGTCGTTCTGGTTGACCAGCGCGACCGGCTCGGCGGCGGCAGCGGCGGCCCGCTTGCGGTTCGGGAACAGCATGCGGCTGGCGAACACCGCCACCGCGATCGTGGCGTAGGCGCCCACCGCGACCAGCGGGCTGAAGAAGATCAGGCCGGCCAGCACGACGCGCAGATACTGGGCGTTGAAGCCGAAGTCCTCGCCAAGGCCCTCGCAGGCGCCGAAGATCGTGTCTTTACGGGCGAAGAGCGAGGGGCGGTTGGCAACAGCGGCGGTCATGGTCGGCTCCTGGTCTGGTCTGGAGCTCTACGCTCCAAGTTCATGCCATCCCTTCCGCACAAGCCGTGCCAATTCAGCGCAGCCCCATATTTCAAGGGCTTGGCTAAAGGTCGGTTAGATCATGCGAAAATGGTTGGCAATTCCCACGCCAACAGTTGGGAAACCGCACCAACTGTTACAAGGCGGTCAGGGCTTCGGGTCGGCGCGCCTCAAGCGGTCGGCGCTCGCCCGATAGGCGCGGGACATGTCCTTGTGCGACCGCGCCGAGGCGACGCAATTCGCTCCCTCCGCCCGTTCACGTTCCTCGAGCGCCCGGCGCTCGAGATACTCGATCTCGTGTTGCGACATGACGGCATCCGATCATCGGTGCTTGATGACTCGGATCATACGCCTTTTTGATGACGCTTACGCTAACTTTGTCAGCCGCGCTGCCGGGCCGCGACATGCTCGGCGACCACGGTATCCAGCACCGCCAGCGGCATCCACCCCGCGCCCACCACCGCGTCGTTGAAGGCGCGCAGGTCGAACCTGGCGCCGAGCGTCCGCTTCGCCCCGTCGCGCAGCCGGTTGATCTCGCTGTGGCCGATCTTGTAGCCGCAGGCCTGCCCCGCCCAGGAGCAATAGCGGTCGATCTCGCTCTCGACCTCCTCGGTGGGCGAGCCCGTCGCCTCGCCGAACCACGCCACCGCCTTGGCCCGGTCCCAGCGCTTGGCGTGCAGGCCGGTGTCGACCACCAGCCGCGCGGCGCGGAACGCCATCGATTGCAGGTAGCCGAGCCGCGCCACGGGATCGCCCTCATACATGCCGAGCTCGTCGCCGAGCTGCTCGGCATAGAGGCCCCAGCCCTCGTTGAAGCCATTGAAGTGGAGGAGGGTGCGGACCAGCGGCAGGTCGAAGCTGTATTCGCCCTGCCAGACATGGCCGGGGATCGCCTCGTGATAAGCGAGCGTCGGCAGCGCGAACTTCGACCAGCGCGAATTCGAATGCAGGTTGATCCAGAACTTCCCCGTGACGCTGCCGTCCTTCGACCCCGCGCCGCCATAGGCGCCGGCCGCGCCCAGCTCCTCGGCCTCTGGGATGCGGCGAATTTCGACCACGCCGCCGCCCTGCCGCCCGAAGGCGCGGTGCATCTGCGGCCGGATCTTGTCGATGCTGGCTTGGGCGAGCGCGAGGATCTGCGCGCGGCCCTCATCGCCTTCCGGGAAGGTGAAGCGCGGGTCGCGGCCGAGCGCCGCCATCCGCTGCCCGACGCTACCCTTGGTGTAGCCGAGCGGGCGGAGCAGCGCGTCCATCTGCGCCTCGTAGCGCTTCAGCTCGTCGAGGCCCTGTGCATGCACCTCGTCGGGGGTACGTTTGGTGGTGGTCGCCGCCTCCAGCGCCCAGCGGTAATAGGCCTCGCCGTCGGGCAGCTTCCACACGCCGGCGTCGGTGCCGGCGACTTTGCGCTGCGCCTCCAGCGCCGCGATCTGCCGCCCGACCGCCGGCATGATGTCGGCCGCGGCGATCTTCGCGGCAGCAGCACCCCGGTCAGGGTATGCCTTCGCGAGCTTGGTCACGAACGCCTTCTGCGCCGGGTCGCCGCCCTGCAGCCCGCGCAACTGCGTCAGCGCCTTGTCGAGCAGGAATGCCGGCGGAATGACGCCCTTCGCCGTCGCATCCTGCAACCACGCCGTCTCGGCATCGAGCGCCCCGGCGAAGGCGCCGAGCCGCGCCAGATACGCGTCGGCGTCCTGCGCATTTTCCAGCTTGTGGCTGCCGTCGAGCAGGCGCGGCACGTCGATGAACGCGCCGACATTCTGGATCACCACATAGGGCGAGTTGAGCCACGAGCCGACCGACACCCGGCCATAGGGGAAGCTCAGCCCTTCATGCCCCGACCGATAGGCATGGCGCAGCACCTCGACATGCCGCCGCGTCTCCCGCGAAAGGTCGGCGCCCGCAAACCCGTCGAGCTGCTTCAGCCGCGCCGCCAAGGTCTCGGCCGTGCGCTTCGCTCCCGCTTGCGAATAATCCGACAGCTTCCCCCGCAGCGCGGCGCGGGGCCCCACATCCAACCCCCGCGACGACGCCAGCCCCGGCACCTCCGCCAGCCGCTCCTCGGCGATCTCGTCGAGCAACCGCATCGCCGCCGCATCGGCATTGCCCTGCGCGCGGACGGGAAGCGCGGCGAGCGCGACGGCGGCGCTGCCCGAGGCGAGCATCTGGCGGCGTGTAAACATGAAGGCTCCCCGGGGTCGATGGTCGCGGGGAAGCTAGCAGCCGGCGGGGGAAAGCCAAGGCGGCTTCGGGTGAACCCTGGTTCGCACCCGCCACCTCCTTCAATCGTCACCTGCGCGTAGGCGGGGGTCCATACTCCGAAGCGTCGGCGGTAATGGATCCCCGCCTGCGCGGGGATGACGATAGGAGGGGGTGCCGAGACACCGCTCTCAGCCTCCACCCAAGAGTCGGCCGATTTTACAATCCGTTACAATCCACCACCCCCGCCACGCCGGAATCGGCGGATTTCCGCCATTCCGGACCTGTTGGCCTGCCCCTTGCGTAGGCTCGCGCATACACAAGGGGTCCATCCATGAAGTTCAAAGTTGCGGCGGCCGTGCTGGCCGCGTCGATGCTGTCGGTCGTCGCCAACGCCTCGCCGATCCCGGTCGGTTCGGCCAACCAGCACATCTATAATTTCGACGTGACGGGCGCCGTCGCGGGGCAGAACAACATCCAGTACCGGCTCGCGTTCAACAACCAGCCGACGCAGGACGTGACCTTCTCGCTGTACGGCGGCCTGAACGGCACCGAGACGATGTTCGACTTCGCCTTCCCGTCGCAGTTTTACTATGAGGGCTACACGCCGGACATGCTGGGCAAGTGGATCGTCGAGCTGTCGCCGGCGAACCTGATCTACGCCCCGATGATGGACGGTATCTTCTCGATCGGCCTGTGGCAGGCGGCGGCATCGTCGAACGATCTGTTCAGCATCAGCGCGCGCGGCGTGAACTTCAATGCCGGTAGCTTCGGCACCTATCAGGACGGCGAGCTGATGGCGCAGGTGCCGGAACCCGCCGTGCCGGCGCTGCTCGGCCTCGGCGTGCTGGCGCTCGGTCTCGGCCGCCGCCGCCGCAAGGCGGCCTGAAGCAAGCGCCGCCGCAAGGCGGCCTGAAGCAAGCGCCGCCGCAAGGCGGCCTGAAGCAAGCGCCGCCGCAAGGCGGCCTGAAGCAAGCGCCGCCGCAAGGCGGCCTGAAGCAAGCGCCGCCGCAAGGCGGCCTGAAGCAAGCGCCGCCGCAAGGCGGCCTGAAGCAAGCGCCGCCGCAAGGCGGCCTGAAGCAAGCGCCGCCGCAAGGCGGCCTGAAGCAAGCGCCGCCGCAAGGCGGCCTGAAGCAAGCGCCGCCGCAAGGCGGCCTGAAGCAAGCGCCGCCGCAAGGCGGCCTGAAGCAAGCGCCGCCGCAAGGCGGCCTGAAGCAAGCGCCGCCGCAAGGCGGCCTGAAGCAAGCGCCGCCGCAAGGCGGCCTGAAGCAAGCGCCGCCGCAAGGCGGCCTGAAGCAAGCGCCGCCGCAAGGCGGCCTGAAGCAAGCGCCGCCGCAAGGCGGCCTGAAGCAAGCGCCGCCGCAAGGCGGCCTGAGGCCCACGCACACGACACCCGTCATACCGGCGAAAGCCGGTATCCAGTCGAACGGTCGGTCTGGATACCGGCTTTCGCCGGTATGACGGGAATGGAAGGCGCCGGCCCGCATAGCTGCCTTTCGCATTTTGCATGTGCAGCATGGCGAGCAGCCCGCTATAGCCGCCGCCCGCGCCAGCCATAATTCCGCAAGCATCGTCCGCTACACGGAAATCCTGCCGCGCCGCAGCATGAGAGGATTTCCGTGGTTCCGCAGCGTATCGGGTCGGTTTCGGGTCGCAACATCAAGGGCGATCTCCATATGGTGTCACTGTACCGCGACCCCGCCGGCATCAAGCTGTGCGGGTCGAAGGGCAGCCTGATCGTCGCCGACATGGACGCGGTACTGCCGATGGTCGCCGACCATTATGCGCTGAGCGATACCGCGCTGCTGCTGAAGGCCGCCTGAGCTTTCCATTTAATAAATTGTCGTTTGACGAAAAATAATTTGCGGATAAATGTGGCGGCCTGGAGGGAGAATCCATGGCCACCGTTCTGCAGTTCGAGCTGCCGCCCGAGCCCACGCTGACGCCGCGCCCCGAATCCGCCGCCGCGCGGCGGGTGCGACTGGGCAGCCGCGGGCTGGCGCATCTGTTCACCGCGCTGTTCACCGCTTTCGCGCTGATCATGGTCGCGGGCCTCGCCGCGATGCTCTTCTACAAGGGCGAGCTGCTGCGGATGGGGCCGAGCGGTTCCTATATCGGCGGCGGCCCGGCCGACACGGTGGCCTTCGGCTCGCTGCCGCTCGACCAGCGGCTGGTCTACATGCTGGTCGGGCTGGTCCGCTATGTGCCGGTGTTGATGTTGTTCTGGCATCTGCGCGCGCTGTTCGGCGGCTACGCGAAGGGACAGGTGTTCACCCGCGATGCCGGCGTCACGCTCGGGCGGGTCGGGGTGTGGCTCTGCGCCTATGCGCTGACGCCGTTCCTCTGCCACCTGTTCCTCGACGCCACCGGCTATGAGCTCGACGAACAATGGCTGCACCTCGCCAGCGTGCAGGCTTTCGTGCTCGGGTTGCTGGTGTTCGTGATCGGGCAGGTCATGCAGGTCGGCCACGAGATCCACGAAGAGCGGGAGGGGTTCGTCTGATGCCAATCGTCGTGCGCCTCGACGTGATGCTGGCGAAGCGGAAGGTGCGGTCGAACGCGCTCGCCGCCGCCATCGGCATCACCCAGACCAATTTGTCGTTGCTGAAATCGGGGAAGGTCACCGGCGTCCGCTTCGAAACGCTGGCGGCGATCTGCGACTATCTCGACTGCCAGCCCGGCGACATCCTCGAATATGCGCCCGCCGAGGGTAGCCGCGAGGACTTGAAACGCGCCGGCTGACCCGCCGGCCCGAACAGGACATCTCATGCCAGATTTCGCAGCGCCCCTCGGGGCGAACGACGCCGGCTGCCCGGCGCCGATCGATCAGTCGCGCCGCGCCTATGCCGAGGGCTGGGCGATCAACGCCGCGCACTATGAGCGGCAGGGCCTCTATGCGCAGCTCGCCGAGCGGCTCGGGCCGCAGCCGCGCCTGCTCGATCTCGGCTGCGGGCTGGGGCACGGCCTCGCGGCGCTGCGGGCGGACGCGTGGATCGGCGTCGACGAGAACCCCTATGCGCTGGCCGCCGCCGCCGATCGGCTGGGCGTGTCGGCGTCGCTCATCCAGTCGGACCTGCTGCGTCCCGATCCCGCGCTCAATGCGCTCGGGTCCTTCGACGCCGTCACCCTCTGGTTTCCGGGGACGCATCCGGCGCGCGTGCAGGACCCGGTGGTCCGCGCGCACGGCCTTACCGAAGATGCCCGCTATGTTGTCGCGATGCAGCTGATCGCGCTGCGCCTTGCCGCCGTGCGGCTGCGGGAAGGCGGGGTCGTGCAGATCGTCGACCGCGCTGCCGAGGATGATCCGGCGGTGGTCGCCGCCGCCTATCGCGAGAACCTTCGGGCGATGGCCGCCGGCTTGCCGCTGGCGCTGACCGAGGTCGCGGTGATCCCCTACACCGAGCCCGCCGCCGGCATCGCCGTCGGTTCCGCCCGGCTCGACCGCCGTTCGCGCCCGACCTGGGCGGTGTCGCTGCTGCTTCAAAAAGGGAAACCCCGCCGTGTCGCCACGGCGGGGTGAAAAGTGGGAGCTGACCGCCGGGTTTAGCGGAGCAGGCTCATCACGCCCTGGGCGCTCTGGTTGGCCTGGGCGAGCATCGCCGTCGAGGCCTGGCTGAGCACCTGCGCCTTCGCCAGCTTCGTCGTCTCCGACGAGAAGTCGGCGTCCTCGATCCGCGAGCGGGCGTCGGACAGGTTGGTGACATTGTTGGTCAGGTTGTTGACCACCGATTCAAGACGGCTCTGGCCGGCGCCGAGCGTGGCGCGGGTCGTGTTCACCGCCGTCAGGATGGCGTCGACGTTGGTGATCGTCGTGCCGGCAAGGGCGGCCGTGTTCACGTCGAAACCGGTGTTGGTGAGGTTGGTGGCGCTGATACCCTTGACGGTCAGCGTAACCTTGTCCGCCGTGGCCGCGCCGGTCTGCACATCGACGGTGACGTCGGTGCCGCCAACCTTCGAGAACAAAGTGACGCCGTTGAACTTGGTGTTGGTCAGCACGTCGTCGATCTGCAGGCGGAGCTCGTCGACCTCGGCGTCGAGGTTGGCGCGGTCGGTGGTGCTGTAGGTGCCCGACGACGACTGGACGGCCAGCTCGCGGACCCGCTGCAGCATGTTCGACACTTCGCCGAGCGCGCCTTCGGCGGTCTGCGCCAGCGAGATGCCGTCGTTCGAGTTGCGGATCGCCTGGCTCATGCCACGGATCTGCGAGGTCATCGACGAGGCGATGGCGAGGCCGGCGGCGTCGTCCTTCGCCGAGTTGATGCGCTTGCCGGTCGACAGGCGCTCCATCGCCGTGCCGAGTTCCTTGTTCGCGACGCGGCTGCCGTTCTGGGCCCGCAGCGCAGCGGTGTTGGTGTTGATGACGGTCATGATCTGATCCTTCGGGGTGCGATGTGAAACTCGTTACGGGCTCAACAACGACCGGTTCGGAAAGACCTTTAGCGCCGCGGTAACGAAACCTGGCCGCACCGCTTTCGTTGAGGTTGGCACACGCATAGGAGCGAGCCTCATGGAGACGATGGAATTGTACCGCGGCCGGCTGATCGACCACATCCAGTTGGTGGTCGCCGACATCGAGGCGAGCCGGACATTCTACAAGGCGGTGTTCGAGGTGATCGGCGTGCCGCTCGGCGGCGAGGGCGACGACCATATCTGGGCGGACGAACTCTATATCTCGACGCCCGACAGCGAGGCGGCGGCGGGCAAGCTCACCGGCCGCCATCACCTCGCCTTCCAGGCCGCCGACCGCGCGATGGTCGACGCCTTCCACAAGGCCGGCCTCGCCGCCGGCGGCAAGGACAATGGCGCGCCGGGCGAGCGCACCAAATATCACCCCGGCTATTATGGCGCCTTCCTGCTTGATCCTGACGGCAATAACATCGAAGCCGTCTATCATGGCGAAGCCAAGCGCAGCGCACCGGCGGTGCACGTCACCTTCTAGTCGCTTCCGTCGCGGAGCCTCGGCATGAGATCGCGCGAGGTCGCGCTTTACCTGCTGCTCTGCGCCATCTGGGGGACGACCTGGATCGCCGCCAAGGTCGGCGTCGCGGCGGTGCCGCCGTTGCTGTTCGGCGCGACGCGCTTCGTGGTGGCGGGACTGGTGCTCGGCGGCTTCCTCGCGGCGCGACGGCAGTTCGCGCTTCCCGCACGCGCCGACCTGCCGCGCCTGCTCGTCGTGTCGATCCTGCTGATGACCGCCTGCTACGGCCTGCTGTTCTGGGGCCTGCAATATGTGTCGTCGGGGCTCGCCGGGGTGCTGGAGATGTCGCTGACGCCGGTGGCGCTGCTCGCCTTCGCGCTGCTGCTCGGCGACGAGACGTTCGACCTGGTGCGCGCCGGCTCGATCGCGCTTGGCGTCGTCGGCATCCTCATCCTGTTCGCGCCCGCGGCGACCTTCTCGGGCGGCATGGGCATCGCCGGCATGGCGGCGGTGTCGGGCGCCGCGATCGTCTACGGCTGGGGCGCGGTGCTCTCGCGGCCGCTGATGGCGCGCTACACCTCCACCTGGCTCGCCGCCTTCACCATGCTGGTCGGCGGCGGACTCCTCCTGCTGATCTCGCTGCTGTGGGAGCCGCGCGCGGTGGCGATGCTGACGACGCCGTGGCCGCTGCCGGCCATCGCCGGCTGGCTGTTCCTGGTGATCGGCGGCTCGCTCGCCGGCTACACCATCTACATGCACCTGCTGCGCGTCTGGGGCTCGTCGCGCTCGGGCACCTTCGCCTTCCCGTCGTCGGTAATCGCCGTGCTCGTCGGCCATCTCGCGTTCGGCGAGGAAGTGACCACCACCGCGCTGGTCGGCATGGCGATCCTGCTCGCCGCCGCCTGGCTGGCGATCCGCCCCGACCGCGCGGCCTGACGCCGCGCTTGGCAGTCGCCCGCCGGAGCGCCTAGGGTCCGCCGCGAAATCGATCGGGAGTTGCGGATGCGAAAGGGGCTGGGTCGCGGCAAATGGCTGGTGTTCGGCTCGGCGGTCGCGCTTGCGCTGATTGCCGTCGCCGCGCTGATCTACGCCGCACTGCAACGCTCGCCGACGCTTACCGACGGCGTCCCCGCCATCCGCAAGCCGGTCGGCCTGTCTGCCGATCCCGAGCCCGGCCCGACGGCGGTCGACTATGCCCGCCTCGACGCGCGCATCCGCCTGTTGATGCTGCAGCCGGACATGGTCGGCTTCGCCATCGGCACCGTGGAAAAGGGCAAGGTGCGGTTCGTGCGCGGCTATGGCGAGGTGCTCGCCGGGTCGGGCGAGGCGGTGACGCCCGACACGGTGTTCCGCTGGGGGTCGGTATCGAAAGGCGTGGCCTCATCGCTGGTGGTGAAGCTGGCCGAAGAAGGCCGGCTGTCGCTCGACGCGCCGATCGCCTCGATGGGCACGACGCTGACGCTCCCCGGCAAGTCGGCGAAGCTCAGCATCGCCGACGTGCTGTCGCACCGCGTCGGCATCGTGAAGAACGCCTGGGACGACCGGCTGGAACGCGGCGAGGACCCGAAGCAGATCCGCCGCGAACTCGGCACCCTGCCCGCCTATTGCCCGCCGTCGACCTGCTACCAGTATCAGAACATCAGCTTCGATGCCGCGACCGAGGTGATCGAGGGGCTGACCGCGCAGCGCTACGCGACCGTCGCGCATGACCGGCTGTTCGCCCCGCTCGGCATGACCAGCGCCAGCGTCGACCGCCACGGCCTTGAGACCGCCAAAAGCTGGGCGCGGCCGCACCGGATGGCGCGCGAGATCACCTCGGTGAACGACATTTATTATGGCGTGCCGGCGGCCGGCGGGGTCAATTCCTCGATCCGCGATCTCGTCAAATGGATGCGCGCGCAGATGGGCGCGGCGCCCGCCGTCCTCTCGCCCGCGGCGCTCGAAACCCTGCACCGCCCGCGCATCTACACCCCGCCGCACGGCCGGCGCAGCGACATGGACAAGGCGCTGAAGGATGCGCACTACGGCCTCGGCTGGCGCAGCTTCACCTATCAGGGCCACCACCTCGTCGGCCACCGCGGCTTCGTCGACGGCTATGGCTCGCTGATGTTGTTCGACCCGAAGGACCAGAGCGGCATCGTCATGCTGTGGAACAGCAACTGGGGCCGCGGCTCGCGCCTGCAACTCGAGTTCTTCGACCACCTCTACGGCCTGCCGCCGACCGACTGGCTGGAGGTGCCGGGTTCGAAGCTGCCGCCGGCGCCGCCGCCCGCTGGAAACAGCAGGTAGTCGACAGCCCGCGCGCGCCTTGCTCTACTCCCCTGAAACCGAAGGGGAGCGCGAGCGATGACGACACCGGCGATGCTGTGGACGGGGCGCGTGCTGAGCGGCCTCTATGCGCTGTTCATGCTCGGCGCGTCGGTGACGCCCAAGCTGACGCGCATGCCGGTCGCCGAGCAGACGATGGCGCAGCTCGGATGGCCCGCCGGCTATGCCTTCGCGATCGGGCTCGTGGAGCTGACCTGCGTGATCCTCTACCTGATCCCGCGCACCGCCATCTTCGGCGCGGTGCTGACGATGGCACTGCTCGGCGGCGCGATGGCGACGCAGATCCGCGCCGACATGCCGCTGTTCAGCCACATCCTGTTCAGCGTCTATCTCGGCCTGTTCATGTGGGGCGGCCTGTGGCTGCGCGAGCCGAGGTTGCGCGCGGTGTTTCCGATCCTTCGATAGCGCGCAAACGAAAGGGCCGGCGCCTCGCGGTGCCGGCCCTTCGGTCGTCTTGGTGCGGAAGCTTTACTTCCGGCGGCGGCGCAGGCCGAGCCCGAGGGCGCCGAGGCCGAACAGCGCGAGCATCGCCGGCTCCGAGACCGGCGCCGGGTCCTCGCCCGAAATCGACAGATTGTCGATGGCGCCGCCGAAGCGGCCCGGTGCCGACTGCGCGATGATGCGCAGCCGCACGTCGCCGGTGCCGTTACCGACATAGCTGAACCCACCCGCGGTGAACGGGTTGTTCGCCGCGCCGGTCCAGTTGGCCGGATCGTACACATAGGAAGCAACGACGGCGTTGACGCCGTTCAGCATTTCGAACAGCAGCACGTCGCCGTTCTGGTTGCCCTGCGCGCCATTGTTGTAGCTCGCGGCGGCGCCTTCGAAATCGACGCTGTAGTTGACGCCCAGGCTGTTGGCCGCAATGGCGCTGTTCATCAGGATGGCGTTGCCCGGCGAGGCGTTGTGCGAGCCGAACAGCATCAGCCCCCAGTCGCTGGCGCCGTTGCGGTTGACGGCGTGAAGCGAGTTTACGCCCGACTTCGTCCAGCCCGCCAGATCGCCGAACGCCTGCACGGTCAGCCCGGTGCCGGCCTGCGCGCTGGTCGCGCCGCCGTTGGCGTAGCTGTTGAAATTGTCGGTGAAGATGACCGCGGCCTGCGCCGGCGCGGCCAGCGGCAGCACGGCGAGCATCGCCGCGGCGGCGATCGAAAGCGATTTCATGAACGGACCCCTCCGGGCGCCGATTGGCGCCGTTTCGGAGCTATAAGCAAGGGCCGCGCCGAAGGGCCGGAAATGGCGGATTTCCGCCGTTTCTGGCGCGGGTTAAGCGGGCGCGGGAACGGCGTTTGTAAAAGCTGCCGACTCTAAAATCCGCTCAGGAACGCCTCGACATTCCGTCCCAGCGCGTCGACGGCATAGCCACCCTCCATCACCACCAGCGTCGGCCGGCCGAGCTTGGCGATGCGGTCGGCGATGATCGGGTAGTCGGCTTCGGCGATCTTGAAGTGGGAGATCGGGTCCTCCTCGAAGGTGTCGGCGCCGAAGGACACGATTATCAGCCCCGGCGCGAACTTGGCGACGGCCCCGATCACCCGGTCCAGCGCCTCGAGATAGGCGGGCAGGCGGGTGCCGCGCGGCAGCGGCAGGTTGAGCGTGGTGTCGCGCCCGGCGCCCTCGCCGGTCTCGTCGGCATGGCCCCAGTAGAAGGGGTAATCGGTCGCCGGGTCGGCGTGGATCGAGGCGAAGAATACGTCGCCGGCGTCCCAGAAGATGTCCTGCGTGCCGTTGCCGTGGTGATAGTCGACGTCGATGATCGCGACGCGCGGGTGGCCGGCGTCGGTCGCGGCGCGGGCGGCGATGGCGGCGTTGTTGAGGTAGCAATAGCCGCCAAGATAATCGGCCCCGGCATGGTGGCCCGGCGGGCGGCACAGCGCGAAGCTGGTGCGCGCTTCGCCGATCAGCAGCGGCTGCAACGCGGTCAGCGCGGTCTGCGCCCCCCAATAGGCGGCGTCCCAGGTGTCGGCGGTGATCGGCGTGCCGGCATCATAGCTGTAGCGGCCGAGCTGCGCGTCGATGCGGTCGAGCTTCAGCGGGCGGCGCTGCACGACAGGCCAGGTATAGCCGACGGCATCGCCCGTTCGCCCCGCGTCGCGCCAGCGGTCGTGGGCGTTTTCGAGGAAGTCGAGATAGTCGGCGGTGTGCACGCGGGCGAGCGGGGCGCGGCCGACGTCCTTGGGCGCCGCGCAATCGCCCAATTGCCCGAGCACGATCTCCGCCCGCGACGGCTTCTCGGCATGGTCGGCCCAGCCGCCGTTGTGCATCTCCTGCAAGGGGGCGTGGGCGAGCTGGCGGGGGTCGAAATATTTGAGCATGGCGCATGCAACACGGGTGGGGTGACGATGGCAAGACATCGTCGCGCAACTGGCCGGCTGACAAAACGCGAGCCCCTCTCCCTGGAGGGGAGAGGGCGACTCGCGGCAGCGAGCGGGGTGAGGGTGGTCTCAGGACGGAGCCCGCCTTCCGACCACCCTCTCCCCAACCCCTCTCCCCTCCAGGGAGAGGGGCTTGAAGCTCACATCCCCGTGCTGGCGGTCGGGCGGACGATGATCTCGTTCACATCCACATCCGCCGGCTGCTCGACCGCGAAGCGGATGGCGCGGGCGATGGCGTCGGGCTTCAGCGCGATGGCGCGGAAGTCCTTCATCATCGCCGCCGCGCCCGGATCGGTGATCGTCGAGGCCAGTTCGCTTTCGACGACGCCCGGCGAGATCACCGTGGCGCGGATGTCGCTGTGCTCCTGCCGCAGCCCGTCGGTGATCGCCCACACCGCATATTTTGTCGCGCAATAGACCGCGCAGGTCTGCCACACCGCATGGGCGCCGATCGGGCGTTTGATTATGACGCCTCGAAGTTCCTCGTGGTGTCGCTCGACCTGCCGCTGATCGGCTCGGTGATCGAGGCGAGCCCCGAGCGGCCGTATCTCTGCGTCGCGGTCGAGATCGACGTGGCGGCGCTCGGCGAGCTGATGCTCGACCGGCCCGAGGCGCCCGCGCCGCGCCCCGGCACGCCGCCGGCGATCGGCGTTTCGACGATCGAACCCGGCCTGCTCGACGCGGTGGCGCGGCTGCTGCGCCTGCTCGATTCACCGGCCGACGCGCGCGTGCTGGCGCCGCTCGCCGAGCGCGAGATCCTCTACCGGCTGCTCACCGGCGAACAGGCCGAGATGATGCGCCACATCGCCGGCGCCGACACCCGCCTGTCGCGGATCAGCCGCGCCATCGCCTGGCTGAAGGACCATTACGCCGGCCCGTGCAGCGTCGAGGCGCTGGCGGCGGAAGCGGGGATGAGCGCCTCGACATTCCACGAGCATTTCAAGGCAACGACGGCGATGAGCCCGCTGCAATATCGCACCCAGCTACGGCTGCAGGAGGCGCGGCGGCTGATGGTGGCGGACAGCCTCGATGCCGCCAGCGCGGGCTTTCGCGTCGGGTATGACAGCCCCTCGCAGTTCAGCCGGGACTACCGCCGCACGTTCGGCGCGCCGCCGGCGCGGGATGTGGCGCGGCTGCGGGACAGCGGGTTGCTGGCGATGGCGGCGTAATCTCCCCTCTCCCTTGAGGGGAGAGGGCGACTCGCGGCAGCGAGCGGGGTGAGGGTGGTCTCAGGCGTAGCGCGCCCTCCGACCACCCTCTCCCCAACCCCTCTCCCCTCCAGGGAGAGGGGCTCCAGCGCTACTTCGCCGCCACCCGCGGCTTCGGGTACCAGAGCGCGTTGACGATCAGCCAGCGGTCGCCGAAGCGGCCGAGGTGGAAATAGTCGATGAACCACGGCGTCTCGACCCGCGCCACCGCCGCCGTGCCCGCCACGTCGAGCACCTCCACCGACCGGTCCCACTTCTCGCGCGGCGTCTTCAGCACGCCCTGCTTGGTCAGCTCGATCAGCTCCTCGGCGGACATGCGGCGCAGCGGAAACACCTCGCGTGCGGTCGGCGCGCCGGTGCCGACCACCGCGCGCTTCGCCAGATCGGGATGCAGCGCCCGCTCGACCCGCGCCGCATCGCCCTCGAGCTGCCCGTCGACATAGTCACTCGCCACCGCCGCGATGGCGGCGACCGTTGCTGCATCGGCGGCGGGGGCCTCTGCGCGAGGGTGGGCGCCGCGAGGAGCAGGGCGGCGAGGGGGAGCAGGCGCATCGGGGTCCTTTCGCGTGATCGGTCAGCGAAATTGGCACGGCGCCCGCGAGCGAACCACCCCTCTCCCTTCGGGCTCGCCCAGCTCGCTCAACGCCCACCATCGTCATACCGGCGAAAGCCGGTATCCAGTCAGGCGGCCGGTCTGGATACCGGCTTCCGCCGGTATGACGGAATGGGGTTGGGAGGAGTGCGGCTTACCTCCTAGCCCCTGGATTTCACCCGTCGATGCTGATCTTCCACTCCACCGTCGCGCGGATCGGCGTCGCCTCGCCGGTCGCTTCGTTGACATTCTCCAGCACGCGCCGCCCGCTCGCGGTCTTGCCGGCCGGCACTTCCAGCCAGCGCAGCTTCGCCTCCAGCCGCTGGCGCAGCGCCGCAGTGCCGCCGGTGCCGGCGAAGTCGATCGGCCATTTGTCCTTGGGGTTGTCCGACGCGGTGGCATCCATCCGCACGTCGATCGGCACATGAACGCTGATCTTGCCGGTCTTGGTATCGAGCGCGGCGTTCATCCGGCAATGCGCCATCGATTCCCCGCGCACCGTCCTGGTGCCGCCGACGGTATAGTCGCGCCGCCGCAGCCCGGAATTGCCCTCGCTCGCCTCGATCATCACGTCCTGGTGCTTGTCGGCGACGGTCAGCGACGCGGTCGCTGTCGCGCAATCGGGGCTGAAGATCACGAAGCGGGTGAAGTCGGGCGCGTTGCCCTTGGGCATGACCTTCGGCACCTCGAGCTTGCCCGCCGCCTTCAGCGACTGCGCCTTCGGCATCAGCGCCGCCATCAGGCAGGCCTCGTCCTCGCCGCAGCGCGCCTCGGCGGCCTCGACCGAGGCGGTGAGGTCGGCGACATCGGCCGAGGTCATCCTGCTTTCGGGGATCGGCCCTTCGATGACCGGCGGCAGCTTGCTGTCGATCTCCTTCCAGCCGCTCGCGCCGTTGTAATAGCCGACCAGCGGCGCGCGGTAGGTGAAGCTGCGGTTGTACTGATGCTTCTGCGACTGCGGCGCCCGCTCCCAGCCGCCCGCACCGCTGTAGCTCACGGTGACCTCGACCGACCCGGTGCGCTTGCCGCCGGGCTTCGGCTGCGCGGCAAGCGGCGTGGCGGCGCCGCACAGAAGGGCGGCGAGGAGGAGCGGGCGGAGCATGTTGGATTTCCCTGAGGCTGGCGTGTGAGTGGCCCGCCTAGGGGGTGGGGGAGGACGCGGCACGGGCGCTGCGACGAATGATACGCTTCGGTCTATCAACCGCTTCGTCGGCCGATGAACGCGTCAGAGCGCCCGACGAATGATCGATCGGTCGCGACGTGGACCCCTCGCCCGCTTGCGGGAGAGGGAGGGGCCCAGCGAAGCTGGGAGAGTGAGGTTGTCTGCCGGGCCGGGCACCGCCCCGCAGGCCACGCACCGCCCGAACCCACACCCTCACCCTCCCACTCGCTACGCGAGCGGGCCGCGCCCTCTCCCGCAAGCGGGCGAGGGGGAGGCGGGAGAGGGGAAGGGGCGCCTTCGTTAGACCTTATAACCGTCATCCCGGCGAAGGCCGGGATCCATACCCATCGTCGAATGGATCCCGGCCTTCGCCGGGATGACGGACGTCAGGAGGATGGGGTGCGGTCAGAGCGGGCGAAGGGCGTTCAGCCCTCCACCGGCTCCTTGTGCAGCCATTCCGCGTGCTTCGGCGCGCGCTTGGTCTGGCTCCACTCGTCGAGCATCAGCGGCGCGACCCGCTTCAGCTCTGCGTGCTGCTCATCCGTGCCGATGTTGCACGCGAGCTCCAGCCGGTGGCCGTTGGGGTCGAAGAAATAGATGCTCTTGAAGATGCCATGATAGGTCGGCCCCAGCACCTCGATGCCCTCGCCCTCGATATGCGCCTTCGCCGCCAGCAGCGCGTCGAGGTCGGGCACGTTGAACGCGATGTGCTGAACCCACGCCGGGGTGTTCGGGTCGCGGCCCATCTCGGGCTGGTTGGGCAGCTCGAAGAAGGCGATGACGTTACCGCCGCCCGCGTCGAGGAAGATGTGCATGTAGGGGTCGTATGCGCCCGTCGACGGCACATGATCCTCGGCGAACGCGGTGGTGAACTCCATGCCGAGCACGCGGTGGTACCAGTCCGCCGTCTCCTTGGCGTCGCGGCAGCGGTAGGCGACATGGTGGATGCCGCCGAGCTTTATCGCGGCGCTCATTCCGCCGCCTCCGCCTCGCCGTTCTCCAGCGCGCCGCGGCGCATCTGGTCGCGCTCCATCGATTTGAACAGCGCGGTGAAATTGCCTTCGCCGAAGCCTTCGTCCTTCTTGCGCTGGATGAACTCGAAGAACACCGGGCCGATCTGCGTCTGCGAAAAGATCTGCAGCAGCAGGCGCGGGTCGCCCTTCTCGGTCGAGCCATCGAGCAGGATGCCGCGGTTCTGCAGCTCCTCGACCGGCTCGCCGTGGCCGGGCAGCCGCTCCTCGAGCATCTCGTAATAGGTGGCGGGCGGCGCGCTCATGAACGGCGTGCCGGTCGCCTTCAGCTGGTCCCAGCTCTCAAGCAAATTCTCGCTGGCGAAGGCGATGTGCTGGATGCCCTCGCCGTTATAGGCACGCAGATATTCCTCGATCTGGCCGCCGCCGGCCTTGCCCTCTTCATTGAGGGGGATGCGGATCTTGCCGTCGGGCGCGGTCATCGCGCGGCTGGTGAGGCCGGTATATTCGCCCTTGATGTCGAAATAGCGGATCTCGCGGAAGTTGAAGATGCGCTCGTAGAAGGCGCCCCAATGCGCCATGCGGCCGCCGTAGACGTTGTGCGTCAGGTGATCGATGATCTTGAAACCGGCGCCGACCGGCTGACGGTCGACCCCCTCAAGATAGTCGAAATCGATGTCCCAGATCGACAGGCCGGGGCCATAGCGGTCGACGAGATAGATGATCGCGCCGCCGATGCCGCGGATGGCGGGCAGGCGAAGCTCCATCGGCCCGGTCTTGGTCTCGACCGGCTCCGCGCCGCGCTTCAGCGCCTCGTCATACGCGACCTTGGCGTTCTTGACGCGAAAGCCCATGCCGCAGGCCGAGGGCCCATGCTCGGCGGCGAAATAGGCCGCCGGCGACTTCGGCTCGTAGTTGGCGACGAGGTTGATGTCCCCCTGCCGCCACAGCTCGACGTCCTTCGACCGGTGGCGCGCGATGCGCGTGAAGCCCATCCGCTCGAACACCGGCTCCAGCATGCCCTTCTCGGGCGCGCAGAACTCGACGAAATCGAAACCGTCGAGCCCCAGCGGATTTTCGAACAGATCGGCCATGGGGAACCCTCCAAGGTGTGATTTTAGTATCAGATGATACTATATTGGGGAGGGTGGGGAGTCAAATCGAGTCGTCCCGCTGCCCGCATCGGCATCCCCCAAATGGGTGGCGCACATTCTGCGTTGACGCCATAAGACTAGTCTTTTCTGGTACCTAGGCATTCTGGACTTACGGGAAAACACAGATGAAAATCGTTCATGCAGTCCTGCTGGCGGCCGCGATGCTGTCGCAGCCGGCAGGTGCGCAGGTCGAGCAGACGGTGGAGGGCGCCCACCGTTTCCTGATGCTGACCGTGGAGCAGGGCACGAGCAGCGTGGCGATCGACATCGGCCTTGGCATGAGCGTGACCTATGGCGTCCGCACGGTCGAGCAATGCCGGCAGGAGGAATATACTTACGACATCTGGGGCAGCAAAGGTGTCCGCAACCGTTGCTGGAACGAGGAGCGATACGCCAATGTCACGGCGCGGGCGCACCCGCTCGTTTCGACGGCGGCGAATGGCGCGTGCGCGACGATCCTGAAGTTCACCGACTATGCCAATCCCGACTATGCCGATGGGTGGAAGATCGGGCCGCGGGGTATCGACAGCGTCACGCTCGATTGGCGCAAGGTCGCCAAGGTGACCGCCAACGGGAGCTATGTCGACGTCTCGCCGAGCCAGCCGGGCGTGCAGTTCCGGCTGGCGTCGCCCGATCTCGCGAAGCGCGTTGCCTATGCGATGGAGTTCCTGCGCCAGGAGTGCGACCCCGCCGCCGCCACGGGCTTTTAGGGCGATGCGACGGGCCGCTCTCCTCGCGCTGCTCGCCGTCGCCGGCTCGGTTGCGGGTGCCGGGTTGGCACAAGGCGTCACCGAGGTCACGATCAGCGGCGGGTGCGGCGGCGTCTACGACGCGGGCGGCTACTGCATCGACAACCCGACGCCCGCACAGCGCCGCGACGCTGAAGAGCGTGATCGCAAGCAACGGGAGCGCGACGAGGCCGATCGCCGCGCGCGGGTGGCGCGTCAGGCCGAATTCGACCGAAAGGTTGACGCATTGGTCGACCGGATGGGTCCCCATCGCCGCGCGGAGGCCGAGCGACTGGTGAAGATGCGCGACGCGGCGGATGCGGTGCGCCCGAAGCCGAAGAAGGCCTGCCCGGTTACCCGCCAGGTCCGTTACGTCGATGGTGATTCAAGCGTCAGCCAGGCGGAAGCGCGGCAGCGCGCGGAGGCGAAGTGGGCGGCGTCGTGCAGTCGGCCGGGCTGGTCCTGCGGCCCGATCACCTGTGCGGAGCGGAAGCCGATCAACATCAGCCTCGGCAAGCAGACGCTGTCGTCGGGTACGAAGAGCAGCTTTGTCTGTTCGGCGCCGGCAAGCGAGGAAGTCCGAAGCTGCCCGTCGACGGTCAGCTCGCAATAGGGAGCGTGCAGACCTTGGCCTGGGCCCCATCGCTGATCGCGCTGATCCACGTCGTCGCGCTCGCGGCCGTCATCTTCGTCGTCGGCTACCACTGGCGGGGTCGCGCGCGGCGGCATCGCGTCGAACGGGTGCTGTTCCAGGAGCTTGTGTCGCTTCGTCGGCAGGCCGTCGAGATGGCCGCAGAGATCGAGCGGCGGCACCGGGCGGGCGAAGGATTCGACCTTGCCTTTTTCAACCTGTGGCGGCTGTCGCCGCCGCTGCTCTATCCCGCCATGGGTGCGGCGCTTGCGGTGCTTCCGGGCGGCACGCTCGATCGCATCGGCTATTTCCACGCCCAGCTCGCCGACGCCCGCGCGCGCCTCAGCAATGCGCGCACCGCAGGCGGCTTCGAGCCCACGCCGTACCGCATGCTCAGCTGCCTGGTGCGCGCGATCAGCCATGTCGATCCATGGTACGAAGGCGTGGGCCGGACGCTGGGAAATGTCGAGCCGTGGGAGCCCGATCTCGCTGGCGCGAGCGCGCTGCTCGGCAGCTTCGAGGACGCCGCGCAGGAGCCGCTGGTGCTCGCCTACTACTGGGCCGACTGTGCGGAGGGCCATCCGGCTGCGGACGACGCGCCAGCGGCATGAAAGGCCGCACGACGGTCCTTGAGGCGTGGACGCGGGTGCCGAGTCAACGCGGCGCGGCGTCTGCTCTTGCCATCCTTCCGGCCGATCACAGACGCCCGGCGACTATTGCCCCCTTGCATTCCCGCCCCGCCCCCGACACAGCCGTCCCGGCTTGATAAACCTATATAAGTAGCAGCGCGGCAAAGGGGGCAGTTTGCGATCCGACCGAACCCTGATCGGCAAGGCCTATGTCGCCTCCGAAGCCATCGCCCTCCGCCGCCGCTTCCTGATGACGATCATCAGCTTCGGCCTCGCCTGGGGCGCGGTGATGCAGGTTCCGGCGATGCTTGGGATCGCGCCGCTGGGGGCGGCGCAGACGCGCAACAATCTGCTGTTCCTCATCCTCAGCGCCGGGGTGCTGGCGATGCTCTGGCGCTGGCCGCGCTCGTTCGGGGTCGGCGCGGTGGCCTATTTCACCGCGGCGTTTGTCTATGTCAGCGCGGCGCAGTTCCTCGTCGTCGAGGATCAGCTGCGCATGCTGCTGTACTTCCCGCTGATCGGCGCGGTTTTCCTGATCGTCGGCAATGTCGGCGCCTGGTTCACCATCCTCGCCGCGATCGCGGTGTTCGTGACGGCGCGGTTGATGGGGCTGATCCCGGTGTCGCCGCTGGCGGTCAGCACCTTCGTGTTCACGCTCGGCGTCACCGGCGCCTTCTTCGAGGCGTTCAGCCGGCAGATGACGCGCACGCTCGACACCATCGCCCGGCAGAACGAAGCGCTCGAGGCGGCGGCGAAGAAGGATCACCTTACCCACCTGCTGAATCTCCGCGCCTTCCGGGAATCGATGCAGGCGCATGTCGACGGCCTGCGGCCCGACAGCCGGTTCAGCGTCGCCTTCATCGACGTCGATCATTTCAAGGCGATCAACGACCGTCACGGCCATGCGGTGGGCGACGCGATGCTGGTCGCGCTCGCCGACACCTTGAAGGGCGCGGTACGCAAGCGGGATGAGGTGGCGCGGATCGGCGGCGAGGAATTCGCCGTGCTGCTCCCCGGTGCCGATCTGGCGGAAGCCGCGGTCATCGCCGAGCGGATGCGCGCGGCGGTGGCGGCGACGCGGGTCGAGGCGGGCGGCACCACGCTCGGCGGCACCGTGTCGATCGGCCTTGCCGCCTACGACAGCTCCTTCGACACTATCGACGCGCTGCTCCACGCCGCCGACGCCGCGATGTACGAAGCGAAGAAGGGCGGCCGCAACCGGGTGGCGCTGGCGGGGCCGGCGGCGATCAGCCCCACAGCCTGAGCGGCAGCAGCCCCCACGCCATCAGGCCGATCGCCCATTGCAGCACGCCGGCCATCGCCGCCGTGTCGAGCCACTGTCCGCCGGCGCCGCGCCGCCAGCGCTGTGCCAGCCCGGCGACCATCGCCAGCGGCAGCAGCCCGGTAACCGCGGCGAGCGTCGCGCTGGCGGGCGTGAGGTCGCCCATCGCGATGAACGATTGCGTGAGGAACAGCGGCACGGGCAGGGCGAGCGCCAGCACGGCGAGGAAGGGCAGGAACAGCGGGTCGGATAGCGGCAGCCGGCGCCGCGCGACGCGCACCGCTCCGGCGACGAGGATCCAGGCGATGCCGGCGACACCCGCCGCGAGGCTCAGCCAGCGCAGGCCGATCCGCCAGAGCGCGACCCGGCGGAAGCTCTGCACGTCGCTGGCAATCACCCGCTGTCCGTCGCGGTCGACGAGCAGCACATGCGACGCCGCCACCCGGTCCTCGGCTCGGAATAGGTGGCTGCCGACCGGCACCAGCCTCCGTGCGGCTCCCATGAACGGCTTCAGCTCCAGCCGGTCGCCGCGCCGCGACAGCGTCAGGAAGCCCAGCGTCTCGTCGAGCCAGGCGAAGCTCTCGAATCGCGCCGGCGAGGGAACGTAGATCCCCGCCCACGCCGCGACGCCGGCCGGCATCGGCGCGGCGGCGGCCGGTGCCGTGGCCGGCAGGCCGAGCGCCCGCACCAACGATGCGTCGATCGACCGATAGTCGGCACCTTCGACATCGGCGTTGACCGCGCGGAAGAAGGCCGCCCGCTGGTCAGGATAGACGCAGAGCATCGCCCGGAAGCCGACGGTGTCGCCGCCGTGGCACAGCCCGACCGCGCCGCCGCGCTCCTGCCGGGCGAGGCCGAGCGCATAGCCCATGCGGAGGCCGGCGCGCGCGGCGTCGGTGCCCTGCGGCCGCCCGCGCGCCCGCATCAATGCCGGGTCGATGAACGGCCGGCCCGCGAGGCGGCCGTTGCTCATCAGGAAGCGCGCGAACCGCATCATGTCGGGCGCGGTGGTGGTGAGCTGCGCGGCCGGGCGAGCGTAGATCGCCACCGCCGGGTGCGGCGCCGCCGCCTCGAAATGGCCCATCGCCAGCCGCGGATCGCGGGCCTGCGTGGTGAAGGCGAAGCGGCTGTCCGCCATGCCGAGCGGCGCGAGCAGGCGGCGGTCGAGCCAGCGCTCGTATCGCTCCCCCGTCACCTGCTCGATCACCATCCCGAGCAAGGTGTAGCCGGTGTTGGAATAGGAGAAGGTGGTGCCCGGCCGGCGCCGCACCGTCAGCTTCGCCGGCAGCGCGATGCGCAGCGGCGTGTCGGGCGTGGCCTTCAGGCTGAACACCTGCCACAGCCGCGCGTCGTCGAGCCCCGCGCTATGGTCGAGCAGGTGGCGCAGCCGCACCGGCTCCGTCGCCGCCCAGCGATTGTCGATCGCCACATCGGGCAGCAGGTCCGCCACCGGCGTGTCGAGCCGCAGCCGCCCCTCGCTCATCAGCCGCAGGATGCCCGTCGCCAGCAGCGTCTTGGCGATCGAGCCGACCTGTACCCGGTCGTCGGCGCGCATCGGGGCGCGGGTCGTCGCGTCGCGCAGGCCGGCGGCGTCGGCGGCGATCGATCCGTCGGGCGTAAGCGTCGACCACGCCGCGCCGACCAGCCCCTGCCGCTCGATATTCGCCGCCAGATCGGCGCGAAGCGAAGCGGCGGTCGCCGGGGCGGCGAGCAGCAGCAGCGCAATCGCCGCCGCGAGCCGCCGTATCGGGAAGGGGGATATCATCGACATCTGCCGACACTGGCGCGCCGGCCGTGAAGCCGATGTCAAATGGCTACGTCGAGCTGCGCGCCGGCGTCAGGCGCGGCGGCGCCGCCGCCCAAGGCCCAGCCCGATCGCACTAAGCCCGAACAGGCCGAGCATCGCCGGCTCCGGCACCTCGGCGTTCATCGCGGTGATCTGCAGGCTGCTGGCGCCGTTCTCAAGCTGCTCGCTGGCAATGGAGAAGGGGTTGAGCGTGTAGTCCATGTTCACCGCGTTAATCGAATAGAAGAAGGCACCGTAGTTGAGGTTGTTCGGGAAATCGACGTCGATGAACAGCGCGTTGTTGGCGGTGCCGTCGAACGACAGGGTCGCGCCGCCGCTTATCCAGGCGGAGTTGTCCTCATTCAGGTGCGCGGTATAGATCGGCGCGGCGACCGCGACGCCGCCGATCGACAGCGTAACGTTCGAGATGTTGGTGATGAGGTTGCCGTTGGCGTCGCCGTCGAACGTGCCGCTGATGGTCAGCGGCCCCGCCGTCTCATAGCTCGGCAGCGACGTCGAACTGGCGAACGTCCGCGTGAACATAAACGGCGCCGCCGCGGCCGGAACGGCGCTGGCGGCAAGCAGGACGGCGACGAGCAGCTTCTTCAAGGCACTTCCCCCCGGGAATGCGGTTTCCCAGGGTGCAAGCACAAGCCGTGCCCGATCCGCCAACCGCTTGTTCCGGCACCGGTTTGATGTTGCGGCGGCGGTGGGCGGTAGCGCATTTGTAAAGCGCGCCGACATCGCAAGGGTCGCGCGGCGGGGCATCCTGCGCTAGGGCTGGGGCCGGCAACCACAAGGACCGAAGCGATGGGCGAGAAGTTCGAGCGGCACCGGCAGCCGTGGACCGGCGCGGAGGTCGACAAGCTGCATACGCTGGCCAAGAAGGGCATGGCGCTGAAGGCCATCGCCAAGGCGCTGACCCGCAGCGAGGAATCGGTGAAGGACCGCGCCAAGGCCGATGGCCTGTCGATCGCGCGGCTGCGCTGATCATGGGCATCGATGACACCATCATCGACACGCCCGACGGCCCGATGACCTATGGCGAGTGGAAGAAGAAGAATCCGGTGCAGGTGCCGTCGCGCCGTACCAAGGGCAAGGATCTGCCCAACAAGGTGAAGCTGTTCACCGAAAAGCCGTGACGGCGAACGACCTGACCCTCGAAGACCTCGGCTGGCGGGCCTGCTTCAGCGAGCAGCTTTCGGCCGACGAGAGCGCGCGCTGCCATCCGGTCAGGGTGATGGCGGTGCATCGCGGCAAGATCGCCGTGTCGGGGGCGGGGTCGCAGGGCTTCGTCGCGCCGCATATTCCCGGCGCAGACCCGACCGACGATCATCCGACCGTGGGCGACTGGCTGCTCGTTGATGGCGCGACGGAGGCGCCGGTGCGCGTGCTGCGCCGGATGAACCTGTTCAAGCGGCGCGCGCCGGGCGACCCGAAGCGCGAGCAGATGATCGCCGCCAACGTCGACACGCTGTTCATCGTCGCCTCGTGCAATCAGGATTTCAGCGTGGCGCGGCTGGAGCGCTATCTGGTGCTGACGCGCGAGGTGGGGGTGAGCCCGATCATCGTGCTGACCAAGGCCGACCTCGCCGACGACCCGCAAAGCTTCGCCGCCGCCGCCCGCGCGCTCGAGCCCGGCCTGCGTATCGAGATCGTCAACGCGCGCGACCCGACGGACGTGGCGCGCCTCGGCAGCTGGTGCGGGCCGGGCCAGACGGTGGCGCTGCTCGGCTCCTCGGGCGTGGGCAAGTCGACGCTGGTCAACAGTTTGCGCGGCTCGGACGATCTCGCCACCCAGGCGATCCGCGCGCGCGATGCGACGGGCAAGCACACCACCACCGTGCGCGAAATGCACCGGCTCGCGGGCGGCGGCTGGCTGCTCGACACGCCCGGCATGCGCGAGCTGCAACTGGCCGACGCCGCCGCCGGCATCTCGGAGGTGTTCGACGATTTCGTGCTGGCGGCGGAAAGCTGCCGCTTCTCCGACTGCGCGCACGACCGCGAGCCCGGCTGCGCCGTCCGCGCCGCCCTCGACGACGGCAGCCTGACGGCGGAGCGCTTCGACCGCTGGCGCAAACTGACGGCCGAGGAAGCGGCGAAGAACGCGCGTCCGGGAAGCCGCCGCCGCTAGGTTTTGAATTCAATGCCGGGGTGCCACTGCGGCCGTGTCACCATGGCCCGACCGAACAGCGGCGAGGCGAGCTGGGTCGCCAGCCAGCGCTGAAGGCCCGGCAGCGGTTGCGTGTCGAACCACACGCGGTCCACGGCGGCGAACTGGCGCACGAACGGCATGATCGCGGCGTCGGTCAGCGATCGGCGGTCGCCGCACAGCCAGGGGTTTCCCGCCAGCCGCTGTTCCAGATCACTAAGAAGCGCGGCCGCCGCCGCACGATGCGCCAGCGGATCGGTGCCGTGGCGCTCGGGATATTTGTAGCGGTCGAGGTGATGCTTGAACGGCCCGTCGTTGGCCGCGATCAGCGCCGCATCGTCGCCGTCGAGCCAGCTTTCCGGATCGTTGTGGCGCAGCGCCCAGCGCATGATGTCGAGGCTTTCGTCGATCACCGCGCCGTCGGGCAGCACCAGTACGGGCACCGTCGCCTTTGCTGATGCCGCCAGCAACTCCGCCGGCTTGGCGCTCAGCCTAACTTCGCGGATTTCGCAATCGATCTCGGCAATCAGCAGGGCGAGGCGGGCACGCATCGCATAGGGGCAACGGCGGAAGCTGTAGA
This sequence comes from Sphingoaurantiacus capsulatus, assembly GCF_042648405.1. Classification (NCBI taxonomy): domain Bacteria; kingdom Pseudomonadati; phylum Pseudomonadota; class Alphaproteobacteria; order Sphingomonadales; family Sphingosinicellaceae; genus Sphingoaurantiacus; species Sphingoaurantiacus capsulatus. The sequence goes on along the minus strand of NZ_JBHRXV010000001.1, from coordinate 199,800 downwards.
GGATCGGTGCCGCCGCCATGCTCGTCAGCGCCGCACCGCCCCGACGTGCGCTTCGCCCCGCTCGGCGGCGAGCTGCGTCTGCCGCTGGCGTTCGGCGTAGCCTTCGCGCTGTTCGTCGGTGCGGGTTGCGTGGCAGGCGGGGCAGGCGACGCCTTCGACATAGTCGGGTGACGCTTGGCGCTCGGGGCTGACCGGCATGCGGCAGCCGCGGCAGAGCGTGTGGCTGCCCGGCTGAAGCTCGTGCGTCACCGTCACCCGCTCGTCGAAGACGAAGCATTCGCCCTGCCAGCGGCTCTGGTCGCGCGGCACCGCCTCCAGATAGGCGAGGATGCCGCCCTTCAGATGATAGACCTCGTCCAGCCCTTCCGCCTTCAGGAAGGCGGTGGCCTTTTCGCAGCGGATGCCGCCGGTGCAGAACATCGCGACCTTCGGCTTGGGCCCGAGTTCACCGCGGTGCGCGCGAAACCAGTCGGGGAATTCTCGGAAGGATCGGGTGTGCGGGTCGGTCGCGCCGGCGAAGCTGCCGATCGCCACCTCATAGTCGTTGCGCGTGTCGATCAGGATCGTGTCGGGCGCGTCGATCAGCGCGTTCCAGTCCTCGGGCGCCACATAATGGCCGACCTCGGCGAGCGGATCGATGTCGGGTTGCCCCATCGTCACGATCTCGCGCTTCAGCCGTACTTTCAGGCGGTGGAAGGGCGGGGTCGCCGCGCGCGATTCCTTCACCTCGATGTCGGCGCAGCCGGGCAGCGCGCGGACCTGCGCCAGCACTTCATCGATCGCCGCGTCGGTGCCGGCGATCGTCCCGTTGATCCCCTCGGGCGCGATCAGCAGGGTGCCCTTCACGCCGCGCCCGCAGCAGATGGCGGCCAGCGCCTGCCGGATCACCTGCGGGTCATTGAACCGCGCGAAGCGGTACAGCGCGACGACGCGGATCGGCAGAGGGGCGGCGGTCGACATTCGCCGCTCCCTTAGCCGAGCGGGCGAAAGCCGTCACGCGGTTGCCGCCGCGGGGCAAGCCACCTAGGCTGGCCGGCGATGACGCAGAGCCTCCGCCTCGACAATTTCGTGCCCTACCGGCTGTCGATCGCCTCCAACCTGATGAGCGACGCCATCGCCGGCGCGTATCGCTCCTTGTTCGGGCTCAACGTCGCCGAATGGCGGCTGACGGCGGTGCTGGCGGAGCGCAGTTCCGCGACGCAGCAGGAGCTGTGCGCGGCGACGCGGATGGACAAGGTCACCGTCAGCCGCGCCGCCATCGCCCTCGCCGACCGCGGGCTGGTCGAGCGGTCGCCCAACGCCCACGACAAGCGCTCGCATCTGCTGTCGCTGACCGAAAGCGGCCGGAGCCTCTATGCGCAGGTGGTGCCGAAGGCGATCGCGATGGAGAAGGCGCTGCTGGCGGATCTGAGCGCGAAGGAGATCGAGACGCTGGTCGATATCCTCCGGCGGCTGGAAGCGCGGGCGGAGGGGTTCAGCGAGGGGTAGGCCGGGGCGGCGCGCCTTTTATTGTCATCCCCGCGAAGGCGGGGACCCACTGTCGAGCAGGAAAATGCCTCTCCGTGCACACCCCGAGCTTGTCGCAAGGCGGCTCTCGCCCAAGGGTGGGTCCCCGCCTGCGCGGGGATGACAGGTTGGAGAGCGCAAACGATCCTTACGCGCCCACATGCGTCATTCCGGCGGTCTCGGCGATCACCCACAGGCCGATGATCAGGAACATCGCGGCGGTGACCATGCGCACCACATTCATCGGCACGCGGCGGATCAGCTCGTTGCCCAGGAACACCGCCGGCACGTTGGCCAGCATCATGCCGAGCGTGGTGCCGATCGTCACCAGCACCACGTCGTTGAACTGCGCACCGAGCGCGATGGTGGCGATCTGCGTCTTGTCGCCGATCTCGACGAGGAAGAAAGCGATGGTCGTCGTGACGAAGGCGCCGAAGTGCGGCGGCTTCGCGTCGAGGTCGTCGATCTTGTCGGGGATCAAGGTCCACGCCGCCATCGCGATGAACGAGGCGGCGACGGTGTAGCGGAACGCCGGGCTGTCGAGGAAGGCGGCGGCCTGCGTGCCGACGAGCGCGGCGAGGAAATGATTGGCGAGCGTCGCCACAAGAATGCCGGCGATGATCGGCCACGGCTTCTTGAAGCGCGTCGCCAGCAGGATGGCGAGAAGCTGCGTCTTGTCGCCGATTTCGGCGAGCGCCACGACCGCGGTGGAGGTGAACAGGGCTTCCATGAACGACAGTCTCCGGGTCGGGCGAACAGACGGCAATGACGCGGCACGTCCCGCCCGACTAGGGTTTGAACTCAATAAGAATGGCGTTCGAGACGGCGTCAGGAAGGCCATGGCAAGTAAGGTCGCGCAGACCAGCTAGCAAATGCTAGCTGGCAAGCGGCCGGCGCGTGGCCATGGTCTTCCTCACGCCGCGCGAAGCGTGGCCATGAGAAGCCCAAGGGTGTCGTCGACGCCGCTTGCCGGGGGCCTTCAGGCCCGCCTGCGCGACCTCTCCTCGCCCTTGGGCTTCTCATGGCCATCTCGAATGCCATTCTTATTGAGTTCAAACCCTGGGGGGAGATGCGGCGTCATTGGTCTCGCCCGGACGGTCGACCCGTCCCCCGTGCACCATGGCCTCTCGACCAAGTATGTTGATGTGCGGGCCCGTCGTGAACGACGGCTGGCTACTCCCCAGATGACCGGTGCGGGTTAGAGCGCGCGCCGCGATTCCGCAAGCCTAGAAGGCGAGGCGGAAATGGGCGACCGCGCCGAGGTCGGGATCGGCGCCGTCGATGTGGCCGCCGCCACCCTGCCGCGCCGCGCCGGTTCATGGGCGGCGAAAGTCGGAAAGGGGTGGCGCGACCCGGCGAACGGGCGGGCTGGACTCACCAAGCGGCTCGGATTTGCCCATGAACGGGCACAGCCCGGACTCGTCGGGTCCGCCCGCAGCGTGTAGTTTCCGCGGCGATGATGGAGGGGCTTCGATCGAGGATCGCCCGGGCGAACGCGCTGCTCGGCCGCGAAGGGCTGTGGCTGATCGCGGCGCTGTGGGTGCTGCAGCTGGCGGTCGTCACCTTGCGTCAGAACCTGTCGGAATCCGAAGCGCCGGGGCTGGAGAATTTCGCGCGGCGGCTGGCGATCGCCGCGGCCGGCGCCGGGTTGTTCTACCTGATCGGACTGCTGCTCGCCGCCGTGCCGCGCGGGCGGGTCGCGGTGCGTGCCGCGCTGGCCCTGCCGCTGGCGACCCTGTTTACCGGCGTCCACGTCGTCATCAACAATTTCGTGTTCTTCTACACCGGCTATTTCGCCGTCGACGGCAGCACCGACAAGGAACGGGTCAAGTCGCTGCTCGACCCGGTCGGCATCTATGTCAGCGGCACCTACTGGCTGTGGGGTTACCTGTCCTGGACGGTGGTGGTGATCGCGCTCGCTTACGCGCGCGAACTGGGCGAGCGCGATCGCCGCGTCGCCGAGGCGGAGGCGCTGGCCCGCCGCGCGCAACTCCGCGCGCTTCGCTATCAGGTCAACCCGCACTTCCTGTTCAACGCGCTCAATGCCACCGCCGCGCTGGTCACCGCGAAGGAGACGGCACGCGCCGAGGAGATGCTGGCGAACCTCGCCGATTTCCTGCGCGCCAGCCTCGATGCCGAACCGCTCGACGACGTGCCGCTCTCCGCCGAACTCGATTACGCGCGCCTCTATCTCGACATCGAGCAGGTGCGTTTTTCCGATCGGATGCGCGTGGTGTTCGACGTGCCGCCCGGCCTGCGCGGTGCGCTCGTCCCCAACCTGATCCTGCAGCCCTTGTTCGAAAACGCCGTGAAGCATGGCGTATCGCCGTCGACCGAGCCGGTGACGATCAAGGTCCGCGCGGCGGAGGTGAACGGCAAGCTGGCGATCACCGTCACCGACGACGGCGCGCGACCCGCCGACACCCCCGGCATGGGCATCGGTCTCACCAATATCGCCCAGCGTCTCGCGGCGCGGTTCGAGGGCGCGGGCGGGCTGACGGCGGCGGCCGGGGCGGCGGGCGGCTATGCGGCGACGGTCACTCTGCCGCTGCAGTTCAACCTCACCGAGGCGGCCGAATGAGCGAGACCCTGCGCGTGCTGGCCGCCGACGACGAGCCGCTGGCGCTCGACCGCACCGCACGGCTCCTCGCGCAGCTGGCCGGCGTCGAACTGGTCGGCCGCGCGGCGAACGGCGAGGAGGCGCTGGCGATGATCCGCGAGCTGACGCCCGATGTGGTGCTGCTCGACATCTCGATGCCGCTGCTCGACGGCTTCGACGTCATCGAGCAGCCGCTGGGCGCCGCGCCGCCGGCGATCATCTTTGTCACCGCCTTTCATCGGTTCGCGGTGAAGGCGTTCGAGGTGGCGGCGGCGGACTATATCCTGAAGCCCGTGCGCCTCGCCCGGCTGGCGGCGGCGCTCGACCGGGTGCGCGCGGCACGGGCGGCACCCGACCCGGCGGCAATGAAGGCGCTCGCTGCCTCGATCCGCGAGACGACGCGGTCAGACGAGGACGATGACCTGTGGGTGCAGCGGCGCGGTGAGTATCTGCGAGTCGCGCTGCCGCGGCTCGATCGCATCAGTGCCGAAGGGGAATATGTGCGCCTGCACGTCGGCGCGGAGACCTACCTCTATCGCGAACCGATCGGGCAGTTGGCGGAGCGGCTGGCGGTGCATGGCTTCATCCGCATCCACCGGTCGGCGGTGGTTCGCGGCAGCTTCGTCTCGGCGGCGCGACGGACGAGATATGGCCGGCTGGCGGTGAGGTTGGCCGACGGCAGCGAGGCGGCGGTCGGCCGGAAATATGCGAGCGCGGTTCGGGCGCTCATCCACGGCGCCGCCTGAAGCAGCGGCGCCGGTGAGCGTCCCTTATGCCTCGGTCACCATGCCGGCGGGCTTCGCTTCGACCGCCATCGCCAACACCAGGTAGGCGAGGAACGGGATGCCCGATCCGAACAGCGTGACAGCGACGAAGCCGAGGCGGACCCAGAGGGTGTCGACACCAAGATACTCCGCCAGGCCGGCGCAGACGCCGAGCAGCTTGGCCGAACCCTTGTTCAGGTAAAGCTTGCGGCCCGAAACGTTCATTTCAACTTCTCCTGTAGATCGAATGTTGAAGGTCGGTTGTTAGGCAACCATCGAGGGGACGATCGCGGCGGCGAGCAGCGTCGCGGCGACGAAAACCGAACCGAACGAACCGAAGAGGCTGCGGCTGAACTCAGAAACGAACATTGTCTTTCTCCCTGTGCGTCGGTGAGAAATTCACCGATGCTTTGGGTACTGCATCCGCCGTGCCAAGTGGGTGTGAGAAAATTAAATGATATAATATCAGTGATATGAGGCGAGACGGATGCTTATGGTCGTTCCGGGTGTGTCGTGAGTTTCGCTAAAGGATGGTGCGTTTCACCAACTCATTTAGCAGCCTCAAGCCAAGGCGCCGGCGACACCACCCGGCCGGGCGCCACCTGCCGCACCGCTGCCTCCAGAACGGCGCGGTTGCGGTAGCTGCCGAGCACCAGCACGCGCTTGCCGGAGTAGGCGCGTACCGCCTCGACGACGCGGGCGGCCATGAACCCGTCCCAGCGCGCCTGCACCTTGTCGAGCCCGCCGCCGACCAGCGCGAACTGCAGTTGCTGGAAGCCCGACGTGACGGCGGCGGTTGCCTCGTTCTGCGTCTGCGCAGGCGAACGCCAGTGCGCGAGCAAAGCCGCCTCGATCGCATCGTCCGCCGCCGACAGCGCCTTGACGCCTTCGGGGTCGCGCGCGCCGAAAGCGTCGAAGGCAAGGCCCGCCGCGCCGGTCATCTCCTTGAACGTCTCGCCGCCCGGCTCCATTGCAACCGCCGCCACCTTTGTCTCGGCAAGCAGCGGCCAGATCACCGCCGGATATTCGGGCCGCCCCGGCGTCGCGGTGCGCCCCGCCAGCTCGTCGGGCCGCACCTCGAGCACCAGCAGATCGGGCTTGAAGGCAAGGATCGCCGCCTTCAGCGCGCCATAGTCGAACGCCGGCTCCTTGGCATGCAGCCCGTGCAGCGCGCCGATCACGGTGACGCTGTCGGGCGCGGCGGCGGCCGGCGTGGCGATGAAGGCGAGAGCGACGATCAGGCGGCGGAGCATGGCGGGCCTTTCGAGCGGTTGAACCGCCCTGGCCCCTCGCATCGCTCGTCGCGATTATCGACGCCCACTCGCCGGGCGGGACCGCCGCGTCGTCAAAGGGGCAGGTGCGCCGCCAGCCGGTCGCGGTAGCGGCGGCTCAAGCGCAGCGCCGCCCCGCAGCGCAACCGTACCTCGGCATCGCCGCGCCCGACGCCTTTCACCGCCGCCACCCGGTCGAGCCGCACGATCGCGCCGCGATGGATGCGGGCGAACTCGCGGGCCGGAAGCTCGGCGTCGAGGGTGGTGAGCGACTGATCGGTGAGCAGCGCCCGCGGCCCCGTATGCACCTCGGCATAGTCGCCCGCCGCCCCGATCCAGTCGATGTCGGCAAAGCGCACCAGCCGCGCGGTCCCGCGCTCGCGGATCCAGAGGCCCTCGGCGACGGGCGGTGCGTCGCGTTTGGTGAACCGCCGCCGCGCGTAAGACGCACCGATCAGCGCCGCATAGGCAAAGACGGCGGTGTCGAGGTTCGCCATCAGCACCGCCCGCGCCATCTCGATCACACCGAGCCCCGCGCCATAGACCGGCCGGTACAGTGCCACGAACAGCAGCACATGCGCGAGCGTCGCCAGCGGCAAGCCCAACGCATGGAGCACGACCCGCTGCCGCTGCCTCGCCACCCGATCGGCCAGAGCCAGCAGCGGCGGCGTCAACAGCGCCCACACCGAAAAGATCGCTACGCTATACCCAAGCGTCGGCCACCACGGCTGCGGGACGCCCCGGTACGCGGCGAACACCACCCCCTGCGCCGCGCTCGCCAGCGCGAACAGCGCCCAGCCGGCGAGAGCGACGGCGATGAGGCGGGCGGGGGAGGGTGGTGACGGCGACACGGGGGACATCGTCCGCATTTTACCCCCTTCTGTCATCCCCGCGAAGGCGGGGACCCACCGGCGGACAATGTAGCTGTCTGAGTTCCCCCTGAGCAAGTCGGTCACCCGCCGAAGGGCTGGCGTTGCTGCGTCGTGCGTACAGCTCGAATATCCTCCGACAGGCGTATGCGTGGAGGAGTGGGTCCCCGCCTGCACGGGGATGACAGAAACGGGGGAGGGGGCGGACCAACGCCGCCAGTCATCATTGCCGTCTTACCCCCAATCGTCATCCCGGCGAAGGCCGGGATCCATACGGCGGGCGGTCTGGATCCCGGCCTTCGCCGGGATGACGGATGGGGGAGTGGCTTGGCCCGTTACCCATCTCGCTAAGACGAGGTGAGCGGAAGAGGGGGCGGCGCAGGTCGGCGTCTGCGTGGCGCGATGCCTTACGCCACCCGCGACCGGGCCGGCGGCAACTCCACCTCGTCGCGCGAACCCCCGACCATCATCGGCCGGTTCAGCGCCGCCGACAGCCTGTCCGCCGTCCGCAGCGCCAGCGCGGCGATCGTGAGAGTCGGGTTCGCCCAGCCTGAGGTCGGGAACAGCGAGCTGCCGGCCACGTACAGGTTGGCCAGCCCATGCACCCGCCCGTCCGCATCGGTCACGCCGTGGCGCGGGTCGGCGGACATGCGGGTGGTGCCCATGTGATGATAGCCGCCGATCGGGTGCGCGCTGACCAGCGGGTCGGTGCGCCACGCCTGGGCGGGGTCGAACAGCCAGTCGGCCGGTTCGGCATGGCCGAGGCCCAATCGCTTCAGCTCGTGATCCACCGCCCACACCAGCCGCTCGACGCTGCGCTTGTCCTGATCGACGAAGCGCCAGTCGAGCTGGAGGCGCCGCATCCCGAACGCATCGCGGTCGTTCGACAGGGTTACCCGGCTTAGCGGGTTGGGCGCCTGCTCGGCGCGGACCAGCATCGTCAGGTCGAGCTGCCCCAATTTGTGCAGCGCCCACGGGCGGAACGGGTCGACCTGCCGTTGCAGCCAGCCGACCGTCTTCTTCGCATGCATCCATGCGGTGCGGCCGACCTTGGTCGGCGCGGCGTCATGTTTGATGCGGCCATAGGCGCGCATGCCCCACGACTGGCGCGCCGCTTCGGGCTGGCGGCCGACGATGGTCAGCGAGCTGTTGAGGATTTCCTCCTCCGCCTGCAGCCGTTCGGACGGCGCGATCAGCGCGGCGACCTTCCGGCCGTCGACCATATGCGGCCGCCCGAACGCCTTCAGCAGTGCCCACGGCCGGTGGGTGACGATGCGCCCGCCGCGCGCATGCGGATGCTCCATGAAATAGCGGCCGACCTGGTCATGCTGGTTGCCGAGGTTCGACGCGAGCAGCAGGCGCGGGTTCTCGAGGCCTCCGGCGGCGAGCAGTACCGCGCGCGGATAGACGATCAGCCGTCGCCCGCCCGGCGCGACCGCGGTGACGCAATTGACGGCGCGGCCGCCGCGATCGGGGATGATCTCGCTGACCGTCGCATGGGTGACGATCGTGCAGCGCGGCTCGATGCGGAGGTCGTCGCAGCTCGCATATTGGAAGCGGCTGAACTTCCCGTCGAAGGTCCACAGCCGGCCATTGAGCATGTCGCCGTCGAAGTCGGGGAAATGCACGCCGTGGGCGGCGAGATCCTCGAACCCCGGCCGGTCGCCGCCGAGGTCGAACAGCCCCCACGCGTCGTCATAATAGCGGCGCAGCTCGGCATGGCTGACCGGCCAGCCCGAATGCGCCACCCAGGGGCGGCGTTCGAGGTCGATCGGGTCGAGCTCGGCGCAGCGGCCGCCCCAGATCGCGGTGGTGCCGCCGAAGAAGCGAAGCCGCGCGTGGTCGAGCGCGTAATAGTCCTCGCCGATGTTGCGGCCGGCGTTGAGGTCGGCGCTCCACGCGGCATGGTCGGTGCCGCCCGATTCGAGCAGCATCACCCGGTGGCCCTGTGCGATCAGCCGACGCGCGGCGGTGATGCCGGCAGCGCCCGCGCCGATGATGGCAACGTCGGTATGCAGCGCCAGATCGGTCGGCGCCTTCATCAGATCGATATGCATGGCGTCAGCCCGCGGTGCTGCGGGCGAGAGCCCCGGCGACCGCATCGAGTTCGGCTTCCGGCTCGTCGCCGGTCAGCGCCAGCGCCATCTCGCCTTCCTGCCAGTAAGCGACCGCTTCCTTGCCGTCGCGCACCACCAGCGGGTTTTCGGGCGCGCCCGTCCGCGCCCGCACCGCGAACAGCGAGACGGGCTCGCCGTCGCCGCGATCGACAGTCATCTGCAGGCTGGGGCCATCGTCCGACGGGAACAGCTGCGCGTCGAGCACGCGCCAGCCGGCGGGCAGCTTCGGCATGACCAGGCCGGTCACCCGCTGCATCTCGGCGGCATCGAGGGTTGCCACCTCGGGCTGCGACGCCATGCCGGCGCGGACCAGCGCGACGCGGTGCGCCATCGCGGCCTCCGCCACATAGCGCGGCGCGGCTTCCGCCGGACTGGTCAGGCCGCCGGCCAGCTCGACACCAAGCAGCGACACCAGCGCCACCGCCGAAGCGGCGAGCGCCGTGCGAGGGGCAAGGCTCCACATCGCGCGTCGTGAAAGGGCACGGTCGAGCCGGCCGGCGACCGCCGCCAGGCGCCCGGGCACCGGGGCGCGGTCGGCGGCAAGCAGGCGAAGCGCGTCGCGGGCGCGCAGATCGGCCATGACGTTGGCGGCGGCCTGCGGGTTCGCGGCCAGCCACGCCTCCACCTCGACGCGCCGTTCGGCGTCGAGCTGGTCGTCGACATAGGCGGCGAGGTCGATCTCGCCGATCGGGTCAGGCTTGTGCATCTGGGTCTCCGACGGCGCGCAGCCGCGTGACGGGGGCAGGGAGCGTCTCACCGGCGCGCAGCGCGGCGCGCGCCCGGCTGAGGCGGGACATGATGGTGCCGACCGGCACGTCGAGCGCGACGGCGGCCTCGGCATACGAAAGCCCCTCGATGGCGACGAGGTGGAGGACGGCGCGTTGCTCGTCGGGCAGCGCGTTGAAAGCGCGGGCGACGGCGGCGAGGCGAACCGCCGCTTCCTGTCCGCCGGGATCGACAGTGGCGGCGACCAGCGCCGCGCCCTCGATCCGCCGCTTCTGCGAAGCCTCGCGGCGCAAGGAATCGATGAAGCTGTTGTGGACGATCGACATCAGCCAGGCGCGAAGCGAGGCGCCGGGGCGGAAACTCTTGTGCCGCTCGCAGGCGCGCAGCAGCGCGTCGTGGACAAGGTCGTCCGCCGCCGTTTCGTCGCGGGTCAGCGACCGGGCGTAACGGCGGAGGGCCGGTACCTGGTCGACGATGCGATGGCCGAACAAACGCGAAATCATGCAGCCTCTACGGCTGCCGATACGCCTTTATTCCGCGGGGATCAGTAGCGGCGGCGCAGATTGTTGAAATAGCGCCGGGCGAGCAGGAACAGCGCGCCGCCGGCGAGCAGCACCAGCACGACGAGCATCAGCACCCCGCCGAGGATCGCCTGCAGCGTGTCCCAGAAGCCGATCTGGGCGACCAGCAGGATGAGCAGCAGGATGATCAGAAGCGGCATCGGGCGTCCTTCGGGCGAATGGGCGATTGCCGTTCAATACGCACGAGCGGCCGATTTATTCCGTCGCCGGTTCAATCGTCCCCGCGGCCGAAGCGCAGCACGCGGGTCATCACCGTGACGAAGAAGGCGACCGTCCAGCCGAGCAGCAGCTGGCCGTTGATGCCCTCGATCGCGCCGAGCAGCTTCCAGTCGGGCGCGATGGCCGCGCTGTCATCACCGATCGTCGCGTAGCTGATCGTCGAGAAGTAGACGGCCTCGCGCAAATCGGGGATGGCGCCGAGGCCGTTGAACAGCAGCGCGTACATCCAGATCTCGACGCCGTGCAGTGCCATCAGGCCGAGCGCCAGCATCGTCGCCAGCCGCGCCCCACGCCACGACACGGGATCGAGCGTGCGATGATCCTCGCCCTGCCCGATAAGCCGCCCAAGCCCCAGCAGCCCCGCGCCGTGGACCAGCACAGTGAGCATCACCATGCCGGTGGCGATCAGCAGTTCGGTGGCGATGATGTCCATGCGAGAGGGGGGTAGCGGCTTCCCTCCTTCTCGTCATCCCCGCGAAGGCGGGGATCCAGCCGAAAGCAGATAGCGCCGGCGAAGCCGGCAAGTCGCTTGTTGTGGACTGGGTCCCCGCCTTCGCGGGGGTGACAATTTTAGAGGACGCGTCGGTGCTTACTTCTTGTCGGTCGGCGAGACCGCGNTTGCTGTGGACTGGATCCCCGCCTTCGCGGGGACGACGAGAAAAATTTGGGGTGCCAAGATATCCTGACACTGGCTGTCAGGTATCGCCCGCTAAACCGCTCTCACACCTCAAGGGAGAGCCACATGACCGACCTTATCCACACCGACCGCCGCGAAACGCTACTCATCGCGCTGGGCCTCGCCGCTGCGGCGCTGGTGCCAGCCGCCGCCGGCGCCGCGCCCGCCGCCGACACGCTCGACCCCGCCTTCGCACCGCACGCGAAGGACTGGGCGTGGCTGGTCGGCAACTGGGCGGTGAAGCACAGGAAGCTGCGCGAGCGGCTGGTGAACAGCAATCAGTGGGACAGTTTCGACGGCACCTGCACCAACTGGCCGGTGCTCGGCGGGCAGGGCAATGTCGACGACAATCTGCTCGACATGGCGAGCGGCGCCTATCGCGGCGTCGGGGTGCGGACGTTCGACACGCAAACGAAGCTCTGGGCGATCTGGTGGATCGATTCCCGCACGCACGGCGTCGGCGAGCCGGTGCGCGGCGGGTTCAGGGACGGCGTCGGCACGTTCGTCGGCGACGATGTGCATAAGGGCACCAAGGTGAAGGTGCGGTTCCGGTGGTCGAAGATCACGCCCACGTCGGCGCATTGGGAGCAGGCGTTCTCGGTGGACGGCGGGAAGAGCTGGGAGGATAATTGGCACATGGATTTCGTGCGGACGGCGTAGGGCCAACTCCTACCCGTCATACCGGCGAAAGCCGGTATCCAGCGCACCAAAGGCGCCGGCGGAGCCGGCAAGTTCTTGTCTCGCTGGACCCCGGCTTTCGCCGGGGTGACGGGGTGGAGGGCGTCAGCGCCCGCTGACGAACCCATCCAGCAGCGCCACGATCTCCGCCGGGCTGTCCTCCTGGAGGAAGTGCCCACCCTTCAGGGTGACGTGCGCCTGCCCTTTCGCCCCCGGCACGCGCTCGTGAAACACCTTTTCGCCGCCCGCCGTCACCATGTCGGCGTCGCTGAACGCGGTCAGCACCGGCTTCTCGAACCGGCTGAGCACCTCCCACGCCGCCTTGTTCTCGGCGACCGATCCATGTTCCGGCGTGATCGGCACCAGCTTGGGGAACACCCGCGCGCCGGCCTTGTAGCTCTCGTCGGGGTAGGGCGCGTCATAGGCAGCGATTTCGGCATCGGACAATTGCCGCGCACAGCCGCCGTTGACGATCATGCCGGTGGGGAACATCGGCACCGACTGGCTGAACTCGAGCCAGCGCTGGAAGCCCTCGGAAAAGCCGGTGCCGACCGGCAGGCCGGTGTTCGCCACCACGACGCGCGCGAAGCGGTCGGGGAAGGCGGCGACGAGGCGCAGGCCGATCAGGCCGCCCCAGTCCTGGCAGAACAGGGTGATGTCGCGGAGGTCGAGCTTCTGCAGCCACTCGCTCATCCACGCGACGTGGCGTTCGTAGGTGTAATCGTCGAGCCCGCCCAGCTTGTCCGACCGGCCAAAGCCGATCAGGTCGGGCGCCACCACCCGGTGCTTGGTCCTAAGCCCGGCGATGATGTGGCGGTAGAGGAAGGACCAGGACGGCTCGCCGTGCATCAGCAGGATCGGCGCGGCGTCGCGCGGGCCCTCGTCGATGTACGCGATCCGCAGCGCCGGCTCGCCGACCTCGACATAGTGCGGCGTGAACGGGAAATCCGGCAGGTCGGCAAAGGCCGCGTCCGGCGTGCGTAGAATCTTCAAGGTCGACCTCCCCAAACTATTGACACGCATTGTGCCGATAGTTTGGGGAAGGTTCAAGCCGGCTCAGACGCCGTCGAGATATTCGATCTCCGGGCGGCCGGCGAGCACCGCGCCGAGCGCCGGGCCGGCGGCCTTGAAATAGTCGGCTGCGCCATGCGCTTTCAGCGCATCCTCGTCGGCATAGAGTTCGAGCACCTTGTAGGTGTTCGGCTCGGTGCGGCTCTTGCAGAGTTGGTAAGCGTGGTTGCCCGGCTCGTTGGCGCGGACGGCGGCGGCGAGGGTGGCGAACGCCGCCTCCAGCTCGGCGCCCTTGCCGTCCTGCACCTTCAGCGTCGCGATCACTCCGATCATCAGTCTCTCCCCTTGGTTATTTGATGGCTTCGCGCACGGCGGCGACGAACTTGGCGGCTTCGAAGCGGCCGCCGCCCGGTCCCACGGCATCGAAGCCGCGGCGGACGACGATCAGCTTCTCGGACGGGATGATCACCACGATCTGCCCGCGGTTGCCCTGCATCGAATAGCTGTCGGCGGGCAGCCCGACGATTCCGCCCATCAGCCAGAATTGCGCGCCATAGCCCTCGCCGCCGGCGCGCCCGGTCGGCTGCGCGGGGGCGGGGGTGGCGACGTACTTCGCCCAGCCTTGCGGAAGCAGCCGCTCACCGTTCCACACGCCGTCGTTCTGATAAAGCAGGCCGAGCCGGGCGACGTCGCGCGCGGTCGTCCACACCTGGCTGGAGAGGATGTAATTCCCCTGCCAGTCGGTCTCGGGGAAGGTGCGGCGCATGCCGATCTTCCAGAGGACATCGGTGAACGGGAACGCCAGCGCGCGGTCGCCGTCGCCGAGCGCATGACGGAGCGCGCGGGCGGCCAGCAGCGTGTCGTTGTTGGCGTAGAGCCAGCGCGTGCCGGGCTTTGCCTCCAGCGGCATGCCGGTCGCCCGCTCGGTAACGCTGGTGCCGCCGAAATAGACGTCGTCGGTGCGGTTGCCCGCCGCCTCGCTGTAGAGGCCGCTCGCCATGTGGAGGAGGTTTTCGGTGGTGATCGCTGCGCGCGGGTCGCCGGGCGCCTGCCACTCGGGCACCGGCGCAGGCTTCTTCACGTCGAGCAGGCCCTGATGCGCGGCGGCGCCGATCAAGGTGGCGGTCAGGCTCTTCGCCGCCGACCAGGTGCGCTGCGAGACATGCTTATCATAGCCGGCGCGATATTGCTCGCCGACGATGCGGCCGTCCTTCACCACCAGCACGGCGGTGGTCTCGCTGCCCTCGCCATAGCTTTTCTTGTCGAAGGCGGCGGCCATCGTCGTCTTCAGCTTCGCGGCGGCGGCGCGCGGCAGCTCTGCCTCCGCCTTCGCATCGCCCATCGGCCACGCCTGCGCATCGACCGACGCCGGCGCCTCGACGGTCAGCCGCGGCAGCTTCGCGACATTGGCGGGGTCCGCCCCGGTCGGCAGCTGCGCGCAGCCGAGGTGCGGGCGCCACGCGGCGATGCGCGGCGGCAGCTTGTCGTCGAACGGCACCGACACCGTCTTCGCTTCGCGATCCACCGTCGCGGTCAGGGTCGGCAGGATCGGCCGATATTCGACATAGACAAGCGACAGGTCATCGCCCTCGACCTGGGCTTCGCTCAGCCCGGCGTTGAACAGATTGCTGCACAGGAACGACGCCTTGTAGCCGGCGGCGAGCGCGCGCAGGTGCGGCGTCGGCGGCTTGTCCTGCGCCAGCACGGGCGCGGCGAGGAGGGCGAGGGCGGCGAGGGGGAGGAGGGGGCGCATCATGCTGGGTGTAGAGCATGGCCGGGGGTGCGAAAGCTAACATTCTCTACCGGCCTTCCTCCGCCCCTGTCCGTCATCCCCGCCTTCGCGGGGATGACGATGAGAGAGGACTGAACCCATGTCCGCCGCGCAACCCTCCCATGCGGATTGCGAGGTGGTAGGTGCGCCATCAACCGCCTAACCTCGCCGCTCCTCGGAGGGAGCGACGCGCGGATGGACGAAGCCACGGCACGGGATCGCGCGTCATCGGGGCTGCTGCTCGGCCTCGGCGCCTATCTCATCTGGGGTTTCCTCCCCGCCTTCCTGAAGCTGCTCGGCCATGTGTCGGCGCTGGAGATTCTGGCGCATCGCATCATCTGGTCGGTGGTGCTGCTCGCCGGCACTGTCCTCATCCTGAAGCGGCAGGCGGCGGTGGTCGCCGTGTTGAAATCGCCGCGCCTCGTCGGGCTGCTGGCGATCACCGCGCTGCTCGTCGGGGTGAACTGGCTGATCTACATCTGGGCGGTCAACAGCGCGCATGTGCTGGAGGCGAGCCTCGGCTATTTCATCAATCCGCTGCTGAACGTCGCGCTCGGCATGGCGGTGCTTCGTGAAAAGCTCGACCGGGCGCAGGTGGCGGCCGTCGCGCTGGCGGCGGTCGGTGTCATCTATCTCGGCGCGGCGCAGGGCGACCTGCCGTGGATTTCGCTCGGCCTCGCCTTCACCTTCAGCCTCTATGGTCTGCTCCGGAAGATGGCGCCGGTCGACCCCGTGACCGGCCTCCTCGTTGAGACGCTGCTGATGGCGCCGCCGGCCTTGCTGTGGATCGGTTATGTGCAGGCGGGCGGGCACGGCTCGTTCGGCGTGACCCTGAGCACCGATTTGCTGCTGGTCGCCGCGGGCGGGCTCACCATGATCCCGCTGCTGCTGTTCGCCGCCGCCGCCAAGCGGCTGCGCTACGCGACGCTGGGCCTGCTGCAGTTCCTCGCGCCGTCGCTGCAGTTCGCGCTTGCGGTGTTCGCCTATCACGAGCCGGTGACGCGGGCGCACGCGGTCGCCTTCGCGTTCATCTGGACGGGCCTGCTGATCTTCGCCGCCGACGCGATCCGTGCCGAGCGCTCGCGGCGGCTAGCCAGCCTCTAGTTCAGGCAGGCCCGCGGCAAGCGCCAGCTTCACCGCCGAGGACAGGCTGCGCACCTCCAGCTTGTCCATCACCTTCGACCGGTAGACCTCGACCGTCCGCGTACTGAGGCCCAGTTGATGCCCGATCAGCTTATTGGGCAGGCCGGTGAGCATGCCCTGCAGCACCTGCCGCTCGCGCGGTGACAGCCGGCCGACGACGCCCGCCGCCTTCTCGTTGGCGGCATCCTCGGAAAGCCGCACGCCGAGCTGCGCGAAGCCCGCCTCGACGGCGTTCAGCAGCGCCTCGTTCTGATAGGGCTTCTCGATGAATTCGACGGCGCCGTTCTTCATCGCCTGCACCGCCTTACCGATGTCGCCCTGGCCGGTGAGGATGATGACGGGGAACGCCGCGCCGCGCTCCTTCAGCTGCTTCTGCGCCTCGAGGCCGGAAATGCCGGGCATGTTGATGTCGAAGATCACGCAACCTGGCTTCAGGCTGTCGACGCCGTCCATGAAGGCGTTGGCGCTGTCGAAGGTCTCGACCTCATATCCCACGATTTTCAGAAGGCGACGCGCCGAATCCCTGACGGCGTCGTCATCATCGACGACATAGACGATTTTCTCGTTCACGCTTCCCTGTCCCCTTGGGATGCTTGTTATGTATCGCGACTGTTCCCGGAAGCTAACGTGCGGGCAACCCCGGAAGATGCCCATAATGTGGTCCGATCCGGACGTGTCCATCGGGCCGGATCGGACAGGTGGAACAAGCGGATAGTGTAGAATCCCGCAATTGGTTCGAACCGGCCCCTCCCGCAAAAGTGGCGGCATAAGAAAAGGGGTTCGGGTTATGGCGTGGCAGGCAAAAAGCGGCTCGGACTTGGCGGGACAGACGATGGGCGTCGTTCGCCCGCTGCCGCCGATGCAGCCGCGCATCGCCGCCACCGCCACCGATTTCCGCGCCAACCTCAACGGTCACCAGGACCGCGTCGGCACGATGGCGAAGAAGCTCGCCGTCCGCCTCGGCTTCGATGCCGGCGCCGCGCACCGCACCGGCCAGGCCGCCGCGCTGCATGACACCGGCAAGCTGTTCCTGCGCCGCGCCATGCTCGAGGCGCCGCGCGCGCTCGACGCCGCCGAGGAGGCGGAGGTCCGCACGCACACCACCATCGGCCATGCCGCGCTCAGCCGCATGCAGGACCCCGCGCTGGCGCTTGCCGCCAAGGTGGCGCTGCAGCATCACGAGGCGTGGGACGGCGGCGGCTACCCCTATGGCCTGTCGGGCGACGCGATCTGCGCCGAGGCGCGCATCGTGGCGCTGTGCGACGTCTATGACGCGCTGCGCGACCGCCGCCCCTACAAGCGCGCCTATAGCCATGGCGAGGCGATGGCGGTGCTGACCCGCGGCGACGACCGGGTCCGCCCGTCGATGTTCGATCCGGCCGTGCTCGAAGCCGCGACCCGCGACGACGGCCGCTTCCTCGATCTCGCGGTGCGCGACGCGCGCGAAGCCGCCGCCATCACCGCCCCGGCGCCGCTGCGCCACGCGGCGTGACTACGGTAGGATGACTACTACCGTGGCTGGCCATCGGTAACGCGCAGGTGCAAAATCATGCTCCCGATCCACGGAAAGGACGGACGCATGGCCCTGCGCTCGCGCCCCATTCCGGCGTCGGCGCGCGTCTGCGTACGGCTGCCGAGATGCTGAAGACCTTCGGTTCGCGCCGAAGCGTTGCGCTGATCGTGGCGGCGCTGGTGCTGCTGGCGTCGCTCGCCGGCATCGCGCGCAGCGTGCACATCGTCTCGCGGTCGAGCGAGGCGGTGGAGAGCAGCTATCAGCAGATCGTCGCCGCCGAGAAGCTGCTCTCGCTCGCCCAGGACATCGAGACCGGGCAGCGCGGCTATCTGATCACCGGCAATCCCGAATTCCTGCGCCCCTATGCCGAGGCGTCGGCCTCGATCGGCACGCAGCTCACCCGCCTCTCGGCGATCGTCGAGCAGGACGCGCAGGGGGCGCGGCTGGCGCGCATCCGCGCCGCGATCGTCGCCAAGCTCTCGATCACCGACCGCACCATCGAACTCGCCCGCCGCGGCGATGTCGCCGCCGCGCGCGTCATCGTCGAAGCCGGCGAGGGCAAGGCGCGGATGGACGACATCCGCCGCGAGATCGGCGGTTTCCTCGACGAACAGCACGCGCTTCTCGCCGAGCGCCGCCGCCAGGCCGACGGCATCGGCAATGAGGCGCTGATCCAGGCGTTGCTCGCCGCCACGCTGACGCTCGCCGCCGGCGGGCTGATGGCGGTGACGGCGCGGCGCACCCGTGTTGAACTGACCCGCCGCACCGGCGAGGTGGAAACCGCCCGCCGGCGACTGAAGGCGACCTTCGATCATGCCGCGGTCGGCATCGCGCACCTTGCGCCCGACGGCAGCATGCTGCGCGTCAACCAGCAGCTCTGCGATATCGCGGGCCGCGACGCCGATGAACTGATCGGCCGCTGGTTCGAAACGCTGACCCATCCCGAGGACGTGCCGCGCGACCTCGCCAGCCGCCGCGACCTGCTCGTCGGCAAGACCGATAGCTACACGCTCGAACAGCGGCTGCTGCGCCCGGACGGCAGGCCCGTCTGGGCCTCGCTCAACGTCACGCTGGTGCGCGACGAGGGCGGGGCGCCCGATTTCTTCGTGTCGGTGGTGAAGGACATCAGCGACACCAAGCGCTTCGAGGCGCGGCTGCTGTCGGGCGAGGCGCAGTATCGCGCCATCCATGACACCGCGGTCGAGGCGATCGCCGTCATCGACGCGCGCGGGGTCATCCAGTCGGCCAACCCGGCGGCGGAGCGGGTGTTCGGCTACATGTCCGAGGAGCTGATTGGCCAGAATATCGCGATGCTGATGCCGCAGACGGTCGGCGAGCATCACGACAATTATCTAGAGCGCTATCGCGAGACCGGGCGCCGCGCGATCATCGGCATCGGCCGCGAGGTGCAGGGCCGCCGCAAGGACGGCAGCCTGTTCCCCGCCGACCTGTCGGTCGCCGAATGGCGCAGCGACGGCGAGACCTTCTTCACCGGCATCCTGCGCGACATCAGCGTCCGCAAGGCGCAGGAAGCCGCGCTCGCCGAGGCGGAGGCGCGTTTCCGCCTTGCGCAGGAATCGGTGCAGGCCGGCATCTGGGAAACCGATCTCACCAGCCACCGCTCGACCCTGTCGCGGGAGAGCATGCGCCTGTTCGGCTTCGACGGTTCGGCGGAAGGCCAGTTCGCACCGGGCGAATGGGGCGACCTGTTCGAGCCGAGCGACCGCACCCGCGCCAACGCCCGCTACGAACGCGCCATTGCGAACGGGGAACGCTTCGACGCGCTGCTGCGCGTGCCGCTGAAGAAGGGCGGGCTGCGCTGGATTCAGATTCTCGGCCAGGCCGAATATGATGCGGCCGGCAAGCCGCTGCGCATGATGGGGCTGACCATCGACGTCACCAGCCGCCGGCGCGCCGAGGAAGCGCTGCGCGACAGCGAGGAGCGGCTGCGTGTCCTCCAGAACGACTTCGCGCACCTCGCCCGCGTCAACGAACTGGGTGAGCTGGCCGCCGCCATCGCGCACGAGATCAACCAGCCGCTGACCGCGATCAGCAACTATCTGAACGTCGGCCGTTTCGCGCTCGACCATTTGAATGGCGGCGCCGACGATACCGAGGCGCTGGAGGAAGCGTCCGAGGTGATGGGCCTCGCCTCCGATCAGGCGGTACGCGCCGGCGACATCGTGCGCCGCCTGCGCGAATTCGTCGGCAAGGGCACCGGCGCCCGTCAGCGGGAGGATGCCGACGACCTTGTCGACAGCGCGATGGCCTTGTCGCTGGTCGATGCCGACCTGTCGGGCATTGATGTCGCGCGCGAGCGGGGCGCGGCGAATGCGATCGTCGAAGTTGATGGCCTGCAAATCCAGCAGGTGCTGGTCAATCTCCTACGCAACGCCATCGACGCACTTGTCCAGATGCCGACGCTGTCGCAGCGATCCTTGCGCGTCGCCACCCGCCTCGTCGACGAGGGCGAGAGCGTCGAGATCGAGGTGCGCGACAACGGCCCCGGCATCGCGCCCGACATCCGCGAGCGGCTGTTCGAACCGTTCGTCACCTCGAAAGCGCACGGCATGGGCATGGGCCTGTCGCTGTCGCGCCGGCTGATCGAGGCGCACGGCGGGTCGATCGAAGTGCAGAGCGCGCCGGGCGAAGGGGCGGCCTTCCGCTTCCGCCTTCCCGCGCAGCGGCAGTCGGAGCCGGCGAGTGCCTGACACGGCTTTTCTCGATTATGAGCACGTCGCCGTTGTCGACGACGACGAGGCGGTGCGCTTTTCGACCGCGCGGCTTTTGAAGCGCAAGGGCTTCGTCACCCATGTGTTTACCGGCGGCGAGATGTTCCTCGGCGAAGGCCTGCGCCAGCGCTTTGACTGCATCCTGCTCGACGTGCGCATGCCCGGCATCGACGGGCTGGGCGTGCTGCGCGCGCTGAAGGCGCAGGCAGGGCATGTCGCGCCGGTCATCATCCTCACCGGCCATGGCGACGTGCCGCTGGCGGTCGAGGCGATGAAGCTCGGCGCGCGCGACTTCATCGAGAAGCCCTACACGCCCGACACGCTGTTCCAGAGCATCCGCAACGCCATTGACGGGCTGCCGCCGCCGAGCTTCTGAGGTTGCGCTTGGCGCGCGCGCCGGGCATCCGGCAGCGCATGACGCTCGAAACCGCCCGCGCCTGGCTCGCCGCCAACGCGCCCGACCTTCCGATCATCGAAACCACCGACCGCACCGCGACCGTCGCGGAGGCCGCCGCCGCGCTCGGCGTCGAGCCGGGACGCATCGCCAAGTCGCTGGCGATCCGGGTGAAGGACCGGCTGCTGCTGGTGGTCGCCCGCGGCGACGCGCGGCTCGACAATATCAAGTGCAAGGCGGCGTTCGGCGACCGCCCGCGCATGCTGGGGCCGGAAGACACCTTTGCCGCCACCGGCCACCCCGTCGGCGGCGTCTGCCCCTTCGGCCTCGCCACGGACCTGCCGGTCTATATGGACGAAAGCCTCAAGGGTTATTCGACCGTCTACCCCGCCGGCGGCTCGCTCAACACCTCGGTGGAAGTCACGCCGGAGCGGCTCGCCGAGCTGGTGAGCCGCGGCTGGGTCGATGTCTGCAGATTGCCGGATTAGAGGGCGCCGATCTTCCTCCGCGTGCCGGGGAGGATNCCCGCGCCCGGGGGGGGATGAGCGCGGCCCGACTTTTTGTTGGTCTGGGTCCTTCGGGGGGATGAGGAACCGAAACCGATGTCCGGCAGAGCGGGGGGCTTGGATGCCGGACATAGAGTAGAACCATCGACCTGAAAGTGGGTTCCAGCAGTCCGACGATTTTTTCGCGGCCTGGAATCAGGCGCTGCAGCCGCCCTTGGCGCCGTCGCCATTTTCGACCTGCAGCGTCACATGGCCGATGCCGAATTTGGCGCCCAGTTCCTCGCGCGCGTCGAGGATGAAGGCGTCGTCCACGTCAGCGCCGGGGCGGACGAGATGCGCGGTCAACGCCACCTCGGTGGTGCTCATCGCCCAAATGTGCAGGTCGGTGATCGCGCTGACGCCGGGCAGGGCGGCGAGATACGCCTCGACCTCGTGCCGCTCGATATGTTCGGGCACCGCGTCGAGCGCCAGCGCCACCGATCCGCTCAGCAGCCCCCAGGTGCCGATGGTGATGACCACCGCGACGATCAGGCTGACCGCCGGGTCGATCCACAGCATCCCCGTCGCCTGCATCGCGAAGGCCGCGATGACGACGCCCGCCGACACCGCCGCATCCGCCGCCATGTGGAGGTAGGCGCCGCGGATGTTGAGGTCGCTCTTGCGGCCCGAAAAGAAGAACCAGGCGGTCGCCGCGTTGATCAGGATGCCGATGCCGGCGACGATCATCACCGTGCCGGTCTCGACGGGGCGCGGCTCGCTGAACCGCCCGACCGCTTCGGCGACGATCACCCCGACCGCGACGAGCAGCAGCACCGCATTGGCGAGGCTGGCGAGGATCGAGGCTCGGCGGAAGCCATAGGTGTAGCGCCCGGTCGGCCGCCGCCGCCCCGCCCAGGCCGCCGCCCAGGCGAGCACGAGGCCCAGCACGTCGGACAGATTGTGGCCGGCGTCCGCCAGCAGCGCCAGCGAGCCCGAGATCAGGCCGTAGGTCGCCTCGACCGCGACGAAGGCGAGGTTGAGGCCGATGCCGATGGCGAAGGCGCGGTCGAAATTGGCGGGGGCGTGCGCATGGCCGTGGTCATGGCGGTGGCCGTGCCCATGGTTATGTCCGTGATGATGATGACCCGCGCCCATGGCCTACAATCCA
Source organism: Sphingoaurantiacus capsulatus (assembly GCF_042648405.1). Lineage (NCBI taxonomy): Bacteria > Pseudomonadati > Pseudomonadota > Alphaproteobacteria > Sphingomonadales > Sphingosinicellaceae > Sphingoaurantiacus > Sphingoaurantiacus capsulatus. Next base: position 177,577 of record NZ_JBHRXV010000001.1, on the reverse strand, counting down.
CCCTGTCGCGGCTGCAGGGTCAAGCGCTTGGCGGAAGATCGGTGTAGGCGATGTTGCCGCTGACGATCAGCCGGCGCTCGTCCCTGTTCGGCAGCGCCTCGTGCGGCATCGCGCCGGGGAACAGCACGCAGCGGCCTTTCACCGGCTTCACCTTGAACGCGCCATGATCGACGTAGGGAAAGCCGACATTGTAGAACATCGTCGCCGCCGATTCCTCGGTGCAGTCGATGTAGAAGACGAAGCTGTAATTGTCCCGATCGGTCGCGTGGACATGGACGGGGTGGTAGGCGCCGCGCTCATATTTCTGCACCCACATCTTCAGCACGCTCATCCCCGATTTCTTCAGCAGCTTGCCGACGCTGATGAAGAACTGGTCCACGCAGGCCATGGTGAGGCGGTACAGCCGCTCGTCGGCGTCGTGATGGAAGCTGGTTTCGGCATGGTCGATGCGGTCGAGCCGATAGCCGTGCACATAGGAGTCGAGCTCGGGCGAGACGGCGAGGTCCTGGTAGAACAGGCTCTCGACGAAATCGTACCGCTGGATTTCCCCCGCCATCGTCGGCCGCCTCTGTTGCGAATGCTTCGCTGCGACTGTTAGCGGGGCTGCGGAGGTTCGGCCAGTATCGCCTGCGCGCAAGTGTAATGAGATAATATTCCAGTCATGTTATAATATTCGCAAGTAAAAACCACGCACTTGTGGACTGCGCGAAGTTGTTCTATCGCCTGCATCATATTCTTCGGTAAGGGGCGGCAGATCGTGCGGCGCGGCGGTGACTACAGGATCGGCGATCTGGCGCGCGAGATGGGGATCAGCGTCGAGACGGTTCGCTATTACGAGCGCATCGGCCTGATGCCGCCGCCCGCGCGCACCGAGAGCAACTACCGCAGCTATGCGCCGCTGCATCTGTCGCGCCTCAACTTCATCCGCCATGCGCGCAGCCTGGGGTTTGAGATCGGCGAGATCCGCTCGCTGCTCGATCTGTCCGCCGAGCCCGCCGCCGACTGCGCCACCGCCGACCGCATCGCCACCGGCCACCTCGCCGCCGTCGAGGCGAAGATCGCCGGCCTCACCGCGCTACGCGACGAACTCGCCCGCTTCGCCGGCCAGTGCCGGGGGAGTGGGACAGCGGCGGACTGCCTGGTGCTGGAAGTGCTGGGCGACCACGGGCGCTGCGCGGGCGAGCATCGGGCTTAAGGCCAGCACACCCACCACCTCGTCCACGCACAATCCGTCATACCGGCGAAAGCCGGTATCCAGTCGGCGGTCGGTCTGGATACCGGCTTTCGCCGGTATGACGGGAGGGGGATTTCATTTCATCGTCACCCCGGCGCAGGCGGGGGTCCATACGCCGAAGCGTCGGCGGTAATGGATCCCTGCCTGCGCGGGGATGACGATGATGGGTGGGCGGCGGCGAAGCGCGAGTTCGCCGCTCGCAACCTCGTTCCATTACGCCCCGTAATTAACACAGGTTAGTCTGCCCCGGTCCCTGTGCGATCACGCCTGCGATCAACTCACAGGAACGCCCCTTGCCCTCACGCGTCTGGCAGCCGCCCAACTCGCTCCTGACCCGCCGCCAGCGGCTGGTGGAGCGTGCCTATCGCGAGATCGAACTGGCCCGCCGCGCGCCCGACCGCGAAGCGGTGATCGAGCATTGCAAGCAGGCGGCGGTGTTCATGGAGGAACTGGCGGACCTGATCCGCCGGCACGGCACGCCGCCGGTGGAATCTAGTCCCGCCTCCAGCGCCGCCATACCAGTTCGCTGACCAGCGCATTGAACGGCGGCGTCGTGAGCTTTAACAGCCGCTCGCCGCCTTCATCCACGAACGACGCCCAGCGGGTCAGCGTCATGCCGGTCCAGTTGGGAAAGAGCGCGCTTTCCACCCGGTGCTCGACCTTGTCGCCGTCGATCGACCAGGTGCCGGTGTAGGCGACATAGCTCATCGCCGCTTCCGCCCACTCGCGCGGGTCGGCGCGCCAATAGGCATCGGGCAGGGTGGTCAGCGGCGTGCGGGTGCGGCGGCTGAGCGTCGCCGACACGCGGCCTTCGGCGCCATATTGCAGCCAGCCGACGGCATCCTTGCCGAACGGGTAGATCGTCTCGCTGCCCTGCGTCCGCGTGTAGCGCACCAGTTCCCAACTCCCGACCACATCGATCGCCGCCGGCTGCCCGACCAGCCTGTCCGCCAGCTCGTCAGGCACCTCGATCTCGAGGTCGAGCACCGCCGAACACAGCGCCTTGCCATAGACGTCGATGGCGAGGCTGCGCGAGACGCCACCGCCCAACGCGCCCTCCAGCACGAAGTTGAGCGCGCCGATCGCCGGAATCGCATAGCGCCTCACCGGGCCGGTCACCGCCGCGCCATAGCGTTCGGCGACGCGCGCCTCGGTCACCTGTTCGACGAGCAGCGGGTAGAGCGCATCGTCATAGGCGATCACGGAAAGCGTGCTGCTATTGCCCTTGTCGCCGGAGCGGACATGGGCGACGTGGCGGAGGGGTGTGCGCATGCGGATCAGGCCTCGAACCAGGTGACTTTATGGGGGACGGCATCGCGGGCGACGAGCGACGAATGGATGCCGATGACCTCGCGCACCCGCTCGCCGAACGGCATGCGCTTGCCCGTCATGCCGACGCCGCCGACCGCCATGCTGTCGACCTCGCGCCCGACTTTCGTCGCCTCGGCACGGGTCTTGGTGCGGGCGGCGACACGCAACGCCAGTTCATAGGGGACGGGGGTGTTCGATGGGGTGGCCGCGCCGTGCAATGCGTCGATGCCGAGCAGGTCGATGCGCAGTTCGTCGGCCTGCAGCCCGGCCATCCGGTAGCGCTCCTCGAGAATCTTCCGCCCGAGTTGCGCCCGCTCCAGCGCCCCGGCGCCGGCGAAGAAGAAGATATCCTCGCCGATGAAGCCTTCCGCGCAGCCGATCGACACCTTCAGGGTTTGCGGCCGCAGCTTCCCCGAAATACCGGCGACGCGCACCCGATCGGGACCAACCTGCGTCAGCTCGACGGTCGAGAAGTCGACCACCACGTCGGGGGTCAGATAGGCCGCCGGGTCGAACACCTCATAGAGCATCTGCTCCTTGACGGTGCGCAGGTCGATCGCGCCGCCGGTGCCGTCGAGCTTCGACAGCACCGCGCTGCCGTCGGCTGAGACCTCGGCGATCGGGTAGCCGAGGTTCCACGGCTCGGGCACATCCTTGAAGCCGGGATCGGGGAAATAGCCGCCCGTCACATGCATTCCGCATTCGAGCAGATGGCCAAGGCCGTGCGCCTGCCCCAACTTGTCCCAGTCGTCGAGCGACCAGCCGAATTCATGGATCAAGGGCGCGGCGAACAAGGACGGGTCGGCGACCCGCCCGGTGATGACGATTTGCGCGCCCCCCGCCAGCGCCTCCAATATGCCGGCGACGCCAAGATAGACCTCCGCGGACACCATCGTCTCGCGAAGCTCGGCCACCGGCCGGCCCGTCTCCATCACCGTCTGCGCGAGGTCCATCACCCGGTCGGTGATCACCGCGCCGCTGACCGCCGCCACCTTCACGCCGGCCGCGCCGAGCCTGCGCAGATGCGCGACCGCCAACTCGGCCGCGCCCTCCGGGTTGATCCAGCCCTGGTTGGAGACGATCCGCGTGCCGCGCTTCAGGCAGGCGGGCAGCACCGCCTCCAGCCGCTCGCCGAGATAGGAATCGAAGCCGCTAAAATCGGGCTCGCGTCGCTTGCGCATCTGCGCGGCCGACATCGTCACCTCGGCCATCGTCTCGAAGCACAGATAGTCGAGGTCGCCGCGCCGGGCGAGGTCACCCGCCGGCTCGATCCGGTCTCCCCACCACGCCGAGCCGCCGCCGATCCTGATGCTGCGCATAAATCTCCCCGCGCCGCCTCATGCCGACGGCGTTGCGGGGAGGTTGGGGCGGGGAAGGGGCGGCGGCCTACCCCCATTCGGTAGGGTCAGTCCGGCAGCAGCGGTCGGAAGAAGCTCCGCTCATGCCGCACCACGCAGCCGCTTTCGTCGCGGATGCGGTCGGCGGCGATGAACTCGGGGTCGACGCCGAACAGGGTGCGGTATTGCTCGTAGGCGGCGAAGCTTGGGAAGCTGAACAGCGCGAGCGCGCGGTCGCTGGCGCCTTCGCTCGGCAGGAAATAGCCGTGGTGCTGGCCGCCGTGCTTGTTGACCAGCGCCATCCACGCCTTGGCGAATTCCTCGAACGCGGCGATCTTGGCTGGCACGATCTCATAGTCGACAAAGCAACTGATCATGGGTGTCTCAATGCTTCAGCCAGCCAGGCAGCTTGGCCGCCTGGCGGATCCAGTCGGCGACCTGTGCCTCGTCGATCGCGCCGTCCTCGGTGATGTGGAAATAGCGGCCGTTGGGGTCCTTCGAGCCGACCGGCGGCTCGGGCGTCAGCTTCACGCCCTCGAAGAACAGCACTTTGATGTACTTGGTGAAAACATGAAAGCTCAGGAACCAGCCCTGGCCCGGCGCGCCATAGAAGGGCGAGTTCCACTTCACCGCCTTGCGCACGCCGGGCAGCGTCTTTTCGATCAGCTTGTCGAGCTTCGCCGCCGCGTCGCGCTTCCAGCCGGGGATCGCGGCGATATAGGCCTGCACCGGCGCATCGCCGTCGCCCTTGGCGATCTGCGGATTGCCGCCCGCGAGCAGCTTGGGTTCGGCCTTCTTGGTCATGGCGGTCGCCTCCGTGCCGCCCCTGAATATCGCGGCGGCTAGTCGAGGTCGAGCGGCACCCGCTGTCCCTGCGCCGTCACCCGCCACCAGCGTCCGCCGAGCCGCAGCGCGCCTTCGAGGATCGGCGCGCCGCTGGCCTTGTCGCGTTCGGGATAGACCTGCACCGCTACCACCTTGCCGCCGAACAGCGGCGTCACGCGATCGACGATGGTGTGACCGACGAAGATGCGTTTCGCGCCGAAGCGCTCGAGCGACGCCTCGATCTCGGCGTCGGTGGCGGTCGCCGGCTTGTCGTCGAGCGGGAAATAGCCGCGGTACCAGAGCGGCCCCTCGCGGCCGACCAGCAGCGCCAGGGTCGGGTCGGCATCCGTTACGGCCTTGGTCAGGTTGAGCGCGCGGCGGTTGCCGGCGGCGATCGTGTCGAGGCTAAGGCCGCTCGCGGTGAGCGCCGGCGAGATGCCGCCGTGCAGGAACAGCATGTCGTCGAGCCTGAGGATCGAGGGACGCGAGCGCAGCCAGCCGCCGAGCAATGTGTCGGCCGCTAACAGCTCGGCATAGCTCTTCGCGCCGAGCGAGGCCGCGGCCTTCGGATAGCGCGGGTTGAGGTAACGGAGGTCGCCGCGCACCACCATCGATTCATGGTTCCCGAGCACAACATGCACGCGCCCGCCGGCTTTCGCCGCCTCGCCCTCCAGCTTGTAGAGCAGCCACAATATCTGCGTGTGGTGCGGCCCCCGGTCGAGCATGTCGCCGGCGATCACCAGATGCCCGCGCCCGAAGGTCCAGCTGAGCTTGGCATCGACGATCCCCTGCGCGCGCAGCAGCGCCACGAGGATCGAATATTCGCCATGCGTGTCGGCGAGCACCAGCAGCGGCGTCGCCGGGTCGAGCGGCTCGGATGCGGCGGCCGGCGAGGGCGCGGGGCGCAGCGGCACGGTGAAGCCGAGGACGCCATCGACCGGCGCGATCGTCACCCGGTTGCCGCGAACCGCCGCGCGATGCGGGTGGCCGTTGCCATCAACCGTCGCCGCCGTCCAGCCGGTTGGCGTGCGGGTCACATAGGGGCCGTCCGCCAGATCGGCGGGTGCCGCGGCGAGCAGCGCCAGCATCAGGCCGATCCGAATTGCCGTGTGCATCGCCGCTTCCCTCGTCCTCGCCGCCAACCGCTACCGCCGCGCGCCGCGTCGCGCTAGGGGAGGGCATCTTTCAGGAGCTCTCCCCGATGCGCCAGCTGCCGTTCGTCACCGTCGACGTGTTCACCGACACCCGCTTCGGCGGCAATCCGCTGGCAGTGTTCACCGATGGCCGGGGCGTGTCGGACACCGAGATGCAGGCGCTCGCCGCCGAGATGAACTACAGCGAGACGACCTTCGTGCTGCCGCCCGCCGACCCGGCGAACAGCGCGCGGGTGCGCATCTTCAACCGCACCGCCGAAATGCCGTTCGCCGGCCATCCGAACGTCGGCACCGCCTATGTGCTGGCGAGCGCCGACCCGGCGATTTCGGTGCTGCGCTTCGAGGAGATCGCCGGCCTGGTCGAGGTGCGCATCGTGCGCGACGGGACGGGCGCGGTGACGGGGGCCGAGATCGGCGCGCCGCAACCGTTGCAGACCTTGGGCGAGATGCCGGTTGCCATCGCGCCCTGTCTCGGCCTGACGCCGGCCGACCTGCGCACCGACCGGCATCTGCCGATCCGCGCGACCACCGGCGTCGATTTCCTGTTCGTAGAGGTGGTGCCCGAAGCGTTGGCGCGCGCCACGCCCGATCCCGCCGCCTATGCCCGCGCCAATGCCGCGTACCCGGCGCAGAGCGGGCGGCTGTCCATCTTCGTCTATGCGCGGTGCGGCGACGACCCCGCGGCGGGTATCCGTGCGCGGATGTTCTCGCCGCTCACCGGCACCTGGGAGGATGCAGCGACCGGCAGCGCCAACGCCACGCTCGGCGCGCTGCTGCTGTCGCTGACCGGCGGCGACGCGCTCGCCTATGAGGCGGTGCAGGGCGTCGAGATGGGGCGGCCGAGCCGTCTGTCGGTCAGCGCCCGCCGCACCGGCGACGGCATCTTCGCCAGCGTCGGCGGCCAGTGCGTTCCGGTGCTGCGCGGCGACGCGAGTCTCTAGCTAAAAGCCCGCGCCCGGCGGTGGCCGGACGCGGGCTCGACGGCGCAACGCGGATGCGGGTCCGCGCCGGCCGAAGCTCAGGACGTGGGGCAAGTAACTGAAAATGACCCCTTTTGTCAGATCGGCCTGCATGCATGGATCGGACCAACCGCGGATTTCCGTGGGTTTCGGGAATGTCAGCGCACTGGTTCGGGCGAAACTGTAAAGCCGCCCGACAGCCGTGATTTGTCGTCCTGCCGCCGATCGCGTATCAGGCGGGCAGGGTCTGCAGCCACCCAGGCGTCACCGCCCCGAGAAGGGGAGCTAAACCTGCAATCCTCCCTGTCTTCGCCTGCACTCATTCCCGTGCCGCGTCGCAAGCCGGTGACCAGTGACTGATCGAACGGCACACGGAGAATGACCGTGCCTCGCGACCTGATTCCCTTCACCGCCCTCGATATGTCCGCGTTCGCCAAGGCGTTGCGCGCGCAGCTCGTCCAGCGCGAAACGCCGCCCAGCCATGTCGAGATGCTCAACATGCTCGCCCGCGCCGCCGGGCATCGCAATTTCCAGCATCTGCGGGCGCAGGCGGAGGTCGCCCCGGCGCGCCCCGCCGAGCCGCCGGTGGACATGGCGGCGGTGCGCCGTGCCGCCAATTATTTCGATGACGAAGGCCGGCTGAAGAGCTGGCCATCGCGCACCTCGTTGCAGAACCTCTGCCTATGGGCGATCTGGTCGAAGCTGCCGGCCGAGCAGCTGTTCGACGAACGCGGCATCAACGCGCGCCTTAACGACCTCCACCGCTTCGGCGACCATGCCATCCTCCGCCGCACGATGTGCGAGCTCGGCCTGATGAGCCGCACCGCCGACGGCCGCGACTACCGCCGGATCGAGCAGCGCCCGAGCCCCGCCGGCGCGGCACTGATCCGCCACCTGAAGGGGCGGTGCGATGCATGAGGTTCGCGGGCGCTATCTGCTGTGTGCTGGGTTCCGCCTTCGCGGGGATGACGGGTAAGACGTGTCAGTGGCAATCCGGCGGCCACGATTTGTCGGGGTTCGCCACGAGGTCGATCAGGAACATCTCCCCCGACCGCGCGCCGTCGCGTTGCGCGAAGATCAGCCGGTCGGCCTTGGGCGACAGCAGCGGGCCGACCTGGAACTGGTCGGTGCGCGCGGGCACCCGCCCGACCGCGCGCCAACCGTCGGGCGTCAGCGTGAAGCGATAGAGGTGCGAGCGGTCGCCGCGGTCGGAGACGGTGATGATCGTCTTCCCGTCGCGCGAGATCTCCGCCTCATAGTCATTGCCGTCGCTGCTGACCGGCGGCCCGAGGTTGCTCACCTCCCAGACGCCCGACCGCACTTCGATGCCGACATAGATGTCGCCGCCGCCGCGGCTGCCCGGCCGGCTCGATCCGAAGTGGAGGCGGCCTTGCGCGTCGGTGCGCGGCAGCAACTCGGCGGCGGGCGAGTTGACCGGGGCGGGCAGGCGGCGCGGCTCGCTCCAGCCGCCGGCAGCGGTGCGGTCGGTCACCCAGATGTCGAAATCCTTATTGGTGGGATCGTGGCGCGAGGAGATGAAGTAGAGTCGCTGGCCGTCCGGCGTGATGAACGGATCGCCCTCGTTTACTGGCAACCCTCGCGCGAACGACGGCGGCACCGGCTTGCCCCAGGCGCCGTCCACGCAGCTCGACTGCATCAGCGAGTATTTGCCGAACGCTGCATCCGCCGCGAGGTACACCATCGTGCGCCCATCGGGCGTGAACGTCGGCGAGGTCTCATAGCCCGGTGTCGAGATCGCTGGCGGCGTCCAGCGCACGGCCTGGGTGGACGGCTCGGGCTGAGCTTGCGCCCCGCAGGCGGCCAGCGTCAGCCAGACCGACAGGGTTCGGGCTTCGGCAACGTCATGGACTTCCTCCCCGCTCAGGCGATAGCCAAGGCTAGGCGGAACGCCCGGCGCGCCGCCAGCCGCCGATGGGCGGCGGCACCGCCGTTTCGGCGGCGTTAGGGGGGAGCGGATTTGGACGCCATCGACCGGCAGATCGTCGCCATGCTGCGCGACAATGCGCGGCTGCCGCTGAAGACGCTGGCGGCCACCGTCGGCCTTGCGCGCTCCTCGGTGCGCGAGCGGCTGTCGAAGCTCGAGGCGGCGGGCACAATCGGCGGCTATCACGCGCGGATCGTCGACGAGGACCGGCTGGCGGCGGTGCTGCAGTTGCGGCTGGCACGGACGCCGTCGCCCGAGATCGTCGCGGCGGTTGTGGCGATGTCCGAGGTGGCGCGCTGCTATTCGCTGAGCGGCGAGGTCGACCTGCTCGTCGAGATCGAGGCACCGAGCCCCGCCGCGCTCAACGCCGCGCGCGACCGCATCGCGCTGCTGCCGGGCGTCAGCGATACGACGACGGCGCTGGTGCTGAAGCGCGACAAGGACCGCTAAGCGGCGGCCACAGCTTCGATCTCGAGCAGCCATTCCTCGTCGAAGATGCCGGCGATCAGCACGGTGATCGCCGGGGCGTGGCCGCCCAGCACCTCATGCCGGATGCGCGTGTTGGCTTCGCGGTATTTGCGGTCGGACAGGAAGATCGTCACCTTCACCAGATCGCACAGCGTCATGCCGCCGGCACGCAACTGCGCCTCGACGTTGCGCCATACCAGCCGGCATTGCGCGTCGAACCCCTCGGGCACCTTGCCCGCATCATCCGCCGGCACCTGTCCGCTGACGAACAGCCAGCGCGTCGGCGCCTCGACGAGATGCGCCTGCGCATAGGAGGTCGCTTGCGGGTTGATCGCCTTGTTCGCCATGTCGTTCCTCGTCAGCAGAAGCGTGCCCAGCATCGCCCCGCACAGTGGCCGTCGCGCCAGCTAAAGCTATAATGTCATGGCGACAGCTTGGCTGGGGGAGGCGGGGCCACGCCAGCGTCAAATCGGCGGCCGTGCCGGCGAAACGGCGGCCGTTCGGTTAATCGAGGCCCGCGGGGAACACCCGCGAATGCGGCCCGTTGGTGCGGTCCATTCAAGGAGTCGGTGCCCATGACCTCCGTGCCCCAGCGCGACGACGCGCCACCCACGACCGCGCGTGATGACGATCGCTCCGAAGCGCTGTTCGGCGACGAATTCTCCGTCATCGGCCGTACCGTCACCATCAACCGCCCGCGCGAGGAGGTTTATGCCTTCTGGCGCGACTTCGCGAACCTCGCGACTGTCATGGAAAATGTCGAGCGCATCGACGTGACCGACAAGGACCGCTCGCACTGGGTGGTGAAGGCCCCGGGCGGCAAGACCGTCGAATGGGACGCCGTCGTTACCGACGACATCCTCAACCAACTGATCGGCTGGCGCTCGACCGAGGAGGCCGACGTCGACAGCCGCGGCCATGTCGAGTTCCTCGACGCCGCGCCCGGCCGCGGCACCATGGTGCGGGCCACCATCGCCTATGATCCGCCCGCCGGCGTCGTCGGCCAGTGGATCGCCAAGTTCTTGCAGCGCGAACCCAACCTCCAGGCGCGACGCGATCTCCGCCGCCTGAAGCAGTTCTTGGAGACCGGCGAGGTCACCAGCTCTGCCAGCCCCTCGGGCCGCCCGTCCGAGTCCGCCACCGAACAAGCGCTGTAAGGAGCCCGACCATGCGAGCAGTCACCTGGCAGGGCCGTCACGACGTCCGCGTCGACAGCGTGCCCGACCCCGAGATCGTCAATCCGCGCGATGCGATCATCAAGATCACCTCGACTGCGATCTGCGGTTCCGACCTCCACCTTTACGATGGCTACATCCCGACGATGCGCGCCGGCGACATCCTCGGCCACGAGAATATGGGCGAGGTGGTCGAGGTCGGCCCGAAGAGCACGCTGAAGAAGGGCCAGCGCGTGGTGATCCCCTTCACCATCTCGTGCGGCCAATGCTTCCACTGCACCAAGCTGCAATATTCGGCGTGCGACAACGCCAATCCGGCGACGATGACCGATATGTCGGAGACGCTCTACGGCTATCCGATGGGCGGCGCCTTCGGCTACGCGCACCTGACCGGCGGCTATGCCGGCGGGCAGGCGGAGTATCTGCGCGTCCCCTATTCGGATGTCGGCCCGATCGTCATTCCGGACGGGTTGGAGGACGACAAGGTGCTGTTCCTGTCGGACATCCTTCCGACCGGCTGGCAGGCGGCGGAGAATGCCGAGATCGAACCCGGCGACACTGTCGCGGTCTGGGGCTGCGGACCCGTCGGGCTGTTCGCCATCCAGTCGGCGCTGATCATGGGCGCGCACCGCGTCATCGCCATCGACCATTTCCCGCGGCGGCTCGAACTGGCGAAGCAGCTCGGCGCGGAAATCCTCAACTACAAGGATACCAACATCCGCGAGGCGCTGTTCGAGATGACCGGCGGCATCGGCCCCGATGCCTGCATCGACTGCGTCGGCATGGAGACCCACGGCCTCGGCATCGACAACATCGTCGACACGGTGAAGGCGCACACCTTCCTCGGCACCGACCGGCCGGCGGCGCTTCGTCAGGCGATCCTCGCCTGCCGCAAGGGCGGCCGCGTCTCGATCCCCGGTGTCTATGGCGGCATGGCGGACAAGTTCCCGCTCGGCGCGCTGATGGAAAAGGGGCTGACGCTGCGCAGCGGCCAGACCCACGTCCAGAAATACGCCGATGTGCTGCTCGAAATGATCCAGGACGGGAAGATCGACACGACCTTCCTGATCTCGCACCACGCCAGCCTCGAGGACGGGCCGGCGATGTATGAGAACTGGCACGACAAGCAGGACGAATACACCAAGATCATCCTCAAGCCCGGAATGGAGCGTACCCATGTCGCGTAACTTCGCCATCGTCACCGGCGCGTCGTCGGGCATCGGCTTCGAGCTCGCCCGCATCGCCGCCGAAAACGGCCACGACCTGCTGATCGCCGCCGACCGCGACCTCGACGCCGCCGCCACCAAGCTGCGCGCGCTCGGCGTTGAGGTCGACGCGGTGGAGGGCGATCTCGCCACGCCGGAAGGCGTCGACCGGCTGCTCGCGGCGGCGGGTGACCGCAAGGTCGACGCGCTGTTCGCCAATGCCGGCCACGGCCTCGGCCACGCCTTCCTCGATCAGGACTTCGCCGACATCCAGCATGTCGTCGACACCAACATCACCGGCACCCTCTACCTGATCCAGAAGGTGGTGCGGGAGATGAAGGCGCGGAACGCGGGGCGCGTGCTCATCACCGGGTCGATCGCCGGCTACATGCCGGGCGCGTTCCAGGCGGTCTACAACGGCACCAAGGCGTTCATCGACAGCTTCGGCTGGGCGCTCGCCAACGAGCTGAAGGAGACCGAGGTCACCATCTCGATCCTGATGCCGGGCGCCACCGACACCGACTTCTTCGATCGCGCCGGCATGAGCGACACCAGCGTCGCCACCGGCAAGCTCGACGACCCGGTGAAGGTCGCGCAGGACGGGTATAACGCGATGATGAAGGGCGAGAGCGAAGTGGTCTCCGGCTGGAAGAACAAAATCCAGTCGTCGATCGCCAACGTCACCCCCGCGCCGGTGCTCGCGGAGATGCATCGCAAGATGGCGGAGCCCGGCTCGGGCAAGCGCTGATTTCGCGCCAGCCCGCCCCACTTTCGTCATCCCGGCGAAGGCCGGGATCCATACCAGCGTCGGCATCGATCCCGGCCTTCGCCGGGATGACGGGGAAGAGAGCTTTTAAGGAGAACACCATGGCCACCTACGACTGGCACGACGGTGCCACCATCTACCTGCGTTCGGGTGCGGGCGCCGAAACGCACGAACGGCAGGAGAGCGCCGGCCACACGCTGGCCAGTGCCGTCGCCGCCGCGATGGGCACCTATGGCGAGCAGATCGAGAATGTCGTGATCCGCATGGACCAGGGCGGCGACTATGTCGGCCGCGAGATCATGGAGATCGCCCGCGACCCCAACCGCCCCGGCGTCGCCTGACGCCAAAGAGGAAGCGCGTGGCCTGACGAAAGAAACGCCCGCCGCAAGGGGGCAGCGGCGGGCGCTCGACACGGCACCTTGGTTCGGTGCTGTGCCCGATGAACGTGCGTCGTCCACCACCGTTGCCGCGCGCCGGCCTTGGGGACGCTTCCGAACCGTCGGCTGGCGCTGCCGGCCGGCCTCGCCCCCGCCAGGGGAGTGGCTTCGCCGGCGAACTCGGGCATAGTCGCGGGCGATGGATGGGAAGGGCGCTCCGATGGACGTGGACCGGCGGGAGATCGTCGCGGGCATTGCCGCGACCGCGTTGTTGCCCACCACCGCCGCCGCCGCACCCGCCGCCGACTGGCGGCCGCCCGCGCCCGATCGCGAACTGCGCGTGCCGGTGCGCGGCGGTTCGATTTACGTTCGCCTCAACGGCGATCTCGCGGCAAAAAAGCCGCCGGTGCTGTTCATCCACGGCGGCCCCGGCTCGGGGCACTCCGGCTTCCTGCCGGCACTGCAACTCGCCGATGCCCGCGCGGTCATCCTCTATGACCAGCTCGACGCCGGCCTCTCCGACCGCCCCGCCGATCCCGCCAACTGGACGGTCGAACGCTTCGTGTCGGAGGTCGACGCGCTTCGCGCCGCGCTGAAGCTCGATCGTCTGCATGTCGTCGGCCAGAGCTGGGGCTCGACGATCGCCCTCGAATATGCGGCGCGGCGGCCGGCCGGGCTGGTCAGTCTCACCCTCGGCAGCCCGCTGATCTCGGTGAAGAGCTGGGAGAAGAGCACCCGTGCGCAGCTCGCGACGCTGCCCGCCGACGTGCGCAGGACCATCGAGACGCACGAGGCCGCCGGCACCACCGCCGACCCGGCCTATGCCAAGGCCATGGACGTCTTTTACGCCCACTTCCTCTACCGCCAGACGCCGCCCGCCTACATCACCGCCTACAAGAAGCGCCCCGGCCTCACGCTCAACCCGGTCGTCTACAATGCGATGTGGGGACCCGGCGAAATCGCCGCGACGGGAACGCTGAAAAGCTATGACGGCGAGCCGCTGTTGCCGCGCCTCGCGGTGCCGACGCTGGTCATCTGCGGTGCCTATGACGAGATGACCCCGGCCGCGGTGAAGCCGCTGGTCGCTCGCATCCCGGGCGGCAGGCTGGTCAGCATTCCCGACGCCGGCCACGCGGTCGCGTCGGATGCGCCCGCCGCCTATGTCGCGGCGGTGCGGGCGCATCTCGAAAGCACCGACGCTAGGCGTTGAAGCCCGCGTCGACGGTGACCACCGACCCCGTCATCAGGCTCGCGCCCGGGCTGGCGAGGAAGGCCACCACGGCGCCGATCTCCTCGGTGCGGCCATAGCGGCCGAGCGCGGTCAGCGCGCGCAGGCCGTCCGAATGGTCGCCGTCCGCCGGGTTCATGTCGGTATCGACCGCGCCCGGCTGCACCAGATTCACCGTGATCGCCTGCGGCCCCAGCTCGCGCGACAGGCCGCGCGTGAAGGCGAGCAGCGCCGACTTGGTCATCGAATAGATCGTCGATCCGCCCGTCGGCACCCGTTCAGCGAGGCACGACCCGATGGTAATGATGCGGCCGCCGTCGCCAAGGTGCGGGATCGCCGCCTGCGTCGCCAGCACCACGCCGCGCACGTTGACGTTCAACTGCGCCTCGATGTCCTCGAGGCTGACGTCGGCGACATTGCCGTAGCGGGCGATGCCGGCGTTGTTGACGAGGATGTCGAGCCCGCCGAGCGCCGCCACCGCGTCGCCGACCGATCGCTTCACCGCCGCCGGATCGGCGCTATCCGCCTGAATGGCGACGGCGCGGCGGCCCTTGGCCTCGATCTGCCGCACCAGGTCGGCGGCGCGGTCGGCGGACTTCTCATAGGTGATCGCCACATCGGCGCCCTTGTCGGCGAGCGCCAGCGCGATACCGGCGCCGATACCGCGCGACCCGCCGGTCACCAGTGCGCGTTTACCCGTCAGTTCAGTCATGGTTCAATCTTTCTGTAACAATCGATACAGAATATTTGGGATGGTTGTGCGCCGTGTCAATCGAATTATATATCGATCGATGCAGAATTCGGATCAGCCCTCGGAAACCGTCGCCGCCCGCGGCCGCGGCCGGCCGCGCGCGTTCGATCGCGACGCGGCGCTGACCCGCGCGATGCGGCTGTTCTGGGCGAAGGGCTATGACGCCACCTCGGTCGCCGACCTGACCGCGGCGATGGGCATCGGCGCGCCGAGCCTCTACGCCGCCTTCGGATCGAAGGAGGGGCTCTACACTGAGGCGCTTCAGCATTATGGCGGCAATTACGACACGCTGGTCTGGGGCCGCTTCGCCGCCGCGCCGACCGCGCGCGCCGCGATCCATGCCTTTCTCTACGATTCCGCCGTCGCGCTCGACGGTACGCGCCCCGACGATCCGCCGGGCTGCATGGTGACCCTGTCGGCGGTCGATGCCGCCGTGCATCCCGGCCTCTGCGGCCAGCTCCGCGCCGCGCGGGCGGTCAGTCTTCAGCGGCTGAGCGAGCGCATCGAGCAGGGCATCGCCGACGGCGAAATCCCAGCGACGGTGGATACGCGCGCGCTCGCCCGCTTCATCCAGACGGTGCAGTACGGCATGTCGCTGCTCGCCCGCGATGGTGCCGGCCGCGCCGAGCTGGAAGGCGTGGCGGCGGTGGCGATGCTCGGCTGGGACGCGCGGGTAAAAGCCTAGTCCGGGAAGCCCACGAACCGCGCCGCCTCGGCCACCGGCTTGCGCTCCGACACCACGGCGTTCGCCGGGAAATCATCGTCGGGCCAGCCGAGCGCGATCGCTTTCATGATCACCTGGTCGTCGGCGATGCCGGCATGCTCACGCACCACCGGCGACTGCATGATGCCCTGACTGTTGATGACGGCGCCCAGGCCCCGCGACCAGGCGGCGTTGACCAGCGCGTTGGTGACGGCGCCGCAATCGAACGGGGTGTCGTCGCTTTCCGACAGCACGCGGTCGTAGGTGATGATCACGCAAACCGGCGCGTCGAACTGGCGAAAGCCGCGCATCACCCAGTCGTGCCGCCGCTCGGCATCGTCGCGGGCGATGCCCATCGCGGCGAACAATTGCTTGGCGACGCCGATCTGCCGCTCGCGGTGCGTGCCGGCAAAGGCGGTGCCGGTGCGGAACTCGCGCGAGTGCGGCACGCCGGCGAGGTTGCGCTCGGTGTTGCCCGCGCGGATGCGGTCGAGCACCTCGCCGGTGACCACGGTGAAATTCCACGGCTGCGTGTTCATCGAGGAGGGCGCGCGCGTCGCCAGCGCCAGGATTTCCTCGATCAGCGCGCGCGGCACGGGCTTTTGCTGATAGCCCCGGATGCTGCGCCGCCCGAGCACCACGTCGTCATAGTCCATCCGGAACCCCTCTCGATTGTCGAGGAGGACTGGACAGGCTGCGCGCCCCGCGGCCAACAGCGAAATTCGGGAGGGTCGGGTGGTCAGGCCTCCGCCTGCGCCGCCTCGAACACCGCATATTGCGCGGCGAACGCCCGCCGGTACGCCGGCCGCGCCTCGGCGCGCGCCACATAGGCCGCGAGGTTGGGGAATTCCTCGACGAGATTGTCGCCGTCCAATCGCCGGAGCACCATCACCAGCATGATGTCGCCGGCGCTGAAGTCGCCGTCGATCCAGTCGGCGTCGCCGAGCCGCCGCGACAGCTCGCCCAGCCGCTTGCGGATCGGCGGCACCAACGACGCCCGCCGCTCCGCCGCCCACGGCTTGCCCTGATCGGTGAACTGCGCCTGCTCATACTCGACGATCGGCGGTTCGACCGTGTTCACCGCCGCGAACATCCACATGATCGCCCGCGCGCGGGCATTGGGCTCCGCCGGCAACAGTCCGTCCCGCGTTTCGGCGATGTGCAGGATAATCGCGCCGGATTCGAACAGCGTCAGGTCGCCCTCCTCATAGGTGGGGATCTGCCCGAACGGATGAAGCACCAGATGCGCCGGCTCCTTCATCTCGGCGAAGGTAACGAGCCGCACGTCATAGGCCTGCCCCGCCTCCTCCAGCGCCCAGCGCACCCGCATGTCGCGGGCAAGGCCCTGGCCCTGATCGGGGGACGCCTTGAAGGCAGTGATGGTGGGCTTCATCGGGGGCTTTCCTAAATCCATGTAAGTGCCCTGTTTCGCCGAATGCAAAACGCCGCACAACTACGCCGAAGGTAGGAACCATCGGGGGCCTTCGGCGTCCTGTGAGCCATGACCCTGCCCGCCAGCGCCTTCCGCTTCCCGCCGATCCTGCTCGCCGGCGCGGTCGACTATGCCATGTATGTGAATTTCCGCGGCCAGTTGATCAACGCGCCGAAGGAGGGACTTGTCGTCGTAGAATTGTCGACCCTCGGCGGCGATCCGGAAGTTGCGCGGATGATGGGCGAGGACATCCGCTTCCACAGCGAGCATTCGCCCGAGCGCCGCTTCGTCTTCCTCGGCAAGGCAGCGATCTATTCGGCGGGTACCACCTTCATGTCGTTCTTCGCGAAGGAGAACCGCTACTTGACGCGTGGCACCCGCCTGATGATCCACGAGCGGCGGCTGACCAGGACCGTCCACATCGACGGCCCGCTTACCAGCTGCACCGCCGGGCTGCAGGCGACGATCAACGAGATCGAAAGCTCGATCGCGATCCAGAACGAGGGCTTCGCCAATCTTATCGCCGGTTCGCGCGTGACGATGGACGAGGTGCTGATGCGCGCCCCGACCAACTGGTATCTCGAGGCGAGCGAGGCGCGGGCAAGGGGGCTGATCGAGGGGATTATCTGAAGCGGGGCGGCGATCGGACTGCGCCACCTCCAGTCCCGCCATATCGTCTCCGCCATATCGTCGCGTCACCTCCGGTCCCGGATGCCGGCGCGTAACCTTCAATACCCGTCATACCGGCGAAAGCCGGTATGACGATGGTGAGGAAGCGAGGGGGAGGGCGCCTTAGGCACCACGGGTTCATCCGGCGCCGCGTCCCCGGCCGCCGCTACCCGATCCCACAGCACGTCACCACCGATCGCCCACCCACGCGCGAACCACCCGATCGCCGTCTCCAGATGATCGGCCCGCAGCCCGTCGCTCGGCGCATCGAATGCCTTGCGCAGCTCTTCCTGCCCCGATGCGCGCAATGGTCGCTCGAGAGCCCGGTGGACGCCAGCATGGCGGCCTCCTAGCTGTGCGTATCTTGCTCGCGGTCGCCGGCAGCGTCTTTCGATCCGCCCGGCGTGTCGGACTTCACTTTGCTTGCCGCCGGATCGGTCTCGGTCGACCCCGGCTTCAGCCGATCGTTCTCGCTCGGCCCGGTGCCCTTGCCGGTCACCGCCCGTACCCCTGATCCAGATACTGCTCGACCCGCTCGCGGCTGTAGCCGGCGGCAAGCAGTGCCTTCGCCATCCGGTCACGCGTTACCGCCGCGCTCCGCTCCGTCTGCCGCTCGTCAAAGCTGCCGAAGGAGGTTGCGGCCGATGGCCGGACGGTTTCGTCTCGCATGTGAACGCTCCACCAAGGCTAGCCCGGCGCTCACGTCCGAGGCGTTGCGAGAGCATGCAACGCGCCCGGTTGGCGCCTTGCCTGAACAACCGTTCATGAAAGGCGGAGTTCCGGGCCGCCCACTCGGTTCGGCGCAACTAACCTACTTTAGTCGCAAGGCTTTCGGACTAAGCCACCGCTGCGCCGGGCACGCCGCCAGAGGAACCGCTCCCACCCCCGCTCGTTGGCCAAGTCCCCGCAGAATGGGAGCCGATCATGCGCGACCAGACCCGCGAAAAGCCGACCTCGGCCGACAAGAACGAAACTCCGCACCGCGACCCCGCCGGCCGCGCCCGCCCCAACTTCGACGGCCCGGACCCGCGGGCGGAGGGGGTGGAGAAGCCACGCGATGTGGAGGAGCGGCCGTTTGTGGGGAGCGTTAGGCCCGGGGATTATCCGGAGGGGGAGCGGGCGAAGGGGTAGGGCGCGGCTCTTCACAGGTTGCTCTTGCTTGCTAAACGCAAGAGGGCGCAGCCCTGCTGGCCCCGCCCACTCCGCAAACTGGACACCCAGCCGCACTTGCGTAACGACCGGCCCGGCTCTATCCGCTTCTGATAATCAGTCGCAGCTAGAGTCCCGCCCGCGTCATGACCCAGCCTTCCGTCCGTGCCTGGTATCTCGTCCACAAATGGACGAGCCTCATCTGCACAGCGTTCCTGCTGATGCTGTGCCTCACCGGGCTGCCGCTGATCTTCCATGACGAGATCGACCAGCTGACCGGCGACGCGGGACAGGCGCCGAACGGGATTGCCTCGTCGGGGACCGATCCGCGGCTGCTGCCGCTCGATACCATTCTCGGCAAGGCGCTCGCCGCGCGGCCGGGCGAGGTGCCGGTGTTCATGGCGTTCGACAATGATCGCTCGCAGATGACGGTCACGACCGCGCCGGCGCCGGACTCGCCCGGCAATTTGATGACCATTCAGCTGTGGGACCGGCTGACCGGCGAGCCGACCGGGCAGGTCGACGAGAGCGGGGTGATGCATTTCATCCTCGAAATGCACATCGACATGTTCCTCGGGCTGCCGGGGATGCTGTTCCTCGGGGCGATGGGCTTTCTGTTCGTCATCGCGATCGTCTCGGGCGTGGTTCTCTACGCGCCGTTCATGCGCAAGCTTGCCTTCGGCACGTTGCGCGTTTCGCGCAGCACGCGGCTGAAGTGGCTCGACTATCACAACCTCCTCGGCATCGTGGCGGTGGCATGGATGGCGGTGGTCGGCCTGACCGGCGTGATCAACGCGCTGGCGACGCCGATCATGCAGCTGTGGCAGCAGACCGAGCTCGCCGAGATGACGCGCGCCTATGACGGGCAGGGGGCGCTCGACCCCGCGAAGTACGGCTCGATCGACAAGGCGATGGCCGAGGCGCGGCAGAAGCTGCCGGGCAATAACCCGCAGTTCATCGCCTTTCCCGGCGGCACCTACAGCAGCAAGCATCATTATGCCGTGTTCTTTCAGGGCGACACGCCGCTGACCGAGCGGCTGCTCACCCCGGCGCTGATCGACGCCGAGACGGGCGCCTTCACCGATGCGCGGCCGATGCCCTGGTACAATCAGGCGCTGTCGCTGTCGCAGCCGCTGCACTTCGGCGACTATGGCGGGCTGCCGCTCAAGATCCTGTGGGCGCTGCTCACCATCTTCACGATCATCGTGCTCGGCAGCGGGATCCACCTGTGGCTCGGCAAGCGCAAGTCGCCGCTCGACGCCCGCGTCCGCGAGGTCGAGACCGGCGGGCAAATGGTCCCGGCCGAATGAAGCGCCCCTCCCAATCAGCCGGCGCGATCTTCGCCGTGCCGCTCCTTGTCGGCCTGCTGAGCCTCGTCGGCCTCGTCGCCGCGCTCACCGGCGACGGGCTGCGCAACGCTTTGTCGTGGGTGACGCTCGGGGTGCCGGTGGCCGCCGTCTTCTGGGCGATGCGCGCCCGCCGCTCCTGACAAATCAAGTTCGTACCGAGAAGGAAATACCCGACGTGACCGACCGTTTTCGTACCGCGCTCCGCCTGACCGCCGCCGCCACCGTGCTGGCGCTCGCGGCGCCTTCGTTCGCGCAGGAAGCGGCTCCTTCGGATGACGAAGAGATCATCGTCAGCGCGCAGCGCCGCAACCAGACCGGGCTGGCACGTGCCGGCAGCGTCGGCGCGCTCGGCGACAAGCGGGCGGAGGACGTCCCCTTCTCGATCAAGAGCTATAACGAAGCGCTGATCCTCAATCAGCAGCCGCAGACGCTGGGTCAGGTGCTGGAGAACGACCCGGGCATCCGCACGACGGTCGGCTTCGGCATTGCGGGTGAGCTGTTCGTCATCCGCGGCTTCGCGCTGGCCGGCGACGACGTCGGGTTCGGCGGGCTCTACGGGATCGCGCCCCGCCAGCTGGTGGCGCCGGAGCTCCTCGATTCAGTGCAAGTGCTGAACGGCGCCAGCGCGTTCCTGAACGGTGCCGCGCCTGGCGGCAGCGGCATCGGCGGCAGCGTCAACATCCTGCCCAAGCGCGCCGGCGCGCAGCCGGTCGGTCGCGCCACGGTCGGCTACACGGCGGACGGGCATGTCGGCGGCAGCTTCGACCTTGGCCGGCGCTTCGGCGACGACGATCGCTGGGGCTTCCGCGTCAACGGCGCGGCGCGGGGCGGCGACGTCTCGATCGACGATGAATTCCGCAGCTCCTACGTGCTCGGCGGCGCGCTCGACTATAACAGCGGCCCGCTGCGGATGTCGCTCGACCTCGCCTATCAGCGGGTGAAGGTGCGCCACATGCGCCCGAAACTGGTCCTTGGTGCCGCCGTGACCGCGATCCCCGAGGTTCCCGACACCGAGGTCAACTATGGCCAGCCCTGGCAGTATACGACGCTTCGCGACGTGTTCGGGCAGGCGCGGATCGAATATGATCTCGCCGACGATGTGATGGCCTATGCCGCGTTTGGCGCGCGCGACGGGTCGGAGCGGGGCTTCTACCAGACCATCACCCTGACCAACCTCGCCACCGGCGCCGCCACGGCGAGTGGCTCGTTCATCCCGCGCACCGATAACAACGAGGCGGCGACCGCCGGCCTGCGCGCCAAGCTGGGCAGCGGCTGGATGACGCACGAGATCAATGTCGGCGGCAACGCCAACTGGTTCGTCAATCGCAACGCGTTCGAATTCTATGCCGCGTCGCCGACCTTGACGAACATCTACGCGCCGATCGATGTGCCCCGGCCGTCGACGGTGACGTTCATCGGCGGCGATCTGAACGATCCGTTCCCGATCGGTCGCACCCGCCTGATGAGCGCGTTCCTGTCGGACACGATCGGGCTGTGGGACGATCGGGTGCTGGCCACGCTCGGGTTGCGGCACCAGGAAATCAAGACGATCGCCTACTCCAACGCCACGGGTCTGCGCACCGGCGGCTACAGCGAAAACGCGGTGACGCCGGTCTTCGGCCTCGTCGTCAAGCCGAGCGAGGGCGTCTCGCTTTACGCCAACCGTATCGAGGGTCTGGTGGCGGGCGGCACCGCGCCGGCGACCGGCGCCAATCCGTCGGGCGGCGCGGCGCTGCCCGTGAGCAACGCCGGCGAAGTGCTGCCGCCCTATGAATCGACGCAGTATGAGCTGGGCGGCAAGCTCAACCTCGGCGGCGTCACCGCCAGCCTCGCCTGGTTCCAGATCGATCGCGATCTCGCGATCCTCGAACTTGACCCCGATGCCGCCGGCCGCCTGCGCTTCGGGCCGTTCGGCACGCAGCGGAACAGCGGCCTTGAGTTCAGTCTCGAGGCGGAGCCGGTGGAAGGGCTGCGCCTGATCGGCGGCGCGTCGATCATCGATGCCAAGCTGCGCAAGACGCAGAATGGCGTGAACCAGGGCAATGATGCGATCGGCGTTCCCGAATATCTGATCAACGCGAACGTCGAATGGGACCTGCCGTTCGCGCCCGCGCTCACGCTGACCGGTCGGGTCGTCAATACCGGGCAGCAGGCGGCGAACCTGACCAACACGCTGCGGCTGCCGTCCTGGACCCGCTTCGACGTCGGCGCGCGCTACGTCCTGGCGGCGGGCGACAAGCCCGTCACGTTGCGCTTCAACATCGATAATGTGGCGAACAAGCGATACTGGGCCTCCGCGTTCGATACGTTCCGCCCCGACCTGCAGCAGGGCGCCCCGCGCACCTTCAAGCTGTCGGCATCGGTCGACTTCTAAGCCGTTGAAAAGGCGGCGGACGCCCGCGCGTCCGCCGCCTTTCCTTGTATAATCGGGCCAAAGCGCCCATATTGGCCGCGCTGACGTTGCCTGCGACGGATTGCGGCGCGCTTCGCACCACATTCTCTTCCCTGCTTCTAGGCCCCCGGTGTCGGCGTTCGACATCGGGAACGCTCATTTCCGAAGGGGAATAGATATGACCACCGGTACCGTGAAATTCTTCAACGCCCAGAAGGGCTATGGCTTCATCACCCCGGACGGCGGCAACAAGGATGTGTTCGTTCACATCTCGGCCGTCGAGCGCGCGGGTCTCGCCACGCTCAACGATGGCCAGAAGGTCAGCTTCGAGCTCGAGAACGATCGCCAGGGCCGCCAGTCGGCGGTGAACCTGCAGGCCGAGTAATCGACCTGTCGGCGCCGGCCTTTTCGGGCTGGCGTTGAACCGAAGCGGCCGTCCTGCGCTTATGCTGTAGGGCGGCCGCTTTCCTTCGCAGCCTGATGATGAGGCGAGCATGAAGAATTACGGCAACAGCTTCAGCGATCGCCGCGACCGCGCCGCCAAGGCGCGCGAGGCGCTGCTGGAAAAGCTCGTGAAGAAGCCGGCGCAGCCTGCCGCGAAGGAAGCCCCGAAGACCGCCGAGTAAGACCGGTCGCGCATCCGCGCTGCCGAACATGATCCCAGGAGAAGCACCATGGCCGAACCGAGCTCCACCGTTTGCCGCGAGCAGGCCAGCATCTGGGAAACCCGCGCTGCCGAGACCAACCTGCCGCAGCAGCGCCAGTCCTTCCTCGGCTCCGCCGCCGCCTGGACCGCGCGCGCCGAGCAGATCGAGCGTAGCGCGGCGCTCCGCGAAGCGCGCGCCAAGCCGGTCGAAGTCGCCGCCGAATAGCCGCTCCCGTCAGGCGAACGCCGCCCGCGCGTCGGCCTCCAACTGCTGCATCGCCTTCAGATAGGGGAAGGGGCCGTGGCTTAGCCGCGCCACGCCGAGCTTCGCCAAGTCCGCGGGGGCCGGTGAGGCGGGGGTCATCATCAGATTGACCGGCAGCGGCGATCGCGCCGTCAGGTCGGCGATCAGCGCCGGGTCGGCGAGGCCGGGGACGAACAGACCATTGGCACCCGCCGCCGCATAGGCCTGCGCGCGATCGAGCGCCGTCTCGACCAGCGCGGCATTATGCGGCGCGTCGCCGAAAAACACATCGGTGCGCGCGTTGATGAAGAAGTCGGTGCCCGCCGCCTGCCGCGCCGCGCGCAGCCGCTCGACCTGCGCTTCGACGCTCCGCAGCGTCTTGTCGCCCAGGCTGTCCTCGAGATTGCAGCCGACCGCGCCGGCCTCAGCCGCCGCTGCCACCGTCCCGGCGACATCGTCATAGCCGCGTTCCAGATCAATCGTCACCGGCAGCGCGACCGCCGCGACGATGCGGCGAAGGTTGGCAATGGCAAGCTCCAGCGGCAGGCTCTCGCCGTCGCCCTCGCCATGCGCCGCCGCCACCGACCAGCTTCCCGTCGCGATCGCCTTGGCACCCGCCTTGGCGATGGCCTGCGCGGAGCCGGCGTCCCACGCATTGTAGAGAATGATCGGCGTGCCCGGGACGTGGAGGGCGCGGAAGGTGGCGGCGGTCATGGCTGGCTCCTGATCTGGCTGGCGGCGTTGTATCGTGCGAGCGATGGGCATTCTGGCGGAAAACGGGCCAGGTCATCACTTACCGCCGAGGTAGTTGTCGCGTGTCGGAGGGCGCCGCTACCACCGGCCCGAAGAACAGGGAGATCGCTATGCGTAAAGTCGTGGTCGGTGCGTTCGTCAGCCTCGATGGCGTGATGCAGGGGCCGGGCGGGCCGGACGAGGACCGCAGCAAGGGCTTCGACCTCGGCGGCTGGCTGGTGCCGCATTTCGACGAGAGCGTCGGCCGGTCGATGGACGGGCTGTTCGATCGCGCCTTCGACCTGCTGCTCGGGCGCAAGACCTACGAGATTTTCGCGGCGCACTGGCCGCATGTCGGCGAAGGCGACCCGGTCGGCGATCTGTTCGACCGCATCACCAAATATGTCGCGACGCGGGATGCCGGTTTCGCGCTCGACTGGCGGAACAGCGAAAGCCTCGCCCCCGACGCCGTCGCGGCGGTGAAGAAGCTGAAGGCTGGCGACGGTCCCGATCTATTGACGCAAGGATCGACGGAATTGCTGCACGCGCTGTTCGCCGCCGATCTGGTCGACGAGATGTTCCTACTGACCTTCCCGGTGGTTCTTGGCGAGGGCAAGAAACTGTTCGGCGATGGTGCTGCCCCGCGCACCTTCACGCTCGACAGCTCGAAGGTGTCGGACAGCGGCGTCGTCATCAGCCGCTACCTGCGCGCCGGTGCGGTCACCAGCGGTAGCTTTGCGCTCGATGAGCCCACGCCCGCCGAGGTGGAGCGGCGCGCCGGAATCGACAGTTGATCGGGTACCTGCTGCCGCTGTTGCCGCTCGCCGGCCTGTTGCTGGCCGCCGCGGCGCCGGCACCTACCGTTCGCGTCGTGGCCGAAGATGGCCGCACGGTCACCGATTGTGCATCAGCCGAGGAGCTGCGCGCCCATGCTGAACGTGCCGCGTCCGAAATCGCGGCGCTGGTTGGTGGCAGTGCCACGAAAACGGTGCGGCTGGTGATCGATCCGTCGCGGCGTGTCCCCTACACCGAAGACCCCGTCGCCGACGGCAGCATTACCATTCGTCTGCCTGCCGCCCGGCTGGATCCGGCGAACGTCGCCGGATCACGCCTGGCGCTTCACCATGAGCTGACCCACGCCATTGCGCCGGGCGCACCGGGAATGGACCGGCTGCTCGTTGAAGGACTAGCCGTATGGGTCGAGGACCGTATCGGCATTGCCAACTATCCTGACTTCGAGCTGACCCCGGCGGCGGCCACCCGCCAGCTCGAGGCAGAGCTCGGTCTCAGCATTCCGCTCGCCGAAAGCGAACGCGCGCGGATGGAACGGCCGTTCGGTGACGAGCGACGGCTCGCCTATGCGCAGCAGGGCGCGTTCGCCGGCTGGCTGATCGAGCGCTTCGGGCTCCCGCGCTTCCTCGCCTTCTACCGGAAGGGTGGCGATTGGCGGGAAGGTTTCGGCGCCTCGCTCGACGAGCTCGAACGGGAATGGCGGAAGGCGCTGGCCGCGGTGCCGCTTAAGGGCTGAACACCAGCACGAGGAACACGAAGAACAGCGACAGGTGGACGGTGCCTTCGAGCATCGTCGTCCGGCCGCTGGAGAAGGTCAGCGTGTTGAGGATCAGCGTCACCGCCAGCAGCACCATGTTGGCGCCCGACAGGCCGAGCACCACCGGCTGATCGGTGAGCAGGCCGATCAGCAGCACGGCGGGCACCGTCAGCCCCAGTGTCGAGGCCGCCGCGCCGAGGCAGAGGTTGATCGCGCGGGTGAGCTGATTGGCGGCGACCGCCTTCAATGCGGAGATGCCCTCCGGCGTGAACACGATCATCGCGATGATGATACCGCCGAGCGCCGCCGGCGCGCCCAGCGCCTCGATGCCGAAGTCGAGCAGCACCGCGAGGCTTTTGGCCAGCAGCACGATCGGCAGGATGTTGGCGACCAGGATGAGGATGCGAAAACCCGTCGACCCCGGCGCAGGCGCGTGGTGCGGGATGGCGACGCCCGCTTCCTCGTCCTTCTTGCCGGCGATGGGCAGGAAGAAGCCCTGGTGCCGCCCGGTCTGCAGCCACAGGAAGCTCGCATAGAGCCCGATGGTGAACAGCGAGAAGAACCCCGCCTGCATTAAGGACAGCGTGCCGACCGAGGTGGAGGTGGTGAAGTTGGGCAGCACCAGCGCGATCACCGCCAGCGGGATGATCACGGCGAGATAGGCGCTGGCCCCCTGCAGATTATAGGTCTGCTGGTGGAAGCGGAGGCCGCCGACCAGCAGGCAGATGCCGACGACGCCGTTGAGCACGATCATCAGCACCGCGAACATCGTGTCGCGGCCCAATGTGGGCACGTCCTTGGCGGAGAGCATCACCGCCGAGATCAGCGCCACCTCGATGATGACGATGGAGAGGGTGAGGACGAGCGTGCCGAGCGGTTCGCCCAATCGTTCCGCCACTTCCTCCGCCTCATGCACCACCCCGAACGCCGACCAGAAGATCACCCCGAGCAGCCAGACGAACAGGAAGACGGTCATCAGCGATCCGGTGCCGACGTAGTCGGTCGGGTCGATGAGGAACTGCATGGCGGCGACGGTCGCCCAGGCAGCGACGAGACGAAGATGTGCGGTCATTCGCCTTTCTTAACGGGCCAATCCGACAAGGCCTACCCGTCAGCGGCCGAAGAATGCCCTAGCGCCGCTTTGCCTTGGCGTCGTCGGTCGCCCACATCTGCGCGGCGCGGCTGCGGCGCATCAGTTCGATGGCGGCCTCTGCGTCCTGCATGCGGTCGAAGGCTTCGGGGCTGGTGCAGAGCGTCCGGCTGGCGGACTCGCTGTAGCTCCAGCGAAAAGAACCTTTCTCGTCGAGAAAGATCAGGAACGATGGATAGATGCGCTTTCCCGCCACGCGGATTCCCCCCCATTCAGCGACCGCGTTCCTAGGGCGGCCTTGTCATTTGACTGCAAAAATACGCGCGTGCGGGCGGCGCGCAAGGGGGATCAGGCGGCGCGGCGATAGCCGGGGTGCATCGCGACGGACAGCAGCGCATAAGCGGCCGTCCATGCCTCTTCGATCGCTGGCGTGAAGCCGGTGCCGAGACCCTGCCGCAAGGTCCAGATCAGCGCCTCGCCGACCGGCGCATAGTCGGCGGCGGTGACGCCATATTCCTCGTGCCGCGCCCCGAGGTCGGCAGCCATCGGCCCGATGATCTCCAGCTTGTCGAGGTCGGCGACGATGGTGGCGAGGGTCAGCATCAGCTTGCGGCGCTGCTCGGTGATGTCATCGGCGAACATCCGCCGATAGTCGGGGCGCAGCTCGAACAGCCGGCCGTAGAACAAGGTCGAGGCCTGCTCGGCGATCGGCATCACCTTGGCGAAGCTCGCCTTCACGAGGTCGATCTGCTGCGGTGTCATCCCCGTCTCCCCGCGAAGTATGGCTTGTTCAGGCCGCGCGCAGGCGGGCGATGAAGTCGTCGGCGGCGGCGCGAAGCTGCTTCGCCTCGGTGGTTAGCGTGTCGGCCGACTGCTGGACCTGCGTCGACAGCGCGCCCGCCGCGCGCGCGGCGGTGGCGACGCGGCCGATGCGGTTGCGCATCTGCTCGGTGCCGCCGGCGGCGACCTCGGCATGGCGGCCGATCGCGTCGGTGGCGGTCTGCTGTTCGCTGACCGCGGCGGCGATGGCGCCGGCGATCTCGCTGACCCCGTTCACCTTGGCGGCAACCTCGCTCATTGCCTGCGCGGCGGCGGCGACGCGCTGCTGAACTCCGCCGACGAGGCCGGCGATGTCGGAGGTGGCGCGGCCGGTCTGCGCCGCGAGGTTCTTCACCTCGCTGGCGACGACGGCGAAGCCGCGGCCCGCCTCGCCGGCGCGCGCCGCCTCGATGGTGGCGTTCAAGGCAAGGAGGTTGGTCTGCTCGGCAATCGACTGGATCAGCTCGACGATCTCGCCGATGCTGCTCGCCTGCGCGGCGAGCGCCTGCACCGCGGCATCGCTTTCGACCGATCGCTCGCCGACCTCGGCGGTCAGCAAGGCCTGGCGGTCGACACGGCTGGCGATCTCGGCGATCGAGCAGGCGAGCTGATCGGCGGCGACGGCGACGGTGTCGACGCCCTCGCTCGCCGCCTGCGCGCCATTTGCCACTTCGCTCGCCTGGCGGCTGGTGTCGGCGGCGATATCGGCCAGGCCGCGCGCCGATCCGCTCAGCTCGCCGGCAGCCGAGGTCACGCCCTCGAGCACGGCGGTCAGCGACGCGTCGAAGCGTTCGGCGAGGTCGAGCATCTCGGCGCGGCGGCTCTCGGCCTCCCGGCGGGTGCTCGCTTCCTGCTCGGCGCGTGCGACCTGCAACTGCGCCAGCGCCTCGACGGCCTCGCCGCGCGCCTCCTGCGCCTCGGCGGCCTTCGCCTCGCTGTCCTGCTGCGCGGCGTCATGCCGGGCGACGAAGCGGGCAAGCGTCTCGGCGAGCCAGACGAGCAGCGCCGCCTGCGTGATCAGGATGACGGCATGCAGCAGCACGCGCGCGATGTTGCTGGCGCTGCTGAACACCCAGTCGGGGGCCAGGAAGTTGAGGGCGAGATGGTGGACGGCGACGACCAGCGTGCCGGCGATGATCGCGCGGCGATCGCAGAGCAGCGACACCGCGGCAAGCATCGCGAAGAAATACATGTGCAGGTCCATCTGCCAGGGGTGGCCCCGGAACAGGAAGACCAGCAGCGCCGGATGCACCAGCGCGGCGAGCGCCAGCGCGATGCGCGCTCGTCCGTCGAGCTGCCCGCGCCACACGGCGAGCGTCGGCGCCAGGTTGATGGCGAGGCCGGCAGCGACCGCGACTGCCCAGTCGGGGTTGCCAAGCACCACGCCTGCGGCGCCTTCAACCGCGATGTTCAGCCACAGCAGGAGCAGGATCAGCCGGGCGCTGCCGCGGCGGAGGTCGTTCAGCGCATCGTCGGTCATGCGACCTCTCCACAGGATACGGCCGAGGCGGCGATGGCGACGGCGCCGTGGCGCAACAGATGGGGGAGGAGGGTGGCGCGGTCGCCCGTCACCACCAGCGTTCCGGGCAGCAGCCCGTCGCCGATCAGCCTGCCGCCGCCCGAGAAAGCGGCGGTGGCGGAGCCGGTCACCGGCACCACCAGCATCGGGCCGTTGGCCGGCGGCAGCATCGCCAAAGCGACGGCACCGGCGGTGACGGCAAGCTGCAGCGCAAGGATCCCGTGCGACCGCGGACGCGCGGATCGCTGGCAGGTGTCAGCCATTCAGACGCCTTCTTCCCCAAAGCGCGGCGCCCGCTAAGGCCGCTCGGTGAATCATTGGGTTAGGCTTAGGCTTGAGGTGGTTATCGGGTCGTTAACGCCGATTTGGAGTTATTTCCGCTGGACTGTGGACCAGTTTTCGGCGCCCATCCGGTGCAGCGTGATCGCGACCCCGGAGCCGCGGCTGTCTTTCGCCACCTCACCACGTCCCTCGTCGAAGCCGAAATGGGCAAGCAGCCCCGTCTCGCGCGTTGTCCGCCCGGCCGCGCGCGTGGCGATCTCCTGCGGCGTCAACGCCCGGCCCCAGAAGCCGAGATCGTCGAGCAGCCCCTTATAATCCTCATATTGGGTGAGCGCGTAGTTCCACGCGGTCATCACCTCGGACCCCAGGGCCCAGCCGCCCAGCTCGACGGGATCGCGCGGGTGCGAAAGCTTTGACCAGAGGCGGCTCATGTCGGTGCGCGTCGCGATCTCGGTGGCGGCGACGCGCTTGCCGTCGATCCACAATTCGAGCGTCGCCCCGGCGGGCTCGCGCCACCGCCGCACCGCCACGACATGATGCCATTTGCCGTCGAGGAGGCTGGGCGTCCCCTCCGCCGGCCACGCCTGAACTGCATGGACCATGCCCTTCGGCATGCCGTCCTTGCCGTCGGCGAACATCCAGCGCAGCCGGCCGCCGCCATAGAATTGCAGCGAGAAAGTGCCTTCACGCGTGTCGCCGGCGCCGAAGCCCTCCGGCCGCGTATGCCCGTCGAGCAGCCAGTTGCCGCTCAGCCACCAGCCGTCCGACGAATAGGGTTCGGGGTCGGCCTCCGACCAGTTCTTCAGCTGGTTGTAGCCGGCGCGCCAGACCGGGCCGACCGGATAGCGCTCGTCGGGCTTCACCCACATCTCGAGACTGAACTCGCCGACGCCGAACCCCGCCGGCACCGCGGGGATGTCGGCGAAGTCATAGGCCGTCGGCTTGCTCTCGACGAAGCGAAGCGAGGTCGCGGCCGCCGGTGACGCGGCGAGCAGCGCGGCAGCGAGCAGCACGTGCTTCACGGCGCGACGCCGATCTCGGCGTAGAGCTTCTTCGGGTCGAACAGCACGCCGTCCTTGATGACCAGCGTGGCCTTGCGCAGATCGGCGATGTTTTTGTCGGGCGCGCCGTCGACCAGCAGCAGGTCGGCGAGCTTGCCCGCGTCGACCGAGCCCAGTTCCTTCGCCTTGCCCGCCACCGTCGCCGCGCCGAGCGTCGCGATATAGAGCACGTCGGTGCGCGGGATGCCCGCCTGCTCATAGAGTTCGAGCTCGCGCAGCAAGGTGAAGCCCGGCATCGCGTCGGTGCCCGGCACCAGCGTCACACCGCCGTCGTGCAGTGTCTTCAGCAGCCCCTGCATGGTCTTGTAGGATTTGGCGTTGCGCGCGACCTCCGCATCGCCGCGCGCAAGGCCGGCGCCGACCGAGTTGCGGCGCACCACCGGCGGCAGCCGGTCGATGATCTTCGCCAGCGGCGGATTGGGCGTGCCCGGCTTGCCGAGCAGGTTCGCCTCATAGAGCGTGAAGGTCGGGTCGATCACCGTCTTCTTCGCTTTCAGGAATTTCACGAAGTCCTGCACCGGCGCCGACGCCGGGTCGATCTCGTGCGCATGCTCGGCGATGGCGGTGATGCGGGTGATGCCGTTGGTCTTGGCGTTGATCTCCGGCGACATGAAGTTGAGCGCGGAGAAATTGAGGTGCTGCACCTCGTCATACCCGTCGCCGACCGCCTGCCGCATCGTCATGCCCGCCGGGACATGGCCCGAAAGACGCATTCCGCGTTTGTGCGCCTCTTCGGCGGCGACCTTCACCAGCTCGGGCTTCAGCGAGGAATAGAGCTTGATCTGCGGGTGGCCGCGCTTCGCGTAATAATCGATGTACGCGCGCAGCTCATCGGGGGTCTCCGCATACATCTTGAACGGGCCGGCGAGCGGGCCGGGGCCGTCGATGAAGCCGGCGGCGACGACGCGCGGGCCGATCAGTTCCAGGCTGTCGAAGTTGGCGGTGCGCGGCGCGAGCTCGTCGGGGTTGTTGCCCATATCGCGCACGCCGGTGACGCCCGACGCGAGGTGCAGCAGGCCGTCGGCGTCGTCATTGAGGTGGACGTGCATGTCCCAGAGGCCGGGCAGCAAGGTCTTGCCGGTGCCGTCGATCTGCGTCGCGCCGGCGGGCACCGTCGAGGCGGCGGTGGCGGCGACCATCGCGATCCTGTTGCCTTCGATCAGCACCGTCATGCCGGGCTGCACCGTCTTGGTCTTCGCGTCGAACAGCGACACGTTGGTGATGGCGACCGGGCCGGTCGGCCGGGTCATCAGCTTCGGCGCGTCCTTCTTGGCGGCCTCGGCGAGCAGGTCGCGCTGCAGCTTGGTCAGCTCCTTCGCCTGCGGCTCAAGGCCCTTCTTCACCGTGGCGAACCAGTCGTCGCCCTCGAACACCAGCTCATTCTGCTTGTCGAGCCACAGCACCGACGGGCTGAAACCGAGGCCGTGGATGGCGTAGAGCGTTGCCGGCACTTGCTCGCTGCCGATGGTCAGCACCTTTTCGGTCAGCACCGACAGCCGCGCCTCGCCGGCGGGCAGCAGCTTCAAGGTACGGCCCGGCGCTTTCAGCAGCGCGCGGGCGAGGATGGCGGCATGTTCGGGCGTGCCCTGGCTCGGCAGATAGAAGGCATTCGAGGCGACGCTGCCGCTGTCGTTGGCGGCCTTCCAGCTGGCGGTGCCGCCCTTGCGCTCGAAGCGCTCGGCGACGGGCAGCTTGTAATAGTTCACGCCATCGACGGAGAGCGCCTGGTAATTGCCGTCCGGCCCGACGACGACGCGCGACTTCACGTCCGGCCCCCGGCCGCGATCGACGAAGCTGTAGGCGATGTCGCGCCCGCCATTGCTCTCGGTGACGGTCATCCCGCCTTTCAGCTCGCCCGAGGTCAGCACGACATAGTCGGCCGCGCTCGCCGCGCCCGCCACTATCACCAGCGCTGCGACACCGCCGCGCATCCAGCTCTTCATCGCCATCGCCAATTTCGTCCCCGTAAAGCCTGTGCCAAGATCGCGCGCACCCAAGCGGCTGCGGCCATGCGTGGGCAACCTATATCGACGAGCGGTCGGTGCAAATCGGCGGGAGGTAAAATGGCAGCGACTTTTTCCGGTTTGCGCGGGCGCACGTTCCGGCTGGATCTCGACCGGCGGGATCGCGAACTGCTGCTGCTCGTCGCGCTCGGCCTGTGGGGCGTGACCTTCGCGCTGCTCAACCTTGGCCTCTTCTCGCCGGCGATGGAATTTCCGGTCGAACGCGCGCTGCGCCGCGTCGTCACCTGCGGCGCGGGCGTTGCCATCTGCCTCGCGATGGTGCCGCTGCTCCAGCACGCGATGCAACGGCCACTTGCCCAGCGGCTGCTGATCGCGCTTGCCATCTCCGCCGCCGCCTGGGCGCTGCACCTCGGCGTGCGGCTGGCGGTGTTTCACCTCTACGATCCGCTGTGGGGGCCGCTCAGCCTCGACGTGGTCGGCGAGGCGCTGAAGGGGGGCGGCTGGATGTTCCCGGTGTGGGCGTCGCTCTGCCTGCTGATCCTCACTGAGGCGCGCACCCGCGTCGCCGTCGCGACCTCAGCCGAGCCGCCGGCGATCTGGGCGCAGCAGGGCAGCCGCCGCGTCCGCGTCGCCGTCGACGATCTGCTGATGGTCGCGGCCGAGCGCGACTATGTCCGCCTGCACACGCGGCGGCATCATTATCTGGTGCGCGGCACCCTGAAGGAATTCGCCGCCACTCTGCCCGCGGGGAGCTTCATGCAGGTCCACCGCTCCGCCATTGTCCGCCTCGATGCGATCGAGGCGATGGAGCGCGCCGGGTCGGTGTGGCGGCTGCGGCTCGGCGGCGATCTCGACACGCTGATTAGCCGCACCAAGAGCCGCGATGTCCGCGCCGCCCTCGCGGCACAACCGGCGCGGCAAGGCGTTAGCGGGCTGAGTTTCTAAAACCGGGAGGCAATCATGTCGGAAGCCAATCACAAGTTCGTCGGCCGTCAGGTCCCCGACGTCACCTTCAAGACCCGCGTTCGCGACGAGAGTGTCGGCGGCGACAACCCGTTCCGCTGGCAGGATCTGACCAGTGATGAGTTGTTCGGTGGCAAGCGCGTCGTCGTCTTCTCGCTGCCCGGCGCCTTCACCCCGACCTGCTCCAACGAGCAGTGCCCGGCCTATGAGCGCTACTATGACGAGTTCAAATCGCTCGGCGTCGACGATGTCGTCTGCCTGGCGGTCAACGACGCCTTCGTCATGTACCAGTGGAAGCAGAAGCTCGGCACCAGCCGCATCCACTTCGTCCCGGATGGCTCGGGCAAGTTCACCCGCGCGATGGACATGATGGTCAACAAGGACCACCTCGGCTTCGGCGAGCGCAGCTGGCGCTACTCGATGGTCGTCAACGACGGCGAGATCGAGGCGTTCTTCGAGGAGCCGGGCAAGAACGACACCGGCACCGACAGCGACCCCTATGAGGTGTCGGACCCCGAGACGCTGCTCGGCTGGCTGCGCGAGCATCCGTCGAAATAGCGCCTGCGCTGCCGTTGCCGACTCCCGCCGCCCGCGCCAAGATCGCGGCGAGCGGGAGGGCGCGGCAATGGCGTGGATGGCAAGATTGATCGCAATCGCGCTGACGGCGGCGGCGCCGCCGGCCGTTGCCGAGACGACCGCACAGGTGATCGAACGCGCCGCCGAGCTGATGCGGGCGCGGCGCCATTCGGAGGCGCTGACCCTCATCGACGCCGAGCTGCCGAAGCGGATGGGCGACGTCGAGCGCGGCAAGCTCCTCTACCAGCGCGGCTGGATCCAGAGCCTGGCCGGACGGCATGAGGCGGCGCTTGCGACGCTTGCGCGAGCGCGCAGCCTCGTCGCCGAGACGCCCGAGCGGATGCTGACCCGCGCGCGCGCTGAGCGCCGTGCCGATCGTCCCGCCGCTGCCGCCCGCACCATTCTCAATCTGCGCGAGCTGTTCCCCTTCGAAATTGCGAAGCTCGACGAAGATTGGCTGTACGCGCTCGATCGGGACCTGACGGATCGACGGAATGCCGACATCCGGTTCGCGCTGGTGTCGATGCTGACGGCTCGCGGCTATACCGGCGGCCGCGCGGTGCCGGGCGCCGCGAGTTGGGTGTTGCGCGACACCGTCCTCGGACTGGTCAGGCGCAAGCGGCTGGCCGAGGCGCGCGCACTGCTACCGCGCGCGACCGATGCCGGCATCGTCGTCGGCATGATGGTCGACCGGCAATATGAGCCGATCTGGCCTGACCTCGAAGCGATGGCCGGCATCGGCGCCGTCAAGGCGTTCGCCGCCGAGAATGCGGCGATGGCGGCCGCGCACGCGGCGGCGCCGAACGACATCGAGATCACGACCGCCTATCTGCTGACGCTTGCCACCTTGGGGAAGGAGGCGGAGGCGCTGGCGATTTCGGCGCCACTCGTGGCCGACATGGCGAAGGTCGAGGCACAGGGCGAGGACGCCTTCTGGCTGGTCGATCGCCACGCCGCCCTGCTGGGCGCGACCGGCCGCGTGGACGAGGGCGAGGTGCTGCTCGGGCGCCTGCTGACCATCAACTTCTCGAAGCACCGCGAGCTGATCAGCATGGCGATCAACCGTACCGCGCTCCTCAACAACTATGACCGTCCGGCCCAAGCGATCGTTGCGGCCAACTGGGTCGGCGCGAAGGATGCGAGCGCCGGCACCGAATATGCCTGGCAGCTGGTGCGGGCGGCGCTGAGCTGTGCGCATGCCACGCTCGGCGAGCCTGCCAAGGCGACCGCGATGCTCGACGAGATCATGAAGCGACCGAGCGAGGGCTATGCCGCCGCAACGCGGGCGCTGTTGTGCAACGACCGGCTGGACGGCGCGGAGAAGGTCATCCTTGAACGGCTGGCAGCGCCCGAACACCGTACCGCGATGCTGGTCGCATTGCAGAATTACGGGCCCGGCCGCTTCGGCAAGGCGCGTACCGAATGGGATCGGCGACTCTACGCCGTGCGCGACCGCCCCGCCGTTCGCGCCGCCATCGAGCGCCATGGGCGCATCCTGTCCTTCGCCGCGCCGCGAACTTATTGGGGCGGCTTCTAGCCGGCTGACGTTCGTCGAAATAGCGCAAGCCCGGCCATTGCGGCGGGGCAGGCTTGCCGCCACACTCGGCGGCGATGAGGAAGTTTCTCCCCCGCCTGCTCGCCGCAGCGCTGCTCGCCGCCGCCGTTCCCGCCGTCGCGCAAACGGCGGAGGATGTGGCGCGGCTCGACGCGGTGAAGGCGCTCGCCGAACGCGCGAGCGGGCTGGCGGCGCAAGGGCAGCTCGAACCGGCGCTGGCGTTGATCGACGAAGGGCTGGCGGTGCGGCCCGAACCGGGGCGCGAACGCGGCGGGCTGCTTTACATGCAGGCGCTGCTGCTGTCCGACCTGCGGCGGCCCGCCGAGGCGGTGACCGCGATCGATGCGGCGGCGGCGATGCTGCCCGATCGGCCCGAGCTCCGGCTGATGCAGGCGCAGGTTCAGTTGCGCGCCGGCCAGGCCGAGGCGGCGAGCCGAACCGTCGTCTACATGGCCGATGCCTTCCCCGCCGGCCTCACCAAGATCGACGAGCCCTGGCTGTCGCAACTGCTGCGCGAACTCGAAGGCCCGGCGAAGGAGGAGCTTCGCTTCGACCTGCTGATGGCGCTGTCGTCGCGCGGCTATGCCGGTCGCGGCACGCCGGGGGCGGCGGACTGGATGTATGACGATGCCATCCTCGGCCTGCTGAAGCGCGACCGCCTCGACGAGGCGAAGGCGATGGCGGCGAAGTTCGTCGATTCAAGCGCGCTGGTGCGCATGCTGGTCGATCGCCGCTATGCAAAGCTGTGGCCGGCGATCGAGGCGAAGGCGGGACCGCGCGCGGCGAAAGCCATCGCCGCCGAGGTCGCCGCGGTCGAGGCCGCCTATCGCGCCAAGCCGCAGGATTATGAAACCGTCGCCGCCTATCTCGCGGCGCTGCGCGGCGTCGGGCGCGTGGGGGAGGCGGTCACTGTCTCGACGCCGTTCGCCGCCGACATGGCGAAGGTCGAGGCCGGGGGCGAGGACGCCTTCTGGGTGATCAACGAACATGCCTATGCGCTCGCCGCCGCCGGCCGGGTGGATGAGGCCGATGCGGCGTTCGCGAAGCTGCTGGCGATGGACCTTGCGAAGAACCCGGCGCTGATCACCATGGCGATCAACCGCGGCTCGCTGCTCACCAGCTACGGCCGCCCTGCCGCGGCGCTGGCGGTCGCCGAATGGGTGACCGCGAAGGGCGATCGCGCGACGACGGGCTTTGGCCTGATGTGGGTGGCGGCGACCCGCGCCTGCGCGCTGAAGGCGCTCGACGATCCGGGCGCCACGGCCGCGCTCGGAATGCTCACCGCCGACCCGAAGATCAACTATCCCGCCGCGACGATGGCGCTGCTCTGCGCCGACCGGCTCGACGAGGCGGAGAAGCTGGTGCTCGCCCGCCTCGAGGACCCGGCCCGGCGCGGCGGCATGCTGCTCGCCTTCCAGGATTTCGAGCAGGACGCCCCCGGCGGCGCCACCTTCCGCGCCGCGCTGGCGGCGAAGCTGCTGGCGATCCGCGACCGGCCGGCGGTGCGCAAGGCCATCGCCCGCCACGGCCGCATCCTGCCGATCGCTGCGCGCCAGACGACGTGGGGTGGGTTCTAAGCCACGCCACAGGCGTTTTCCGGGGTTGCGGACACTCCCCTCGACCGTCAGATTTCGTGGCGGGGATAGAGGGGTTCTCATGCGCATTGTCACTGCTGCTGCCGCCGCGCTGCTGCTCGCCGCGCCGGCCGGCGCCGCCACCTTGCAGGAAGATTTCAACGCCGCGCAGGCGCTGCTCGAGAAGGGTGACGCCGTAAATGCGGCGAACGCCTTCCGCAGCTTGCTGCGACGCATGCCGAACGCGGCGGCCGACCCGTCGAACCGCACGGTCGCGGTCATCCGTTCGGGCCTTGGTCAGGCGCTGCTGCTCACCGGCAATACGCGCGCGGCGCTCACCGTCTTCGATCAGGCGCTGCCGGCGATGCCTGACCAAACGCCCGACGACCGGCGCGCGCTCGCCAGTGTCTGGCAATATGTCGGCCGCATCCACGAGGTTGAGATCGACACCGCCAAGGCACGCGCGGCGCTGCAACGGTCGCTGGCGCTGAAGGCCTTCCCGGCGGACCATGACGTCACGCTGATCACCCAGGTCGCGCTCGCCCGTGTCACGATGTTCGACGATCCGGTGCTGGCCGCGCGCACGCTCGATGAAGCGCTGCCGGCACTCCACGCGTCGCTGTCGAGCAAGAGCACCAGCCCGCGGCGCGACATCCTTGGCGAAGTCTATGCACTGCGCGGGCGGGTCGAACTCAACCGCGGCGCGTTCGGGCCGGCGCGCGACTGGTATCAGAAGGCGCTGGATCTCGCCGGCGGCCTGTCGCGCCGAATCTCGGTCGCCGATACGCGTATCCGCAGCGACATGGCGATCGTCCATCATCTGCTCGGCAAGAATGCCGACGTGCCGCGCTATCTTGCCTATACCGGGGCGGCACGCGGCAAGGCGGAAGACATCGGCTATGGCGCCGACACGCCGCTGCCCGCCTGCGGTGCGCTCACCGGCATTCAGCCCGACGACATGGCCATCGTTGAATTCGGCATCGGTGCCGATGGCCGCGTCGTCGGCGTCCAACCGGTGTACGCGACGCGCCCGGCCGTCGCCGACGAGTTCGCGCGTGCCGTGTCGCGCTGGTCGTGGCGCGCCGATGCCGCCGCCGCGCTCGACCCGTTCTGGCGGGCGGCAGTTCGCATCGAACTTCGCTGCAGCAACGCCGGCAGCGCGCCGAAGCTCGTTGAATCGCTGCGCCCGACCGTCGGCGAATGGCTGAAGGCCCGGCAGGCGGACTTCAACGTGACGGGGTCGGATGCCGAGGCATTGCCGCTGCTGCGCCGCGAACTCGATGCGCGGGTCGCCAAATATGGCGAGAATTCACCGCAAGCCTTCGCCATCCTCCAGGCGCTCACCGAAAATGCGGCGGTGGGTGACGATCGCCTGGCCCTGCTGCGCCGCGCCGCTGCCTCGGCGGAAGCGATCGGCGCGCCCGCCGCCATCCAGGTCAGGGTGCAGGTGCCGCTGGCGAAATGGGCCGCTGCCGATGGCTCGCTCGGCAGCATGCGCGGCGCGGCGCGGCCGGCGTTGATCGCGCTGATCGCCCGGCTCGATTCCGCCGGGCCCGAGGCAGCTCCCGCCGCCGCCTTTGCGCGGATGGAACTGGCCCGCACCTACGAGCGCAGCCGCGCGAAGTCGGCGGATGAGCTGTACCGGCAGGTCGTGGCGATGCCGCCGACCTCGCTTCCCGACGGTCACCCGATCCGCCAGACGGCGCTGTTGCAGCTGGCGAGCAATGCCGCCGCCGCCAAGCGCGACGACGAGGCGGCACAATTGGCGCAGGCGACCGGCCTGACGCCCGAGCAATGCGCGCTGGCCGACGTGAGGCCGGTGCGCGCCGGCGGGCGGATCAGCACCGCGGATTTCCCGATGCCGGCGCTCAACTGGGGCCTCAACGGCTTCGTCGAGGTCAGCTACGATATCGGCACCGACGGTCGTCCCGTGAATGCGCGCACCGTGATGGCCTATCCGCCCTTCGCGTTCAGCGAGGCGACGCCCGCCGCCGTCGAGAAGCTGCGCTTTCAGCCCTTCGCAGCGGTCGGCAGCAAGCTCGGCTGCGTCGACCGCCTGCAGCGCATGCGCTTCTTCGGGAGCCCCTAGCCGCGGCCCTTCTTCAGCGCGGCGGCGATCTCGGCGGTGTGGCGGCCCTGGAAGCGGGCCCCCTCGAGTTCGTTCTCGCTCGGCTGGCGCGAGCCGTCGCTCTTTGCCAGCGTCGTCGCGCCATAGGGAGAGCCGCCGGTGATCTCGTCCATGCGCATCTGCCCCTGGAAGCTGTAGGGCAGGCCGACGACGACGAGGCCGAGGTGGAACAGCACCGTCTGCGTCGAGGTGAGCGTCGTTTCCTGCCCGCCATGCTGCGTCGCGGTCGATGCGAAGACGCCGCCGACCTTGCCGTTCAGGGCACCCTTGGCCCAGAGGCCGCCGGTCTGGTCGAGGAAATTCTTCATCTGCGCCGCCATGTTGCCATAGCGGGTCGGCGTGCCGATGATGATCGCGTCATAGTCGGGCAGTTCGTCGACAGTGGCTACGGCTGCCTTCTGGTCGGTCTTGTAGTGCGATTTCTTCGCCAGCTCCTCGGACACCAGCTCGGGCACCCGCTTCATCACCGCCTCGACGCCGTCGACCTGCCGCGCGCCTTCGGCGACGGCCTCCGCCATCTGCTCGATGTGGCCGTAGCTGGAATAATAGAGGACGAGGACTTTGGTCATGGGGCGCTCCTGCGGCTTGAGTTGGCCGCATAAGGCCGGAGCCGGCCTGCGCTTTCAACCATCCCTAGGTATGCCGCCGATCCGCCGTGCGGGTGACGCGATCAGAAGAGGCGCGCGAACCCCATCCGCGCGAACAGCGAGCGCTTCGCCAGCCACGGCATATATTGCAGCTGGTTGGCCCGCTCGGCGAACGGCCGGCGTGGCACATGCGGCTCATACCAGGCGCCCTGGCGGGCCCACAGACTCGTATCGAACGGGCGGCTCATGGCAGGCGATGCTATCGGCTGCGCAGGCGTCCGCCAGAGGCCTTGCGGCAAGCCGAACCACGGCTCGTCGCAGGAAGTTGCTGCGTTGCGGCAGGGACACAATCCGGCCCCCGATCCCCACATCCGTCATTCCGGCAAAAGCCGGAATCCAGCTCGAGCGCCGGTCTGGATTCCGGCTTTCGCCGGAATGACGGGCTGGGGATGGCGCGGCATCATCGCTTGCCATCGGCCATCAGCCGTGGCTCACTTCGCCCCGGAGCGAAGCCAAAGGGAGGGACGCCATGCTCAACGAATTCCGGGCCTTCATCGCGCGCGGCAACGTGCTCGATCTCGCGGTCGCCGTGATCATCGGCGCGGCGTTCGGCAAGATCGTCAGCTCCTTGACCGACGATCTGATCATGCCGGTGGTCGGCTGGCTGTTCGGCGGCTTCGACTTCTCCAGCTATTTCGTCCGCCTCGGCGCCGTGCCGGAAGGCTATGCCGGCTCGCTCACCAACTATGCCGAGCTGAAGGCGGCGGGCGTGCCGCTGTTCGGCTATGGCCAGTTCATCACCGTCGCGGTCAATTTCGTCATCCTCGCCTTCATCATCTTCCTGCTCGTCCGCATCGCCAGCAAGGCGATCCGCAAGGAAGCCGAGGCGCCCGCCGCCCCGGCGCCGACGCCCGAGGACGTCCTCCTCCTCCGCGAAATCCGCGACGCGCTGAAGGCGCGCGGCTGAACCACACCAGCGGGCGTCGAAGATGATCGAAGTGACGCCCGCGCTGTGGCTCGACGAGAGCGAGCTTGAGTTCCGCGCCGCCCGCGCCTCGGGGCCGGGCGGGCAGCACGTCAACAAGTCGGAAACCGCCGTTGAGCTGCGCTTCGACGTGCGCCGCTCGCCGTCCTTGCCCAACGACGTCGCCAACCGCCTGATGCGCCTCGCCGGCAGCCGGATGACCGCCGAGGGCGTGCTGGTCATCTTCGCCCAAAGCCACCGCAGCAGCCTCGCCAACCGCGAGGACGCCACCGAGCGGCTGATCGAACTGATCGTGAAGGCGACGGAGAAGCCCAAACCACGCAAGAAGACCAAACCGACAAAGGCGTCGAAGGAACGGCGGCTGGAGGGGAAGGCGAAGCGATCGGGGGTGAAGTCGG
This sequence comes from Sphingoaurantiacus capsulatus, assembly GCF_042648405.1. NCBI lineage: Bacteria > Pseudomonadati > Pseudomonadota > Alphaproteobacteria > Sphingomonadales > Sphingosinicellaceae > Sphingoaurantiacus > Sphingoaurantiacus capsulatus. The sequence continues at coordinate 136,476 of NZ_JBHRXV010000001.1, read as the reverse complement.
GGCGGGGGAAGGTGTCGTTTGATTGAGGCCAACGCCCGCTTGCCAGGAACCCGACATTGAGCCCTCTTTGCCGCTGACATAGTATCGGCTGGTGGAGAACGGACCCGCCCGCGCCGAATTTTGGAAGGAGTTCATATCCACAAGGTGTGAGTACCCTGCGCAATCGCTCCTCCGCGATCAGCTCGATCACGCCGAACTCACGGAGTTCTGTGATTGCGGGTGCAATAGCTTCAGGCTGCGCGTCGATCCGGTTCACGCAAAGCCGCTGTTGCCGCCGAAGGCTGACCCCAAAATGGGAGGACACGGCGCCATCTACACGGCTGACTTCCATATGCCCGATGACAAGGCCCTGGAGATAATCATCTTCGCTGATGATCGTGGGCACTTGTATTTTGTCGAGATCGACTGTTGTGCGAACAGTTACCCCATCCCAGAAGATATAGTTGTTGCAGAGCGGCCGTTCGCAACGTGGGCTGCAGAGGGTGTTTTTCGCGAACCGTCAGGTTAGGTGAGTTTGCACGGTAGGGTCTCGCCGCATATCTGGCGGCCAGCCATCGCAGGGCCGACCGTCCGTCCTTGCGACCATCAGTGAGTTCGCCAACTGTATTGCATTGGCAATACAGTTGGCGCCACTTTCGCCACGTTAGTTGCCGTCGCAACGAACGCCGTCGACACCCGCCTGCCGCCGCGACTTCGGCGCGTTCCTTGATGCCGGCATGAAGCGCTACCCGACCCTGCCGGCAGTTTCGTCGCTACAGCCTTTTTATGACGCGAACGGTCTCAGGTTGGAAACCAGCCTGCTTGTAGAATCGGAATGCGTGCTCGTTACTGGCGAACACGTCGAGCGCCAGCCGGCTAAAGCCCATTTCCCTGGCCCACCGTTCCGCCTCCCGCACGAGTGAGGTTGCGACGCCATGACCTTCAAATTCATGCGCAACCGCCAGGAGCGCGATATAGCCGCAGCGCTCCCCGAGCACGTCGTCAGACCCTTCGCGGACATTGATGTAGCCGATCCTGTTGTCGGCCTCATCGACGGCGAGGAAAGTTGCGCTCTTTGCGGTCTCTGCTGCCCAGGCTGTCGCCGTGAACGCCTGCTGGAAAGCCTTCACCTCGCTGGCGCTATGGGTCGGCGCTTCGATCACATCCGTAAGTCGCGGATTGAGGCTCTCCATAAACCGGCGATCTTGTTCGTCGCGTTCTGGTCGAATTGAAAAGCGCACCAGTGTTTCCCGAGCTGTGACGCTTTTCACCATAGCGCCGGCTGCCAGCCAGAAGGAAGCGGAAGGGATAGTTGCGAGCGCCGACGCATCCCGCTAACTGTATTGTATGAACAATACACTCGCTGCCGCTTTCGCCGCGCTGATCGCGATCGCAACCCCCGCGGTCGCCGCCGACGACGCCGCCTTCCGCCGCGATTTCGGCGCGTTTCTCAACGCCGGGATGAAGCGCTACCCGACCCTCCCGGCGGTGGCTGTTGCCGTCGTCCGCCACGACGCGCCGATCATCGTCACCGCGCGCGGTATGGCGGATCGCACGATGGGCCGGGCGGCCGGGGCGGACACCCGCTTCTACATCGCCTCCTCAACCAAGAGCTTCGTCGCGCTGGCGCTGGTGCGGCTGGCGAAGAAGGGAGCGATCGATCTCGACTCGACCTTGGCCGAGCTGGCGCCTGACATCGCGTTCGCGACCGGCGTTCAGGCGGACAAGGTCACGCTCCGCCACCTGCTCTCCCACAGCCACGGGCTCAGCGGCGATGCGCTGCAATTCCGGCTCGCCTACAGCGGCGCGTGGGACGAGGCGACCTTGTGGCGGCTGCTCGGCGGGCTCACCCCCAACGCCAAGGCGCCGTTGGGGAGCTTCGCCTATTCGAACCTCGGCTATAATGTCGCCGCGCTGCTGGTCGAGCGACGGCTGAAGCGGCCGTGGCAGGCGATCGTCGAGCAGGAGGTGATCGCGCCGCTGCGCCTGCGCGACACCGCCGCGCGCGGCCTCGCCAAGCCTGCCGACCGCGCGCTGCCCTATGACGGACTGACCCCGCTCTACCTGCGCAAGACCGACCGGACGATGCAGTCGGCGGGCGGCATGGAGTCGAGCGCGCGCGACATGGCGCGCTGGCTCTCCGCCAACCTCGCCGCCGAACGGGGCGGGAAGGGCGGGCTCGCCGCGGCCTTGCGCACCACCCATGCGCAGTTCGTGGCGACCAGCGACGACTTCGGCCCGTTCAACCGCACCGGCCACGGCTTCGGCTGGTATCGCGGGCCGTGGCATGGCGAGATTCTGCTGCACTCGTTCGGCGGCTTCGCGGGCTTCCGCGCCCACGCCTCCTTCCTGCCGACGCGCGACCTCGGCGTCGCGGCGCTCAGCAATGACGACGGCGCCGGCTACTGGCTCGTCGATATCGCGGCGGCCTATGCCTATGACTGGTATCGCGACGGTGCTGCCGCAGCGCAGGCGGCGGCGGAGACGCGGCTGAAGGCGCTCGACACGCGGCTGGCCGAAGCTGCCGCCAAGGTTAAGCCCGCCGCCGCGCCGCAATTCAGCCTCGCAGCCACCGCCTATGCCGGCCGCTTCTGCAACGCCGATTGGGGAACGGTCACCGTCACCGCGCGCACCACCGGCCTCGACCTGACGATGGGCGCGCTCCACGCGGCCGCGACCGGCGACGCGCCCGACACCGTCCGCGCCGAACTCATCCCCGGCCAGCGGCTGAAGTTCGCCTTCGCCGTCGAAAGCGAAAAGGTCGCCGCGCTCACCGCTCTCGGCTCGCGCTTCGCCCGCTGCTAACCGCGCGCGGCGTCCGCCGCTTCGAAGTGCGCGATCTGGTCGGCGTGCGCTTTCTTGAACGCCGGCCGGTCGGTGACGCGGGCGACATAGGCCTCGGTCGCCGGGCGGCTGCCAAAGGCGCGGACGTCGGGGACGCGCAGCACATCGGCCATCAACAGGTCGGCGACGGTGAAGCGGTCGGCGGCGAGCCAGTCGCGCGCTGCCAGTTCCTTTTCGAGCTGGTTGAGCCGCATTTCCACCCAGCCGGTCAGCTTGTTGTCCTTCTCGCCCGACATGCGCAGGAACCACCAGGGCACGGTGACCATCTCGATGCTGTTGAGCGCGGCGAGCAGCCACTGCGTCGTCGCCGTCTCGCCGGCGGCGTCGCGCGGCATCAGCGCCTCGCTCTTCTTCGCGAGATACAGCAGCCCCGCGCCGCTCTCGAAGGTCTCGACCGCACCGTCGGTCAGGAACGGCACCTGCCCGAACGGCTGCTGATCGAGATGGTTGGTGGCGCGGTCGTCGAAGGCGACGGTGCGCACCGTGTACGCCAACCCCGCCTCCTCGCAGGCCCAGCGCAGCCGCAGGTCGCGCACGAAGCCGCGCGGCCCTTCGGGCACCCAGTCGAGCGTCCAGATGGTGAGGTCGGTCATGCGCACTGCTCCCTTGAATTTCGCGGACCTTCGCGCTTTCCGAATTGCCCCGCAAGGACCGGAGCGTCGGGCCGCCGTCGCGCCGCTAGACCCGCCGAAACCCGATAGGAGTTTCGCCATGGCCTTCCGCATCCTCGGCCTCGACCCCGCGCCCTTCCGCCCGCTCTACGGCCTGTCTGACGCAGCGCTCGCCGAACGCGGCGTGCAGCGGATGGTGGCGAACGCGCCGCGCAGCTTCCCCGACCGCATCGAGCTGCGCGACCTCGAGATCGGCGAGACGGCGCTGCTGCTGAGCCATGAGCATCAGCCCGCCGCCAATGCGTTCCGCAGCCGCCACGCCATCTTCGTGCGCGAAGGCGCCGAGGCCGCCATCGAACTGACCGGCGTGGTGCCCGAAGTGATGCACCGCCGCATGCTCTCGCTGCGCGCCTTCGATGAGGCCGACTTCATGGTCGATGCCGATCTCGCCGAGGGCGATGCCATCGCGCCGCTGATCGACCGCCTGCTTGCCGACGGCCGTGTCGCCTATCTCCACGCGCACTATGCGCGGCGCGGCTGTTATGCGGCGCGTGTCGAGCGGGCTTAGCCGCCTGTCGAACGGGCGGTGGCCCGGCGCGCGGCTTCGCGTCAGGCTGCGCGCCGATCCGATGTCGAAGGATATGCCGATGCTTCGCCTGCTTGCCGCCCTTGCCCTGCTGCTGACCCCCATCGCCGCCACCGCGGCGCCGGTTCATCAGCTTCGCATCTACGAACTGAACCCGGCGAAGACCGAGGTTTTCCACACCCGCTTTCGCGATCAGGCGACGCGGATCATGGCGCGGCATGGCTTCCGCATCCTCGCGATGTGGGATGCGAAGGGCGAGGCGGGTCCGCAATTCGTCTATCTGCTCGAATGGCCCGACGAGGCGGCGATGAAGGCGGGGTGGGCGTCGTTCATGGCCGACAAGGAATGGTCGGACATCAAGGCGGCGACGCGCGAGCGGCACGGCGCGATCATGGGCGGGATCGACGAGAAGATCCTGCACCCGACGCCCTATTCGCCGGCGCTGACCTCGCGTTAAAGCGGCTGGCGTTGCGCGTTCGGCTCGATAAGGTGCGCCACGCACCTATCAGACGGGGGACGGACATGATTCTGCGCGGGCTGGCGCTTTCCTTGATGCTCACGACCGCCGCGGTGGCGCAGGAAGCGCCCGACGCGCGCAAGGCGGCGGAGCGGGCGCTGTTCAAGCAGATCGTCGAGATCCCGACCGTCGAGGGGCGCGGCAACATGCCGAAGCTCACCAAGCTTCTTACCGCCGAGTTCAGGAAGGCCGGCATCACCAACGTGGTGGTGAAGGATCATGACAATACCCAGACCTTGATCGCGCGCTGGCCGGCGGCGAAGCCGTCGGGGAAGAAACCGATCCTGCTGATGGCGCACATGGATGTCGTCGAGGCGAACCCGGCCGACTGGAAGAACGATCCGTTCGTGTTCCGCGAGGAGAAGGGCTGGTATCTCGGCCGCGGCGCCAGCGACAACAAGGCGGGGCTGACCGGTATCCTGCTCGCCCTCCAGAACCTCAGGAAATCGGGCTTCCAGCCGACGCGCGACATCATCGTGCTCTACACCGGCGACGAGGAAACCGCCGCGTTCGGCGCGCGCAAGGCGGCGACCGAGTGGCGCCCGCTGATCGAGGCCGAATATGCGCTCAACGGCGATGCCGGCGGTGGCAGCGTCTACAAGGACGGCCGCGTCGAAGGCTTCTTCATGCAGGTCGCCGAGAAGACCTATGCCGACTTCACCTTGACCGCCACCAACCGCGGCGGCCACAGCAGCGCGCCGCGCCCCGACAACGCCATCTATGCGCTCGCCGGCGCGATCAAGGGCGTCGAGGATTACCGCTTCCAGCCGATGATCAACGACGGCACCCGCGCCTTCTTCGGCCAGCTCGCCGAAAAGGACGGCGGCGCCTATGGCGAGCTGGTGAAGAAGTGGCTCGCCGATCCGCAGGACCGCGAAAGCGCCGACCTGCTCGAGGCGAACAACCCCGGCTACACCCGCACCCGCTGCGTCGCGACGATGATGCAGGGCGGCCATGCGCCGAACGCGCTGCCGCAGAAGGCGACCGCCAACGTCAACTGCCGCATCTTCCCGGGCGTGAAGATCGAGGATGTGCAGGCGCAGCTGCAGGCGATCGCCGGCCCCGACGTGAAGGTGACGTTCGCCGACGGTTCGCAGCCGTCGCCGCCGAGCCCGCTGCGTGAGGACGTGACCGAGGCCTATCGCGCCGCCGTCGCCACCCGCTTCAAGGACGCGCCGATCATTCCGATGATGTCGGCGGGCGCCACCGACGGTTCGTATTTCCGCAACGCCGGCATCCCGGTCTATGGCGTCGGTGGCCTGTGGGGCATCGTCGGCGAGAAGTCCGGCGCGCATGGCCTCGACGAGAAGGTCTGGGTCGAGGGCTTCCACGGCCAGGTGCCGATCTGGGAAGACATGCTGCGGCGTTTGGCCGGGTCGTAACCGGGGAACATCGCGCCGCTTGCGCCATTGGCTTGGCGTGAGTGGCGCGCCTTCAACCCTCCTGGTCCTGATCAACCGCGACAGCGGGCTGCCCGGCGCGGCGCCGGTCGAGCACCGGCTGCGCGAGTTGTTCGCCGCGGAGAGCCTCGATGCCGAACTGCGCGTCGTCGAGCGCGGCGAGGACATCGCCGAACTGGCGCGCGCCGCCGTCGGCCGCTACGCGGCGCTGGTCGTGGCGGGCGGCGACGGCAGCCTCAGCGCCGCCGCCGGCGCGCTCGCCGGGACCGACATGCCGCTCGGCATCCTGCCGCTCGGCACCTTCAATCATTTCGCGCGAGATCTTGGCCTGCCCATCGATCTGGAACGCGCGATCCGCGTGTTGGCGGCGGGGAAGCGGCGCCGCGTCGATGTCGGCGAGGTCAATGGGCGGGTGTTCGTCAACAACAGCTCGGTCGGCATCTACACAGACGTTGTCGAGGATCGCGACCGGCAGCGGCGCGGTACCGGCCGGCGCAAGACGGTTGCAGCGGCCATCGCCGGATTCCGCGCGCTTGCACGCTACCGGCGGCAGCGGCTGACGGTCAGCGTCGGCGGGCAGGTCTGGCGCAAGCGTACGTCGCTGCTGTTCGTCGGCAACAACAGCTATCGGCTGAGCTTCCCGAACCTCAGCGGCCGTACCCGGCTCGACGGCGGTGAGCTGTGCTTGTTCGCGGTCACCGGCCATGGCTGGCGGCTGGTGCGGCTGATGCTGCGCACGCTCCTTGGACATGCGGACGCCGACGCCGATTTCCAACGGGTCGAAGGGATCGATGGGCTCACCATCGACAGCGACGCGCCGTCGCTGGTCGTCGCGCTCGACGGCGAGGTGGCGACGCTGGCGACGCCGCTCACCTACCGCAGCCGGCCCACCGCGTTGACGGTGATCGCGCCCTAATTATACTGGACGGTGAGGTTGAAGGTGCCGGAATAGACTCCCGGCACCACCGCCGCCGGCATGGTGAACGAGCTGCCGACGAACAGGCCGATGCTCCCCGCCGACCCCTGCGTGCCGCTGAGCGTCAGCGTGCCGGTCGGCGAGCGGCTGAGGTTGGCTGTGATCGTGTTGGTGCCGTTGCTGTGGGTCAGCACATAGTTGCTGGGCAGGGTGACGGAGAGGGTGCGTCCGCCTTCACCGCTGATCGTGAACTCGGCGCGACGCGGGGCGGGCGAAGGCACCCCGGCGCCGTTGCCGCCAACGGTGCGTACGCCGGTCGAGGCGTTGAGCGCGACATTGCTGTTGCCCGAGGTCGGCCGCACCACCGTGCCATAATCGATGTCGGCGATCTTCGCGATCGAGGCGGCGCGGCGGACGGTGGCGATGGCGGTGCCGTTGGTGCCGGGCGACACCGGCGTCGCCGGATTTACCGAGACGCGGACGTTGAACGGCGCGGTGGCGGCGCCGCTAGCGATGCCGCTGTTGTCGCCCTGGACCGCCATGTCGGCGCCGACCCAGAAGGTGCGGTTGGTGTTGCGCGGGATCGGGTCGATCACGAAGTTGAGGATGTTCGCCGGCGTCGGCACCGACGAGATCGTCGCGGTTCCGGAAGCGACGTTGAAATTGGTGAGCGTGGCGAGGCGGCCGGTCGGCGATCCAGTGGCGGCGACGCGCACGCGGATGCTGGCGGCGTTGCATTCGGCGGCGGTGCCGGTGCAGCGGATGGTCACCTGCGCGCGACTGTTGCCGGTGGTGGTGCGCACGCCGTTGCCGCTGATCTTGGTGATGGCGCCGGTCGAGGCGGCGACCTGGAACAGCGTGTTGCCCATCGCGGCCGCCGCGACATTGCCCAACGCGGGGGTGTTGGCGCTGATCGTCTGGATGGCGATGGTCTGCGCGAACGTGGGCGCGCCGGTGATGAGCGCCGACGCGAAAGCGGCCGCATGGAAGCGGCGGCGCCACGGCATTGCCGTCGCGCGATGTCTGCGTGCCCCCGGCATGACCCCGTAAGGTTACGGGGTCGCAAGGACCGGCGCGTGGGCAATGCCACGAACGTCAGCAGGGCGTGACGGGCGTCAGTGAGCGGGCGGACGGCGCTTGGCTTCGTCGAGGATCGCCTGCCCGGCCTGCCGCCCGACCGGCACCTCGGCGCCCGACTGCAGCGCCGCGATCAGCGCGCCGTTGCGCTTGCGGCGAACCGAGGCGATGCGGTCTCGGCGGCAGAGCACCGAGCGGTGGATGCGCTCGAAACCGGCGGGGGCGAGGTCGACAGCAAGCTGCGACAGGCTGGTGCGGATCAGCCCGCCGCCGTCGCCGGCGTGGACGCGCGCATAGTTGCCCTCGGCCTCGATCCATTCGATGGCGTCGAGCGGCACGCGGGTCAGCTGCTGGTTGCTGTGGACCCATAGCGCGGCCTCGTCGGCGGATGGGGGCGACGGCGCGGCGGGCAGGGTGATAATCGTCGTTCCCCGCGTGGCGAGCGCGAGGTCGGCCATCACCCAGGCGAAGAAATAGCCGAGCCAGGTCAGCAGCCAGCGCGCTTCGTCGGCAAAGCGGTCATAGCCGTGGCCGACCACGCGGTCGAAGCCGATGCGCGCGGCGAGCAGGATCGCCACCCCGGCCAGCGACACGACCGCCGCGATGCCGAGGCGCTGCGCGAACGACCGCCAGGCATTGCCGCGCAGCAGGTAGAGCGCGCTCGCATAGACGGCAGCGCCCAAGGTCACCGCGAGCAGGCGCTTCGGGTGGATGATCTCGAACGGCCGGTCGGGAAGGAAAGCGCCGCGCAGGGTGAATACCGCCAGCGCGAACAGCCAGAACAGCGCCGTCATGGTGATGAGGCGCAACGGGGGCTCGGTCAGGTCGGCCGCTGGCGGGCTCGATCGCATGGGGAGTGAATAGCCCGTTGACGGGCCGCGGCGCTAGTCGTCGTCGCGGTCGGCGAGGCCGAACAGGCGGAGGATCGCGAACACCGCGACGGTCACCGGCACGACGATCATGCCATAGGCGATGATGTGCGCGGGGCGCGGCTCGATGCCGATCGACCGCACCATCGCCGCCACTTCGACGTCGAAGCTGACGGCAGCGAGAAAGCTCATCGCCAGCGCCACGCCGGCAAGTGCAAAGTTTACGGCGGTGAAATAGCGCGGCGACGGCACCGGCGCATCGGCGGCGTCATCCCATTCATAGCCATATTTCATGCGCTTGCGCGGCATCGATCTCTCCTGGCCCGCACCATATCCCCGAACGCGCATGGGAGGATGTGAACAAGTGTAAATTCGTACCGTGCGCGGCATCCGCCGGGCTGGACGACGCGTGCCACTCACCTTCGTCATTCCGGCGAAAGCCGGAATCCTGCCCAGAGAAAATGGCGCCAGCGAAGCTGGCAGTTTCTTGTCGCGCTGGATCCCGGCTTTCGCCGGGATGACGGCCACCTGTTGCTCAGCCGGTCGTCTCGAACAGCCGCGCCACCTCGCGGGTGAGGTCGCCGTGGCGGAAGGGCTTGGGCAGGCGCGGCAGGTCGGGTGCCTCGCCTTCGCCGAGGTCGGCATAGCCGGTGATCATCAGCACGGGCAGGCCGGGGCGCAGCGCCCGCGCCGCCTCGGCGACCGCGCTGCCGCGCATCTCGGGCATCAGATAGTCGGTGATGAGCAGATCGATCTCGGCGCCGCCGCGCAGCCGTTTGATCGCTGCGGCGCCCGAATCCTCTTCGATCACCGTGTGCCCCATCTCGCGCAGCATGTCGGCGGTGGCGGCGCGGACCAGCGGCTCGTCGTCGACCAGCAGGATCGACAGCGGTCGGATCGCCTGGATCATCTCGTCGGTCGGCTGCCAGGCGAAGGCGGCGGCCACATCGTTGGCGACGGGAAGGTAGAGATCGGCACGTGTGCCTTCGCCGGGCCGGCTGGTCAGCGTGAACGCACCGCCGAGCTGCGCGGCGAGGCCGTGCACCATCGACAGGCCGAGACCGGTGCCCTTGCCCAGTTCCTTCGTCGAATAGAAGGGCTCGACGGCGCGGCGCAGCGTTTCCTCGTCCATGCCCTCGCCGGTATCGACGACCGCCAGCCGAACATAATCGCCTTCGGGCAGGTCGGCGGGCAGCGTTTCCGGCCGGTCGATGCACAAAGTCAGCGTCCCGCCGCCCGGCATCGCGTCGCGGGCGTTGACGCAGAGGTTGAGTACCGCGAGCTCGAGCTGGTTCGGGTCGACGAGCGCGGGCGGCAGGCCGGGTTCGGCGACGATGTGCAGCTCGGTCATCGCGCCGACCGAACTGGCGACGAGGTCGCGCATTCCTTCGACGAGCGCGGCGAGATCGATGGCGCGCGTCTCCAGGGACTGCCGCCGCGCGAATCCGAGCAGCCGCTGTACCAGCGTCTTGGCGCGCTCCGCCGACTGCAGCGCGCCATCGACGAGGCGGGCGGTGCGCGGATCGTCGCCATGCTTGCGGCCGACGAGATCGAGCGCGCTGGTGATCGGGGTGAGCAGGTTGTTGAAGTCATGCGCGACGCCGCCGGTCAGCTGACCGAGCGTCTCGAGCTTCTGCGCCTCGTGGAGCTGCGCGCGGGCGCTCTCGCGCTCCTCGACCGCCGCGGTCACCCGGCGTTCGAGCGTGTCGTTCAGGTGGTGCAGCGCCTGTTCGGCGCGCCGCCGCTCGGTGATGTCCTGGAACAGCACTGCCACCTGCTTTCGGCTCGGCGGCTCGACGCGGAAAGCGGCGAGTTCGAGGAAGTGGCCGGTTTCGACCAGCTCGCGCTCGAAGCGCACCGGCGCGCCGGTCAGCAACACGTTCCGGTACATCTCGACCCAGCCGTCCGCTTCCTCACCGACCATTTCGCGCACCTTCTTGCCGACGACATCGGGGATGCCGGCGTGGCGCGTGTAGGCGGGGTTGGCCTCGACGTGGACATAATCGCTCAACGGGCCATGCGGGCCGTCGAAGAATTCGATAACGCAGAAGCCCTCGTCGAGGCTGTCGAACAGCCGGCGATAGCGCTCCTCGCTGTCGTGCAGCTCGGCGAGGCGGCTGCGCGCCTCATACTGCCGGCGCCGGCCGCGCAACGCCGATTTGCCGACGCTGACCAGCGTGGTCGGGTGAAAGGGGCGCTCGAGAAACGTGACGTTGCCCAGAACGTCGAGGTGGCGGCTCGCCGCCGGGTTGCGCTCAAGCCCGCCGCCGCGCGTCGTCAGCAGGATGAACGGCAGGTCGGACCATTCCTGCTGCTCGTCGATCCACCGGCTCAGCGGCTGCAGGTTGGCGGTGGCGATCGCCTCCTCGGTCACCACCGCGAAGGCGGCGCCCCGGTCGAGCTCGGCGATCAGCTCGGCCAGCGAGTCGCAAGCCAGTGCTTCGATGCCGGCTTCGACAAACATCGACGCGGCGATGGTCGCATCGCGCCCGCGCGGCGCCAGTACCAGCGCGCGCTCGGAGACCGTTGTCCGCTTCACGCGTCCTTGGGGTCGAGCAGGGCGCCCGCCCCGCCGACGAGCGTCGGCACGCCGCGCATCACGCCCTGGAAATTGGTCAGCGGCGCGCCGAGCGATACGCCGCGGCTGCCGAGCTGATATTCGCGAATGGTGTCTTCATGCGCGCCGGTGCGCTTTTTGATGATCGAGATGGCGCGCTTCATCCGGCCCAGTGCCTCGAAATAGCGCAGCAGGATGACGGTGTCGGCGAGATAGGTGATGTCGACCGGCGACTTCATGTCGCCGACGAGCCCGTGTTGCGCCACGGTCAGGAAGGTCGTAGCGCCCTGCCGGTTCAGATACTGCAGCAGCTCGTGCATGTGCAGGATGAGTGCCTGCTCACCGGGCATCGAGGCCTGATAGCCGTTGAGGCTGTCGATCACGATGGTCTGCGCGCCGTAAATCTCGACACATTCGCGGACGCGTTGCGAAAACTCGCCGGGAGTCAGCTCGGCGGCATCGATCTGCATCAGCGTGAGCCGCTTGCTGTCGATCATCGACTGGAGGTCGATGCCGAGCCCCTTTGCCCGCGAGATCAGCAGGCCGACCTCCTCGTCGAACACGAACATTGCCGTATGCTCGCCGCGCGCGACGGCGGTGGCGATGAAGGTGAGAGCGATGGTCGACTTGCCGGTGCCGGCCGGGCCGAGGATCAGGACGCTCGATCCGCGATCGACACCACCGCCCAGCAGTTTGTTGAATTCGTCGGAATCGGTGACCAGAACGCCGCGGCCGAACTCACGCTTGTGCTCGGCCGAAACGAGACGAGGATAAATCTCGATGCCGCCGGTGTGGATCCGGAAATCGTGATAGCCCCCGCGAAAGCGCCGGCCGCGATATTTGATGACACGCAGCCGCCGCCGCTCGGCGCCATATTCGGGTGCCAGTTCCTCCAGCCGGATGACGCCATGCGCGACGCTGTGGACCGTCTTGTCGTTGGTGTCGGTGGACAGGTCATCGAGCATCAGCACGGTGGTGTCGTGCTTGGCGAAGTAGTGCTTCAGTGCCAGCACCTGCCGCCGATAGCGCAGCGAGCTTTGTGCCAGCAGGCGAATTTCCGAGAGGCTGTCGAGCACGACGCGGTGCGGCTTCAGCCGTTCGAAAGCTTCGAACACCCGCTTGGTGGTCTCGCCGAGCTCTAGGTCGGACGAATAGAGCAGGCTCTGCTGCTGCTGGTCGTCGAGCAGGCTTTCGGGCGGCACCAGCTCGTAGATGTCGATCCCGTCGAGCGACCAGCCGTGCGAGGCGGCGCCATCGCGCAGTTCCTCCTCGGTTTCCGACAGCGTGATATAGAGGCAGCGCTCGCCGGCGGCGGCACCCGCCATCAGGAACTGCGTCGCGATGGTGGTCTTGCCGGTGCCGGGATTGCCCTCGACGAGAAACAGCCGGCCCTGCGCGAAGCCGCCGTTCAGGATGTCGTCGAGACCGGGTATATTGCTGACGACCGTGTCGGCGGCAGGTGGCGTCTGCGGCAAGCTCAATCCCTCCGTCGCCGTATGCGAGCACCGATGATTAGCATGGGTCGGCAGCGGCTTACCAGAATGACTCGCTGAGTTCGACCGAATCCAGCGGCGCCGGCGCGGCCGTGCCGACCGGAACAACGATTGTCATCTAACTGTGATCCACGCCGGCGGCTGCTCGATGCCGAACGCAGTGCGGGGGCCACCGTCAGAGCAGCTTCTTGATCGCGCCCTTCAGCTCTTCCGGCTTGGTGGTCGGCGCGTAGCGGTCGATGACCTTGCCGTTCCGGTCGATCAGGAATTTGGTGAAATTCCACTTGATCGACTCGCTGCCGAGCAGGCCGGGCGCCGCCTTCTTCAAGGTCTTGAACACCGGATGCGTGTCGGGGCCGTTCACGTCCACCTTGGCGAACATCGGGAAATCGACGCCGTAATTCTTCTGGCAGAAGGCGCCGATCTCTTCCTCGCTGCCGGGCTCCTGTGCGCCGAACTGGTTGCAGGGGAAGCCGAGGATGGTGAAGCCGTCGCCCTTGAACTCCTCATAGAGCGACTGGAGGCCTTCGTACTGGTAGGTGAAGCCGCACTTGCTCGCGGTGTTCACCACCAGCGTAACCTGCCCGGCATAGTCGGACAGTTGCTGTTCCTTGCCGTCGAGGCGTTCGGCGCTGAGGTCGTGAATTCCGGTCATGACGGTATCAGAACATGATTTCGCGGGCGGCGGAAGCGGGGGTGGCGCAACCCTATCACTAACCAGTGCCACCAACCTTGACCCACCCACGGCCGTCATCCCGGCGGAGGCCGGGATCCATGCAACGGCTGGTATGGATTCCGGCCTTCGCCGGAATGACGGATGTGGGTGGATGGCAGTGGTGGGCGGTCGCCGGATGGAGCCTACTTCAACCCCTGCGCCGTCTGCCCGCCACCGCTCGACGACAGCGACGCCATCAACGTCCCGTCGCGCTTGTACGGATCGGCGCGGAAGGCGAGGCCGCCGCCGGCTTTCGGCTCGACCGTCAGGTAGGTGATGTAGACCGGCACGCCCTTCGGCAGGTCGACACGCTCCTCGGCGCCCGCCTTGTCGGGGTCGGGCGCCTTGCCGTCGAACAGGAACCTGGCGAGGCGCGGCGCGTCGGCGAGGCGCACGCAGCCCGAGCTGAAGCGGCGCTGGTCGTTGGCGAACAGCAGCTTCTCCGGCGTGTCATGCAGATAGATGCCGTAGCGGTTGGGCAGCATGAACTTGATCTTGCCCATCATGTTGTGCGGTCCCGGCGTCTGGCGCATGCGCAGCTGCTGCTTGCCGCTCGCCACCGCCTTCCAGTCGACCTCGTCGGGCGAGAGCACGCGCGCATCGGCCTCCCAGCTGGACATCGCCTCCAGCCGGTCCTGCACAAGATACTTCTTGCCCATCGCCAGCACCCGCTCGGCGCGGATCTGCGCGAGGTCGGGCGGCAGATTCCAATAGGGGTTGAGCACCGCATGGCTGATGCGGCCGGCCATCGCCGGGGTCGGCATGTCGGGCTTGCCGACGATGACGTGCATCTGCTCGGCGACCTTGCCGTCCTCATAGGCGCGCAAGGTGGCGCCGGCGGTATCGACGACGAGGAAACGCCTGCCGGGATCGGCGGGGATGGCGCGCGCGCGTTCGAGATTGGCGCGGATCAGCCGCTCGAAGCGGCCCGGACCTTCGTTGAGCGCGGCGACGGTCTTCGGCCCCGCCGCGCCGTCGACCGGCAGGCCATGCGCCGACTGGAAGGCGCGCAGCTTGGCGGCAACGCTCTCGTCGAAGGTCGCCGGCGAGGCAGGCAGGCCCAGGCGCTCGCGCAGGCTCGCGACCCGCGCACCGGTCGCGCCGGCGCGCAGCATCGGGCCGGGCGCGACGCGCGTCGTCGGCAGGTCCGACCAAGTATCCCGATAGTCAGCGTAAGCGGCACGCAGCTCCTCATACACCGGGTTCATCCGGGTCGAGCTGGCGATATGCTTCGACAGCGTATCCGCCTTGCCGGCATTCCACAGCCACTGGCCAGGGGCATGCTTTTCGGGCGCGAGGCCGTCGTGGACATAGGCCATCTTCACGCCGTCGGCGGGGCGGTGGAGATCGGCGAGATAGCCGCCATAGGCACGGCTCAGCAGTGCTTCGGCGCGCGCCATCGCGGGGCCGTCGCCGCTTTCCGCAGCCGTCAGCGCGGCCTCGATCGCCGGCGCGCCATAGCGGTCGGGCGAAAGGCCGTCGTCGGCGGCGTTCTTCAGCCGGTCGGCGAAGCTCTTCGCATCGGCGGACGGCTTGCCGCCATCCATCCACAGCGGGCGCCAGTTCCGGCCGAGATAAAATTTCTGAAGGTCTCCGTCCCCCGATACCGCCGCCCTCAGGGCGGTTTCGAAAGCCGCTGCCGTGGCGCGCGTGGCGGCCGGTTCGGCGGCGGTGGCGCCCACCGGGGTTGCTGCGATGGTCGACAGCAAAACCCCGGCGAGGCTCCACAGGAGACCCGGCCGCCGCATGGCGGCCGGTTCCCTTGCGGTTGGCATGGCCCGGCTGTTAGCCGCGCTCGCCGGCCGTGACGGCTTCACCGGCACCCGTGGTCGGGGCCGCAACCGGCGCCGCCTTCGGCGTCACGTTGACCGTCGTGGTCGTCGAGGTGCCGTCTTCCGACGTCGTCGTGCGGGTGGTGCTCGACGGCGCCGCGCCCGGCGCGGCCGGGGTGACAACGAGGGTCGAGGCCGGGTCGCCGCTGACGTTGGCGGCGGTCTGCGCGACGGCAGCCGTACCCATCAGAAGCGTCGAAGTCGCGATGGCGATCACAAGCTTGTTGCTCATACTCTTTACTCCAAAAAGAAACTGCACTTGGGAGACTCGTTAAACAGAGAAAGCCCCTGATCTGTTCCGTGATCGTACCGACGCCGATCGCGCATTTCGGCGAATCGGGTGGCGCCGAAACGAATCTTCCAAGGATTCCAATATGGAGGCGGATTTAGCTTAGTGGACGCTGCGTGCCTGAACTTCGGCCTTTGTGGCGAGGCTGAAGCGCGGTTCGGCTGAATTGAGCGCCCCGAGCAACCGGTCGGCGGCATATTTCCCGACCATCGGCCCATGCTTGAAGCCATGGCCGGAGCCGGCGCCAACCAGCAGCAGGTTCGGGCGGGCGGGGTGAACGTCGATCAGCAGGTCGCCGTTGGAGCTGTTTTCATATTGGCAGACGCGCATCTCGTTCACCGGCGCATTCGCAAGGCCGGGGAAGCGCCGCGCCATGAACGCGCGCACGCGGATCAATCCATCCGCCGACGCCGTCCGGTCGCCCTCGTCCGGGTCGATCGGCGGGCCGTGCACGTCATGCGCGACCTTGAAGCCGCGGCCTTCGAGGTCGGGGAAGCCGTAATAGACGTCGTCGCCGTTGAAATCGGCCCAGCCGGGAAGTGCCGATGCCCCGAAGCGGCCGTCGCCGGCGGGCGGGCGGAAGAAGAACACCTCCTGCCGGGTCGGGAAGATGCGCTTGCCGAGCAGCGCCGGGAACAGCTTCGGCAGCCACGGCCCGCAGGCGAACACGAAGCGCGCCGCCGACAGCCGCTCGCCGGTGGTGGTGACGATCTCCGCCAGCGCGCCGCTGCCCTCCGCCGGCGGCGCGACCGCCGCCTGCCTGTAGGCACCGCCGGCCTTCACGAAGCGCGCGACCAGCGTCTCGACCGACCGCCGTGCCATCAGCGCCCCGAATCCGGGCTCGAGCAGCCCGATGCTGATGCCGGTGAAGTCGATCTGCGGCCAGCGCCGCTGCATCGCCGCGCCGTCCATCTCCTCGATCGGCAGGCCCAGCTCGCGGTTCACGCGCAGGCTGTCGCGGAAATAGGCGTCGGCTTTGGCTGCGAAGAACAGCACGCCGGTCTCATGAAAGATCGGCAGGCCGCTCGCTGCCGACAGCGATTTCCATTCGGGCAGCGAGTCCCGCGCCATCCGCGTGTAGACGGCGTCGGCGCCATAGCCCGCACGCGTCAGCCGCGACTCCCCGCCCGACGAGGCACGCGCATGCGCCGGCGCCCAGGCGTCGAGCAGCAGCACCTTCTCGCCGCGCCGCCGCAGCATCTCCGCCGTCCACGCCCCGAATACGCCGGCGCCGACGACGATGGTATCGGGGCGGTTTTGCGCCAGCGCCGGGGCGGCGAGCGTCGCCGCACCGGCGGCCAGCAGGGTACGACGGTCGAGCTTCGGCATGATCTTTCCCCCACGAAGAAAGGGCCGGCGTTGCGGCCGGCCCTTCCAGTCTAGCGCAACTCGGTCAGAACGCCTTGCGCAGGGTGATGCCGTAGGTACGCGGCGCGCCGACCTGGAAGCCGAGGCGGGCGCGGCCGCCGCGTTCGCGGTCGAAGGACAGCAGCGCGTTCTCGTCGAAGATGTTGTTGACGTAGGCGATGATGTCGAGGCCGTCCTGAAGCTCGACGCCCGCCGACAGGTTGACCAGTTGGTAGTCGGGCAGCTTCAGGTTGACGATCGTCGCCTGCGCGCCCGTGGCGCCGCCGAACGGCAGGCCCGAGACAAAGCTGCGCGGATTGCCTTCCTGGTCGCTCGGCTGCGTGTACCGGTTGCCGACATGCTGGAACGACGCCGAAATGAAGGCATCGCCGCCACCCATCATGTCGATGGGGGTGCTGTAGGTCGCGCTCGCCGACAGCTGGAACTTCGGCACCGACGGCAGCCGGTTGCCCTCGCGGATGCCGCCCAACACCGCCCCGGTGCCGTCGGCGACGGTCGAGTCGAACTCCGACTCGATCAGGCTGCCCGACAGCGCGAAGTCGAGGCCCTCCGCCGCATTGGCGTTGAGCTCGAACTCGATGCCCTTGGTGTGCGCCTTCGGCACGTTGAACACGACGCGCGACGAGCAGGAGCCGGCATCGAGGGTGACCTGGAGATTCTTGATGTCGGTGTAGAAGGCGGCGGCGCTGAAGCGCAGCGGGCCCGACGAGCCCTTCACGCCCGCCTCATAGTTCCACAGCGTCTCGTCGTCATAGCTCTGGTAGCCGCCGAAGATCGCGGCGTCCTGCGGGCTGCAGAGCGGCAGGTTGAGCGGATCGTTGACACCGCCCAACCGGAAGCCCTTCGACGCCTGCGCGTTGAAGGTGACATTGTCCGACGCCTCGTAGCTCAAGAGCACGCGCGGGGTGAAGCCGTCCGACTTGGTGCTGTCCTGCCGGTTGTCGCCATTGGCGAACAGGCCGCCGGAGACGAAGCGCCGGTCTTCCTTGAAGTCGTAATAGCGGCCGCCGGCGGTGACGGTGAACTGCTCGGTGACGTCGTAGCTCAGTTCGCCGAAGATCGCCTTCTGCTTGATGTCGTAGGGCAGGTCGGCGTTGTAGGGCGAGTTGGCCGGGAAGCCGTTCGCCACCGCCGCCGAGGTGCCGGCGCCGAGCGTGGCGTTGGTGAAGGCGTCATAGCCTGGGGTCGGCAGCCGCTGTGTGTAGTCGCGGTTGATGTCCGAATAGAAGCCGCCGATCAGCCACTGCAGCGGGCCGTCGTTATCCGAGGCGAGGCGCAGCTCCTGCGTGATCGTCTCGAGCGCGGTGGTATCGACGAGGTTCGACGGCAGCAGCACCGCGGCGGCCGGGAAGCCGAGATCGACCGACACCGATCCGGTCAGCGCGCTGGCGTCGCGGCTGGCGACGATGTCGCGGTCGATGTAGCTGGTCACCGAGGTGAGCGTCGCGCCGCCGAGGCCGACGCTCGCGGTCAGGTCGGCGAGCAGCGTCTCGTCCTTGAAGCTCTCGTCGAGCAGCAGATATTGCTCGCGCTCGCCGAAGGTCACCGCCGGGCGCGTGGTGGTGAAGGGGTTGGCGTAGAGGTTGAACACCTCCTGCCGGTTGTACCCGTCGGCTTCGATCTCCTGATAGACGATGCGCGGCGTGATGGTGACGTCGTCGGTCGGCATGAAAGAGAGGGCGAGGCGACCGCCGGTGCGGCTGCCCGAATTGACGTCCTTGTCGATGCCGCCGCCCTCGCGCCGCGCGTCGATGAAGCCGCCATATTCCGTGTGATAGCCGACAGCGCGCACCGCGGCCTTGTCGGACAGCGGCAGGTTGATCGCGCCCTTCAGATGGCCGCCGATGTCATTGCCGTCGACGAGGTTGAGGTTGCCCTCCAGCAGCCCTTCGACCGCGTCGGGGTTCGGCTGGTTGGTGATGTAGCGGATCGTGCCGCCGACCGAGCCCGAGCCGAACAGCGTTCCCTGCGGCCCGCGCAAGGTCTCGACGCGGTTCAGATCGAACAGGTCGAGGTCGGGGGTGAACAGCGACAGCGAGACGACGCTCTCGTCGAGGTAGACGCCGACCTGCTCCTTCACGCCGGGCTGGTCGCGGACGACCTGGCCGGCGGAGACGCCGCGCACCGACACCTGGCTCTGCCCCGGCCCGAGGTTCTGGATGCTCAAGCCCGCGACGTTGCGCGACAGATCCTCGAGCGTGGTCGCGCCCGACCGCTGGATGTCCTCCTGCGTCTGCGCGTTGATCGAAAACGGCACGTCCTGGATGTTCGACGCCCGTTTGGTCGCGGTGACGATGATCTCCTCGCCCGCCACATCTTCGTCTGCAGCGGTGCTGGTGGTCTGCGCACGAGCCGGCATCGCGGCGAGCGCGATCAGCGACGTGGTGGCGATGAGGGCAAGAGTCCGACGGCTGCGAACGGTCATAACGATACTCCCCAAGTCTTGTTATAATCCCGAAACGGTATCGGTGTTCGCGGAACGCACACAACCTAGGTGGGATGCGGTAGTGTGGCGAAAGCTGTTCACCTGTTGCGGGATTGTTACAGAGCTCGGTCCCTAATAGTCGAAGGCCGGGATCCATACCGGCCGACGGCTGGATCCCGGCCTTCGCCGGGATGACGAACGTGGGAGGGCAACTTAAGATTGAAGCCATGACGCACCCGCTCGATCGCCCCGTCTGGTCCACGCTCACCACCCGCCACGCAGCCCTCGCGGTCGGCGATGCGCGGGCGTGGCGGATCGATCCGACGGTCGGGCCGTTCGCCGCCGCGGCCGATGCCTCGCCGGAGAACCTTTCGGCGCTGGCCGCGCTGCTGCCGGCGGATGAGGAGTTCTGGCTGGTCGAGGGCGAGGCGCTGCCGCTGCCGCCGGGCGTCAGGGTCACCCGCGAAGCGGCGCTCGACCAGATGGTGGCGGAGGCCGTCGCGCCGCCGACTGCGACGTTCGAGATCATCCCCCTCGGCGATGCCGACGCGCCCGAGATGCTGGCGCTGGCGACGCTGACCCAGCCCGGCCCGTTCCGTGACCACACCCACCGCCTCGGCGGCTTCGTCGGGGTGAAGGAGGAGGGCCGGCTCGTCGCGATGGCGGGCCAGCGGATGAAGGTGCCGGGCTTCACCGAAGTGAGCGGCGTCTGCACCCATCCCGACCATCGCGGCCGGGGCTATGCGGCGCAGCTGATGCGCGCCGTCGGCGGCGCCATCGTGGCGCGCGGCGAGGCGGCGTTCCTGCACGTTTATCCGACGAACGAAGGCGCCATCGCGCTCTACAAGACGCTCGGCTTCCGCCGCCGGCGCGGCATGGACATGCAGATCGTCATGCGCGGCTGATACTTCCGCTTGTCGCAAGGGCCTCTGCCGTGGAGAATGGCAGGCGAGTAGGGCGGCGGGGTCGCAGCCGATGTCGGGTGGAGTCGGGCGGGAGGCGGCGTCGAGCCGGATCCTCGCCACCGAGATGCGCAATGAAACGCCGGGCAGCCTGATCGGCCTGCTCGGGCTGTCGGCCGTCACCACCTATATCCACTTCGCTTTCCGCCCCTATGTCGATCGCTTCACGCTCGACCTGTGGACCTTCGCGATGGCGGGATTCCTCACCGTCTGGTTGCTGGCGCTGATCATCGTCTGGCGGCGGCGGCCGAGCGACGAGGAGATGCTGCTGGTCTGGGCGCCGGGCGGCAAGATCACCACGACCTTTTGCAATATCGCCGTTGCGGCGAGCGTCTGGCTGCTCCTGCCGCATGCGCCCGACGGGCTGCGGCTGCTGATGATCGTGCTCTACCTCTGTTACCAGATCGTCCAGCTCTCGATCGCCACCGAGGGGACGCAGGTCGCATCGAGCGCGGTCATCATGGTGATGGGGTCGTTGGTCGTCTGGGTCGCGACCTCGGGCGAGCCCTGGTCGATCCCGCTCGCGCTGTTTCTGACGATGATCGGCGCGATGCTGCTGGGGGTTCGCCGCCTGATCCGCGCCAATGTCGTCGCGGCGGAGATGGCGAAACTGCGCAGCGAGGAGAGCGAGGTGCGCACCCGCGAGGCGCTGGCGGTGGTGGCGGCGGAGCGCGACGCGCGCACCCGCTTCATCCGCGCCGCCTCGCATGATCTCGCCCAGCCGCTGCAGGCGGCGCGGCTGTTCTTCGATCGCTACCGCGAGACCGGCGACGAGCGGCAGGCAGCGGGCGTCACCCGCGCTTTCGCCTCCACCTCGGCGCTGCTCGACGCGATGCTGACCCATCTGAAGCTCGAGGCCGGCGCGGTGAGCGCCGATCCGCAGCCACTCGACGCCGACCTGTTCATCGCGGCCCTCGCCTTCGACCAGAGCCCCGCCGCGGGCGAGGCCGGCATGCACCTGCGCACGCCGCGCAGCCGGCTCGCCGTCACCGCCGATCCGCACCTGCTGAAGCGCGCGCTCGACAATCTCGTCGCCAATGCGCTGCGCCATTCGAAGGGCGAAAGCGTGCTGGTCACCGCCCGCCGGGCCCGCGAAGGGCGCGTGCGCTTCTGGGTACTCGATGACGGTGAAGGGGTCGAAGCGGGCGTCGCGCCCCGGCTGTTCGAGGATTTTGCGCAAGGGTCGGGCAGCAGCGGCTTCGGGATCGGCCTCGCGTCGGTGGCGAAGCTCGCAGCGGCGATGGGCGGCAGCGCCGGTCATGACCCGCGCTGGCGGTCGGGCAGCGCTTTCTGGATCGAGCTCCCTGCCGCCGAAATGCCGGCCGGCGCGCTGAGCGTTGCGGCATGAGCCCTTCGCGCATCCTGATCTGCGACGACCATCCGATGGTCCGCCACTCGCTGACCGCCACCGTGACGCGGCTGTGGCCAGAGGCGGAGCTGCTCGAGGCGGGCGACTATCCGACCGCCTGGGCGCTCGCGGCCCGCGCGCCCGATCTGATCCTCGCCGACCTCGGCATGCCCGGTGCCATCGCGCTCGAAGGCGTGCGCGAGATGCTGGCGCGGGCGCCCGACGCGCGCTGCCTCGTCATTACCGGGTCGGATGAGGATGCCACCGCCGCGCAGCTCGCCGCAGTTGGCGTCGACGGGCTGGTGCGCAAGACCGCGACGACGGCGGTGATCGAGGCGGCGATGGCGCTGGTCGCCGGTGGTGGCCGCTACATGCCCGCGCACATCATGGCGGTGCCGGTCAGCCGCCCGGCGCCGGTCGTGCGCACCGAGGTGACGCTCACCGACCGGCAGCGCGAGGTGCTGCGGCTGATGGCGGAAGGGCAGACGAACAAGGATATCGGCCGCCAGCTCGGCATCGCGCCCGATACGGTGAAGACGCATGTGTCGCAGATTTTCGGGCTGCTCGGAGCGCTCAACCGCGCCGACGCCTGCATGAAGGGTAAGTCGCTCGGCGTAATCTGAAACCCTTGGGGAAGGGGAATGGGCCGCATGACGCTCGACCAATATTTCGTCGCCACCAACGTCGTGGCGGGCATCGGCTGGCTGATGCTGCTGGCGGCACCGCTCAACCGGCCGCTAATGGTGATGCTCGCGCGCACCGCCGGCGTGCTGCTGGCGGTGTCCTATGTGGTGCTGTTCGTGATGGCATGGCGCAGCGCCGAAGGCTTCGCGGCCACCTATTCGCTACCCGGCATCGCGGCCTTCTTCGACGTGCCGGGTTTCGTGCTCGTCGGCTGGATCCACTATCTGGCGTTCGACCTGTGGGTCGGCTCGTGGGAAGTGGAAGAGGCGGGCCGCTCGCGGCTGGCGCACTGGCTGGTCGTGCCGTGCCTGTTCTTTACCTATCTGCTCGGGCCGGTGGGGCTGCTGCTCTTCCTGCTGCTGCGCATGGTGGCAGCGAAGAAGCGGTAGGCTTCCTCCGCCACAGCCACACACCCAACCCGTCATACCGGCGAAAGCCGGTATCCAGTCGAACGCTGGTCTGGATACCGGCTTTCGCCGGTATGACGGCTGGTGGTTAGAGAGGGGCTTTCGCTACTCCGCCGCTTCCCTTTGCGGCTCGCCCCACAGATGGCTGCGGTAGCGCGCGAAGCAGCGGGCGCCGCACGACAGGCGCATCAGCGCGCCCTCGGCGATGTAGCGGGCGGCTTCCGGCCGCTCGCTGACCAGCGGCCACAGCACTTCGGCGTCCCACGCCTCGCTGTGTTTGATGTCGAGCACGGCGTGCAGGTCGAAATACAGCCGTTCCTTGTTGGAGAAGCCGAGGCGGCGCAGGCCCTTCGCCACCAGCGCGGTGCGCCCCGGCGCGGTCAGCTCGACGACGCCGAGCGCGCCGATCGAATGATAGGCGTAGCGGCGCGCCGTCGCGAAGGCGACCATGGTGTTGGCGAGCGCCAGGCTCTCCCACGCCGTTGCCTCAATGGTCGGGCGGATCTGCAAGGAGACGGCGAGGGCGTCGAGCAGCGGGCCGTGCATGCCCTTGATGTTGCCGCGGCCCATCTCGTCCCAATAATTGTTCGCCAGCTCCATCTTGGCGCGCGGCGGCATCTTGATCTGCGTCATCGCGACGAGATCGTCGAAGCCCGCTTCGCCGGCGACCTCCTGCGTGATGAACCATTTCATTTCATCGCGGCGTGCGTCTTCGGCGAGCCACGGGAACAGCGCGTCGCCCTGGCCGGGGCCGTTCGCCTTCAGGGCTTCGAACCATTCGACGAACTTGTCCGGATCGGTCGGCGCCTGCGCGGCCCAGTCGGCGACGGCGGCGCGCTCGCTCTCGATCCATTCGCCTTCGAGCCGGCGCATCTCCACCTCATGTGTCATGTCCGCCTGCCAGTCGGCATCCGGCGTCGCCACCGCGAGCCGGGCGCGGTTGAAGTAGGACAGGCGTCGGTGAAAGCCGGTCGGATCGGCCACATGGGCCGGAATGGCGCTCGCGCGGTTCGCGGCGCGGGGTGGAAAATCGTTATACATGGGCACCTTGCTCGACGTGGGGCTCGACGTTGGGGGTTCGGCGCGAACCTCATTATGCCGAGTCAACGGAGGGGGCGGCGTCAGGTTCCGACTCTGCGGCCATTGGTCCGGTGCCGAACCAAGTCACTGCAAACCCACATCGTCATTCCGGCGAAGGCCGGAATCCATTCCCACGGACGGTATGGATCCCGGCCTTCGCCGGGATGACGAATAGGGAGGCCCTAAAGCTCGATCAGCTTGTCGGGCAGCTCGTTGGGATTGTGCTCGCCCGGCGGGAAATGCTCGGCCAGAACCCCGCCGGCGATCTCGATCGCCTTGACGAAGCCGTCCGCCGCCTGACCCGATTTGATGCCCTCGACCAGCGCGAGGATGGTGTCGCCCCACAGCTCGGGCGCGACCTTGGCGTAGATGCCCTCGTCGGCGACCACCTCGGCGACATGGTCGGCGAGCGAGACGTAGAGGAGGACGCCGGTGCGCTCGCTGGTGACGTGCAGGCCCTTCGACAGGAACTGCTTCATCGCCTCGGCATGCACCCGGTCGCGGCGCAGCTTCTTCGGCGCCAGCCACAGGTTGAGCGGCGTGTACCAGGCGAGCGCCAGCGCCAGCACGAAAGTCAGCGATTCGATCGCCGCATAGGCCTCGATGGTGCGCAGCAGCTCGATCCTCGGCGCGTCCTGGTGCCAGCCGCCACCGGGGAACAGGTTGGCCGGATCGAGGCCGAGCCACACCGCCGCCAAGGGCAGTGCGATGGCGGCGAGCAGCGCGAAGGTCAATGCCACCACCGGGTAGCGCGGCACGTCGTCGGTAACGATCGCGAAGATTTCTCCGCAAGTCTTCGTCTCGGCCGCGCCGATCGCGGTGGAGATGCGGTCATGCTCGGTCTGGTTGAACATCATCTCACCAGCTCCCCGAGGCGCCGCCGCCCCCGAACGATCCACCACCGCCGCCGAAGCCGCCGCCACCGCCGCCCCAGCCGCCGCCACGCGACGAGCGGCTGTTCATCGCGGCACTGGCGACACCCCACAGCACCGCTTCCGCGACGCCGCTGCCCCGGCCGCGGCGATAACGCCGGCCGCGACGGCCAAAAAAGGCCGGGACCATCCAGAACAGGATGAACAGGATCCAGATGATCGAAGAGAAGTTGAAATGGCCGCTGCCGTTTGACGTGCGCCGGCTGGCGGCCGCTTCGGCGGCGGCGACGTTCGCCTGCGCTTCCTCGGGCGGCAATTGCAACTGCTCGATGATCGCGTCGGCGCCGGCGACTACGCCACCCGGCATGTCGCCCTCGCGGAAACGCGGGATGATGTTGCGCTGGATGATCACGCTCGACATCGCGTCGGTCAGGATCGGTTCGAGGCCATAGCCGACCTCGATGCGCACGCGGCGCTCGGTGGGCGCGACGATGAGGAGGGCACCATTGTCCTCCTCCTTCTGCCCGATGCCCCAGGTGCGGCCGAGCTGATAGCCATAGTCGGCGATGTCGAGCCCATCGAGATCGGGCACGGTTGCTACGACCAGCTGCCGCGTGGTCGAGGTCTCAAGCGCCGCCAGCTTGGCGTCGAGCGCCGCCTCGACATCGGGCGGGAGGATGTTCGCGCTGTCGACCACCCGGCCGGTGAGCTTGGGGAACTCAGGCGCGGCGAGGGCGGGCGTCGCCATGAAAGCGAACAGCAAAGCGAGGCACAGCACCACAACCCCTCGCCCGCTTGCGGGAGAGGGAGGGACCCAGCCGAAGGCTGGGAGGGTGAGGGTGTGCCGCCGCGCGGAAACTCGCGCTGCGCGCTCGACACCCTCATCCCAGCCTTCTCCCGCAAGCGGGAGAAGGAGCGGCATCAGAACTTCACCGCCGGCGCTTTGTCGGCGTTGGGGGTGGTGGCCTGGAAGGGGGTCAGCGGCTCGGCGCCGTGGATGACCTTCGCGCCGATGATACCGGGGAAGGTCCGTACTTCGGTATTATACTGGCGCACCGCCTCGTTATAATCGCGGATCGACACGTTGATGCGGTTCTCGGTGCCTTCGAGCTGCGACTGCAGCGCGAGGAAATTCTCCTGGCTGCGCAGGTCCGGATATTTCTCGACGGTCACGAGCAAGCGGCCGAGCGCGCCCGACAGATTGTTCTGCGCCGACTGGAATTCCTGAACCTTCGCCGGGTCGGACAGCTGCTCAGGCGTCACCTGCACCTGCGTGGCGCTGGCGCGCGCTTCGGTGACCTGCGTCAGCACCTCGCGCTCCTGCGTGGCGAAGCCGCGCACCGTCTCGACGAGGTTGGGGATGAGGTCGGCGCGGCGCTGGTAGGACGCCTGCACGTCGGCCCAGCGAGCCTTCGCCTCTTCCTCATAGGTCGGGATGCTGTTGATCCCGCAGCCGGACACGGTGAGCACGAGTGCCGCCGGAACGGCGTAGCGAAGAACGTTCATATCAACCCCTCGACAGATGGTTACGGACGCAAAATAAGAAGCGTCAGCCGATATGCAAGGGTAATACACCTCGGGCGGTCACGGCTTGGCACTGAAATGCGTCGGTTCGGCCTTTGGTTTCCATGTTGTTGTACCCCCGGGCCGTCATACCGGCGAAAGCCGGTATCCAGCTCCACGATCGGTCTGGATACCGGCTTTCGCCGGTATGACGGGTGTGGGTGTGGGTGTGAGTGTGAGTGTGGGTGTGGGTGTGGCGCGGGCGGCGCGCTCTACTCCGCAGTCGGCGTCTTACTCCGCCGCCTGCCGCAACGGCTCCGCTTGCGGGCCGCGGATCAGCTTGCCGGGTACCGCGCCGGTATGCTGCCCCTCGCGGAAGGTCACCACGCCCGACTTCACCGTCGCCACATAGCCCTCGGCCGTCTGCAGCAGGCGCCGCCCACCCGCCGGCAGGTCGTAGGCGATGTAGGGCTTGTTGAGCCGGAGCCGGTCGTAGTCGATGACGTTCACGTCGGCGATCAGCCCGGGGATGAGCCGGCCGCGGTCGTCGAGGCCGTACATCGCCGCAGTGTCCCACGTTTGCCGCTTCACCGCCAGCTCGACCGGGATGCGCTCGCCGCGCGATCGGTCGCGGGTCCAGTGGGTCAGCATGAAGGTCGGCGAGGCGGCGTCGCAGATGACGCCGCAATGCGCGCCGCCGTCGGACAGGCTCACCACCGTCGACGGGTGGTGCAGCAGCTCGCGGACATGGTCGAGGTGGCCGTCGGCATAGTTGAGGATCGGCAGGTAGATGAAGCCGCGGCCCTCGTCCGCCGTCATCAGGTCGTAGGCGACCTCCTCGGGGTTGCGGCCATACCGCTCGGCGATGCCGGCGACGCTGTCCTCGCGCGCCGGCTCATAATCCGGGTCGTCGCCGAGCGGATATTGCATCGCCCAGCCGTGCAGCAGGATGTCGGTGAGCCCGTTCTCGATCTCGGGCCGCTCGGCCGGGTCGGCGAGCAGCTGCGCCTTGAACGCCGGGTCCTTCAGCGCGGCGAGTTGCTCGGCCCACGGCTTCTCCGCGATCGCCTTCCAGCTGGCGCGGGTGATGAAGGGGTGGGCGGTGGTGCGCCAGTTCATCACGACGCCGGTGCCGCGCAGCGCGATCTGCGCCGTTACCTTCGCCCCTTCGGCATTGGCCGCATCGGTGCGCGCGAGCTGGTCGCGCCAGCCCTCATCGTCCAGCGGCGATTGCAGCAGCGCGAAGCTCACCGGCATGCCGGTCTGGATGGAGACGTCCTTCATCCAGGCGAATTCCTCGGCGCAAGGGTTGAGGTCCGACGCCATCTCGAACACGCCATGCCCGGCGCGCGCCAGCCCTTCGCCGATGCCGAGCAGCTCGTCGCGGTTGGCGTAGGTGCCCGGCACCACCTCGCCGTCGACCGCGCGGTGCAGCATGGTGCGGCTGGTCGAGAAGCCGAGCGCGCCGGCGTTGAGGCCTTCCTCGACGATTCGGGCCATCGCCGAAATGTCGGCGGGTGTCGCTTCCTCGTTCCGCGCGCCGCGCTCGCCCATCACATAGGCGCGCACCGCGCCGTGCGGGACATGGGTGCCGACGTCGACGGTGCGCGGCATTTTCTCCAGCGCGTCGAGATATTCGGGGAAACTCTCCCAGCCCCAGCTCATCCCTTCGGCGAGCGCGGTGCCGGGGATGTCCTCGACACCCTCCATCAGGCCGATCAGCCACTCATGCTTGTCCGGCGCGGCGGGCGCGAAGCCGACGCCGCAATTGCCCATGACGATCGAGGTGACGCCGTGCCACGACGAGGGCGCCAGCACCGGGTCCCAGGTCGCCTGCCCGTCATAATGGGTGTGGATGTCGACGAAGCCCGGCGTGACGAGGTGGCCGGTCGCGTCGATCTCCTCGCGCCCCTGCGCCGCCACCTTGCCGACCACCGTGATACGGCCGCCGTCGATCGCCACGTCGCCGACGAACGCCGGCCGTCCCGTTCCATCGACGATCGTTCCGCCGCGGATCACCATGTCATGCATTGCCGTCCCTCCCCAGGGTTGGTCGATTACCTACAGGAAACGCCTGCTTGGCAGGGCCGGTCAACTTGCCATTATAGGAGGCAAGAACCCTGGGGAGGATTCACATGACCAAAACGCTGCTCATCGCGGCGCTGCTCGCCGCATCGGCTACGCCGGCTCTGGCGAAGACCATCACCGTCAATGTTACGGGCGACGCCCGCGAGGCGATCCAGACGGCGCTGATCGAGGCCAAGCCCGGCGACGTGATCGAGCTGCCGGCGGGCACATTCGCGCTCGACGAAGGCCTGTCGCTCGATGTCGACAACGTCACCGTGAAAGGCGCGGGGACGGACAAGACCATCCTGTCGTTCAAGGGCCAGACCGGCGCGGGCGAGGGACTGCTCGTCACTTCCGACCGCGTGCTGCTCACTGGCTTCGCCGTCGAAGATTCGAAGGGCGACGGCATCAAGTCGAAGGGGTCGGATCGCATCACCTTCCACGATTTGCGCGTCGAATGGACCGGCGGGCCCAAAGCCACCAACGGCGCCTATGGCGTCTATCCGGTCAGCTCGACCAACGTGCTGGTCGACAAGGTCACGGTGCGCGGCGCCTCGGACGCCGGCATCTATGTCGGTCAGTCGAAGAACATCGTCGTCAAGAACTCGCTGGCCGAGTTCAATGTCGCCGGCATCGAGATCGAGAATTCGATGAACGCCGACGTCCACGACAATGTCACCACCCGCAACACCGGCGCGATCCTGGTGTTCGACCTGCCAAACCTGCCGCAGATGGGCGGTCATTCGACGCGCATCTTCCGCAACAAGGTGGTGGCCAACGACACGCCCAATTTCGCGCCGAAGGGCAACATCGTCGCCTCGGTGCCGATGGGCACCGGCGTGATGGTGATGGCCAACCGCAACGTCCATGTCTTCGACAATGAATTCGACGGCAACGCGACGGCGCACGTGATGGTCATCGCTTATTCGCAGGAGATCAAGGACAAGACCTACAATCCGCTGCCGCGCGAGGTGTTCATCGGCGCCAACCAGTTCGGCAAGGGCGGCTGGGACCCCGGCTTCCCCGGCGGCAAGCAGCTCGCCGCCGCCGCGGGCGGCGCGCTGCCGCCGGTGGTGTGGGACGGCGCCGAAGGCTGGACGATCGACGGCCAGGCGAAGGGCGAGAAGGTCAGGCTGGCGTTTGCCGGCGGCAAGGTGATGAGCTTCGGCATGCCGACCGCGCCGGGCGACCCGTCCAAGGCCAAGCCGGCGGTGATCGACGTGCCGACCACGGCGGCCAGCCCGATCGTGGCGGTGACCTTGCCGGCGGATCAGCCGGGGGTGAAGTAAGCTATTCTGTCATCCCCGCGCAGGCGGGGACCCAGCCCAAGGCAAATTGCGCCAGCAACGCTGGCAAGTTTTTCGTGGTGGACTGGGTCCCCGCCTTCGCGGGGATGACAAAGAAAGTTGTATGTCGATCGTGAAGCGTCCGTTCCTCGCCCTCGCCAGCGTCACCCTCGTTGCCGCGCAGCCCGCGCCGGTGGCGGTCGATGCGCTGCTGGCGGCGGACCCGGCGCCGACGCTCGCCGCCTACCGGCTGTTCACCGACGCGAAGGCGACGCAGCCGAACGGGCGGGTCACGCCCTACACGCTCAATACCCCGCTGTTCTCCGACTATGCGCTGAAGCACCGCTACGTCTTCGTGCCGCCGGGCAAGACCATCGGCTACCGCGGCACCGGCGTGCTCGACTTCCCGGTCGGCACCACGCTGGTGAAGACCTTCGCCTACCCCGCCGACATGCGTGTGAAGGGCTCGCCCGAGCGCTTCCTCGAAACGCGGCTGCTGGTGCGGCAGGCGGCGCGGTGGGTGGCGTGGCCCTATGTGTGGAACGCCGACGGGACCGAGGCGGTGCTGAAGAAGGCCGGGACCAAGGTCGATGCCGCCTGGACGCATAGCGACGGCAGCCGGAAGCAGGTCCGCTGGAGCGTGCCCAACGTCAACCAGTGCAAGGGCTGCCATGCCTCGTCGGGCGAGATCATCCCGATCGGTCCCAAGGCGTGGAATCTCGGCGAGGCGCAACTGGCAAGCTGGACCCGCCTCGGCCTGATGGGAAAGGCAACCGCGGTGCCGAAGGTGCCCGCATGGGACGACGTGAAAGCCCCCGCCGCGATCCGCGCGCAGGCGTACATCGACGTGAACTGCGCCCATTGCCACAACGCCAAGGGGCCCGCGTCCAACTCCGGACTGTTTCTGGAATGGGACCAGCCCGACCGCGTCGCGCACGGCATCGGCAAGCGCCCGGTCGCCGCCGGCCGCGCCAGCGCCGACCTCGACTATGCCATCGCCCCCGGCCAGCCCGAGCGCTCGATCCTCGTCCACCGCATGGAATCGGAGGAGCCCGGTGTGATGATGCCCGAACTCGGGCGGACGCTCTCCCACGAAGAGGGGATTGCGCTGGTGAAACAATATGTCACCGGACTGAAGAACTGATCGCGCTATTCTGGCGTTCAACCCCTGACCCCCAGCATCCGGAGAGACAGATATGCGCCCCGTCCTGATCGGCCTTCTCGCGCTCGGCCTTGCCGCCCCCGCCATCGCGCAGGCGCCCAGTGTGCCGGGCTCGCGCACCGTCGCCGGCATCACCGGCGGCACCTACACGGCGGACGCGGGGCATACACTGGTGAAGTGGGAGGTCGATCACCTCGGCTTCTCGCCCTATTTCGGCATCTTCGGCGACGTGACCGGCACCTTGACGCTCGACCCGAAGAAGCTCGGCGACGCCAAGGTGTCGGTAAAGATCCCGGTGTCGAAGGTGACCACGGCCAGCGCCGGCCTGACCCAGCATCTGCTGAAGCCCGCCGCCCAGGGCGCCAAGGCCGACTTCTTCGGCGCCTCGCCCGCCGACGCGACCTTCGTCTCGACCAAGGTGACGCCGAAGGGGCAGGGCGCGACGATCGCTGGCAACCTGACGCTTAACGGCGTGACCAAGCCGGTGACGCTCAACGCCACCTTCTACGGCGCCGGCAAGGCCCCGCCGCAGATGGGCAACAAGGAAACGGTGGGCTTCCGCGCCAATGGCGTCATCAAGCGCAGCGAGTTCGGTATCGGCTTCGGCGTGCCGATGGTGTCCGACGAAGTGAAGCTCGAGATCGCCGCCGCGTTCGAAAAGTAGCGGGGTCGCATCGGCTGCGGCTAGAAGGCGGCGATGTTCAACGCCATCGCCTCCTTCCTCCGCGGCCAGTCGGGCGGCTTCACGCCCTATGAACAGGCCATCCTCGACGCCGTCGCGCAGGCGCTCGACGAACCCTTGCGCGCCAAGTTCGAGGCGCGGGTCGCGGCGATCACCGACGTGCGCCGCCGCGACAGCGGAAAGGCGATCGCCACCGAGCAGCGGGCGGGCGGCAAGCTGTTGTTTCCGGAGGAGACGCGGCTGACTGCCGCCGACGGCGACGTCATGCTGGCGCGGTTCAACGTCAACTCGCGCGCGACCTTGTCGTCACTGCAGGGGCAGGTGTGGCTGTTGCGCGGGAATCTGAGCAGTTTGACCTTCACCCAGCCGACGGAACATGCCGAGGTCGACGACATTCACCGCATCAGCGTGAAGATCGACGACGGCATCGCCGCTGAGGGCTAGGCGGGCTCCAGCATCACGCGGACGGCTTCGAGGCCGTCCTCGCTGGCAGTGGCGATATCAATGGGGCGGCCGCCGAGGCCGTCATGCGCTTCGTTGAGGAAGGCGAGCGCGGCGGCGGTGTCGCCGAGCGAAACGCTGGCATAGCGGACGGCGAGGCCGCGGCGGCGCACCTGCTCGCGGTCGAGCGGCTCGGCGCCGGCATAGCGCTTGGGCGCGCGTTGCATTTTCACAGGCTCTCCTCTCGGGTGGATTGCGCGGTCAGCACGAAGCTGCAGCGCCATGAGCGATAGCCGGCGCCGATGGTCGCCTCGCCGGTCGCCGCGTCGAACATCACGAAGGCGTCGGGGTGGCCGACATTGGCGGCGATCAGCGCGCCGGCCTTCTCGTAGGCGGCCTCGATATCCGGCGCGTCGAACTGGCTGTCGAAGCGCGCCTCGCTGCCATGCGGTTGATATGTCAGGCGATAGGCGATCAGCGGCCGCTTTTCGCGCGCCCGACTCGATTCAACGCTGAGCATGGAAGCCGCCTGTCGTTGCAGGCGGGGGCAGCGAGCCCTCAGTCACCGGCGCCTGGGTTCCCCTTGCCGATGATGCCTTTCATATCGGCCCTGGGGCCGCCGATTACAAGCGCGGCGCCCGACTTTCGGCGATCGTTGGCCGCGTATTTGAGACCCCCACGAAAGTCCCCCCGGAACTTTGCGATGGGGGCGGAACCGCTTGTCCCGACCCCCGCGATACAACCTGACCGGTGGCGCGAGCCGGCAACCGGCCGCCCGTTGCGTTAAGAGGGTTCGGATGAAAAATCATACCCACGGCAAGACCGTCTCGATCGGCTGGAACTGGGGTTCGCAAGCGCAGATCGCCTTCGATCCGATGCACGACAAGCTCGATTTCGGCTGGATGGGCGGCAGCAATTTCACTGTCGATGAAGAGGGCGGCCAGGTCGTCATCCGCATCAAGGGCAACAACCAGAGCTACACGCTGAGCGGTGTGCAGATGAGCGAACTGTCGCTCGACAACATCGTCGCGCGCGACAGTTCGGCGGTCGATCTGTGGGAGGTGAAGCTCATCGCGCCGCCGCCCCCGCCGCCGCCGCCTCCGCCGCCCCCTCCGCCGGAGGGCGATACGGTCACGATCGACTGGTCGTGGGGTCAGAACAAGATGGTCCACTTCGATGTCGAGACCGACAAGATCGACTTCGGCTGGTTCCAGCAAAGCCAGTTCACCATCGCCGAGATGGACCATGGCGTGGTGATCAGCATCCCGACCAACAACCAGAGCTACATGCTGCACGGCGTCACCATCGAGGCGCTCGATATTGACAATTTCCTGATCAAGGACGCGGGCACCCAGGACTTCATCGAGCGGCTGCTCGACGGCGACGTTCCGCCGCCGCCCCCTCCGCCCCCTCCGCCCCCTCCGCCGCCGCCACCCCCGCCGCCGGAGAATGTCTATCAGATCTTCCCGGCCGGCCCGGACATCACCGATTTCGACGTCACCACCGACTACCTCGATTTCGGCATCCATTCGGTGCACGCGTTCATCATCATCGACACGCCGCAGGGCGTCGGCTTCCGCGACCCGTGGAACAGCAACGTGCTGATTGTGCAGGGCGTGCGGCTGGCCGATCTGGACGTCGACAATTTCACGCCGATCGGCAACCAGCACCTCCGCGAGGACGTGTCGGGCGCGCTGGCGTGGGAGCGCGGCATCCATGAGGAGCCGAACACTGTCTATGCCCGCTCGCACGAAGTGGGGCAGGTCGACCGGATGGAGTTCGATCCGGAAACCGACAAGGTCGACTTCCGCTACTTCGCCACCCGCGAGCTGATCCGCATGTACGACAGCCCCGAAGGCGTGGTGATCACCAACGCCACCACCAACCAGCAGCTCATCCTGCTCGGCGTGGAAAAGGCGGAGCTGAGCGGCAGCCACTTCATCTTCCACGCCTCGCAGGTGCTGGAGGACCATCTCGACGGGCAGCTCGGCGTGACGTTCGTCTTTGCGAACATTCACGACCGCGACGACATCCCGACCGCGGGCAACTCCACCAACAACGTGCCCCACGAGCATCACGACCATGATGACGGCGACGGCGATGACGACGGGGGTCATGACGATCACGACGATGGCGACGACCATGATCATGGCGAGCACGGCCATGAGGATGTGCCCGACGACATGGCGTGCTGCTTCGAGGCCGACTGTGCCGATCATGACGAGATGCACGGCATGACCATGCCCGACGCGACGGTCATGGCCGAGGCGCCGATGATCTAGGCGTCGGACGCTGACCGAGCGTTCCGCCCTAGACCCTAGGGGCGGGGGGCAGGGCGGCGCGCCCAGCAACCCCAAATTGCGAGCGCCGCCCCGACGGGGCCCGGGCACGACCCTGCCCGGGTCCCGTTCGACCGAAAGGTCCGTAGCGGAAGGGAAAGTTCATCCGCGCCGCCTGGGGAGCGGCTAAAAAGCAGGCAGGAGTGGGGAGTGGCGATGCTTGATCTGAACCGGCTGACCGGCACGCACCGGCTGCAGCCCGACCGCAGTGCCGCGGCGCTGCTCGATGCGCTCGAAGATGTGCTGGCGGCGGACCCCGCGGTGTCGGGCACCTTCCGCGACGGCGACCGCATCGAATTCGCGATGGACCCGCGCCGCTGGGACCGCTTCTGGACGTTGATGGGCATTCGCCCGCGCGGCGGTCGCATCGCCGGCGGCGCCATCACCGCGTTCACCGACCAGCCGCGCGACCTCGCCGCCTATGAACTGAACCTCGACGCCGGGCGGCCGCTGATCATCGACTATGCCTGGGTGATGCTGGCCCTCGCGCTGGCCGCCACCGACATGCTGCGGCCGGCGTTCCCGGTGGTGCTCGCCGCGATGGCCGCGCTGCGCTTCCTGCTGAGGCAGGGGGAGACCGAGTGGATGCACGGGGTCATTCGGAAGGCGGCGGGTGAGGCCGCGCCGGCTACGATCCTGGCTACACCCGTCGTCCCGGCGAAAGCCGGGACCCAGCTTTCTTCTTCGTAAGAACGGCCACCCCGACCCGCTCAGCCTGAGCGCGGAGGGGGCGGTGGCAGCAACTGGACCCCGGCTTTCGCCGGGGTGACGGTTTGGGAGTGGGACTAACGCCCCGCCTTGAACCCGCCCTTGTGGCGCTGCATCGGCGGGCCGCCCGCGTTGGGGCCCCCGCTATTCGGCCCCCGCTTGCGGTTGTCGCGGGCTTCCTCGCGCGGGCTGCCCTGGATCGCCTCGATGCGCACGCCCTGCTCGCCGTCGCTCTCCGGGTCGGCGGTGCGGCGGACGGCGGCGACGAAGCGGCCGGCGACGGCGCGCGGAATCTCGAACACCGTCTCGTTCGCCGCGATGCGGATCGCGCCGATCTCCTGCCGGGTGATGTGGCCGCGGCGGCAGAGCAGGGGCAGCAGCCAGCGCGGGTCGGCGTTGTGGCGGCGGCCGATGTCCATGCGGAACCAGGCGGTATCGTCGAAGCCTTCGCGCGGCGTCCGCGTCCGGTCGGTGCCCGGCGCGTCGTCGAGCATCCCTTCCGCAACCGGCAACCGGGCGCGATGCACGCGCACCAGCGCCGCGGCGATCTCCTCGGGGGTGCGCTCGGCGAGCAGCAGCGCCGCCAGCTCGCGGTCCTGATCGTCGATCTCGGCGGGTTCGAGCAGCGCCTTCAGCAGCCGGTCATGGTCGGCCTTGGCGATATCCTCGGGCGTCGGCGGCTTGATCCACTGCGCCTGCACCTTCGCGTCGCGCAGCATACCCTCGACGCGCCGGCGGCGCGGGTAGGGGACGAGCAGCACGGCGGTGCCCTTCTTGCCGGCGCGACCGGTGCGGCCCGAGCGGTGCTGCAAGGTCTCGGCATCGCGCGGCAGCTCGACATGGATGACGAGCGTCAGGGTCGGCAGATCGATGCCGCGCGCCGCGACGTCGGTCGCCACGCAGACGCGGGCGCGCCGGTCACGCAGCGCCTGCAAGGCGTGGTTACGCTCCGACTGCGAATGCTCGCCCGACAGTGCCACCGCATCGAACCCGCGCTCGACGAGGCTGGCGTGGAGGCGCCGCACCGCGTCGCGGGTGGCGCAGAACAGGATGGCGGTTTCCGCCTCGTGCAGGCGGAGCAGGTTGACCACCGCATGCTCGATGTCGTGCGGCGCCAGCGTGACGGCCTGATAGGCGATGTCGCCATGGCCGCGCTCGGCGCTGACCGTCGAGATGCGCAACGCGTCGCGCTGATAGCGGCGGGCGAGCGCGACGATCGGCTTCGGCATCGTTGCCGAGAACAGGAGGGTGCGACGCTCCTGCGGGGTGGAGTCGAGGATTTCCTCGAGGTCCTCGCGGAAGCCCATGTCGAGCATCTCGTCGGCCTCGTCGAGCACCGCGACCTTCAGCGACGACAGCATTAGCGCCCCGCGCTCGAGGTGATCGCGCAGGCGGCCCGGCGTGCCGACGACGATATGCGTGCCCTCGCCGAGCGCGCGCCGTTCCCGCGAGGCATCCATGCCGCCGACGCAGGTGGCGATGCGCGCGCCGGCCTTGGCGTAGAGCCACTGCAGCTCGCGGCTGACCTGCAGCGCCAGTTCGCGCGTCGGCGCGATGATCAGCGCCAGCGGCGCGCCGGGACGGGGCAGGCGCCCCTCGTTGTCGGCCTCGAAAAGCTGCGGCGCCATGGCGAGCCCGAAGGCCACCGTCTTGCCGGAACCGGTCTGCGCGGAGACGACGAGATCGCGGCCTTCGGCCTCGGTTTCGAGCACCGCGGCCTGCACGGGCGTCAGTTCGGTATAGCCGCGCGCGGCCACCGCCTCGCCGAGGACGGTCGGAAGTTCGTTGATTTGCATCTGCGCCACTTAGGCCTGCGCGGCGAGAGTGCAAGGATTGTTTGGTCGGCGGCGGGGCGGCGCCTCAGCCGGAAGGGGTCGCCGGCAGCGCGAAATGACGATCCAGCGCGGCCGCACCGACGGGGGTGACGGCCACCGCCCGGCCGCTGTTGGCGCGCCGCACCCAGCCCTTCTGCTCGAACGCGCGGTAGAGCAGCCGGCCGACGGTGCCGCCGATGTGCGGCCGGCGCTCGCTCCAGTCGAGGCAGGGGCGGCAGAAGGCCCCGCGCGACGGTGAGGCGCTGTCCATCTCGACGCCGAGCGTGGTCAGCAGCTCGACGCCTGCGGGCGTGAGCGCCCCGCCGTCCTGCGCGAAGTCGAGCTGCCCGCGCGCGCTCATCGCATCGGCGATGCCGACGGCCACCTCCCCGGCCAGATGATCGTAGCAAAGACGGGCGCGCCGCATCGCCCGATCGCGCGGGCCGGTATCGACCGGCCGGGCGCCGGCGCGCACCCCCGCCAGCTCACCGGATAGCGCCATCATCTGCTCCAAGGTCGCGGCGACGGCCGGGCTCGCCAGCCGATAGTAGCGATGACGGCCCTGCGACGTGAGCGCCAGCAGCCCGGCGTCGAGCAGATGCCCGAGGTGGCCGCTGGCGGTCGGCGCGTTCACGCCGGCGGCGCCCGCCAGCTCGCCGGCGGTGAGCGCGCGGCCGTCCATCAGCGTCACCAGCATTACCGTGCGCGCGGGCTCGCCGATCAGCGCGGCAATGCTGGCAAGCGAGGCGATGTTCGTCATGAACCCTCCCATCGGCGACACGCGAGCCTAGCGGAAGCGACGCCGGAATGCTTCGGCGACGGCCGAAGCATCGTCGCGGCATCGGCGGCTATGCCGGCCGCCTCGACAACCGGAAGGCCTCGCCATGATTGCCTGCTTCATCCGCTACGATCTCGATCCCTGCAAGACCGAGGCGTTCGACCACTATGCCCGGAACTGGGGGCAGGCGATCCCGCGCTGCGGCGCCGACCTGATCGGCTATTTCGCGCCGCACGAAGGATCGGCGACCACCGCGTATGGCGTCTACATGATCGAAAGCCTCGCCGCCTATGAACAGTATCGCGCCCGGCTGCGCGACGATCCGCTCGGCGGCGAGAATTTTGCCTTCGCCCGTCGCGAGCAGTTCATCCGCCGCGAAGACCGCCTGTTCCTGCGCCTCGCCTCGGCGCCGCATGCGCCGCAGGTGCAGTCATGATCCTGGTGCTGTTCGAATCCTGGCCTGCCGACGGCCAGATGCCCCGCTATCTCGACCTCGCTGCCGCGCTGCGCCCGATCCTGGAAGGCGTCGACGGCTTCTTGTCGATGGAGCGCTACGAGAGCCTGACCGAGCCCGGCAAGCTGTTGTCGCTGTCCTGCTGGCGCGACGAGGCGGCGGTCGCTGCCTGGCGTGCGCTGCCGGTGCATCGTCAGGCACAGGCCGAGGGACGCTGTTCGGTGTTCAGCGACTATCGCCTGCGCATCGCCGAGGTGGTGCGCGCCTATGGCCGCGACGACCGCGAGCAGGCGCCGGCGGACAGCCGCGCCACGCACGAGGCTGTCAGCCGCGCGTCTGCCCCATCACCGGGCAGCCGTTGAAGGCGGCGCGAAAAGCCGCCGACATCGGATAGGCGGAGCGACGTGCCCGGTTGACGACGCCGAGCGGCTGGTGCGCGGCAAGGCCCTGCCACGGGCTGAAGCCCATGCCGTCATCGACGCGGCGCGCCATTTCCGCCGAGCGGCCGGGCTGCGGCGGCACCACGACGCGGCCGATCGCGCGGAACGGGCTCTGCGCCTGGTCCCACTCGACCGAGGCGTCCTCGACCGGCATTTTGTCGAGGTCGGTACAGAGCTGCACGCGCAGCTCCCATTCGCCGCCCTTCGCCGCGATCACCGCGTCGATCTCCTCGCGCAATGCGTCGGGCCGGTCGCCGATGTCGATCTTCTTGTCGTGCAGGTCGAGCAGCTGCGGCGACACCGGCGCCAGCGACAGCTTGGCGATATAGTCGCCGTAGCGATAGGCGGTCTGCGTGAAGAAGCTGTCGCCCAAGGGGTGCGTCGCCGGTTGCCCGCCGAGCGCCTTCAGGGTGGCGCTCTCCAGCCCGACCGCCTCCAGCACCGTCTCCGCGCCGCGGAACATCGCCGAGATCAGCTTCTTCGATCGTTCCATCCGGTCGGTCGTCTTGGCGAGCAGCTTGAGACTGGCGAGGAAGGGCTTGGTGTCCTTCGCGTTGAACGCCGGGCCGTTGACCATGATGAAATCCTGCGCCGGCAGGCCTTCGGCGCTCGGCAGCATCTCGCCGTCGACCTCGAAGATGCGCAGCGCCACGCCGCGCGGCACGGTGATATCGTCGGGCAATATGTCGCCGGGGTTGGTCGACAGCCGCATGATCACCGGGTGCGCCCCCGGCCGCGCAGCGATGCCTTGCGCCAGTTCGCGCGGCAGGTGGTCCGCGAGGGTCAACACACCTTCGAAGATGCCGTGGCTCTTGGCGTGCACGCTGCGCACGGCGTGGCCGTAATCCCTGGCGGTGGTCTCGAGGATTTCGCGCAGTGCGGCGTTGATGCCGGCGCTGATCTCCGCCTCGTCTTCCGCGGGCGTCTCGACGGCGGGCGAATAGCGAACGGGTGTGGGCATCGGTGCGCTCCTTGCGGGGTGGGCAAGGAACCGCTGCGCCGATGGCATGTTCCGCCGCGTCGCTGCGCCTGACGGTTAAGGCAGGGCGAGGCTCGCCAGTTCGCGCGCGGAAATGCCGTAGGTGTCGCAGAGATGGTCGCGGAGGCGCTTCTTCGCCCTCGCCATCTCGGCATAGGCAGCATCCTCGGCCGGCTCGGCGTCGAGGTTGATCTCGAGGTGGTTGGGCACCAGCGCTTCCCAGGTGACGCGATGCACCGCAGCGGCATCGCGCACCGCCTGCACCAGCGTGCGGGCCTCTTTCATCGTCGGGTCAACCATAAGCGCAGAACGCGGCGATTGCCGGATCGGGCGCAGGATTTGCGACGGATCGTGGCATACGGGAGCGGCGTCGCCGCCGCCCCCGTACCGCCGATCAGCGCCCGCCGAAGCGCAAGGTCGCGCTCAGACCGTAGAAGCGCGGCTCCCCGGCGATGAAGGTCGGCATGCCGAGGCCGTCGCCGGTGTTGCCGGCGTCCTTGATGTAGTTGGTGTCGAAGAGGTTATCGACGAACGCCTCGACCCGCCACATGCCGCCTTCGGGCTCATAGCCGAGGCGCGCGTTGACGAGGCCGAAGCCCTTCTGCCGCTCGTCCTGCACATTGTCGGCGACCAGCGCGGCGGGCGGCTGCTGCAGGTCCGGACGGTCGTTGTCGTCGTCGAAGAACACTTCGGACTGGTGCGTCCAGGTCGGGCGGAAGCTCACTTCGCCCGCCCCCACCGGCACCCGGAAATCGACGCCGAACGACAGGCTGTGGTCGGGCGACAGGCGGAAGCGGTTGCCGTTGCGCGCGCCGGTTTTGAAGCGGCTGTGGTTGTAGGCGTAGGTCGCGAACAGGTCGACATTCTCGCCCGCCGCCCAGCGCGCCTGACCCTCGAAGCCGTAAGCTTCGGCTTCGCCGGCGTTGGTGGTGACGAAGATCACGCCCTGCTGCTCGGTCGTCTGGAAATTGTCGTACTGGTAGAAGAACAGCGCGCCGTCGAGGAACAGCGTGCGGTCAGCGAGCGCCGCCTTGGCGCCGACCTCGAAGCTGTCGACCGTCTCGGCATCGAGCGTCGAGAAGCGGGCCGCGCCGAACGGGGCGGACGGCGCCGAGGCGGTCAGCACTTCCGGCCGGCGGCCGCGCGCATAGGTGGCATAGAGGCTGGCGTCGTCATTCACCTCGTAGCGGCCGGTCAGGCGCCAGGTGAAGCCGCTGTCCTTGTGCTCGTCGCTGACGACGGTGCCGTTGCCGATCGTCGGCTGCGCGGCGAGGCCGAACAGCGGCACCGGATAGGCGGCCGAGGTCGGGATGTTCGCCGCGCCCGGGGCGGCGAGCGCGGTGAGCAGCGCGGTGCGCGTCGCCGCCGGCTGCCCGAGCGCGCCGATGAAGCCGCCGAGGATCGAGCGGCTGGCGACCGACGAGGCGATCGACGAGCGCTTGTCGTCATGGCTGTAGCGAAGCCCTGCGCCGATCTCGAACTGGTCGGACACGCGCACCGTCACATCGCCGAACAGGTCGAACGCCTTGGTGCGGCTGAAATTGGTGGTGCTCTCCAGATGCGCTGGCTTCAGGTTCGCGGCGATCGCCTGCGCCAGCGGCGCGGCCAGCGCGACGCCGCTCGCAGCGGCCACGCCCTGCAGCATAGCGCCGGTGAAGGCGGTGCTGTTGAACGCGGCGGCGGGCGCCGGGTCGGTCGCCGGGCGGCCGGGGATCGGGCCGTTGAGCAGGCCGGTGAGGCGGCTGAGCAGCACGCGTTCGTCGAACTGCGCCGGGGTGCGCTGCGACCCGTCCTCATGGAAATAGCTGGCGCCGACGAACCAGGTCACCGCGCCGCCGTCGTCGAACTGCAGGCGGAATTCCTGGCTGGTCTGCTCGCCGCGCGCGTCCTCGGCGGCGGTGAGCGCCGGCAGCGAGATGCCGTCGGCGTCGAACACCTCCAGCGAGTCGAACTCGCGATAGGCGCTGATCGAGGCGAGGGTGAAAGCGTCGCCCAACTTCAGGTCGACGAGGCCGGTGACGCCCCAGACGTCGCGGTCGAGACCCAGCGCCTTGCCGCCCTCGAAGCCGGCGCCCGGCGCCAGCGCCGCACCCTGCCACGGGTCGCGGCCGCCGAGCACGGTGCCGGTGGCCGGATCGGTCGGGCTGAAGCTGCGCGACTTGAACGAGGTGCCCGACGGCTCGTCATGCTGGTAGTTGGCGATGACGTCGACGGTCAGCATCTCGGTCGGCGCGGCGTGGAAGGACGCGCGCACCGCCTGCGTGTCGGTCGAGTTGAAATCCTCGCCGCCGAGCAGGTTCTCGACATAGCCGTCGCGCTGCTTCACGCGGCCGGCGATGCGGAAGGCGGCGGTGTCGGACAGCGGCGCGTTCGCCATGCCCTCCAGCATCCACGCGCCCTGATTGCCGAACGACGATCGGATCTGCCCTTCCGCCACGCGCGGATCGGCCTTGTTCTGGATCAGGTTCACCGCCCCGATCAGCGCGCCGCGGCCATAGAGCGTCGACTGCGGGCCCTTCGCCACCTCGACCCGCTCGAGGTCGAACAGTTCGACATAGGAGCCGCGCGACTTGGAAATCGAGACGCCGTCCTGGAAGACCGACACGCGCGGCTCGTTATAGGCGGTGCCGGAATCGGAGGTGATGCCGCGCATCACGAAGCCGGGGTTGTTGGGCGACTGGTTCTGCACCTCGAAGCCGGGGACGAACGCCGACAGCTCGTCGAATTCCTGCACGCCGAGGCTGTCGAGGAACTCGCCCGAATAGGCGGTCAGCGCGATCGGCACATCGATCGGGTTCTGCGCGCGCAGCTGCGCGGTGACGACGATTTCGTCGGCGGCGACCTCGGCGTCGGCGGTGGTAACGGGGGCTTCCTGCGCGGCGGCGGGCAGGGCGGCGACCAGCGCGATCAGGCTGACGGCGGCGCGCGACGGACGAAACGACTTCATGTGAAAACCCCCGCGGGATGGATAGTGCGAGCCGGGGGATTAGGCGGTGGTCGTGACGGGGGTGTGACGGCCTAGGTTGTCACTAATTTGGCTTAACACCATCATCAGCGTCGATAGCAAAGCGGCGGCAAGCTTCGATCATAAGTCGCACTTCAGCGCTTGCTGTAGGGCAATCGGCAAGCAGCTTGGTCACGTCGTTTGCGCACAGATGCATGCGACCACTGGCTAGCGCGAGCAGGAACTCATAGGCGGCCTCGCCACGATCCTTATCAGACGCCTCGACGATCCGCCGAACGATGCGCTGCATCTCGCGACTAGCAGCAGGGTCGGCGGCGTAGTTGAGTTCGCATGGGCGGGCAGCGCGCAGAAGGCTCGCTTGAATTACGCCATCATTGAAGCGGCCGAAGTTACCAGGCGCAAGCAAAGTCTGCTGAAACC
Organism: Sphingoaurantiacus capsulatus; assembly: GCF_042648405.1. Taxonomy (NCBI): domain Bacteria; kingdom Pseudomonadati; phylum Pseudomonadota; class Alphaproteobacteria; order Sphingomonadales; family Sphingosinicellaceae; genus Sphingoaurantiacus; species Sphingoaurantiacus capsulatus. The sequence goes on along the minus strand of NZ_JBHRXV010000001.1, from coordinate 93,607 downwards.
AATTATCTCGCAGCGCCGCGCGCACTCCTGGCTTTTCAGCGCTCGCGCGAAGGAATTGTAATACGGAGGCGATCGTGAAGAAGACGTCTGCCTGCGAGGATTTGTCGGCGAGCCCATCCGGCCAAAACACGAACCCTTGTTGAAGTTTCAAAGGGTGTGCTGCGCGGCTTGCCACGAACAGATCATCAATCAACGGGGCGGCAGCTGAACCAAGCCGCTCGATTCGTCCCATTACGATCGGTCGCAACTCCTCGGGTATAAGGCTATCAAAGGCGGGATCGGACAGTAGGCGGCGTTCGGCTTCCCATGCGTGGTCCTCTGTTGAGGAGGGCAAGACAAGTTGCTCAACCGCGTAAAATTCGTGAGGGATTGGCGCATCAACCTGCGCTAGCGTTCGCGATAGTGCGTTACGGCGGTCTTCGCCGGTCGACTTCGATAGACCTACAAGATAGATGAGCGGAGCCTTCGGAACGATGTTGCGCAGGTCGCGGCTAACATCTTGTAGGCTCCGACCGCTTTCCACGACGGCAGCGACGATCATGAGAGGTGTCGAGGTCCCGTGCGGCAATTGATCTAGCTCATTATATGCAATGACCTTTGGTGCGCCCCCTGGAACTGCCGCGACTTTATCCGCGAGTGGCCGTGAGCGGTCGTCCAAATAGATGACGAAACTTAGTTGTGCCGGTGTTATCCGGCTTAACACATAAGCTAACCGAGACCCGAATTGCTTGGCGCCGAGGAGAGCTATCGGGTCAATGTAGAACTGCCTTGGCTGTATGCCCTGAGGCGTCCCGAGGCCTACAGAAAAGATATGCTCGCCAGCGAGCCTTCCCATTAGCTCCGTCAAATCGGGCTGCTTATAAGATTTCTGAATAAGAAGCGGTTCTGGTCGCGGCCCTGGGATGTCGAACTGGTCGCCTAGCAATGGCAAGGCTGCCGAGCCAGCGCGGCACATGCGACAGTCGCCCTCACGCTCGCCACTGGGTTCATGCTGGTAGCCCTGAGGGTTGGCTCTGCTGTCTTTGCTTAGGTCGCACACGATCCTTAAGGCTCCCGGTGCGCCTAGGAACAGCAGGTAGACAACCCGATCTTTGTCGAAGCCGAAAGCATCAATAAATCGACGAGCCATGCCCCCGCTTGATGAGGCCGAAATCAAGACAATCGCCTCGGGGCCAATGCTAAATTGGTAACTTTCTAAACCTCGGTACGATCCGAAATTATCTGCCAGCAAAGGTTGGCGATCGGGCGCCAGCGAAGCACGCTGTTCGTTAATCGCAGCAACCACAGCGTAGAGGGAGGGAGTATCAATGTATGCCACCCGGACCTCTGCCGGTATAAAAGGAAGGGTGCAGAAGGCGAGGAATGCAATCTCAGTCCCCCTCACCAAGATATTTGAAAGCCGAATGAAACGTTCGGTGTGCCTTTTTGATGGATTCTCGAAATGATAGCTCGGTGTAGATTCAACAAAGCCGCCGTGCTTGCGAAATATTGCTGTTAGCAGTGGGCGCTTGACGTCCTCAAGCCGCAGCGCTGAAGGATCGCCTTCGGCTAGCACGCGAATGCGATTTGTCTCTGCACCATCAGCGTCGTATCCAATAAGTGTAATGACGCATCTGCCGCAGAAGCGGCCTTCAATGGTTTGAAGAGTGGGAGATGTAGCGAAGGCCTTTTTTGTTTCCTCGAATACGGCTTGACGAACAAGCACAATTAGATCGTCGGGGACGAGGCGTGAATCGACTTCCTCTTCGATGAGGGCGGCAAGGCCTTGTTCGTCGAGTTCTTGCGTTGCCAAGAAAGCGAACAGCACATCATGTCGCCTAGATGCTTCTTCCACATCTAGTCGCTGAGCGAACCAGCGGTTCATTCTACTGGATCCAGCGGTAGAATGATGGTCAGAAGAGAGCCGGTGACAGGCGGCGCAGCTTGATACCCCGCCGGTACCCATGACTCAAAGGCGGGAGATACTTCGTTGCCGCCGGTTGATAGATCTGCGTGAAGTGACAATCGCCCAGTGCGTAGGCGTAGGAAGCCTCGATGACGACGTAAAAGCCGAATGACTAGGGGCAAGCCCTCGCCGAACCCCGCGCGACGTTTGGAGGTGCGACCTCTTAAGAAACAGTCGCTAACAATGGCGCGCTCCTCCTCGATACTTAGCTCGCTAATCGGTTTTCCCGAAGCAGCTTGGGCAAAACCTGGGCCAGAGTCGAAGATGGAGAGTTCGATGAACTGAAGCCATCGCGAGTTCCCATCAGGACGCATCCGTTCGCAATAGCGCTGTAGAGGCTCATAGCCTTCGGTAATTTGCGGTAGAAATTCGGCGCGAGGCTCGTAGCGCCTCGCGTGGATGCCACGTACCGATCGAGTGAGAACATTGCCTGCTAAGTCACGCCGAGCGTGATCCGCCGTGTTGCGGAAAGTCTCGAAGAGGATGCCGCCTAACGCCTCCGTGAGATCGCTCGGAAGATCGCGCAGCCGCGCGGCGGGCACAATTGCCTGGAGCACTATACGCGTTACCGCCATAAATTCGTGGCGGTCGCGCGGCTGCAGTGCTCCCGGCCTATAGAGAAGGAACGGCGCGCCTCGATTAAGGTGATCAAAGCACAGCAGGTCGAAATCGGGTCCACGCATGGCATTTCGTGGGCGGACGCCTTGCAAAACCTCAAGCCTTTGTAGCGCTGCCGACCTTAGAGACGGCATGAGATCGGTTTTCGTCTTGTTGTCGTAAGCGGCGCTAGAGATGAGAACTGCAATGATTCCATGCAAATATGATACAAATTCTTCTACTTGCTGAGGCTTTCCGGCAGTGAGGTAAGTGCGCAGAGTAGGTAAATTCTGCTGTTGCGCCCAGCTAATGAGCAACTGGACCGCTGCCGCGCCACCGCCTGCTGCGGCGTGGGCGATATCCTTCGGAATCTGCAGAGAGAAATTGGGAGGCTGGTTAGCAAGGTCGCGCAGTTGCGCCTCAACGGCAGCAATTGTAGTGCGACTTACTAGCTTCACGCAGCATCTCCCTGAATAGCGCCGCAATGCTGCGGCCCGAGCCCAACATCACAGGAGCACGCTACGACGGCATTCCATACGAGCTTGTAATAGAACCTTCCAGATGCCGCTCGCTGGGTTCTGGCGGCTACCGTGTGCGGCACAACATGATAGGTCACTTGGTCGCCGCTTTGGTGGGGACGATTGAAACGCACGGTTGACGAAAGCCGAACTGCTCGGACAGTCTAAAACTTGCCATGCGCCACCTCCTCCTCACCGCCCTCGCCCTAACCGCGCTCTCCACCACCTCCACCCACGCCCAGGACGTAAACCCCCACATCAACTACGCCGGCGAGGGCGGCGCACGGGTCACCACCGGCGGTATCGATTTCTGGCAGGGTGGGGAGCCGCCGCGGAAGTATCGGGTGTTGGGGACGATCGTCGATCGGCGCGGAGCCGGGCGGTTCGCGGGGACGGCGATCGGCAGCAAGGGGGTGGCGAAGCAGGTTCGGGCACTCGGCGGCGATGCCGTGCTGGTGGTGAGCCAGTTGCCCGCCGGCGACGAGATCGCGACGACGATGACGGTGGTGAAATACGTCAACTAGGGGCGGCGCTCGCGCCTGACGGCTCTCGGCGCCGGCCGCCCGCGCAACGCCCGCTGCTTGCCCTTTGCGAAGATACGCATCCTTAGCCCGCCGGTAACCTTGGCGCGTAGGCTTTCGTTATCGCCTCGCCGCTAATCTCCGGCGCACCGGTTGCGGTGTGGAGGGGTGTATGCGGACGGTTGATGTGGCGATGCTGGCGGCGGCGTGCGGGTTGTTGCCGGGCTGTGCGACGGTGGTGCGGGGCACCCATCAGGACGTGTCGATCGTCTCCGAGCCGCCGGCGGCGCTCGCGAAGCTGTCGAACGGGATGAGCTGCACCACGCCGTGCAAGCTCGAGCTTCACCGGAAGAAGAGCGTGGACGTCACGATCAGCAAGCCGGGCTATCATCCGGCCGAGGCGGAGATCGTCAGCAAGGTGCGCGGCAGCGACTATGTGCTCGGCATCGGCGGCAATTTCCTGATCGGTGGGCTGGTCGGCGCGGTGGTCGACGGGGCGAACGGCGCCAGCCGGTCGCTGGAACCGAGCCCGCTGCACGTCGAGTTGCGCCGCTGGGGCGAGCCGGCGCCGCAAGCGACCGGCGCAGCGAAGAAGGCTACGCCCGCGCGGCAGATCGTGGCGTCGGCGACGGTGGCCGGCGCCGCCCCCGCCGCCGCGCCCGCCCCCGCCGTCGGCACGCCGCCTTGCGAGGGGATGCCGGGCGTTCCCGCCGGCCTTTCCTCCTATGCGATCGACAATGGCCGCGGCGGCTTCATGTTCATCTGCGACGACCCGAGCACGCGCCCGGCGTCGCGCCGCCGATAGACCGGTGCCGCGGCCTTAAAGCCCCATCAGCGCCAGAACCTCGCGCCGGCTCTTCTCGTCCTCGCGGAACACGCCCATCATCCGGCTGGTGGTCATCGTCACGCCGGGCGTGTTGACGCCGCGGGCGCTCATGCAGGCGTGGCTCGCCTCGATCACCACCGCGACGCCGACCGGGTGAAGTTGCGTCCAGATGCAGTCGGCGACTTCCGCGGTCAGCCGTTCCTGCACCTGCAGGCGGCGGGCGTAGCCGTGGAGGACGCGGGCCAGCTTCGAGATGCCGACCACGCGATCCTTGGGCAGATAGGCGATGTGCGCCTTGCCGATGATCGGCGCCATGTGATGCTCGCAGTGCGACTGGAAGGGGATGTCGCGCAGCAGCACGATCTCGTCATAGCCGCCGACCTCTTCAAAGGTGCGCGACAGGTGGACGCCGGGATCCTCCTGATAGCCCTTGTAATATTCGAGGAAGGCGCGGGCGACGCGGCCCGGCGTGTCGAGCAGGCCTTCGCGGTCGGGGTCGTCGCCGGCCCAGCGGATCAGCTCCTTTACCGCATCAATCACCGGCGGCGGCACGTTAGCGTCGCGGTTCTGCGCCTCGACGAGGTCGCCGCATTCGTGGTCGTGCCCGGGAGCGCTGTGATCGTGGCCGGCCATCGTCTTCCTTCCCCAGTCCTGTCCGGGCACGCCTATTCGGGCGCCGCCCAATGCTTGGCGGATTCGAGCTCCGCATAGCGTGGTTTCATCGTCCGCGACCAGTCCGCGTCGATGCGGGCCAGCGCCTGATCCAACTCCGCAACGTCCAGTCCGGCTCCCTTCGCCAGCCGCAAGGTGCCGCGCACCTGCGTCAGCGTGTGGAGGCTGGCGCCGTCGAAGCGGTCGGTCGGTCCCGCCGCGATCGGCAGCGCCTTCGTCCATGCCGCCCAGCCTTTCGGGTCGGTGAAGGGCGGGGTGCCGACCGGTGCGACGGGCAGGCTCGATCCCCGCAAATCCTCCGACCGGTCGATGCCGCGCGCGCCGCCGATGTACAGTACCCGTATGGTGAGGTGCCGCGCCGCGGTGGCGAACCAGCGGCGCACGCGGGCGTCGCCGGCGCGGCTCCACAGGTAGAGCGGTTCCTTGCCGTACTGCGGCAGCATGAAGGCGGAGCTGCCGCGCAAGCTGAGTTCGCCGCCGCCGTCGGCGCGTTTCCAGCGCCCGGGGTAGGGGTTGGACAGCGGCAGGCCGGCGAGGTTGCGCACCCAGGCGTCGGACGGCCCGGCAGCGGCGGTCGCCATCGGCCGGTACCAGCGGGTGTCGAGGTCGGCGATCAAATCCTCGGCCATCTTCGCGGTGCGCGCCGGCCGCCAGATCACGCTGCCCTTCGCCGAGGCGGTGCGGGTGGAGACATCGCGCGCCTTCCACGCCGCGGAGAGCATATTGTAGGCGCCGCGCTCCTGCTCGTCGAAGGCGTGGTAGCGCGTGTCGCCGCGCTTGCGGCGGTACTCGTACCAGCTCGCCAGCGCGTAAGCGGCCTGCCGCTGCACGACGAGGCCGGCGACAGGGTCCTCGGTGGCGATCCAGTGGACGAAGCCGGTGTTTTCGAGGTGCGAGACATCGCGGCTCCAGCGCTCGGCGGGGATGACGCTGTCGACGTCGGGGCGCACCCGGCCCCCGGCGTTGGCGATCTCCCACGGCCGGTCGCCGGCTTGTGGGAACTGCGGGTCGACGCTGACATGGTTGGCGGCGCTCCACACCGCGCCCTGCGGCTGCGAAAGGCTGTACCAGCTATGCGCCGCGATCTGGTCCCACGTCCGCGCAATGTCCTCGTCGTGCAGCGCCGCATCGATCACCCGCGCGTCGACATCGTGGAGGAAGCCGCGCGACGACGGATATTCGCCGCCCTGTCCCGAGGTGACGCCGACGAAATTCCTGTTCGAGCTTTCGCCGCCGAGCGACGCGGGATCATAGGCGGCGAGGTCGCGCGGATCACGCATCAGCCCGGCGCGCGCCATCGGCTTGAACGACGCCTCGCGGCGATAGGCGGGAATACGCCCTTCCTTCACCGCGGCGCGCAGCCAGCCGGCGTTGGGCGTCACCGGCTCGCGGTTCTGCGCGATGCGGCAGGCGCCTTGCGCCACCTGAAGATTCCAGCGGTAGGTCTCGCCCTTGTGGCGAACGGTGGTGTCGACCGGCGTCAGGTCCAGCGCCGCGTCGTCGCCCGCCTCATGCGTGAAGGCGCGCTTGCAGACCATGACGCGCACGAACGCCGGCGCCTCGTCGAGCGTCCACAGATAGCGCGAGAGGTCGCCGTCGCGCCCGGCATCTAGCAGCCGCCAGTGACCGGAGCGGGTGACCAGCGTGTCGATGACCGGCGCACGGGCGCTGTCCGCGTCCATCGTCGCGGCGCTCGCCGGCGCACTGAACAGGAAAAACGCCGCCGCGAGTAACCGGCGGCCGCGCATCAGTCGAACAGGCTCGACACCGAGCTTTCGTCGGCGATGCGGCGGATCGCTTCGCCGAGCAACGGCGCGATGGTGAGGAAGCGCAGCTTCTTCGCGCCCTTGGCGGCTTCCGGCGCGATGATCGAATCGGTGACCACCAGCTCGGTCAGCGCCGAGCCTTCGACGCGGGCCACCGCGCCGCCCGACAGCACGCCGTGGCTGACATAGGCGACGACGCCGGTGGCGCCCGCCTGCATCAGCGCAGCGGCGGCATTGCACAGCGTGCCCGCCGAATCGACGATGTCGTCGTGGAGGACGCAGAAATGGCCCGCCACGTCGCCGATGATGTTCATCACCTCCGACTCGCCGGCGCGCTCGCGGCGCTTGTCGACGATGGCCAGCGGCACGTTGTTGAGGCGCTTCGACAGCGCGCGGGCGCGCACCACGCCGCCGACGTCGGGCGACACCACCATCAGATTCTCGAGCGGGAAGCGCGCCTGGATGTCGGCGGCCATCACCGGGGCGGCGTAGAGATTGTCGGTCGGGATGTCGAAGAAGCCCTGGATCTGCCCGGCGTGCAGGTCGACCGACAGCACGCGGTCGGCGCCCGCCGTGGTGATCAAATTGGCGACCAGCTTCGCCGAAATCGGCGTGCGCGGGCCGGGCTTCCGGTCCTGCCGGGCATAGCCGAAATAGGGAACGACCGCGGTGATCCGCTTCGCCGACGCGCGCTTCAGCGCGTCCATGCAGATCAGCAGCTCCATGAGGTTGTCGTTGGCGGGTCCCGAGGTCGACTGGATGACGAACACGTCCTCGCCGCGGACATTCTCGTGGATTTCGACGAAGATTTCCTCGTCCGCGAACCGGCGCACGGCGGCGTCGGTCAGCGGCATTTCGAGATAGGCGGCGATGTCGCGTGCCAGCGGCAAATTGCTGTTGCCTGCCATGATCTTCATCGCGCGCCGCTCTTTCGCTGGAAATGCCCGCCGCTCACTAGCGGCGGGTAGGGGGAGAGCGCAAGCGGCGTTGGGGCGCATTGTCACAATGGCTAAATCGTCATCCCCGCGAAGGCGGGGACCCAGCCCTTTGAAAAGCACTGCCCGCTACCGCGGGCGCCTTTTGCTTGTGGACTGGGTCCCCGCCTTCGCGGGGATGACGATGAGCGTTAGGTCAGCGCCGCCGCCGCGAAGCACACCGCGACGATCAGCGGAATGCCCAGCAGATCCAGCCAGAACCCCGTCTTGATGAAGTCCGCGACCTTCGGATAGCCCGTCGCCAGCGCCAGCGCGTTGGGCGCCGACCCCGCGGGCATCATGAACCCCCAGCTCGCCGCGCACGCCGCCGGGAAGGCGAGCAGCGCCGGGTCGATGCCGAGCACCAGCACGAGGCCGGCGATCACCGGCATGAAGCCGGTCGCGGTGGCGACGTTCGAGGCGAACTCGGTGACGATCACCACCAGGCCGGTCAGGATCAGCGCGATCGCCCACACCGGCAGCGAGCCGACGCCGCGCAACTGCTCGCCCATCCAGGTGGAAAGCCCGGTGCCGGTGATCGCCTCGGCCAGCGCGAGGCCGCCGCCGTACATCAGGATGACGCCCCACGGCGCGCGCACCGTGTCGCCCCAGTCGAGCAGCCGCCCGCCCTTGCCGTCGCTCACCATCAGCACCAACAGCCCGGCCGCCACCGCGATCATGCCGTCGTCGATGGGTGGAATACCGAAGGGTTCACGCAGGAAGGGGAAGGCGACCCAGCAGAAGACGGTGACGGCAAGGATCGGCAGCAACCGCAGCTCGCCGACGCCCCACGCCCCCGGCGCGCCGATCCCGGCCAGCACTTGCGCGCGGTCGAGCGGCGTCGTCGGCACGTTGAGCACCCGCGCGATGATGAACCACGCCAGCGGAATGGCGATCAGCACCAGCGGCGTGCCGAACGCGGCCCAGGTGACGAAGTCGATCTCGATGCCGCTGGTCTTCTCGATCAGCCCGGCAGCGATGGCATTGGTCGGCGACCCGACGATGGTGGCGAGCCCGCCGATCGACGCCGCATAGGCGACGCCCAGCACCAGCGCGGCGGTGAACGGCCGCTGCGCCCCTTGCGCCTCTTCCTCGGGCACAACCGCGCGGATCAGGGCAAGGGCGATCGGCAGCATGACGACGGCGGTCGCGGTGTTCGACACGAAGGCGCTGACCAGCGCTGTCGCGACCATATAGGCGAACAGCAGCGCGCGCGGCGAGGTGCCGCCGCGCTTGACGATGCCGAGCGCGATGCGCCGGTGCAGCCCGACCCTTTCGATCGACAGCGCGATCAGCGAGCCGCCGAGCACCAGGAAGATGACCGGCGAATAATAGTCCGACGCCACGTCCGCCGCCGACCCGGCGCCGAGCAGCGGGAACAGCAGGAAGGGTAAGAGCGCGGTGGCCGGCAGCGGCAGCGCCTCGGTCATCCACCAGGTGCCGACGAGCAGCGCCACGGCGGCGACCCGCCAGCCCTCGAGCGACAGGCCTTCGGGCGCGGGCAGCACCATCATCAGCGCGAACAGCGCCAGCCCCAGCCAGAATCCGATGCGCGGCGCCATATGTGCTGCCTCCCCGCGCCCAGACTAGCGGCGGGCCGGAGGGCGGGGAAGGGCGGCATTGGTCGACCGGCACCGCCGATCCGTCGTATGGCAGGATGACCGGCGCGGGCGGCGCATGCTGTGGCGGCGGGAAGGAGATTCGCATGGACTTTCATCTCTGGCTCGCCTTCGCCGCCGCCTGCCTCGTCATGGGGCTCATCCCCGGCCCCGGCGTTGCCAGCATCATCGGCTTCGCGTTCAGCTCGGGGCGGCGCGTGGCGCTGATCTCGGTGGCCGGGATGGCGGTGGGCAACCTCATCGCGATCAGCGTGTCGCTGGCTGGCGCCGGCGTCATCCTCGCCTCGTCGGTGATGGCGTTCGCGATTCTGAAGTGGACCGGCGCGGCCTATCTGATCGCCATCGGCCTCATCGCCATCGTGAAGAGCGGCGGCGCGGTCGACGAGGCGGCGCCGGGGAAAGCCATCGGCGCGCGGGCGGCGTTCATGACCAGCGTCATGGTCGGCACCTTCCATCCGAAGACCGTGCTGTTCTTCGTCGCCTTCGCCACCCAGTTCATCCGGCCGGACCAGCCCTATTTCGGTCAGGCGGTGATCCTTGCGCTCACCTGCACGGTGATCGTCGGCTGCACCGACACGCTCTACGCACTGACCGCGGCCCGAGCCTCGGGCCTGATCCGCGGGCCGCGCGTTCGCCGCTGGACGCAGCGGGCCGGCGGCGGGGTGCTGGTGGCGGCGGGCGTCGCCACCGCGGCAATGCGCCGCTGATCGATCGGGCCTTGACCCTGTAGCGGCTACAGGGTGCATCAGCCGCGGCGTCCCAATGTGATGCCGAGGAACTCGATGTTTCGCCGACGCCTGTTGCTTGCCGCCGCCCTGCTCTCTGCCCCGACCTACGCGCAGGAGACGCCCGAGGCGGAAGGCGAGGAAGAAGCCGAGGAGATCGTCGTTCAGGCGACGCGTTCCGGCCGGCGGGTGCACGACGAGCCGATCCGCGTCGAGGTGCTGAACCGCGAGGAGATCGAAGAGAAAATCCTCATGCGGCCCGGCAACATCGCGATGCTGCTGAGCGAGACCGGCGGGGTGCGATTGCAGACCACTTCGCCCGCGCTCGGCGCCGCCAACATCCGCGTGCTCGGCATGAAGGGGCGCTACACGCAGCTGCTCGCCGACGGGTTGCCGCTCTATGGTGGGCAGGCGTCGTCGCTGGGGCTGCTGCAGATCGCGCCGACCGATCTCGGCCAGGTCGAGGTCATCAAGGGTGCGGCGTCGGCGCTCTATGGCCCCTCGGCGCTCGGCGGCGTGGTCAACCTCGTCGCGCGGCGGCCGGGCGACGAACTGCAGGTCGAAACGCTCGCCAATCTGACGAGCCGTGGCGGGCAGGATTTGACGCTGTACAGCGCGACGCCGATCGGCGGTGGCTGGGGCGCGTCGGTGGTCGGCGGCTATCACCGGCAGGACCGCCAAGACCTCGACGACGACGGCTGGCTCGACATGGCGGGCTTCGAGCGCTGGACGGCGCGGCCGCGGCTGTTCTGGGAGGGCGACGACGGCGCGACCGCCTTCATCACCGTCGGCGCGATGACCGAGGAACGGGTCGGCGGCACCAAGGCCGGCCGCACCGTCCCCGACGGCCGCCCGTTCGTGCAGGCGCAGGACAGCGACCGCTTCGATGCCGGCCTCGTCGCCAGCTACCCGATCGGCGGCGCGACTCTGCACATCCGCGCGGCGGGCATGCTGCAGGATCATCGCCACCAGTTCGGCGACGTCGTCGAGAATGACGAGCACGACACCGCCTTCGCCGAAGCCTCGGTGTCGACCGGTGAAGAGGGAACCTCGCTGCTCGCCGGCTTCGCGGTGCAGACCGACGGCTACCGCTCGAAGGCGTTCCCGGCGTTCGACTATCGCTACACGGTCCCGGCGATCTTCGCGCAGGCGGAGCACGACCTGAGCGAGGTGGTGACGCTCGCCGGCAGCGCCCGGCTCGACGATCACAGCGAATATGGCACCAAGTTCAGCCCGCGCGTCTCGCTGCTCTACCGGCCCGAGCGCTGGACAGTGCGCGCCTCGGTGGGCAGCGGCTTCTATGCACCGACGCCCTTCGTCGAGGAGATCGAGGCGGCCGGCCTGTCGCGACTGGCACCGCTCGCCGGGCTGAAGGCGGAGACGGCGGAATCGGCGTCGATCGACGTCGGCTACCGCACCGGGCCGATCGAGGCGAACGTCACGCTGTTCGGATCGCACATGCATGACGCCGTGCGGCTCGAGGATGTCGGCCCCGCGCGCGTGCAGCTGGTGAACTTCGGCACCACCCGCACCTATGGCACCGAGCTGATGCTGCGCTACCGCTGGAACGGCTTCACCCTGACCGGCAGCTACGTTCACCTGCGCTCGACCGAGCCCGATGCGGCGGGCGGGCGGCGCACCGTGCCGCTGACCCCGCGCAACACGGCGGGCTTCGTCGCGATGTGGGAGGAGCATGGCAAGGGCCGTGTCGGCTTCGAGGCCTACTACACCGGCCGCCAGCAGCTCGATAACAACCCGTTCCGCACCGAGAGCAAACCCTATGTTGAAATGGGTCTGCTCGGCGAAATCGTGGTCGGCAACGTCCGGCTGTTCGTCAATGCCGAGAACATCTTGAACGTCCGCCAGACCAAATACGACCCGCTGATCCGCCCGGTGCGCGCCACCGACGGCAACTGGACGGTCGACGGCTGGGCGCCGGCGGAAGGTTTCACGGTAAACGGCGGACTGCGCTTCAGCTTCGGCGGACAGCACTAGGCGAGGGTTCGCGCGAGCGGCTAAAAAGGCGGCGATGACCTCGTCCCTCGACCGTCTCGCGCAGCGCCTCGCCCCCGGCCAGCAGCTTGGCTGGCACAGCCATGACGCGCCCTATGCGGCGATCGTGCTGTCGGGCGGCTATGCCGAGGCGGGGGATGGCGGGCGGCGCAAGGTCGAGGCGGGTCAGGTGGTGGTCCATTCGCCTTTCTCGGCGCACGGCGACCGGATCGGCGCGCGCGGCGCGGTGGTGGTCAACATCACGCTGCCCGTGGGCCTGTCGCTGCGGCTGGCGTCGGGCGTGGTCGACGATCCGGAAGAGGTAGTGCGCGCGGCAGCCGATGATCCGGCGGCACTCGCGGCGTTGGTGCGGGCCGAGACGGCCCCGCACGACGATGATCTTCCCGACCGGCTGGCGGCGGCACTGGGTGCATCACAGGAATTGGGGCTCGCCGATTGGGCAGCAATGCAAGGCGTCTCCGCCCGCTCGGTGACCCGCGCCTTCGCCGCCGCCTTCGGCATCGCCCCGGCGCATTATCGCTGGCGGGTGCGGGCGCGCGGGGCGTGGCGCGCCATCGTCACCGGCGACGAGCCGCTGGCGGGCATCGCGCACGACTGGGGCTTCGCCGACCAGCCGCATATGACCCGCGCGGTGCGCACCCTCACCGGTCAGTCGCCGATGACGTGGCGGCGTAGCCTGTCCGATTAGTTCAAGACGGCGCCGCCGGGCCTGGGCGAGAGGAGCGGCATGAACCGGACTTTCCTCCTCCTCGCCGCCGTGCTGCTCACCGCCGCGCCCGCCACTGCCGCCACCCTCGAGGACGCGCGCGCTGCCTACGGGCTGTTCGACGTCAACCGCGCCGAGACGCTGTACCGCGAGGTCGCCGCCGATCCCAAGGCTTCGGCGAAGGACCGCGCCGCCGCCAGCCGGGAACTGGCGCGTATCGCCTGGCTCGCCGATGCCGATGCGACCAAGGCCGCCGCCATTCTCGCCGCCAGCCTCCCCGGCGACCCCGATCCATGCCCGGCGGCGCAACTTCGCCTGCGCATCCTCAACGAACTGTCACCGACCGCGCCGCTCCCGGCGGATGCCGCCGCGCTCGCCGATAAATGCGTCGCCACCGATCCGGGCGTGGCGCTGGAAGGTGTGCGTCGGTTCCAGCTTTCGGCGATGCAGGCGCCCGACCGAGTGCGGGTGGCGAAGGACGGGCTGGCGAACCTCGCCGCGCTGCCCGAGGACGCGCGGCTGACGACGCAGGGCACCGCGCTGCAACTGGCGCTCGGCCTGCTAGCCGGCGATGCGAGCGCGGCGATTGCCGGTTGGCGCGACTGGTTCTGGTTGAAGGCCGGGGAGGGTGCGCCTTCCGCGATCGGGTTCGATCCCGCGAAGGTCACCGCCACTTTTACGCGCGGCCTCGCCGCTACCTCTGACCCGGTGGCGGCGTTCGACCTGGCCGACCTGCTGGTCCGCGCCGGCTTTTACCGCGACGCGCGCGGCTATGCGGAACGGCAGGGGCTGGCGAAAGTCGGTGGCCCGCGCTGGCAGCGTCTCGCCGTCTATTTCGACTTCCGCGACGCGATCGACCGCGAAATCCTCGCGCACGACCGCCTCTACGCCCGCAAGGGCGCGACCGAGGAGGAGGCCTACGAAAAGCGCCTGACCGCCATCGTCGAAGGGGCAGCCGCGAAGATCGACCCCAAGGGCAAGCCGATGGAGGTGCTCGGCGCGGCCTTCGGCCTGTTCGGAACCGAGCCGGGGCGCACCAACGGCGTCGCCGGCATCCACCTCGGCCATGTCATCGTCGACGAAAAGCAGCATACGGCGCAGGACGGGCGCGAGGGCGACATCCGCTTCATCCTGCTCGACAACATGGTCCACAACAGCTTCTCGGGCTGGCTGCAGGACGGCGGCGGCCAGCCGGGCGGCTGGGCGGTCGACGGCGCGACCATCGTGCAGGTCCGCCAGCCCTATCGCACCGGCATCGACACCTGGACGCGCGCCGTTGTCCCCGGCCCGGCGCGCGAAAAGCTGCTGGCGGAGATCGAGACGCAGCGCCCGACCGACCGCGTGATCGCGGTGGCGGCGGGGAAGGAGGCGGCGTTCCTCCCCGGCGTGCGCAACCGGCTGCGGCTCGCCGGATTGGACGGGCTGGCGGCGCAGGTGCGCGGACGGCTGAAGCCCGGCGAGGATTTCGCCGGTGCCTTCCGGGGCGCCTATTGGGACACGATGGTCGCCTACAGCATCACCGCGCACGAAGGGCGGCATGTCCTCGATCAAGCGAGCTACACCGGCGACTGCACGCTCGGGAACGCCGAGCTCGAATATCGCGCCAAGCTGTCCGAAATCCGCTTTGCCACCTCGCCGCGCCTCGCCTTCGCGTCGATCTTCAGCCCGCTACTCGGCGGCACCAGTGGCCACGGCATCGCCAATAAGCGGCTGATCGAGGAGATCGTCGCGTGGATGGCGGTGAACCGTGGCGCGGTGGCCGCCTATGATCCGGCGCAGACCGCGCTCGAACAGCTCGACCGGCTGACCGATGCGCAGCTGGTCGCGATCACCACCGCGCTCGATCGCGCGGCGATCACCGGGCCGCCGTGCCCGGCGCGCTAGGCGGCTTCGACGCGGTGTAGCTGCCGCCGACCGAATAGAGACCGTCGAAGCCGCCGCGCAGCTTCGGGTCGAGCGTGATGCCGCGCGGCACCACCGGTTCGCGCGGCGGCATGTCATAGGCCTTGCAGCCGCCGCTCGCGTCGCCGGTCGGGGAGGCGCAGCCCCAGAATTGCCCGCCCGGGCGCATGAAGCTCAGCGACACCGTCTCAGCCGCCGGCAACCGCCCCGCGGCGGCAAGGAACGGCGGCTTCGCCGAGGTGAATCCCTCCTTGTCGGCGTGGCCCGCGCCGGTCAGCGCGACGACGATGGCATCGGGCTGCTTCGCGCGTGCCGCCGACAGCGCCACCGCCATCGCCGCCTCGCGCTCGGGCGAGGTGCCCGTCGGCGTCGGCGCGGTATCGAAGGCGATGAGCTTTACGGTGCGCGCCTTGCCGAGCCGCCGCACGCTTTCCAGCATGTCGAGGATCGCGGCGGTGGTGCGGCCGCCCGGCTCGCGCCACGCGGGGGCGGCGAGGAGCGAGGAGCGGGCGGCCGTGCCGCCGTCCGACGCCATGAAGGCATCGAGGGCGGACTGGCTGTCGGGGGTGAACTCCACCCCGAAAATCACGGGACGGCCGGTGATGGCGGCGGCGCAGGCGACATCGGCCGCCACCGCCGGCATCTCGACGGTGCCGTGATATTCGCCGACCAGGACATAGTTGGTGGCGGGGGTCAGCACCGGCCCGATACCGGGCAGGGACGGGCAGGCCGCGGCAGCGGCGAGCAGGGCAAGCATCATGGTTTTTTTCCTCAGTCTTGCTGGCGAAGGGTGAGCGACAGGCGGACGCCGCGCCGGTTGACGCGGTCGAGAAGCTCGGAGCGGCTGGCCACCCACTGCTTGCTGTCGAAGATGTTGAGCACGCGCAGCCGCAGCGAGGCAGCGGCGTCGCCGATCCTGAAGGCGTAGAGCCCGCCGACATCGAGCACCGTCCACGGCGGCGTTTCGAGGTTACCGGTCGACCGCGCGCGGCGGGCGCCCCAGTGGACCATGTTGGCGTCGAGCGAAAGGCCGTCGAGCCCGGTCGTCCAGGTCGCGCCGACGGTGCCATGATAGCTCGACACGCCCGGCACCCGCTTCGAAATCAGCCCGAGGTCCACACGCTCGCCCGAGCGTTCGGCGTCGAGCACCGCGGCACCCGCGACGATGCGCAGCTCAGGCACCGGCCGCCCGGCGACTGACAGCTCGACGCCGCGGTGGCGCAGGTCGCCCGACAGGCCGTAGCGGCCCGCCGCGTCGAACACCGCCGCCGGTTTCTCGATCGAGAAGGCGGAGGTGATGACGGTGACCGCATCGGTCGGCCGCCAGCGCAGCCCCACCTCGCGCTGCTCGGCGACGATCGCCGGCAGCACCTCGTCGCGGTTGACGGCGTTGGCGGGTGCGACGCCGGTATCCTCCAGCCCGCGCGTGATCGAGGCAAAGCCGGTCCAGCGGTCGGCGAAGGCGGCGACGGCGGACAGGTCGTACAGCCACGGCTCCTCCTCGGTCGAGGTGGCTGCCGTGCCGGGCCGCTGGAAGTCGCGTTCGTAGAAGGCGCGCTGCACGCCACCCTTCAGGCGGAGGTCGCCGAAGTTCGCCTCATAGCCGACGCCGGCGGTGACCTGCTGCGCGGTGTCGCGGGTGCGCGGGCCGTCGGGCACCACGGGCTGAAGGGTGTCGGGGAGGCCGACATCCTGGTCGAACTCGGCGACGCGCACCGACACGCCCTGGCCGAAGCGGTTGCGGCTGGAGCGCAGGCGAACCTCGCCGAATATCCGGTGCCCCGGCGTATGCCGCCAGCTGGCGCCCGCCGACAGCGCGATGGCGTCGGCGTCGCGCGCCGGGTTGCTGGTGATCGTCGCGCTGCCGCGCCCGGTCGCGTCCATCGACAGCAAAGCGAAGTCCGCCTTGTCGAGATCGAGCCGCGAATAGACCGCCGATCCGCGCAACATCAGGTCGTCGCTCGCCTCATAGCTGCCGATCAGACCGGCGTTGAGGTCGGTGCCGTCATGGTCGCCCCATTTCGGCACATAGCGGTTGGGCTGCTTCTGCTTGCCCGGCAGCACGTCGCCGCTGACGCTGTTGCCGTAGGTGCCGTCGAGATCGAAGACGTTGAGCGCGCCGAACGCCAGCAGCCGCGCCCGCTCGCCGCGCCATTCGCCGACGGTGCCGAACCGATAGCTGTCGTTGGTGTTTCCCGCCGAGCTGTTGAAGAAGCTCGCCTGCGCGCCGACCAGCAGGCCCGCCTGTGCGCCAAGCTTGATCGAGGTCATGCCCTCGACGAACGGGCTGTTGTATTCGCGAAGTGCCAGTTCGGCCGACGATCCCTGCCAGTCGAGCGGCGAGCGCGGGCGATATTCGACGACGCCGGTCGGCGCCGGGAAGTCGAAGTCGAGCGCGTTGAAGCCGACGCGGATGGTCACGCCCGCCAGCACCGGGTCGACCAAATTGGCGGCGCGCACATAATAGGCGCCACCGAAGCGATAGTTGCCCGCGTCCTGCAGGCTCATGCCGCGCACCTGGCCTTCCGAATAGAGGCCGATCGTCTCGATGCCGACGCGCACGCCGAAGGCATCGTTTGCCTGTTCGACGGCGCGGGTGGTCTGCGCCGTCGCGGCGCTCCAGAAGGGCGCGATCAGCGCGAGGCTGGCGGTTGCCAGGCGAAAGGTGGAAAGGGGGCGTGCCAAGGCCGGGGTCCTGCTTGTTTTCGACGAACCCGGCTGAAGCGCAGATGGAGGGGGCTGGACATGGCGGCCGCCTGATGGATTCCTGATGATCGCATGAACGAGACGTTCGCCCCCTTCCGCCGCCGCATCGACCCCTCGGTCGAGCCGCCCTTCCGGCTGGGCGCGCTGCGCGTGTCGCCGGCGACCCTGGAGGTGGCATCGGACGCGGGCGTCGAGACGCTCGAGCCGCGTGTCATGCAGGTGCTGGTCGCGCTGTGGCGCAACCAGGGCGAGGCGGTGACGCGCGATGATCTCTCGCAGCTCTGCTGGGGCGGGCTGATCGTCGGCGACGATGCCTTGAACCGCGCGATCAGCCGGCTCAGGAAGGTGCTCGCTGCCGACCCGGCGGTCGAGGTCGATACGATTCCGAAGATCGGCTACCGGCTGCGCCTCGAGGGCGTGGCGCCAGCACCCGCACCGGTTGCGGCGCCGCGCCGCCGCTGGCCGCTGCTGTTGCTGGCGATCCCGGCGCTGCTCGCGCTCGCCTTCTGGCTGCGCCCGGCCGCCGATAGCTGGAGCGCCGCGTCGATGCGGCCGTTGACGCGCGAGGCGGGAACGGAGAGCTATCCGGCGCTGTCGCCCAACGGCGAATGGCTGGCCTATGCTGGCGGCGGGGGCTTCGGCCGCAACCGCGATATCCGCCTGCAGGGCCTGGGCGTCGGCGAAAGCGCGCCGATCAGCCTGACCGCGACTCCCGATGCCGACGAGCTTGCGCCCGCCTGGTCACCCGACGGTCGCCGCCTCGCCTTCGTGCGGCACATCGACGGGCAGCCGTGCAGCGTGGTGGTGATGAGCCCGCCGCGCGGGGCGGAGCGTGTCGTCGGCCGCTGCCGCACCGATGCCAGCGCGATGGTCGACTGGCTCGGCGACGATGCGCTGGTCATCTCCGACCGGGTGTCGGCGGACGCCCCGCGCCGGCTGTTCGCGCTCGACCTGACCGGCGGCGCGCTGACGCCGCTCACCGATCCGCCGGCGCGCGCCACCGGCGACGCGGGCGCCACAGTCTCGCCCGACGGCCGCCGCATCGCCTTCCGCCGTACCGCCGCCCTCGGCGCCGACGACGCCTATGTGCTCGACCGCGACAGCGGCGAGGTGCGCCCGCTGACCAATGACGGCTTCAAGGCGTCGGGGCTGACGTGGAGCGCCGATTCACGCACCCTGTTCATCTCGACCAACCGCGGCGGCGACTTCGGCCTGTGGGCGCTCGACACCATCGGTGGCCGGCCGCCGCAGCGGGTCAGCCTCGGGCTCACCGCGTTCAGCCAGATGTCCGCCGACCGCCACGGCCGGCTGGCGGTGCAGCTCTCCCGCGTCCGCGCCAACCTCGTCGCGGTCCCGGCGGGCGGCGGCGCGGCGGTGCCGATCACGCAGGGCACCGGCATCGACTGGGACCCGACCTACGCCGCCGACGGCAGTCTCGCCTTCGTCTCCGAACTGAGCGGCCCCGCCGAACTCTGGGTGCAGCGCCCCGGTGCGGCGCCGGCGCGCGTCACCAATCTGCGCGGCTCCTATCTCTACGCCCCGCGCTGGTCGCCCGACGGCCGGCGCCTCGCCTTCATCGCGGTGGCGCAGCAGAAGAGCGACATCTACACCGTCGACGCCGACGGCAGCCGCCTGCGCCGCGTCACCGAGGACGGCGTCGCCAAGGGCAGCGTCGCCTGGGGGGAGGACGACACGCTCTACTATACGACCCGCACCGATGCTGGCTGGCGCTTGATGCGGCAGGCGGGCAGCGCCGCCATCGTTGTGCCGGCCGCTGGCGACGCCGTGGTGCTGCGCCGCGGCCCCGACGGCACGCTCTACGTTCGCCGTACCAGCGATGCCCGCCTGTCGGCGCTCGGCCGCGACGGCCGTGTCCGCCCGCTGGCGATCACCGCCCCCGATCGCGAGGCGTGGGAGGTCACCTCGGCCGGCATCTACGCCGCCGACGGCACCAACATCCGCCTGACGCCCTGGTCAGGGCCGGCGCGCACCGTCACCGCCGCCGGCACCGCCTCCCGCCCCAATTTCGCGCTCCGCCCCGATGGGGCCGTGGTGCAGCCGCGGCTGACGCTGGACGAGGCGGACCTGATGCTGATCGAGCTCAAGCAGGACTGAAGTTGCGTCGGGCCGGTCGGGTCGCGTATGACCCGCGCCATTCCGACAACGCCTAGTTGAAAGGCCCGCGCGGCGATGGCCGGTCATTCCAAGTTCAAGAACATCATGCACCGCAAGGGTGCGCAGGACAAAAAGCGTTCGGCGCTGTTCTCCAAGCTCAGCCGCGAGGTGACCGTCGCGGCGAAGATGGGCCTGCCCGATCCCAACGCGAATGCGCGTCTCCGCGCCGCGGTGCTGGCCGCCCGCGCCGGCGGCATGCCGAAGGAAAATATCGAGCGCGCCATCAACAAGGCCGGCGGCAACGACAGCGAGAATTACGAGGAAGTGCGCTACGAGGGCTTCGGCCCCGGCGGCGTCAGCCTGATCATCGAGACGCTGACCGATAACCGCAACCGCACGGCCACCAACGTTCGCACCGCCGTCTCGAAGAACGGCGGCAACCTCGGCGCCGGCGGCTCGGTGAGCCACGGCTTCGAGCGCAAGGGCCTGATCAGCTATCCGGCGAAAGCGGGCGACGCCGACAAGGTGTTCGAGGCGGCGCTGGAAGCCGGCGCCGACGACGTCGAATCGAGTGAGGAGGGCCACGAAATCTGGACCTCGGTCGAGAGCCTGCACGAAGTGGCTAAGGCGCTCGAGGCGACGCTCGGCGAAGCGGAAGGCACCAAGCTGGCGTGGAAGCCGGGCCTGATGGTCACCGTGGGGGAAGCCGATGCCGCCACCCTGCTGAAGCTCATCGACACGCTCGAGGAAGACGACGACGTGCAGACCGTCTGGGGCAATTACGACGTGCCCGAGGACGTGCTGGCGAAGCTGGGCTGACGCCGGCCCAGTCCCTCTCCCGCTTGCGGGAGAGTTTAGGTGAGGGTGTGCGAGCGTCAGCGAGCCCCCACCGGCAGAACACCCTCACCCTCCCACCGCTACGCGGCGGGCTCCTCCCTCTCCCGCAAGCGGGCGAGGGGAAATCGCCGTTGGGAATTTAGCGTGATCCGCTAAGGTGCCGTCCATGATCTTCCTCGGCCTCGATCCGGGCCTGCAGAGCACCGGCTGGGGCGTCATCGAGGCGCAGGGCAATCGCTTGCGCCATGTCGCCAATGGACAGGTGAAGAGCGGCGCCGACGAGGCGCTCGGCCAGCGGCTGACGCAGCTGTTCGAGGCGCTGGAGGCGGTGATCGCCGAACACCGCCCCGAAGCCGCCGCCGTCGAGGAAACCTTCGTCAACGTGAACCCGCGCTCGACCCTGAAGCTCGGGCAGGCGCGCGGCGTCGCGATGCTGGCGGCGGCCCGATCGGGGATCGTCGTCGGCGAATATGCGCCGACCGTCATAAAGAAGGCGGTGGTCGGCACGGGCCAAGCGGACAAGGGCCAGGTGCATGCGATGGTGAAGCGGCTGCTGCCGGGCACCGTCATCGCCGGCCCGGACGCCGCCGACGCGCTGGCGGTCGCCATCGCGCACGCGCATATCCTAAACACGGCAAAAGCATATGAGAGGGTCCACCGTTGATCGCACGGCTGAGCGGGGTGCTGGTGTCGGCGGGGGCCGATGCCGCGGTGATCGACGTCAACGGCGTCGGCTATCTGATCTCCGCCTCGGCGCGGACGCTATCGGCGCTCGGCCCGATGGGGTCGCCGGTGGTGGCGCATGTCGAGACGCAGGTGCGCGAGGACGCGATCCAGCTGTTCGGTTTCGCCAGCGAGGATGAGCGCGACTGGTTCCGCCTGCTGACCACCGTGCAGGGCGTCGGCGGCCGGGTGGCGCTCGCCATCCTCTCCGTGCTGCCGCCCGCCGACATCCAGGCGGCGATCGCGATGCGCGACACGGCGAGCGTGGCACGGGCGAACGGCGTCGGGCCGAAGCTCGCGGCGCGTATCGTCAACGAGCTGAAGGACAAGGCCGGCACGCTTGGCGTCGGCGCCGGGCCTTCGGTGTCGGTGCAGGCGGTGGCTGCCTCGCCCGCCGACAGCGCGGTGCGCGATGCGCTTTCGGCCCTCGCCAACCTTGGTTTTCGCCCGGCCGAAGCGGGCCGCGCCGTCGCCGAGGCACAGGCCGAGCTGGGGCCGGAAGCCGGCTTCGGCGATCTCGTGCGCGTCGCGCTCAAGAAGAGCGCGCGTTGAACCTCCTTCCCGTCATCCCCGCGAAGGCGGGGACCCAGCCCGACAAAGACGGCGCCAGCGGAGTTGGCAGGTTTTTTATGGGTGGACTGGGTCCCCGCCTTCGCGGGGATGACGAAAGAGGGTAGGGCGGGTCGGCATGGCGAACGACGACGACCGCATGATCACCGGCAACCGGCGTCCCGAGGACGTCGATGCGGCGCTGCGGCCGAAGGCGCTCGACGAGTTCGTCGGGCAGAAGGCGGCACGCGAGAACCTTCGCGTGTTTATCGCGGCGGCGCGCAACCGCGGCGATGCGCTCGACCATGTGCTGTTTCACGGGCCGCCCGGCCTCGGCAAGACGACGCTCGCGCAGATTCTCGCCCGAGAACTCGGCGTCGGTTTCCGCGCCACCTCGGGGCCGGTGATCGCCAAGGCGGGCGACCTCGCGGCGCTGCTCACCAACCTCGAGCCGCGCGACGTGCTGTTCATCGACGAGATTCACCGCCTCAATCCGGCGGTCGAGGAAGTTCTCTATCCGGCGATGGAGGATCGCGCGCTCGACCTGATGATCGGCGAGGGGCCGTCGGCGCGATCGGTGCGTATCGACCTGCCGCCGTTCACCCTCGTCGGTGCCACCACCCGCGCCGGCCTCGTCACCACGCCGCTGCGCGACCGCTTCGGCATTCCGGTGCGCCTGCAATTCTATTCGGTCGACGAGCTGGAACAGGTGGTGCGTCGCGCCGCCGGCCTGCTCGACCTCGACCTCACCGACGATGGCGCGCGCGAGATCGCGGCGCGGTCGCGCGGCACGCCGCGCATCGCCGGGCGGCTGCTGCGCCGCGTCCGCGACTTCGCGCATGTCGCGGGCGACGGGCGGGTCGACGCGAAGATCGCCGACACCTCGCTCAACCGGCTGGAGGTCGACAAGCTCGGCCTCGACGCCATGGACCGGCGCTACCTCACCATGATCGCCGACATCTACAAGGGTGGGCCTGTGGGCGTCGAAACGCTGTCGGCGGGGCTTTCGGAGGCGCGCGACAGCCTCGAAGAGGTGGTCGAGCCGTTCCTGATCCAGGCCGGGCTCGTCGCGCGCACCGCACGCGGCCGCATGCTCAACCCCTTGGCGTGGAAGCATTTGGGGCTGACGCCGCCTGCCGGGGCGCCGCCCTCGGCGCTGCCGCTCCTCGACGAACTGTGAGCGGCGCGCGCTGGTATAAAAAAGCCATATCTTCCGTAATCTCGGTTAACCTTCTATCTAGCGGCGCGATGACCGTGACCGCCCCGTCCCAGGAGCAGCCTTCGGAGCAGCCTTACGCCGGTACCTTCGTCGGCACCGAGCACCGCTTCGCGCTGCGCGTCTACTTCGAGGACACCGACCTTTCCGGCATCGTCTATCACGCCAATTACCTCCGCTTCATGGAGCGCGCGCGGTCGGACATGCTGCGCGCTGCCGGCATCGACCAGCGCGCGACGATGGACGCGGGCGAAGGCTATTACGCGGTCCACGATCTCAACATCGTCTACCGCCGCCCGGCGAAGCTCGAAGACGCGCTGCTCGTGCGCAGCCGGGTGATCGGCGTTCGCGCCGCCGCCTGCGAGATCGCGCAGGATATCTGGCGCGGCGACATACTGCTCACCGAAGGCCGCGTTACCGCTGCCTTCCTCGGAACGGACGGGCGGCCGAAGCGTCAGCCCCGGGAATGGCGTGAGACGTTCGAGCGTCTCACCACAGGACAGGAAGCCAAATGAACCAAGCAAGCGTAAGCGTCGCCGGCGCCGCCGACCTGTCGCCCTGGGCGCTGTTCCTGCAGTCGGACATCATCGTCAAAGGCGTGATGGTCGGCCTGCTGCTCGCCAGCATCTGGTCGTGGGCGATCATCATCGACCGCGCGCGGCGGCTGAAGCAGATCAACAAGGAAGCGGCGAAGTTCGAGGATCATTTCTGGGCCTCGGATTCGATCGACAACCTCTACGACAAGTCGCAGAAGTCGAAGCACCCCTCGGCGCAGGTGTTCAACGCCGGCATGAACGAGTGGCGCCGTTCGCTCGGCAAGGGCCGCTTCGACCGGGAGGGCGTGCGCGCCCGCCTCACCAGCATCATGTCGGTGGCGATCGGCCGCGAGATCGACGAGCTGTCCGATCGGCTGAACATCCTCGCCACCGTCGGCTCGGTCGCGCCGTTCGTCGGGCTGTTCGGCACCGTCTGGGGCATCATGCGCGCCTTCACCTCGATCGCCGCGACGCAGAATACGACGCTCGCTGTCGTCGCGCCGGGCATCGCCGAGGCGCTGTTTGCGACTGCGATCGGCCTGTTTGCGGCCATCCCGGCGGTCATCGGCTACAACCGGCTGCTGCACGGCATCGGCCGGCTGGAAGCGCGCCTCCAGCATTTCGCCGAGGAATTCCACGGGCTGCTGTCGCGGCAGCTCGACCAGATGGAAGAGAAGTGATGCTCGCGCGCGCTCATCCTCCCCGGAACGGGGAGGGGGACCCTGCGCAGCAGGGTGGAGGGGCCGCGGCGCTTCCACCCCACCACCGCCTTCGGCGGTCCCCCTCCCCTTCCAGGAGAGGAGAGGGTGAAGGAGGCATCTCATGTCGATGAACCTGGGCGGGGGCCGCGGCTCGCGCCGCGCGCCGATGGCCGAGATCAACGTGACGCCGCTCGTCGATGTCATGCTGGTGTTGTTGATCATCTTCATGATCACGGCACCGCTGCTGGTGTCGGGCGTGCCGGTCGATCTGCCCGACAGCCGCGCCGGCGCCCTGAAGCAGGACAATACCCCCGTGCAGCTCTCGCTCGACCGTGACGGAAAGCTGTTCATCGACGAGCAAGCTATCGCCCCCGATGATCTGGCGGCGAAGCTTACGGCGATCCGCGAAGCGCGGGCCGCCGACGAGCCGCGCGTGTATGTGCGTGCCGACAGCAGCCTCGACTACGGTCGGGTGATGCGCATCGTCGGAGAGGTCAACGCCGCCGGCTTCGGCAAGGTGGCGCTGGTAAGCGAAGGCACAGGCGAGCCCAGTTCCGGGCGGGAGCAGCCGAACGACGAATGACCGAAACGCGCGCCTTGATGCTCGCCGGCGCAGCGCATCTCGCGCTGCTCGCCGGCCTGTCGCTGACCTGGTCGATGCACCAGGCGGCGCTGCCAAGCTTCAGCGAGGCGGTGCCGGTCGAGATCGTCGAGATCAGCGACGTGCCGCGCATCACCGAGCCGCCCAAGCCGTCGATGGAGGCCGCGCCGCAGGAAACCATCGAGGCGTCGGCGCCCGAGATTTCGCCGGTCGAGGCCGCCGCGCCCGAACCCGAGCCGGCGCCGAAGCCCGAACTGCTGAGCCCGGTGCCGGCGCTCGATGCCAAGCCGAAGCCCGAGCCGAAGAAGGAAGCGGCGAAGCCCAAGGCCGAAGCCAAGCCCAAGGCGGTGAAGAAGGCCGACAAGGTCGCCGAGGCGCAGCAATTGTCCGACCTCATCAACAAGGCACTGCCCAAGGCGCAGCGCAAGCCCGTCGATACCTCGGCCACCGCGCAGTCGATCGAAAAGTCGCTGCCCAAGGGCGCGCGGCTCGATGCGCGCGCCACCGCGACATTAGAGCAGGCGATCCGCTCGCAGGTCGCGCCCTGCTGGAACCCGCCGCTCGGCGGCGAGGGCGTCGGCAACATGACCGTGGTGCTGCGCATTCAGCTCAGCCGACAGG
Source organism: Sphingoaurantiacus capsulatus (assembly GCF_042648405.1). Lineage (NCBI taxonomy): Bacteria > Pseudomonadati > Pseudomonadota > Alphaproteobacteria > Sphingomonadales > Sphingosinicellaceae > Sphingoaurantiacus > Sphingoaurantiacus capsulatus. The sequence continues at coordinate 68,218 of NZ_JBHRXV010000001.1, read as the reverse complement.
GCGCCGTGACCGGCGTGCCGGAAGTTTTGGACCAAACCGGGGTGACCGGCGGAAACCAGGCCTATGCTCGTGCGTTCGCCGAGAGTGCCCGGCGAGCCGTCATCCGTTGTTCACCGCTTACGCTTCCGGCGGAGTATTTCGACGCCTGGAAGCTGTTCGAACTGAATTTCGATCCGTCGAAGATGAATTAAGGAGCCCGGATGCGCCTTTTACCCCTGATGTTCGCGATGCTGGCGGCGGTCGCCGCCGTTCCGGCCCATGCCGTGCTTCGCGTCGACATCAACAGCGGCATCCAGCAGCCGATGCCGATCGCCGTCCCGGCCTTCGCGACGCCGACCGTGGCGCCGACCGCGGCGGGCAGCACCGACGCGCTCGGCAAGCAGATGGCCGAGGTTATCGCCGCCGACCTCGAAAGTTCGGGCCTGTTCAAGCCGCTCAACCCGGCGGCTTACACCACGACGGTCAGTTTCCCGGACGTGTCGGCGCCGCAATTCCCGAGCTGGCGCACCGTCGCCGCGCAGGCGCTGGTGACGGGCTCGGTGCAGGCCAACGCCGACGGCACCATCACGCTCGGCTGCTACCTCTATGACGTGTTCTCGGAGGAACGGCTCGACGCGCAGAATTTCACCGCCACGGTTTCGACCTGGCGGCGCCTCGCGCACCGCTGCGCCGACATGGTCTATTCGCGGCTGACCGGCGAGACGGGCTATTTCGACAGCCGCATCGTCTACGTCTCGGAGACCGGGCCGAAGATCAAGCGCATCAAGCGGCTGGCGATCATGGACCAGGACGGCGCCAACCACCGCTTCCTGACCAACGGGCAGAGTCTCGTGCTGACGCCGCGCTTCGCGCCGAACCAGCAGACGATCGCCTATATGAGCTTCGCGCAGAACCGGCCGCGCGTGTACGTCTACAACATCGGTTCGGGCTCGCAGCAGCTGGTCGGCGATTTCCCCAACATGACCTTCGCGCCGCGCTTCGCACCCGACGGCAACAGCCTCGTCATCTCGATGGCGGTCGGCGGCAACACCGATATCTATCGCCTCGACATCGGCTCGCGCCGGCTGACGCGGCTGACCACCTCGCCGGGCATCGATACCGCGGCGAGCTTCTCGCCCGACGGGTCGAAGATCGTCTTCGAATCGGATCGTGGCGGCGGCCAGCAAATCTATGTGATGAACGCCGATGGGTCGGGCCAGCAGCGCATCAGCTTCGGCGACAGCCGCTATGCGACGCCAGTGTGGAGCCCGCGCGGCGACCTGATCGCCTTCACCAAGATGGGCAGTGGCCAGTTCAAGATCGGCGTGATGCGCCCCGACGGCGGCGGCGAGCGCCTGCTCACCAACGCCTGGCAGGACGAGGGGCCGACCTGGTCGCCCAACGGCCGCGTCATCATGTTCTTCCGCACCGGCCAGTCGTCGCGGGCCCGCGGCGGCAGCGCCGATCTCTGGTCGGTGGATCTCACCGGCCTCAACGAGCGTCGCATCAAAACGCCGCTCGATGGATCGGACCCGGCATGGTCGCCGTTGTTGCGATAAGAGACATTCATTCTGAATTCGAAACGAAAACGTTGAAGGAGAGGAAAATGCGCTCACTTCCCTTGCAGGTTCTGCTGATCACCGGGCTCGTCGCCACCGCGGCATGCTCGAAGAAGAAAGAAGACCTGCCCCCGCCGCCGCCGCCGGCCGCAACGACCACCCCGACCGCCCCGACCACCGGCGAGACGCCGGGCCCGGTGTCGTCGAGCGCGGTCCCCGGTTCGGCCGCCGACTTCCAGCAGCAGGCGGGCGACCGCGTCTATTTCGCCTATGACAGCTACGAGCTCGACGAGGCGTCGCGCGGCACGCTCAACAAGCAGGCCACCTGGCTGCAGCGCTACGGCCAGGTCCGCATCACCGTCGAAGGCCACGCCGACGAGCGCGGCACCCGCGAATACAACCTCGCGCTCGGCGACCGCCGCGCCAACGCGGTGAAGAACCACCTCGCCGCGCAGGGCGTCGGTGCCGCCCGCATCTCGACGATCTCCTACGGCAAGGAGCGCCCCGAGGTGCAGGGTTCGGACGAAGAGAGCTTCGCCCAGAACCGCCGGGGCGTGACCGTGATCTCGGGCGGCGCCGCCAGCTAACGGCGGTTTCGGTTGAGAACGAAGGGGCGTCCGGAAAACCGGGCGCCCTTTTCGTTTGTGGGGACGTCGCCATCGGCACACCCCCGGTCGTCATACCGGCGAAAGCCGGTATCCAGCCGGACGCTGGTCTGGATACCGGCTTTCGCCGGTATGACGGGGAGGGGAGGGCGGTGAGCCCCAGCTAAACCCACGTCCAGTCCATGTACCAATTATAGTCCCAGCTCTTCCCGCCATCGCTCGAGGTCGATTGGTGCCAACGGCACGACGTCGGCGTGACCCGGTCCCACACGCCGCGTGCGATCAGCTTGCCGCCGCCCTCGATCTCCTCCTCGGCGAGGAAGGTGCCGACGCCGCCCGCGAAGCTGCCCATCATCGGGTCGTTCACCACGCCGTTGCCGGCGCTCATCCAATGATCTGCCCACTTCCGCTCCTTCTGGTGGAAGCTGCGCACCTCCACGCCGAAGAAGTTGCGCGCCGGAATGCGCAGCTCCTCGATGCTGGCGAGGCCGCCGAGCAGCGAATGGACGGTGGCCTCGCCGGGGAATTCGTCCCACTTGCCGTCGGCAAGCCGCCGCTGCGCGATCTTCCATTCACCGGCGAGGAAGGCGAAATCGCCGCCGCCGGCCGGGGCGGTGCTCGGCGTGGCGACCGTCCGCGCACTGGCCAGGCTCGCTGCCACCATGCCCACCGCCACGCCCGTCGCTGCCTGCAGCAACCCGCACCGTTCCATTCCGTTCGCCATCCTGCCCTCCTGTTGAGTGAAGACATGATCCTGCGTGCGTCATCCTGACATGCGGCGTCAGCTATTCTGCGCTACAGCGAAGACATGCGCGCCAGCCGCCTTCTGTCGATCCTCATCCTGCTGCAGCTCCGCGGCCGGCTGACTGCCGACGCGCTCGCCGCCGAGTTCGAGGTGTCGGTGCGCACCATCTATCGCGACATCGACGCGCTGAGCGCCGCCGGCGTGCCGGTCTATGGCGACCGCGGCCCCGGCGGCGGGTTCGAGCTGCTCGACGGCTACCGCACCCGGCTGACCGGCCTGTCGGCGGCGGAGGCGGAGGCGCTGTTCATGATCGGCCTGCCGGGGCCGGCGGCGGCGCTCGGCATCGGCCCGGCGGCGAGTGTGGCGGGCAACAAGCTGCTCGCCGCGCTGCCGTCCGGGGCGGGCGATGCGGCGGGACGGATCGGCTCGCGCTTTCATCTCGACCCGGTCAACTGGTACCGCGCCGCCGACAGTGTGCCGCACCTGCCCGCGGTCGGCCGCGCCGTGCTCGACGAGGTGCGGGTGACGATGCGCTACGAGAGCTGGACAGGCGAGCGGGACTGGGAGGTCGAGCCGGTCGGCGTCGTGCTGAAGGCGGGCGCCTGGTACATGGTGGCGCGCGGCGCGGGGAAGCTGCGCATCTTCCGGGTCTCCAACCTCCGCGCCTTCGCCGCCACCGAGGAAAAGTTCGTGCGGCCCGCCGATTTCGACCTCGCCACCTTCTGGACCGAGGAGATGGCCCGCTTCGAAACCGAGCTGCGTCCCGGCATCGCGGTGGTCGACGCGACCGCCGAAGGCCTTATCCGCCTTGCCGGGCTTGGCGCCTTTGCCGAAGTGGCGGTGGCCGCCGCCGAGGGCAACCGCGTGCGCCTGCCCATCGAAACCATCGGCCAGGCGGCGCTGATGCTGCTCGGCGTCGGGCCGGAGATCGACGTCATCGATCCGCCCGAACTGCGCACTGCGCTGGCGGCACTGGCGGGGCAGGTCGTCGCGCGGCACGCCGCGGCCCTTCCTGAACTGTCACACGCCGCGTATATGGCGAGCGACGATCGTTTGGCGGAAAGCCCGGAACCTTCATGAGCCTGCGTCCCTGGCGGGATATCACCCGCCGCAAGTCCCGTCAGATCATGGTCGGCAAGGTGCCGGTGGGCGGCGACGCGCCGATCACCGTGCAGACGATGACCAACACGCTGACCTCCGACGCCAAGGCGACGATCGAGCAGATCCGCCGCTGCGAGGAGGCCGGCGCCGACATCATCCGCGTGTCCTGCCCCGATGTGGAATCGACCGCGGCGCTGAAGGAGATCGTTCGCGCGTCGCGCGTGCCGATCGTCGCGGACATCCATTTCCACTACAAGCGCGCGCTCGAAGCCGCCGACGCCGGCGCCGCCTGCCTGCGCATCAACCCCGGCAATATCGGCTCGGCCGACCGGGTGCGCGAGGTGGTCAATGCCGCCAAGGCCAACGGCTGCGCGATCCGCATCGGCGTCAACGCCGGCAGCCTTGAGAAGGACCTGCTCGAGAAATACGGCGAGCCGTGCCCCGAGGCGCTGGTCGAAAGCGCGCTCGACCATATCCGGCTGCTCGAGGACCATGATTTCCGCGAGTACAAGGTCGCGGTGAAGGCGAGCGACATATTCCTCGCCGTCGCCGCCTATCAGCAGCTCGCCGAAGCGGTCGATTGCCCGCTGCACCTCGGCATCACCGAGGCGGGCGGCTTTGTCGGCGGCACCGTCAAGTCGGCGATCGGCATCGGCTCGCTGCTCTGGTACGGCATCGGCGACACCTTGCGCGTGTCCCTGTCCGCCGAGCCCGAGGAAGAGGTTCGCGTCGGTTTCGAGATTCTCAAAGGCCTCGGCCTGCGCCATCGCGGCGTCCGCGTCGTGTCCTGCCCGTCCTGCGCGCGTCAGGGCTTCAACGTCATCAAGACCGTCGAGGCGCTGGAGCAGCGGTTGCAGCATATCCGCACGCCGCTGTCGCTGTCGGTGCTCGGCTGCGTCGTCAACGGCCCCGGCGAGGCGCGCGAGACCGATATCGGCATCACCGGCGGCGGTGCCGGCAAGCATATGGTCTATCTGTCGGGCGTCACCGACCACCACATCAACGACGAGAATATGGTCGACCACATCGTCAGCCTCGTCGAGAAGAAGGCGGCCGAGATCGAGGCCGCCGCCGAGGCCCAGGCGGTCGCTGCCGAGTGAGCGACGCGCTTGCCGCCGACCTGAAGGAGCAGCTCGCGCCGCTGGGCGAGGTGAGCGTCCGCAAGACTTTCGGCGAGCTGGCGGTCTATATCGACAAGTGCATGACCGGCCTGATCCTCGACGGCGAACTCTATCTGAAGACGGACGCCGCGACGGTCGGCGAATATGAGGGCCGCAAGGCGTTCACCTACGACATGGGCGGCAAAACGGTGGTGACGAGCTACCGCCAGGTGCCCGACGGCGCCTATGACGACGAGCAGGAGATGCTGCGCCTCGCCGTTGCTGCCTTCGCCATCGCCGGCCGGACGAAGAAAAAGAAGAAATGATCCGCGACGCCACGGCTGCCGACGTCCCGACCATCCTGCGCTTCGTGAAGGAACTCGCGATCTACGAGCGCGAGCCCGACGCAGTGAAGGCGACCGAGGCCGATCTTACCCGGGTGCTGTTCGGCGACCGTCCTTACGCCGAGGCAATCATCGCGGAGGAGGGCGCCACGCCGCTCGGCTTCGCACTGTTCTTCCACAATTTCTCGACGTGGACGGGGAAGCCCGGCATCTACCTCGAAGACCTGTATGTCACGCCCGACGCGCGCGGGGCTGGGGTCGGTAAGGCGCTGCTCGCGCGGCTGGCGGCGATCGGCGTCGAGCGCGACTGCGGGCGGCTCGAATGGTCGGTCCTCGACTGGAACGCGCCGGCCATCGCCTTCTACCGCTCGCTCGGCGCGGTCGCGATGGACGAGTGGACGGTCAACCGCGTGACAGGCGATGCGCTGAAGGCGCTGGCGAGGGGCTGAGGCCGCCCGACCATCCCAATATCGTCATCCCCGCGAAGGCGGGGATCCATACGCCGAGCCGCCTGAAGGTATGGATTCCCGCCTGCGCGGGAATGACGATGATTATGCGCTCTTACTTCGCCCGCGCCTCCGGCGGCTCACCGACGCCCGCCGCCTTGGCCCGCTCGATGCCCTCGAAGATCAGCCGCTCGGCGACCTCGGGGCCTTGCCAGCCGTGGACCTTCACCCACTTGCCGGGCTCCAGATCCTTATAATGCGCGAAGAAATGCTCGATCTGCTCGACGACGATCGACGGCAGCTCGGTGTAGGACTTCACGCCGGTGTAATAAGGGTGGAGGTCGTCGACCGGCACCATCAGCAGCTTCTCATCGCCGCCCTTCTGGTCTTCGGTGACCAGAACGCCCACCGCGCGGGCACGCACCACGCAGCCCGACACGAACGGCACGCCGGCCACGACCAGCGCGTCGAGCGGGTCGCCGTCGTCCGACAGCGTGTGCGGGATGAAGCCGTAGTTCGCCGGATAGCGCATCGCGGTGTGCATAATGCGGTCGACGAACAGCGCACCCGACGCCTTGTCGATCTCGTATTTCACCGGCTCGGAGCCGGCGGGAATCTCGATGATGACGTTGAGGTCGTGCGGCGGCTCGGCGCCGATGGAGATGCGGTCGATGTTCATGGCGGGCGCGTGTAGAAGCAGCCGCGAGGAAAGTCCAAGGCAAAGGATGCGACAAATGGCGTGGGCGTGGCTGGTGCTGAGCGGATTGTTCGAGGTCGGGTTCACCACCTGCCTGCGCTACGCCGACGGATTCAGGAACGTGCCGTGGACGATCGGCTTCCTGGTCAGCGTCACGCTTTCGATGGGATTGCTGGAGCTTGCGTCGCGCTCGATCCCGCTCGGCACGGCTTACGCGGTCTGGGCGGGCATCGGTGCGGTCGGCACCGTCATCGTCGGCATCGCCTTTTATCAGGAGCCGGCGAACGCGTTGCGCCTTGCGCTGATCGCAACGCTGATCGGCAGCATCGTCGGGCTGAAGCTCGTCACGGGCGGCGCTCACTAGCGCCGCAACGGCGCATCCGATAAAGCCGCGCGCATGGCGGACAAGGCTCAGCGCGTGCGCGGCACGCAGGACATCTTCGGCGAAGAAGCCGCGCGCTTCGAAAGCGTGGTGGCGGCGTTCGACCGCGTGCGGCGGCTCTACGGCTTCCGCACCGTCCATGTGCCGATGTTCGAATTCACCGAAATCTTCGCCCGCTCGATCGGCGAGACTACCGATGTCGTCTCGAAGGAAATGTATACCTTCGAGGACCGCGGCGGGGAGTCGATCACGCTCCGTCCCGAGTTCACCGCCGGCATTTCGCGCGCCTATCTGTCGAACGGCTGGCAGCAGCATGCGCCGCTGAAGCTCGCGGCGTGGGGCGCGGCGTTCCGCTATGAGCGGCCGCAAAAAGGGCGCTACCGCCAGTTCCACCAGCTCGACGCCGAGATCGTCGGCGCCGCCGAGCCGGCATCGGACGTCGAGATCATCGCCTTCGCGCACCAGTTGCTGAGCGAACTGGGCCTTGGCGACAAGGTGGTGCTGCAGCTCAACACCGTCGGCGACGCCGAGACGCGCACCGCCTGGCGCGAGGCGCTGATCACCTACTTCAGCAAGGTGAAGGGCGACCTGTCGGCGGAGAGCCAGGAGCGCCTGGAGAAGAACCCGCTGCGCATCCTCGATTCCAAGGACGAGCGCGACAAGGCGTTCGTCGCCGACGCGCCGAAGATCGACGCCTATCTGACCGCAGAGGCCGGCGGCTTCTTTGACAAGGTGCAGGCGGGCCTGACCGCGTCGGGTGTGCCGTTCGTGCGCACCGAAACGCTGGTGCGCGGGCTCGACTATTACCGCCACACCGCCTTCGAGTTCGTGACCACGTACCTCGGCGCGCAGGGCACCGTCCTCGGCGGCGGCCGCTATGACGGGTTGATCGAAGCGCTCGGCGGCGCCCCCACCCCGGCGGTCGGCTGGGCGGCGGGCATCGAGCGGCTGTCGATGCTGATCGAGGCGCCGGCGGCCGAAACCGTCAATGTCGCGGTGATCCCGATGGGCGAGGCGGCCGAGGCTGCCGCGATGAATGTGCTCGGCCAGCTTCGCGCGAGCGGCATCGCCGCCGAGCAGGCGTGGCGCGGCAATATGAAGAAGCGCATGGCCAAGGCCGACGCCGCCGGCGCGCGCTTCGCCGTCATCCTCGGTGATGACGAGCTGGCCGCCGGCGAGGCGACGGTGAAGGATTTGAAGAGCGGCGAGCAGAAACGCGTGGCGCTGTCAGATTTGACCAACGCCCTTAAATAGCATCGTCATCCCCGCGAAGGCGGGGATCCATTACCGCCGACGCTTCGGAGAATGGATCCCGGCCTTCGCCGGGATGACGATAAAAAGAAGAGAATTGGGTAAGAGCCGAGCATGAGCGTTCCCGCAAACCGCATCGCGCAGATCGAAGCACGCCACTCCGAGCTGTCGGCGGAGATGGCGCGGCCCGATCTGTCGGCCGAGCGCTTCGTGCAGCTGTCGAAGGAATATGCCGAGCTGACGCCGGTCGCCGAGAAGGCGCGCGAACTGCGCGGGTTGCGTGAAGAAGTCGCCGGCCTGCGCGCGATGATCGACGATCCGGCGGGCGATGCCGAGATGCGCGAGATGGCGGAGGCCGAGATCGGCGAGGTCGAGGGCAAGCTGCCCGACGCCGAACGCGCGCTGTCGGTGGCGCTTCTGCCGAAGGACGCCGCCGATGAGAAGTCGGCGATGCTCGAAATCCGCGCCGGTACCGGCGGCGACGAGGCGGCGCTGTTCGCGGGCGACCTGTTCCGCATGTACCAGCGCTATGCCGAGGAGCGCGGCTGGCGGGTGGAACTGATCTCGGCTTCGGCGGCCGATGTCGGCGGCTACAAGGAAGTCGTCGCCAGCGTTACCGGCCCCGGCGTGTTCGCTCGGCTGAAGTTCGAAAGCGGCGTCCACCGCGTGCAGCGCGTGCCCGCGACCGAGACGCAGGGGCGCATCCATACCTCGGCGGCGACGGTGGCGGTGCTGCCCGAGGCGGAAGAGGTCGACGTGAAGATCGACGAGAAGGATCTGCGCATCGACGTGTTCCGCTCGTCGGGGCCCGGCGGCCAGTCGGTCAACACCACCGACAGCGCGGTGCGCATCACCCATATCCCGAGCGGCCTCGTCGTCAGCCAGCAGGACGAGAAATCGCAGCACAAGAACAAGGCGAAGGCGATGAAGGTGCTGCGTTCGCGCCTCTATGATCTGGAGCGCGGCAAGCTCGATTCCGCGCGCGCCGCCGACCGCAAGTCGATGGTCGGTTCGGGTGACCGGTCGGAGCGCATCCGCACCTATAATTTCCCGCAAGGCCGCGTCACCGATCACCGCATCAACCTGACCTTGCACCGGCTGGAGGAAATCCTGCAGGGCTATGGGCTGGAAGAGCTGGTGCAGGCGCTGATCAACGAGGATCAGGCGTCGCGGCTCGCCAATCTCGATGCGGGCGCGTGACGCCATCGCCGCGGCGGCTGCGAAGCTGCCCGGTGACTGCCCCCGGCTCGATGCGGAACTGCTCGCCGCGCATGTGCTCGGCGTCGATCGCAACGAGCTTCTGCTCCGCCATCTGCACGACGATCTGGATGAGGCGGCGTTCGGCGCGCTGGTCGAACGGCGGATGGGCGGGGAGCCGGTCGCCTACATCCTCGGTCACCGCGAATTCTGGTCGCTCGATTTCCGGGTGACCCCCGACACGCTGATCCCGCGCCCCGACAGCGAGACGATCGTCGAAGCCGCGCTCGCCGCCGCCGGCCCGGCGCCGCGCGTGCTGGATCTGGGGACGGGGAGCGGCTGCCTGCTGCTGTCGGTGTTGCACGAGCGCCCGGGCGCCTGGGGGCTCGGCGTCGATCGCTCGGAAGGCACGGCATCGGTGGCGGCGGACAATGCGCAGCGGCTAGGCCTCGCCGACCGCAGCGCCTTCATCGTCGGCGATTGGACGGCGGCGATCGGCGGGCGCTTCGACATCATCCTGTCGAACCCGCCCTATGTCGGCACCGAGGAGGTGCTGGCGCCGGAAGTCGCGGACTACGAGCCCGGTTCAGCGCTGTTCGCAGGGCAGGGCGGGCTCGACGATTATCGGAAGATCATTCCGGCACTGACCACCATTCTTTCCCCCGGCGGGTCGGCGCACCTTGAAATCGGCTATCTTCAGGCCGACTTGGTGAGCGAGATCGCCGTGGCGCATGGGTTGCTTCCCACGCTTCGGCGCGACCTCGCCGGCCGGCCCCGCTGCCTCTCGCTGCGCGCCGCTGACGCAGGGTAAGTTTTGGGCTTGGAAGAGCCAAACGTTCCGGCTAGACAAAGGACGAGCGGGGTGGAGCTTTCTCCCCTGCCAATGACTTCAACAACAGCAGACGGCCGATTGTTCGGTTCCGTGCTCGCGCGAAAGTCATGCGCTCAGCCCCGTTAATCCGGATGGATCAGGGACAAGTGATTTGATGAGAAACGGTCAGAATGGTCGCCGCCGTGGACGTGGCGGCCCCGGTGGTGGCGGTGGTCCGCAGCGTGCGCCGAGTGGCGGCCGCTCGCCCGATATGGGCAACCGCAACGAGGTCCGGGTTCGCGGCAACGCGCACCAGCTCCTCGAAAAATACAAGCAGCTGGCGCGCGACGCGAGCATGCAGGGCGACCGCGTCTCCGCCGAATATTATATGCAGTATGCGGATCATTATTACCGCGTGCTCAACGAATTCCGCGCCCGCCAGGAAGAGCAGCAGGCGCAGCGTCAGCAGTATCAGCAGCGCCGCGACGATCGCGACGGCGGCGACAATGGCGCCGATAACGGCAATGACAATGGCGACGACTATGGCGATGACGACGATGACGGCGTCATCGAGAACGCCGCGCCGATCCGCGTCAGCGAGATGACCCGCATGATCCCCGAGCCGCAGGCCGACGCGCCGGTGGCAAAGGGCGGCAACGACAGCGATGGTGACGGCGAGGGTGATGCCGAAGGCAACGCCGTCGAGGCCGGCGCCAATGGTGAGGAAGAAGCGCCGCGCCGCCGCAGCCGCAGCCGCGGCCGCCGCCCGCGCCGCGAAGGCGCCGAGGAAGGCGAACTGGCTCCGGCCGACTGATCCTTTCGGATTGCGAGAATGAGAGCGGCCTCGCCCTAGCGGCGGGGCCGTTTCTTTTTTACCCCTCGCCCGCTTGCGGGAGAGGGAGGGGCCCGCTGCGTAGCAGTGGGAGGGTGAGGGTGTACCGCCTCCTCAGTTCAGCAGCGCCGGCGATAAGCTCGCTGGCGCTCGCACACCCTCACCTAACCTCTCCCGCAGGCGGGAGAGGGACAGATCGCGGGTGTTCGACCATCACTGTCATCTAAGTGACATAAAAGCGTCATACCGCCGCAACCCATGAGACACCGGACGGTGATGACCCCGTCCGACAAGGCTTGGGGAGTATCGGTCGATGGCGAAGCGCTGGCAGTATCTGGCAGGGGCGGCCTTGGTTGCGATGGCATCGCCCGTGGTGGCGCAGGATGCCGCGACCACCGCGCGCATCGAGGCGATGCAGGCGCAGATCGATGCGCTGCAGAAGCAACTCGAGGAACTGAAGACGCTGACTGCCGCGCAGGCGAGCGCGAGCCCGGCGACGCCGCCGGTGGCGACCGCTGCAGCACCTCCCGCGCCAGCGCCCAAGCCCGCGACGCCGCCGGTGCAGGTCGCGTGGAAGGGCGCGCCGGAGTTCACCGCCGAGGGCGGCTGGCGCTTCAAGCCGCGCGGCCGCATGCAGTTCGACGCGGCGAGCGTCGGCAATCCCAACGGCAACATCCCGACCGCCAACCTCGGCTTCAACTCGCGCTCGCGCCGGATCCTGTTCGGCTTCGAGGGCGACGTGCCCGGCGGCATCAAGTGGCGCGCCGAGTTCGACTTCGCGCAAGGCGGGGTCGGCTATGAGGATGTGATGTTCCAGTACGCGCCGAAGGGCAGCCCGGTCAGCGCGCAATTCGGCTATTTCTATCCCTTCCAGGGGCTGGAGACGATGAGCAGTTCGGGCGCGACCACGTTTATTGAACGGGCGCAGATGACCGATGCCTTCGTGCACAGTCGCCGCATCGGCGCCGCGGTCGGCTATGTTCAGGGCGATCTGCGCTTCAACGCGGGCCTGTTCAACGACAGCATCAACGCCAATTTCGACAATGACGACTGGATGTTCGGCTCGCGGCTGGTCTGGTCGCCCGAGGCGCTCGGCGGGCGGATCCACCTCGGCGCCACCTACCAGCACCGCGAATTCCAGAGCAATGCGCTCAACTTCCAGTATCGCGCGCGGCCGTTCGTCCAGACCACCGACGTGCGCTTCACCGATACCGGCCTCGTCGCGGCGCGGGGCGACGACATCTATGGCATCGAGGCCGCCGGCATCTTCGGGCCGCTTCACGTCGCAAGCGAAGCGCAGTGGGTGAAAACCGACACCATTGCCAACCCGGCGACGCTGACCGGCATCGAATCGGTGGCGGGCGGCACCGCCTTTGCCGGCAACGCCGACTTCTTCTCCTGGTACGCCGAGGCCGGCTGGTGGCTGACCGGCGAGACGCGCGGCTATCGCGACGGGAGCTGGCAGCGGACCAGCGTCAAGAAGGGCTTCGACAAGGGCGGCTGGGGCGCGGTCGGCGTCAACCTGCGCTACGATTATCTCGACCTGCGCGACCGGGTCGCGACCGGCACCCCGGCGACAAGCTTCGCCGCGCCCAACTTCGTCAACGGCGGCACGCAGACGGGCTATCTCGCCAGCCTGATCTGGCAGCCGATCGATTATGTGCGCTTCATGGCGCAGTACACGCGCGCCGAGATCGAAGGCGGCCCGCGCGCCGCGGTGGTGGTGCCGGGCTCGACCGCGCCGATCCCCGACCGCGACTATGGCGTCGATATCTTCGCCGTCCGCGCGCAGTTCGAGTTTTGAAAACTCTCCTCCCCCGACGGGGAGGGGTTGGGGGTGGGCGCCGCGACGCGCCGAAGCCCTGAGGTTTAACCGCGCGCGGAGAGCCCACCCCTCGATCCCCTCCCCCTCGGGGAGGGGAGGTTCCAACGTTACCGCGCCCGAATAAACGCGCGGATGTCCGAGCTGAGCTTGGCGAGATCGGCGTCGCGCACGTACATCATGTGGCCGGCATCATAATATTTATAGGTGATGCGGTCGGTCGGGATGCCGGTGCGGGTCAGCGAATATTCGGCGCCGAAGAACGGCGTCGCCATGTCGTAATAGCCCTGGCCGACGAAGATCCGGAGCCCGCTGTTCTCGCGCAGCGCCTTGCCGAGATAGGGCGCGACGTTGCGATAATAGGTCAGGTCGCCGCCGCCGATGTTCCAGTCCCACGGGCTGCCGAGGCCGCCGATGGTGACATATTCGCGATCCATCTTCAGCCCGAGCGTCTCGCGCGCATAGGCGTTCATGCCCGCGGTGTAGGCGCCGTCGATGCCGTAGAAGCTCGGATCGTTGTCGGGCTCCTCGCCGGCGGCGTCATAGTCGCGGCCCGTGTAGCGGGTGTCGAGACGGCCCACCGTCAGCCCGCGGCTGCGCAGCAGCTCCTTGTAGAAGCGGCCCGGCACGACGCGCAGGTCGGCCTGTTCGAGATATTGCTCCGAAAGACCGGTAAAGCGGGACAGCTTGGCGCGCACCGCGGCGCGCTCGGCGGCGGGCAGGTTGCTGCCCTTCAGCAGCGCCGACGCATATTCGCCGATGGCAAAGGCGCGCGCCTCGACGAGAAAGGGCTCGAGCTGCGCCGGCCGCTCGGCGAGCGCATTGTGATACCAGGCGGTCGCCGCCATCGACGGCATGTTGACGACATAGGCCATCTCGTTGCCCGGCACTTCGGCCTGCGCGCCGAAGTCGAGGATGGTGGAGATCAGCAGCACGCCGTTCAGCGATACGTCGTTGAAGGTCGCCTCGAGCTCGTTGACCACAGCCGCCGAGCGGGTGGTGCCGTAGCTTTCGCCGCCGATGAACTTCGGCGCGTTCCAGCGGCCGTTCTCGCGCAGCCAGATGCGAATGAACTGCGCCACCGACTTGGCGTCGGCGGTGACGCCGTAGAAGCTCTTCGCCTCGGTCTTGCCGAGCGCCTTCGAGAAGCCGGTGCCGACCGGGTCGATGAACACCAGGTCGGTGACGTCGAGCAGGCTGTGCGCATTGTCGATGATGGGGAAGGGCGGAGCGCCGTCGTCACGCGCGTCCGACGGGACCACCACACGCTTCGGGCCGAAGGCGCCCATGTGCAGCCAGAGCGAGCCCGAGCCGGGGCCGCCGTTGAACAGGAAGGTGATCGGGCGATTCGGATCGCGCGGGCCCTCCTTCACATAGGTGGTGGAGAAGATCGCGGCGGTCGGCTCGCCGTCCTTGTCCTTCAGATAGGTCTCGCCGGTGGTGGCGCGGTAGCTGATTTTCTGGCCGCCGAAGGTGCCGCTGTGGCGGGTGACCGAGACGACCGGCGCCGGGATCGGCGCGGCGGCTTTCTTGTCATCGCCCTTCGGCGCGTCCTGTGCCATCGCCGGCATCGCCGTTGCGAGCGCCAGCAAGGCCAGCGCCGTCCCCCCCAATTTCATATCGCTCTCCCAGATGAGTCTTGGTCTGGCGGGGAGAGATACACGCGGCAGGCGATTCGCTAAGCCCGTAGAGTCGCCGGGGTTAACGCCCGTCGAGGTCGTCGATGTCGTCGATGTCGGACACCGTGGCGTCGTGGCCGGTGCGCGCGCTGAAGAACAGCAGCCCCATCAGCGCGCCGGCGAGCAGCAGGGTGGCGACGATTCCCGCCGTCATCGCGATGACGAAGTGCAGGTGAAGCACCGTGCCGGTGCGCTGCATATAAGTGAGCGCGGCGGCGGCCGAGATCAGCGCCACCAGCAGCATCACCGCCATGAGCTGCCAGAATCGTGCGACGGGCGAGGGGCCGGGCGAATCGTTCATGGCTTCCCTTTGGGCGCTCGATGGGTGAGCATCAACTCGCCGAGTCGAGAAAGGGACAAGCGATGACCATCGCATCAATCCTGAGGACGAAGGGCGGGGAAGTCGTGACCGTACCGGCGAGCATGCCGGTCCAGGGCGTGGTGGCGTTGCTTCATGAGCATCGCATCGGCGCCGTGCTGGTGGTCGAGGGCGACGATCCGGTGGGAATCGTCTCCGAACGCGATGTCGTGAAATGTCTGCATGAAAAGGGCGTCGCGATTCTCGACGCCGCCGTTCACGCGATCATGACCTCGCCGATCGTCACCGCGAGCGGAGTCGAATCGATCGCCGAGGCCATGGAGATCATGACCGCCCGCCGAATCCGCCATCTGCCGGTAGTCGAACGCGGGCGGCTGGTCGGAATCGTGTCGATCGGCGACCTCGTGAAACGCCGGATCGAGGACGCCGAGCATGAGGCCGGGCTCCTCAAGGAGTATATCAGCGCCTCCTAGATACGCGCGCGCGAGTCTTCTTTAGGGAGGCGCCGCAGCCCCGGCGCGCCAGCTAACAATGTTACGCATTTGCGCAAAAAAGTTGCGCGGCAGGGGTTGCGCGACTCTCGGCCTTCGACCATATGGCCCCTCGCCGACGCGCTGCACGGCTCCCGCGGACACCGCCCTCTCCGATAATTTATCGAGAGGGTGCCACGAGGACCGGACGGCGAAGAGGCGGGTTCAAAAAAGCGAAACAAAGGGTCTTGCCAAAGACGCCGCGGTTCGCCAGATGAGCCACCCCGACGGGGCGGTCACTTCCGGAAGCTTTCTGGTCACGCCGCCCTCCAGACATCCACGGTCGATCAGACCTCGAAAGAGGAACGGTCAACTTCGT
>NZ_JBHRXV010000001.1:0-45000 GCF_042648405.1 Sphingoaurantiacus capsulatus | reverse complement strand
GCCGAGGAACAGCTGGTCGCCCGGCTTGATCCGCTGGAGCCGCGAGGTGAGGGGGCCGTCGGCGATCTTGATCGACAGGATCTCGATCTCGTCCGACCAGGCCGGGCTGGCGATCGAATAGGCGCGCAGCAGCGGCCGGCCCTCGCCGGGCAGCCCGAGCATGATGAACTCGCCCGAGCGGAAGCGCAGGCTCGGCGGGCGGGTCAGGGTGAAGCTGAACAGATGCGCGTTCCAATGCCTCACCGACCGCACCGTCTCGACGGTGAGCGCGGCGGAAGGGGCAAGGGTCGTCATCGCGGCAATCCGGTCGCTCACGCACGTTCATCCGTCGTCTGGGTTGCGGAAAGGCCGAGCGGCGCGAAGCCGGCAACCGTCATCTTGGCCGCATGCTCGCCGACGGCCGTCAGCAGCGGCCCGACCGAGCTTTTGTCGACGCAAGCTTCAAGCGTGGCCTTTGCCCGCGCGTCCTCGCCGGCCGCCACATCGCGCCACAGGTTGATCAGCAGCGCCTCGTCCTCCGCCACACGGCAGGCGCGCAACGGCGCGAGCATGAACTTGGTGCGGCCGTTGCTGTTGAGCAGCGCGGCGGCCATGTTGAGGTCGTTCACCGCGGGCAGCATGTCGTGCATCGCATAGGCGGGGGCGAGTGCGGCCGGCGGGCAGGTCTTGCGCGCCAGCGCATCGGCCCAGGCGCGCAGCGACCAGAGCAGCAGCCGGCTGCCGGGGGAAAGCTTCACCACAGGCTGGTCGAGGAAGTCGTAAACGCCGTTCATCCGCCCATCCTTTGCGCCGATATTGATATCCATTATCAATAAAGACCTAGGCGCTGTGGATGGCCGGCGTCAACCGATTCATTGGTTGTGGGGCGGTTCGCGCCGCGACAAAAGAAAGCGGCGGAAG
Organism: Sphingoaurantiacus capsulatus; assembly: GCF_042648405.1. Classification (NCBI taxonomy): domain Bacteria; kingdom Pseudomonadati; phylum Pseudomonadota; class Alphaproteobacteria; order Sphingomonadales; family Sphingosinicellaceae; genus Sphingoaurantiacus; species Sphingoaurantiacus capsulatus. The sequence goes on along the minus strand of NZ_JBHRXV010000001.1, from coordinate 44,100 downwards.
CTGAAGCTCCCGCCGCCCTGTCCGTACCGCTGAGGGGTCGGTTACGGCTTCTCGCCGGGGAACAGCGCCACCCAGTCGGCCTCGGCCTGGATGCGCGCGAAGAAGCTCCACGCGTCGACCGACATCGCGCGCTTCAGCCACTGCTTGGCCTCGTCGCGGTTGCCCATCAGCAGGTGATAATTGGCAAGGCTGTACGACGTCGAAGCCGCGGTGGCGTCGGCGGTCGCAAAGGCGCGGCCGCTGTCGGTGTTGCTGAAGAAGGTGTTTGCCGCGCGGTTGCCCTTGAACAGCTGGATCGCGTCGAAATAGACATCCGATCCGCCGGTCGGGTGCAGGTGGAACAGCCGCACATCGTAGCCGTCGATCAGCTTCTGCGCCTCGATCATGTTGCCGCCGCGCGCCAGCGACAGGTAGCGCCAGTAGGTGCTGGCCGTCTCGTTCGACAGGTCGCGGTCGAACATCGAGGTTTCGCCCGACTTGGTGAAATATTTGGCGGCGTTGGCGTAATCGCGCTTGGCGAAATACGCCTGGCCGAGGTGGTAGTAGAGGTAGAACTGGACGATGTCCGGATCGCCCTTGAAATAGTCGGGGCCGGGCTTTTCGCGCTCGAGCGGCTGGCCCTGATACAGCTTGTCCGCCTTCAGGCCCGCCTCGATCGAGGCGTCGAACTGGCGGAGCGAGAACAGCCGGTGCGCGCGGTGGCGCAGCAGCTTCGCCGAATTGGGGAAGCGCTTCAGCGCGGCGTCGTACACCGCCAGCGATTCCTTGGTGTAGCCCTGGTAGAACAGGATGCGGCCGTACCAGGTGGCATTGTCGGCGGTCATGCCGGCGTCGAACGCCGCCTTGGCGTCACGCGCGGCGCGCGCCAAGGTCTCGACCGGCGCGACGTTGGCGTTGCGGTTGGCATAGGTGATGAGCGGCTGGCCGAGCAGCGAGGTGCCCTGCGGGCTGTCGCCGGTCGGCTGCGCGGCGGCGGGGGCGGCGATGGCGAGCGCGCTCGCCAGCAGCGCCGCGGTCAGGCTGGTCTTCAGCATCAATTCCCTCCCTTGTTATCGTCTTCCACCACATCGAAGCGCACGCCCTGCGCCAGCGTCAATGTGCTCGAATAATTCACCGTGGCGGTCGCCCGGCGCATATAGTTCTTCCAGCTGTCGGAGCCGGAGACGCGGCCGCCGCCGGTCTGCTTCTCGCCGCCGAACGCCCCACCGATCTCGGCGCCGCTGGTGCCGATGTTGACGTTGACGATGCCGCAGTCGCTGCCCAGCGCCGACTGGAAATATTCGGCCTCGCGCATGTCCATGGTGAACACCGCCGAAGACAGGCCCTGCGGCACGCCGTTCTGCAGCGTGATCGCTTGCGTGAACTCGCGATAGATGATGACGTAGAGGATCGGCGCGAAGGTTTCCTCGCAGACGATGGCGCTCTGGCCCGGCATCTCGACGATGGCGGGGCGGACATAATAGCCGGTCGCCGGCACGCCGTCGGTGATCCGCTCGCCGCCGTGGACGGTGCCGCCTTCAGCGCGCGCGCGCTCCAGCGCCGCCTGCATGCGGTCGAACGCGGCGCCGTCGATCAGCGGGCCAACCTGCACGCCCTCGGCGAGCGGGTTGCCCGTCGACAGCTTGCCGATCACCGGCATCAGCCTCGCCAGCAGCTCGGCCTTGCGGTCCTCATGGACGATCAGGCGGCGCAAGGTGGTGCAGCGCTGGCCGGCGGTGCCGGCGGCGGCGAAGGTGATGGCGGGGATGGCGAGGTCGAGATCGGCGCTCGGCGTCACGATCATCGCGTTGTTGCCGCCGAGTTCGAGGATCGAGCGGGCGAAACGCTGCGCGGTGCGCACGGCGACGTCGCGGCCCATGCGCGTGCTGCCGGTCGCGCTCAGCATGTCGATGCCGGGATGGTCGGCCAGGCGCGCGCCGATGTCGGCGCCGCCGATTGCCACCTGGACGAGGTTCGCCGGCGCCGCCTCGAAGTCGCGCATCGCGCGCTGCAGCAGCCCGACGAAGGCGAGCGCGGTGGTCGGCGTCTTTTCGGACGGCTTCCAGATGCCGGCGTTGCCGCAGACCAGCGCCACCGTCGTCCCCCACGCCCAGACGGCGGCGGGGAAGTTGAAGGCGGAGATAAGGCCGAGCACGCCGACCGGGTGCCAATATTCGGTGAGCCGGTGCTGCGGGCGCTCCGACGCGATGGTCAGGCCATAGAGCTGGCGCGACAGGCCGACCGCGAATTCGCAGATGTCGACGACCTCCTGCACCTCGCCGCGCGCTTCCTCGAGGATCTTGCCGTTCTCCGCCGACAGCAGCGCCGACAGCGGGTCGAGATTGTCGCGCACCAAGGTGCCGAAGCGGCGGACCAACTCGCCGCGATGCGGGGCGGGGACCTGCCGCCAGTCAAGAAACGCAGTCCGCGCGCGGGCGACCATCGCGTCGATGTCGGCGGCATCATGCGTGCCCAGAGTGGCGAGCAGCGCACCGTCGATCGGCGAACGGACGGGCAAGTCATCGCCGCGATGCGAATCGAGCGACAGGCCGAGCGCCTTCAGCGCGTCGGCATGGGTACGCGCAGGGTCGGCGTCGGAAGCAACGGCAAACGGCGCGAGGCCGGCGGACGACATCATGTTCATAGGCCGGTGTTCAACACCAAAGCCGTTTTTCGTGCAAGCTGATCGGAAAAATATTTCCAATCGTGGATCATGTGATTTTCGCGATTTAACCAGTTAGGCGGCTGACGTAGCCCGTTCAGCGTGGCATTTTTGCCATAGATAAAGGAGGAATTGGCTGTTTTCAGGCGCGAACCGCGTAGTTTCCCTATGTCGGCCCCGAAATAAAGCATCTTCACGATCGGAAATTTTATGATAGGAAAATGACATTCGCGGTCGGCGCTGTAGGAGGCGGTCTGCCGCGGGCCATGGGTCCTGAGCGACAAGGGGGAGAGACATGAAGAGCTGGATTTCGCGAGTGGTGCTGCCGTCGGTGCTGACGGTCGTCGGCGTCGCCGAGGCGCACGCGCAGACGGCGGCCGACGCTGCCGCGCCGACGCAGGTTGCGATGAACGATTCGGACGCGGAGGACATCATCGTCCTCGGTTCGCGCCGCCGCGACCGCACCATCGCCGACAGCCCCGTCGCGATCGACGTCATCCAGCCGGAAGTGGTGACCACCACCGGCTACACCGACGTCAACGACGCGCTGCGCACCCTCGTCCCCGCGTTCAACGCACAGCGCCTGCCCTTGAACGACGGTTCGTCGTTCGTCCGCCCGATCACGCTCCGCGCGTCGCCGTCGGATCACGTGCTGCTGCTGCTCAACAAAAAGCGCCGGCATCGTTCGGCGATTGTGCAGATCGGTACCGGCCACGCGACGACCTCGGGCTCGCAGGGCCAGGACTTCAACGTCATCCCGACGATCGCGCTCTCGCGCATCGAGGTGCTGCGTGACGGCGCCTCGGCGCAGTACGGCTCGGACGCCATCGCCGGCGTCATCAACCTCGAGCTGAAGGAAGACACCGAGGGCGGCTCGATCATCGCCCACATGGGTCAATATTATAAGGGCGACGGCGACACCTACGACGTGCAGGGCAACTTCGGCCTGCCGCTGTGGGACTCGGGCTTCATGAACATCAGCGCCCAGTATACCGACCAGAAGAAGACCTTCCGCGGCGGCCAGCCGAACGGCGCCGCCGCGCTGCGCGCCTCGGGCCAGGCCGGCGTGCCGAAGTTCCCGGCGGAGCTCGGCGAGCCCGACTACACCTCGTTCAAGACCGTGCTCAACGCCGGTCTCGACCTTGGGGGCGACGCGGAGGCCTATTTCTTCGCCAACTACATGACGACCGATTCGACGGTGGGCTTCTCCTACCGCCAGTCGCGCGCCGCCGGCGGCTTCCCGGCGCACGCCACCTTCGGCAACTCGGCGTTCGACGGCACCGCCGCGCACCCCGAGATCTTCGACCTGACGCGCATCTATCCGGGCGGCTTCGTGCCGCAGTTCACCGGCGACCTGACCGATCTCGGCCTCGTCGGCGGCTTCCGCGACACCAACGGCCCGCTGACCTGGGACGTGTCGGCCCGCCTCGGCAAAAGCAAGGTCGACTACACCATCGCGAACACCATCAACCCGTCACTTGGCGTGCGCTCGCCGACGGTATTCAAGCCGGGTTCGCTCGAGCAGAAGGAAGTGCAGCTCGACGGTGAGGTCGGCTACACGAGCGACGTGGGCTTCGCCAGCGACCTGCTGGTCTTCGGCGGCGTCAGCTACCGCAAGGAAACCTACACGATCGGCGCGGGCGACCTCGCGTCCTACACCGCCGGCCCGCTGCGCGACCTGCCGGTCGGCTCGAACGGCTTCCAGGGCTTCAGCCCGAACATCGCCGGCGCGTTCGACAGCAGCAGCTATGCGATCTTCGCCGAGGCCGACACCGATCCGGTCGAAGGCTGGAACATCGCCCTCGCCGCCCGCTACGAGGATTATAAGGAGTTCGGCGACAACCTCAGTGCCAAGGCGGCGACCCGCTTCGAGCTGAGCGACATGTTCGCGATCCGCGGCTCGGTCAGCACCGGCTTCCGAGCCCCGGCCGCCGGCCAGGTGTTCGGCACCAGCCAGACCTCGCAGATCGACCGCATCACCAACAACTTCATCCTCGATGCGGTGCTGATCCCGGGTTCGCCGGCCGCGCAGATCTTCGGGTCGGCGCCGCTGAAGCCGGAGACGTCGTTCAACAAGTCGGCGGGCCTGGTCTTCCAGCCGGGCAACGGCCTCCTCGCCACGCTCGATTTCTACCAGATCGACGTCGACGATCGTCTGCTGCTCACCCCGTCGGTCACCACCACCCCGGCGCAGCGCGCGGCGCTGGCGGCGCTCGGCTTCCCGAACGGCGCGTCGGTGCAGCAGGTCCGCTACTTCCAGAACAAGCTCGACACCCGCGTCCGCGGCTTCGACTTCGTGACGACCTACGGGTTCGAATGGGGCGGCGGCAACAAGACCGACCTCAGCCTCGCGCTGAATTACAATGAGCAGCATCTGAAGAGCAATCCGCAGGGTTTCTACACCGTCGCCCAGGTCATCGAGTTCGAAGAGGGCACGCCGAACTGGCGCGGCAACGCGTCGGTCACCAACAAGATCGGCGACTTCAACCTGATGGTCCGCGGCACCTACTACGGCTCGTGGAAGCGCCTCGACGGCGCGGCGAACTTCCTGCCGCGCAAGGCCGTGGTGATCTGGGATGCCGAGATCGGCTACGATGTCAGCGAGCAGTTCGGCCTCGCGGTCGGCGCCCGCAACGTCTTCGACAAATACCCGCCGGGCCGCGGCCCTGGCCTGGCTGCCAACGGTATCGTCCTCGACAACCACAGCGTCTTCGGTCTCAGCGGCGGCTACTACTACCTCTCCGGTAAGCTCCGCTTCTAGTGTCCCCCTCCGGTGGCGGCGTCCCTTTCGGGGCGCCGCCATCGCTTTTGGCGCAAGGGACTGGCCCGAAGCGCATCAAGCCCGTGGCGTATCGGAAAAGGCGGTTCTATTGTTTCACCCGACCGGGTGGGCGAGGGGCCGCTGCCGGGCACGAGTGGAGACAGCCGAGTGGCACGACCCAAAGCCGGGGCGAAGGCCGAAGCGCCGGAGATATTGAAGGCGATGCGCAGCCGGTCGTCGGGGACGATGATCCGCCCTGGCGAGCGCCTGCGCCAGCTCCGCCACGATCGCGGCCTCACGCTCGAGGAAGCCGGCAAGCTCACCGGCCTCGCGCCCTCGACGCTCTCGAAGATCGAGAACGACCAGATGTCGCCGACCTTCGACGTCGTGCAGAAGCTGGCCTCGGGTTTCGACATCGACATCACCGAATTGTTCGCCAGCAACCGCGGCGAGACGGCGAGCGGCCGCCGCAGCATCACGCTCGCCAACGCCGGGCGGCTGATGGAGACGCCGGTCTATGCGCACCGCCTCCTCGCGGTCGAACTGACCCACAAGAAGATCCTGCCCTTCGTCACGCGCATCAAGGCGCGCGACCTCGAAAGCTTCACCAGCTGGTCGAAGCATGGCGGCGAGGAATTCCTCTACGTGCTCGAGGGCAAGCTCTGCTTCCACACCGAGCATTACGAGCCCGCCGTGCTGGGGCCGGGCGACAGCGTCTACATCGACAGCACGATGCGCCACGCCTGCTACAGCGTGAGCGAGGAGGACGCCGTCGTCCTCTGGATCAACACCGGCTGATACAGCCGGCGCTTTCCCGCTTTACATTCCATGCCGATCCGACAATATTTTCTTATAGGAAAATATTGGGGAGGGCAGGATGCATCGTCGTCAATTCATGATGGGCGCAGCCGCAATGGCAGCACTGATGGCCGGTGGCGCGCGTGGCGCGAAGAGCCGCCCGCTGACCTTCGACGCGATGGGCGAAGTTCGCTTCGAATATTCCGAAGAGGTGATCCGCGCGATGAAAGCGAGCGGGATGGATGCGATTACCATCACGCTCTGCGACCCCAAATCCTACGAGGAAGCCGCCTACAAGGAGGCCGTAACCGCGGTGCGCGAGCATGACGCCTATTTCGCCAAACATCCGCAGCATTATCTGAAAGCGACGACCGTCGCCGATCTCGACAAGGCCCGCGCCGCCGGCCAGATCGCCATCTATTACCTGTTCCAGAACTCGACGCAGTTCGGCCACGACCTCAACCGCGTCGACGAATTCTACGACATGGGCGTCCGCTCGGCGCAGATCACCTACAACCACCAGAATTGGGCGGGGTCGGGCTGCAAGGAGCTCGGCGCCAACGGCCTGACCGAGTTCGGCCAGCAACTCATCGAGCGCATGAACGCCAAGCGCATGCTGATCGACCTGTCGCACGCCAATATGAAGACGATGGCGGACAGCATCGCCGCCTCGAAGGCGCCGGTCGTCATCTCGCACACCGCCTGCGCCGCGCTGTTCAAGAACGTCCGCAACACGACCGACGAGAACCTCAAGGCGCTCGCCGACAAGGGCGGCGTCGTCGGCATGTGTCAGATGCGCCCGTTCATGACGACGCTGCGCAAGGGCGCGCTCCCCGTCTATTTCCAGCATATCGCGCATGCGGTGAAGGTCGCCGGCGCCGACCATGTCGCGATCGGCAGCGACCGCGACCATCGCGTCATCCAGCTGACGCCCGAGTACATGGCCGAGGTGAAGCGCGAGGAGGGGCCGAACTTCAACCCGGACCAGTGGCCGCTGTTCATCGACGAGCTCAATGGCCCGCGCCGCATGGAAGTGGTGTGGGACGGCGTCCGCAAGCTCGGCCTGCCGTCGGCGGATGTCGAGAAGATCATGGGCGGCAACCTGCGCCGCCTCTACACCGAGGTGATCGGATGAAGACGTTCGTCTTCGCGCTGTTGCTCGCGACGGCAGCGCCGGTGGCGGCGGCCGAAATCCCCGCCAGCACCGTCAAGGCCGGCTATTGCGACAAGACGCTGATCGGCACGCCGCTGCGTCTCCCCGAATTCTCGGCGGCGACGCAGAAGCGGCTCGATCAGGATCTGGAGGCGGCGCGCGCCACCCTGCGCATCGCCCCCGACCGGCCGGAGTCGCATTTCTGGGTGGCGCGGCGCCTGTCCTACTTGGGGCGCTTCTGTGAATCGGTTGACGTGCTGACCGCCGCCATCGCGCAATTCCCGCAGGCCTATGAGCTGCGCCGCTACCGCGCCCGCAAGCTCGCGCGTTCGCGGCAGTTCGAGTCGGCGCTGGCCGACTATCGCGAGGGCCTGCGGCTGATGGAGGGCAAGCCCGATTATTTCGAGCCCGACGGCCTGCCCAACCGGATCGGCCTCACCATCGGCACCTATCGCGGCAACATGATCTACTATCATGCGCAGACCAGTTTTGCGGTCGGCGACTATCGCACGATGCTCGCCGGGCTGCAGACCGCGTTCGACATGACCTGGCCGTTCGCGAAGAACGACATGGTGCCGCCGATCGCCTACTGGAAATATCTCGCGCACCGGAAGCTCGGCGAGCATGACAAGGCGCGCGCCGTCATTAACGCGGTGCCCGACAAGATCGATCTCATCGAGAACCACGCCTATCATAAGGCGACGATGGTGATGAACGGCCGCTTCCCCCTTGCGGAAGCCGCCAAGTCCAAGGACCCCAACATCAAGTTCGCTGCCGCGATGGAATATCGCTTCGCCGGCAAGGAGGCCGAGGCGAAGCGGCTGCTGCGCGAGGTCGTCGTCGAAAATGCGCAGGGCCATTGGCCCGCCGAGGTCGAGCTGGTCTCGCCCGACCGCCGCGTGCCCCAGGCCCCGCCGCTGCCGGGAACGTCGAACCCTTAGACTGGGCAGGAAGACCGGCGGTGCCGCAAGGCCCGCCAGTTGAGCCCGTGGCCGGCGCCGAGCAGCAGTGCGCCGGCGAGGCTCAGCAAAGTCTCGGCGGTGCCATCGGACCCCAGCGCGCCCATCCCGAGCAGGGCCAGCCCGACGCCGGCGACCAGCACCGGACGGACGCGCTGGTGGCGGCGCCAGCCGAGCCACAGCGCGACGGCGCTGGTCGGCACCGCGAAGGCGAACGCCATCAGGTGGAATTCGTGCGGCAGCAGCTCAAGCCCGGCGAGCGTCGGCACGGCGACGAGCAGCATCGGCACGGCGAGGCAATGGGCAAGGCACAAGGCCGCGCCGGTGATGGCCGCAACGTCCAGCCAGCGCTGCGTCTGCGTTGCTCCGTCCGCCATGCTCGTCTCCTTAAGCTGAGCGGGCTATGTGATAATGTAACATTGAAAGTCAATGACAGCGGCGGCCGAAAATCGTTCAGCCGAGGCGGCAGCTCGCTTTCTGGCGGGCGGCGTCGATCGCCGGGAAGGTGGCGCGATCCTCGACGAGGATGCGCACCAGCGCGATGCCGCGCGGCGAATTGACGACGACGCGCTCATAACCCGCCGGCGTCGGCACCGCCGGCAGCGCGATGGCCAGCTTTATGGTGCCGCCCCGGCTGTCTGCATTATTCTTCACGAAGGCGACATTGGTCTCGGCGTCGAACACCGACAGCGACCAATAGGCCGATGGCACCGGCGGCACCTCGACCAGCAGCGGCTTGTCGCTCACGTCGAACGGGCAGCTCGCATAGGCGAGGTCGGGGCTCGGCCGCACGATGGCGCGCGACTGGTCGGTCGCGAGCGACGGGAAGGCGAAGGCGTTGGCGCCGTCGGTCGCCACCCGGTTCCAGGCCGAGCGCATCAGCAACTGCGGCGTCAGCGCCAGGGTCGCGTAATAGCCCACGGCCGCGACAAGTACGGCGGCGATCAGCGGCCCCATCCAGCGCCCGATCATGCGCAGTCTCCCTTGGCGATGCGCGGAAGGGCGTCACGCGGGGGACTGCTCCGCCCCTCGTCTGCCGGCCGGTAAGTGCGCAGGGTCAGCTGGAAGCGTTCGGCACCGCCGCTCGGCAGCCAATGACCGTCGGTGCGCGTCGGCGACACCTTGATCGTCCAGCCCTTCCGCTCGGCCGGCGCGAGCGCGGCGCTGGCGACCGAGAAACGGTTGGCGTCGTTCGCCACCAGATAGCCCTCGCCGTCATACAGCGTCAGGCTCCACCAGCGCCCCGGCAGTTCGCCGCCGCTGACCGTGTAGCTGCAGTTGCCGTCGAGCGGCGCGCCCGCGTCATCGGCCACCGCCGTGTAATAGCGCGCCTCGCGGGCGGGGAGGGCGAGCAGGCCCGACAGCGCGACGATGGCGCGGGTCCGCGCGCTCGCCTCGGCGGTGCCATAGTCGGTGCCGGTGCGCCACGGCCCGATCTGCTGTCCCGATCCGAAGGCGCCGCTGCGCACCGCATAGGCGGCGCTGCCGACCCCGACCACAAGGCCGACGACGACGGCCAGTCCATAGCGAAGCCAGCTCTTCATGCGCCCTCCTGCCGCACCGCACTCTAGGCCACCGCCTGCGGCCGGCAACCTGCGCAATCCACGAGCAGTTGACTAGGAAACTTCATATATATAGTTTCCTAGTCAACATGGAGTGTGGATGACCGACCCCGCCGCTCTGACCGCGCATCTCGGCTATTGGCTTCGCGCCGTGTCGAACCAGGTGTCGCACGCCTTCGCGCTGAAGCTGGAGGGCGAGGGGGTGACCGTCGCCGAATGGGTCGTACTGCGCGAGCTTTACGGTCAGCCGCCCGCCAACCCCAGCCGCCTCGCCGAACGCCTCGCCCTGACGCGCGGGGCGATCAGCAAGCTCGCCGAGCGGCTGATCGACAAGGGGCTGCTCGCGCGCACCGAGAGCGACGCCGACCGGCGCGCCCACACCCTGGCGCTGACCCGCGCCGGCGCGGCGAAGGTGCCGGCGCTCGCCGCCCTCGCCGACGCCAATGAAGCGCAGTTCTTCGGCGGGCTCGGCGCCGCCGATCATGCCGCGCTCGACCGTATCCTGAAGACGCTTGCCGACCGCCATGGCCTGCAGTCGCCACCAATGAGCTGAGGGACAAATGAACCAACGACAGCAGGCCGTCGCCCGCCAGTGTCTGGGGGCGGCGGAGGACAACAGCCTGACCTTTCCCGAGATCGTCGGGCGGCTGATCGAGGCCGGCTTCGACAGCTATTGGGTCGATTTCCGGCGCGGCACGGCGACCTATTATCTACCCGACGGCGCGGCGCTCGATCTGCCTGCGCATCGCAGCGAGGTCGCCGTGGCCGCTGCCTTCGACACCCCCGCGCTACAGGCCGCCGTCCGCGATGCACAGGCGCTGGCGCCCGGCTACACCTATCGCGGCTTCTGCGACCGGGCGAAGGCGGCGGGCTGCGCGGGCTATCTGGTGTCGTTCGGCGGCCGGCGGGCGCTCTACCTCGGCCGGGATGGCGCGACGCACACCGAATATTTCCCCGGCTAACCGAGCAGCAGCTCGCGCTGCTCGGTGACCAGCGCGTCGAGCCAGTCGGTGAAGGCGCGCACGCGGGCCAGCCGTGCCACGTCGCGGTGGACAACGCGCCAGAAGCTGCGCGTTACCGCCACCTCGGCATCGAGCACGCGCACCAGTTCGGCATCCTGTTCTCCGATGAAGCAGGGGAGGATGCCGAGCCCGGCGCCGCTGCGCACCAGTTCGTGCTGCACGTTGATGCTGCTGCTGGCCAGCGCGGGCTCGAGCCCGTCGGCGACCTCGTCGAGATAACGCAGCTCCTCGGCATAGATGAAGTCGGGGATGTAGCCGACCAGCGCATGATCGTTCAAGTCGCGGGCGCGGGCCGGCAGGCCGTGGCGCTCGGCATAGGTGCGCGCGGCGTAGAGCTTCAGTCGATAGTCGGCGAGCTTCTTCGCGATCAGCGGGCCCCGCGCGGGCCGCGCCAGCATGATCGCCAGATCGGCCTCGCGCTTCGAGGGATTGAGGAAGCCGTTGGTGGCGACCAGTTCGACGCGGATCGCCGGGTTCGCCGCGTGAAAATCACCGAGGTGGCGCGCGATCAGCCAGGTCCCCAAGCCTTCGGCGATGCTGACGCGGATCGTGCCCGCCAGCAGCCCGCGTTCGCCCGCCAGCTCGCTCTTCGCCTGTGTCGCCGCCTGCTCGGCGCCTTCGGCATAGACCAGCAGCCGTCGCCCCGCCTCGGTGAGCGTCTGCCCGCCCGCGCCGGGCTCGAACAGCGCGGCGTCGAGATTGGCCTCCAGCCGCCGCAGCCGCCGCCCGACGGTGGTCGCGTCGATGCCCAGTTTCACCGCCGCCGTCGCCAGGGTCGGCGCACGGGCGAGCGCGAGGAAGACGCGCAGATCGTCCCAGTTCAAAGGCGCGCCTGAGGCGCTGCATTTTCGCAGTTCATGGCTGCACCGTTAGGCGATTGCCTGCACAAGCGCCAGCCGCCAAGGTCCGCGCCAACACAGCTATGGGACGAACCATGACCCGCACCATCCATCACTTCATTTCCGGCTCTGCCGTCGAGTCCGCGTCGGGCCGCTTCGGCGACGTGTTCGACCCCAACACGGGTCAGGTGCAGGCGCGGGTGGGTCTGGGCACTGTCGAGGAGCTGGACCGCGCCGTTGCCGTGGCCGTGGAAGCTCAGAAGGGCTGGGCGGCGACCAACCCGCAGCGTCGCGCGCGGGTGATGTTCGAGTTCAAGCGGCTGCTTGAGGCCAACATGGACGAGCTGGCGCACCTGCTGTCGAGCGAGCACGGCAAGGTGATCGCGGACTCCAAGGGGGACATCCAGCGCGGGCTCGAGGTCATCGAGTTCGCCTGCGGCATCCCGCATCTGTTGAAGGGCGAGTATACGCAAGGAGCGGGTCCCGGCATCGACGTCTACTCGATGCGCCAGCCGCTCGGCGTGGTCGCCGGCATCACCCCGTTCAACTTCCCGGCGATGATCCCGATGTGGATGTTCGGGGTGGCGATTGCGTGCGGCAACGCCTTCATCCTGAAGCCGAGCGAGCGTGATCCGAGCGTGCCGGTGCGCCTCGCCGAGCTGATGATGGAAGCGGGGCTGCCCGAGGGTGTCCTCAACGTCGTGCAGGGCGACAAGACGGTGGTCGACGCCATCCTCGACCACGCCGACATCAAGGCGGTGAGCTTCGTCGGCAGCAGCGACATCGCCCACTATGTCTACCAGCGCGGCGTTGCCGCCGGAAAGCGCGTGCAGGCGATGGGCGGGGCCAAGAACCATGGCATCGTGCTGCCCGACGCCGACCTCGACCAGACGGTGGCCGACCTCGTCGGCGCTGCCTTCGGCTCGGCGGGCGAGCGCTGCATGGCGTTGCCGGTGGTGGTGCCGGTGGGTGACCAGACCGCGCAGGCGCTGAAGGATCGTCTCCTCCCCGAGATCGAGAAGCTGCGCCTCGGCGTCAGCACCGATGCGGATGCGCACTACGGCCCGGTGATCAACGCGGCGCACAAGGCGAAGGTGGAGAGCTATATCGAGATGGGGGTGCGCGAGGGCGCCGAGCTCGTCGTCGACGGCCGCGGCTTCAAGCTGCAGGGGCATGAGGACGGCTTCTTCGTCGGGCCGACCTTCTTCGACAAGGTCACCCCCGACATGCAGAGCTACAAGGAAGAGATCTTCGGCCCTGTCCTGCAGATGGTGCGCGCGCAGAGCTTCGAGGCGGCGCTGGCGCTGCCGACCAACCACCAGTACGGCAACGGCGTTGCCATCTTCACGCGCAACGGTGCTGCGGCGCGCGAATTTGCCGCCAATGTCGAGGTCGGCATGGTCGGCATCAACGTGCCGATCCCGGTGCCGGTGGCCTACCACACCTTCGGCGGCTGGAAGCGCTCGGCGTTCGGCGACACCAACCAGCATGGCCCCGAAGGCATCCGCTTCTTCACCAAGGTCAAGACCATCACCCAGCGCTGGCCCGCCGGCGGACCCGTCACCGACAGCAGCTTCATCATCCCAACAATGCGCTGATTTACAGCTTCCGGGCATCGACTCCCCAAGGTTAGCCCGGATAACCTCGCTGCCCGGCCCCCACGCCGGGCAGCGAATTTCTTTTGAAGACATGCAGGAAAGGACGGCGCCATGGCCGGTCACATCGCCTTTATCGGACTCGGCAACATGGGCTCCGGCATGGCCGCCAACCTGGTGAAGGCCGGGCACGGCGTTTCGGCGTTCGACCTGTCCGAAGCGGCGCTGGCCGCCGCCGTCGCCTCGGGATCGCAGCGCGCCGCCTCGGTCAGCGAAGCGGTGAAGGGCGCCGCCGTCGTGGTGACGATGCTGCCGGCCGGCAAGCATGTGCGCGGCGTCTATGCCGAGGAGGTATTCGCCGCCGCCGACAGCAACCCGATACTCATCGACTGCTCGACGATCGACGTCGCCTCGGCGCGCGCGGTGGCAGCGCAGGCGGAGGGGCATGGCCTCGCCATGGTCGACGCGCCGGTGTCGGGCGGCATCGCCGCGGCGTCGGGCGGCACGCTGACCTTCATGGTCGGCGGCCCCGCCGAAGCCTTCGCGCGGGCCGAGCCGATCCTCGCCAAGATGGGCAAGGCGGTGATTCACGCCGGCGACGCGGGCGCGGGGCAGGCGGCGAAGATCTGCAACAACATGCTGCTCGGCGCCTCGATGGTCGCGACCTGCGAGGCGTTCGTGATGGCGCAGAAGCTCGGGCTCGACCCGCAGACCTTCTTCGACATCTCCTCGAAGGCGAGCGGCCAGAGCTGGTCGATGACCAGCTATTGCCCGGTCCCCGGCCCGGTCCCGACCGCGCCGTCGAACCGCGACTATGAAGGCGGCTTCGCGGCGGCGCTGATGCTGAAGGACATGAAGCTGGCGATGGAGGCCGCGGCCGCCGTCGACGCCAGCGTGCCGATGGGCGCGGCGGCGGAAAGCCTCTACCAAGCGTTCGCCAACCTGGGCGGCGCCGGCAAGGATTTCTCGGCGATCATCAAGCTGCTGGACGGGAGTTGGCGTTCGTAAAGAACCCAAGGTTCGTCATACCGGCGAAAGCCGGTATCCAGTCGGACGCTCGGTCTGGATACCGGCTTTCGCCGGTATGACGGGGTGAATGTGAGAACGCCCTACTTCCCCACCAGTGTCGTCTTCGGCAACCGCCCGACCCCAATCGCATCGGCCATCTGCCCAACCGTCAGCGCATAATAGTTGCTGCAATTATACCGCATGATCGGCCGGTAGTTGGCGAAGGTCAGGAACGCCGGCCCCTGCGGCCCATCCGGCTCGATCAGGGTCGCCAGCTTGTCGTCCGCCGGCAGCGCGGCGCCGTTGCCGGCGACCCCCATCGCCTTCCATTCGGCGACGCTCAGCCAGCGGCTGTGCCGCCAGCCGAGGCCCGCGCATTCGGTGACTGGCGTCAGCTCGCGGATGCGCTCGCGGTCGAAACCGGCAGGGACGGAAACCGACACCGCCCACGGCTCGCCGGTCTGCCAGCCTTTGCCGACGAAATAGCTGGCGATCGAGGCGAGCACGTCGGCGCGGCTGCCCCAGATGTCGGCGCGGCCGTCGCCGTCGCCGTCGGCGGCATGCGCGAAATAGCTGCTCGGCATGAACTGCGACTGACCGGTGGCGCCCGCCCATGAACCGACGAGCGTGGCGCGATCGGCCTTGCCGTCGTCGATCAGCTTCAAGGCGGCGATCAGCTCGGCGGTGAAGAACTCGCGCCGCCGTCCCTCATAGGCCAAGGTCGCCAGCGAGCGCACCAGATCGAAGTTGCCCGTCACCGCGCCATAGCTGGTCTCGATGCCCCAGATGGCGAGCAGGATTTCGTGCGGCACGCCATATTGCTTCTCGACCGACGACAGCGTCGCCGACAAATCCGAGGCGAGGCGGCGGCCGTTGTTGATGCGGCTGCGGCTGAACTGCTTGGCGTGATATTTGGCGAAGGTCATCGGCGACACCGCCGTGCGATCCGGCTGCTTCTGGTCGAGCGCGATGGCACTGGGGTCTTCGGTCAGCCCGTCCAGCTCGCGGTCGAGCGTCGCCTCGCTGACCCCCGCCTTCTTTGCATCGGCGCGCACGCTCTGCAGCCAGCCGTCGAAAGTGGAGAGATCGTAGACCGGCTCGGGCGGCGGCGGTGGGGCGCGCTTGACCGGCTTGGGCGCCGGCACGGGAACCGCCGCGACGACCGGCGCCGGCTTGTGGATGGTTTTCGCCCGATCGCCGGCATCGACGATGACGGCAACGAGGATGGCCACCGCACTGGTGGCAAGGAATCGATGAACAAGAACCGCGGTACGACGCGTCATGGAATACTCCCCCGACGTGGCCGGCAAACCGGCATCGCCGAGCCTATACCCGAACCCGTTAACCGAGGCTGACCGGCGGCGCGAAACTGTCCGAAAACTCGAAACGCGAGGCGGGATGGGAAAGTGCCGCGTGCGAGACGATCCGCCCGCCGCTCCAGGTTCGCCGGATCAGCAGCAGGCAGGGTTCGCCCGACGGCATGCTGAGCAGCCGGCGGGTGGTGGCATCGGGCAGGGTGGCGCGCACCCGATGCTCGACGCGCTCCAGCGGCGCGGCGCGCATCAGCACTTCGTTTGGCGTCGTCGCGGTGAAGTCGATGGCGTCATAGCCGGGCGCCGCCTCGGCGAGCACCAGCCGGTCCTCCAACTGGATCGCCAACCCGTTCTCGCGGTGGACGATCAGCGAATGGAAGATCGGCGTGCCGACCTCGACATCGAGACAGGCGGCGGCTTCTGCGCCGGCGGCCAGCGCGCGATTGTCGATCACCGTCGCCGCATAGGCATGGCCGCGCCCGCGCACTTCCTCGGCGATGTTGCGCACCTCGATCAGGTGCCCCTCGGGCCGCGGCTCGGCGACGAAGGAGCCGACGCCTGCAACGCCGACCAGCACGCCGCCCTGCTTCAACTCGCGCAGCGCGCGGTTGACGGTCATGCGTGACACGCCAAACTGTGTGACCAGCTCATGCTCCGACGGCAGCCGGTCGCCGGGCTTCAGCCTGCCGGCCGCGATGCCGTCCATCACATGCGCCTTGATCGCCGCATAGCGCGGCTCGGGATTGCTCATCCCCGCGCGGCGTCGAGCGCGGCGGCCAGCACATCCTTCAACGCCTCGCGCAGCGGCTGCGCCCGCGCCGGGTTGAAGGCGCGCGGGTTGGCCTCGTCCATGTATGCGTCCTGCGCCAGCTCGATCTGCAGCGCCTGAACGCCGTCGTCAGGCCGGCCATAGTGGCGCGTGATCCAGCCGCCCTTGAAGCGGCCGTTCACCACTTGCGTGAACGGATGATGCGCCATCGCCGCGCTGGCCGCGTCGATCACTTCGGGCGAGCAGGAAGCGCCCGAATTGGTGCCGAAATTGACGTCGGGCAGGCGGCCGTCGAACAGGCCGGGACATTCGCTGGTGATCGAATGCGCGTCGAGCAGCAGCGCAAAGCCATGGCGGGCCACCGCCGCATCGAGCGCCGCGCGCAACTGCGCATGATAGGGCCGCCAGTAGGCGTCGAGCCGCCGTGCGACCTCGGCATCGTCGGGCGCATGGCCGTCGGCGTAGATCGGCGCCTTGGCAAAGCTCTGCGTCGGGCACAGGCCGGTCTCGAACGACCCCGGATACAGCGCCGCGCCTTCGGGATCGCGGTTGAGGTCGATCACCCAGCGCGACCAGCGCGCCGCGATCACGCTCGCGTCCATCGCCGGCAGGAAGTCGTAGAGCCGGTCGATATGCCAGTCGGTGTCGCACACCGTCTGACCGAGCGCATTGTAGCGCGCCGTCAGCTCGGCCGGCAGTTCGGTGCCGACATGCGGCATGCTCACCACCAGCGGCGAAGCGCCGGCGCGATAGCGGAAATCGCTCATGCGTCGTCCGACGGCAGGATGCCGCCCATCATGCGCCGGAACGGGCCGTCCTTGGCAAAGGCGGCGGCGGCGGCGATGTCGGGCGCGAAGAAGCGGTCTTTGTCATAGGCCGGCACCTTGGCCCGCAGGCCCGACAGCGCCTCTTCCAAGGTCGCCGAGGTCGCGAGCGGGCGATGGAACTCGATGCCCTGCGCGGCGGCCAGCAGCTCGATCGCCAGCGTTCCCATCGTGTTGTCCGCCATGTCGAGCAGGCGGCGCGCGCCATGCGTCGCCATCGACACATGATCCTCCTGATTGGCCGAGGTCGGGATCGAATCGACGCTTGCCGGATGTGCGAGCTGCTTGTTCTCCGACACCAGCGCCGCCGCCGACACCTGCGCGATCATGAAGCCCGAGTTGAGCCCGCTGTCCTTCACCAGGAAGGCGGGCAGTCCGCTCATCTTCGGATCGACGAGCAGCGCGGTGCGCCGCTCGGAGATCGAGCCGATCTCGCACAGCGCCAGCGCGATCTGGTCGGCGGCGAAGGCGACGGGCTCGGCGTGGAAGTTGCCGCCCGACAGAATCTCGCCATCCTCGACGAACACCAAAGGATTGTCGGTGACGGCATTGGCCTCGATCACCAGCGTCTTCGCGGCGGCGCGCAGCACGTCGAGACAGGCGCCCATCACCTGCGGCTGGCAGCGCAGCGAATAGGGGTCCTGCACCTTGGTATCGCCTTCGAGGTGCGAGGCGCGGATCGCGCTGCCGGCGAGCAGGTCGCGCAGCACCGCGGCGGTGGCGATCTGCCCCGGCTGGCCGCGCAGCTCATGGATGCGCGCATCGAACGGCGCGTCGGAGCCCTTCATGGCATCGACCGACAGCGCCCCGGCGACCAGCCCGGCGGCAAAGGCTTCCTCCGCCGCGAACAGCCCGGCGAGCGCCAGCGCGGTCGAGCATTGCGTGCCGTTGAGCAGCGCCAGACCTTCCTTCGGCCCCAGCACCAGCGGCGTCAGCCCGGCTTTCGCCAGCGCTTCGGTCGCGGGCATAATCGCCCCACCGACCCGCACGTCGCCGACGCCGATCAGCGCCGCCGACATATGCGCCAGCGGCGCAAGATCGCCCGATGCGCCAACCGAGCCCTTGGCGGGAATGCACGGGTAAATGCCATGGGCGAGCAGCGCCTGCAGCGCCTCGACCACCTCGCGCCGCACGCCCGAGGCGCCGCGCGACAGGCTGATCACCTTCAGCGCCATCAGCAGCCGCACCACCTCGTCGCCGAGCAGCGCGCCGACGCCGGCGGCGTGCGACAGCACGAGGTTCTCCTGCAGCTGCGCCAGCTGGTCGGGCGGGATGCGGGTGTTGGCGAGCAGGCCGAAGCCGGTGTTGATGCCGTAGGCGGTGGCGCCGCTGTCGAGCACCCGCTGCACCACCGCCGCGCCGCGGTCGAGTTCAGCGAGGCGGTCAGCGTCGAGCGTCAGCCGCACCGGCTCGCGCAGGATGCGGCGCAGGACGGCGAGCGAAACGGGCTCGGTGCCGATGGCGAGATCGAAGCTCATTTACCCTCCAGCGACGGCAGGTTGAGGCCCTGCGTGCGGGCGCAATCGATGGCGATGTCGTAGCCCGCGTCGGCGTGGCGCATCACGCCGGTGCCGGGGTCGTTCCACAGCACGCGCTCCAGCCGGCGCGCGGCATCCGCGCTGCCATCGGCGACGATGACCATGCCCGAATGCTGCGAGAAGCCCATGCCGACGCCGCCGCCATGGTGCAGCGACACCCAGGTCGCGCCGCTGGCGGTGTTGAGGAGGGCGTTCAGCAGCGGCCAGTCGGAGACGGCGTCGCTGCCGTCCCTCATTGCCTCGGTCTCGCGGTTGGGGGAGGCGACCGAGCCGGAATCGAGGTGATCGCGGCCGATCACCACCGGCGCCTTCAGCTCGCCGCTCGCCACCATCTCGTTGAACTTCAGGCCGATACGGTGCCGGTCGCCGAGGCCCACCCAGCAGATGCGTGCCGGCAGCCCCTGAAAGGCGATGCGCTCCCGCGCGCTGTCGAGCCAGCGGTGGAGTGGCGTATTGTCGGGCAGCAGTTCCTTCACCGCCTGATCAGTCTTGTAGATGTCCTCCGGATCGCCCGACAGCGCCACCCAGCGGAACGGGCCAACGCCGCGGCAGAACAGCGGGCGGATATAGGCGGGGACGAAGCCCGGGAAGGCGAAGGCGTCCTCGAGGCCTTCTTCCTTGGCGACCTGGCGGATGTTGTTGCCATAGTCGAGCACCGGCACGCCCGCCTTCCAGAAGTCGAGCATCGCCTGCACATGGGTGACGATCGAGGCGCGCGCGGCTTTCTCGACCGCCTTCGGGTCGCTGACCCTTTTGTCTTCCCATTCGGCGACGGTCCAGCCGGCGGGCAGATAGCCGTTGAACACGTCATGCGCCGAGGTCTGGTCGGTGACGAAGTCGGGGCGGACGCCACGGCGCACCAGCTCGGGCAGGATTTCAGCGGCATTGCCGAGCAGGCCGATCGAGGTGGCGCGCTTCGCCGCCACCGCCTCGTCGATCAGCTTCAGCGCCTCGTCGAGGTCCTCGACCGCAACGTCGAGATAGCGCGTCTGCAGCCGCTTCTCGATGCGCGAGCGCTGGCATTCGATGTTGAGCGAGGCGGCGCCGGCAAGGCTGGCGGCGAGCGGCTGCGCGCCGCCCATGCCGCCGAGGCCCGCGGTCAGCATCCAGCGGCCCCCCAGATCGCCGGCGAAATGCTGGCGGCCGACCTCGACGAAGGTCTCGTAGGTGCCCTGAACGATGCCCTGCGTGCCGATGTAGATCCACGAGCCCGCGGTCATCTGGCCGTACATCATCAGCCCGGCGCGATCGAGGGTGTTGAAATGCTCCCACGTCGCCCAGCGCGGCACGAGATTGGAGTTGGCGAGCAGCACGCGCGGCGCGTCGGCATGGGTGCGGAACACGCCGACCGGCTTGCCCGACTGGACGAGCAGGGTTTCATCGTCGCGCAGCTCCTTCAGGCTGGCGACGATGTGGTCGAACGCCTCCCAGTTGCGCGCCGCCTTGCCGATGCCGCCGTAGACGACGAGGTCCTCGGGCCGTTCCGCCACCTCGGGGTCGAGGTTGTTCATCAGCATGCGCAGCGGCGCCTCGGTCAGCCACGACCTGGCGCTGATCTCGGTGCCGCGCGGGGCGCGGACGATGCGGCTGTTGCTGGTCATGCGGTCCTCTTTCAGATCGCCGCGCGCAGGCGGGCGACGGTTTGCGCGAATTCGCGGGCGGATGTTTCTTCGTGGGGGTGGCGCGCTTCGGCGACGATGCGCTCGCCACCAACCCACAACTCGCGCACCGGCGCGGCGCCGGCGTTGACGAACACCAGCGCGTCGAGGCGGGCGTCGCCGCTCATGGCGGCGATCTGCGGATTGCGCTCGTCGAGCACGATGAAGTCGGCGCGGGCGCCCGGCGCGATGCGGCCGGTGTCGACACCGGTCGGGGCGGTGGCGGACGCGGCCTCGGTCCACAGCCAGGCGCCCACGTTGGGCAGCGCCTCGGTGGCGCTCAGCGCGCGGCGCTGCAGGCGCAAGCGGCGGCCATATTCGAGCAGCCGCAGTTCCTCGCGCGGATCGAGGCTGACATGGCTGTCCGAGCCGATGCCCCAGCGTCCGCCGTGCGCGAAATAGCTCTCGGTGTCGAAGAAGCCGTCACCGAGATTGGCCTCGGTGGTCGGGCAGATCGCCACCGTCGCGCCCGACGCGGCGAGATCGCGCGTCTCGGCATCGGTCAGGTGGGTGGCGTGGACGAGGCACCAGCGTTCGTCGACCGGGAAATGGCGCAACAGCCATTCGACCGGCCGCGCGCCGCTCCACGTCAGGCAGTCGTCCACTTCCTTCACCTGCTCGGCGATGTGGATGTGGACGGGCAGGGCGACATCGATGTCGAGCACCGCGTTCATCGCCTCGGGCGTGACGGCGCGCAGCGAATGGAAGCCGATGCCGAGATCGACGCGTCCGCGTAAGCCTTCGATCAGCGCGGCGTAAGAGTCAGGTATATGCAGAAACCGCCGCTGCGCCGGCTCGGCCGGGCGGTCGCCGAAGCCGCTCGCCATGTAGAGCACCGGCACCAGCGTCAGCCCGATGCCCGCGATGGCCGCCGCCTCGATCAGCGCCTCGGCCATCGCCGCGGGATTGGCGTAGGGGCGGCCGTCGGCGTCGTGGTGCAGATAGTGAAACTCGCAGACCCGCGCGTACCCGGCCTTCGCCATCTCGATGTAGAGCTGCGTCGCGATTACCCGCACGTCATCGGGGGTCAGCCGGTCGAGCGAGCCGTACATCGCCTGCCGCCACGTCCAGAAGTCGCCGCCGCTGGGGGATCGCACCTCGGTGATGCCGGCGATCGCGCGCTGGAAGGCGTGGCTGTGCAGGTTGGGCATCGCCGGGATGACCGCGCCGGGCAGCGGGGAGCCGCCCGCGCCGCCGATCTCGACGAATTTCCCGTTGGTGATTTGCAGGCGCGCGTTTTCGGTCCAGCCTTGCGCTGTCCGGACGGCCGGTGCGAGGAGGTCGACGGTCATGGGGCTCACCTGTATATACAGGTTGTAGGCCGAACGGCCCGATGGAGACAAGCCGCGATGCGTTTCGACCTGCTGCTCACCGACTGCCACGCCGCGACGATGCAAGGCGATGCGCCCTATGGCGTCATCGAGAATGCCGCCATCGGCGTTGCGGGTGGTCGCATCGCGTGGATCGGCGCCGCCGCCGACCTGCCGGCGCACGAAGCGACGGAAACCGAGTCGCTCGGCGGGCGCTGGGTGACGCCGGGCCTGATCGATTGCCATACCCATCTGGTGTTCGGCGGCAACCGCTCCGCCGAGTTCGAGGCGCGGCTGAAGGGCGCGACCTATCAGGAGATCGCGGCGGCAGGCGGTGGCATCCTCTCCAGCGTGCGGATGACGCGCGAGGCGTCAGAGGAAGCGTTGATCGCCGCGACGTCGAAGCGGCTGCGCGCGCTGAAGCGCGACGGCGTCACCACCGTCGAGATCAAGAGCGGCTACGGCCTCGACGCCGATACCGAGACCAAGATGCTGCGCGCCGCGCGGGCGGCGGGGACAAGCGAGGGCGTGGCAGTCGTCACCACCTACCTGGGTCTCCACGCGCTGCCCGCCGCGTACAAGGAGCGGCCGGACGCCTACGTCGATCACGTCATCGACACCATCCTGCCGCGCGTTGCCGCCGAGCGGCTTGCCAACGCTGTCGACGCCTATGTCGAGCCCATCGCCTTCAGCGCCGAACAGGCCGACCGCTTCTTCGCCGCGGCCGAAGCGCTCGGCTTGAAGACCAAGCTCCACGCCGAGCAATTCTCCGATTCCGGCGGCGCGCAACTGGCGGCGCGGCGGCAGTCGCTATCGGCGGATCACCTCGAATATGTTGGCGAGGAGGGACTGGCCGCACTTGCGAAATCCGGCACCGTCGCCGTCCTTCTCCCCGGCGCCTTCCTCGCGCTGCGCGAAACGCAGCTGCCGCCGATCGACCGCCTGCGCGCGCTCGGCATCCCGATGGCGCTCGCCACCGACTGCAACCCCGGCACCTCGCCCGTCACGTCGATGCTGGCGGTACTCAACCTCGCCTGTGTTCTGTTCCGCATGACGCCCGAGGAGGCGCTGGCGGGCGCTACGGTCAACGGCGCCCGTGCGCTCGGCCTCACCGATCGCGGCACCCTCGCGGTCGGCCAGCGCGCTGACCTTGCCGCCTGGGATGTCGAACGCCCCGCCGAACTCACCTACTGGCTCGGCGCGCCGCTGCTGCATCGCAGCTACGCGGGCGGAAAGGCGCTCATCTAATCCTCATCAAAACACGTCATCCCGGCGAAGGCCGGGATCCATACCGATCGCGGCGTGGATCCCGGCCTTCGCCGGGATGACGGATTGGTTTGGGCTAGTGTTGTTTAGTTCGTCGCCGGCCCGCCGTGCAGATAGTCCACCGTCAGGTGCGTCAGCGCGCGGACGCCCTGAATGAGCCCCTTCTCATCGACGAAGAAGAACGGCGAATGGTTCGCCGCCGCGGTCTTTTCCTCGCCCGGCTTCGAGATGCCGAGGAACAGGAACAGCGACGGGGCGACCTTGCCGAGTTCCGAGAAATCCTCGGCGCCGGTCGACTTCTGGACATTGTCGGTCCACGGCCACTCGCCGGCGACGCGCACCAGCGTCGGGCGCATCTTCGCCGTCAGCTCGGGGTCGTTGGCGGTGACGTCGTAAATCTTCGTCACCTTGGTCTCGGCCTTGGCGCCCGAGGCGGCGGCGATCGAGGTGGCGGTGTGCGCGACGCGCTTGTGGATGTCCTCGCGCATCGCCTCGTCGAAGGCGCGCAACGTGCCTTCGAACACCACTTCGTCGGGGATGATGTTGTAGCGGACGCCGCCATGGATCTGGCCGACCGAGACGATCGCCGGTTCCTTGGTGATATCGAGCTGGCGGCTGACGATGGTCTGCAGACCCGTCACCACCTGTGCCGCCGCGACCACCGGGTCGACGCCGCGCCACGGCAGCGCACCGTGCGTCTGCTTGCCGGTGACGGTCACCGAATAGCTGTCCGCCGACGCCATCAGCGGGCCCGATCGCCAGGCGAGCGTGCCCGTCTCCATGCCCGAAAACACGTGCAAGCCGAACACCGCGTCGACCTTCGGGTCGCTCATCGCGCCCTGCTCGACCATCGCCTTGGCGCCCCAGGTCTTGCCGGTGCCGGCTTCGAAGTCCGACGGGCCTTCCTCGGCCGGCTGGAACAGGAACACCACCTTGCCGGGCAGGTCCTTTTTCATGCCGGCGAGGATTTCGGCCGTCGCCATCAGGATCGCCATATGGGTGTCGTGGCCGCAGGCATGCATCACGGGCACTGTCTGGCCACGGTAGGTGCCGGTCGCCTTGCTCTCGAACGGCAGGCCCGAATTCTCCTTCACCGGCAGGCCGTCCATGTCGGCGCGCAGCGCCACCGTCGGCCCGGGCTTGCCGCCTTCGAGCACGGCGACGACGCCGGTCTTGGCGACGCCGGTCTTCACCTTCAGCCCAAGCTTCTTCAGATGGTCGGCGATGATCTTCGAGCTGCGCACCTCGGCATTGCCGAGTTCGGGGTGCTGGTGGAAGTCGCGGCGCCACTCGATCATCTTGGCTTCGATCGCCTTGGCGGCGGTGTCGGCGGCGGCGGTAGTGGCGGCCGGCGTCGCGGCCTGCGCGGCGGTGCTGAGCGCGACAGCCAGCGTGAGCAGACCCGCGCGAGCAAGCTTCTGGTGCATCATAACCCCCGACTCCCTTTGATCTTTCAAACGGATTGGCACGGGGGCGGCGAGCGGGTCAACGTTCGCCGAGGCCCCCGCCCAGTGCGACATAAAGGTCGACGGCGTTCGACAGCTGCTGTCGCCGCGTCTGCACGACCACCTGCTCGGCAGCGAACAGCTCACGCTCGGCATCGAGCACTTCGATGTAGCCGGCCACGCCGTTGCGATAACGCAAGGTCGCCAGTTCGGCCCGGTCGCGCTGCGCTGCCAGCGCGCGCTGCTGCGCGGTGAGCTGGTCGGCGAGATAGCGCCGTGCGGCGAGGCCGTCGGCGACCTCGCGGAACGCGGTCTGTACGGTGCGCTCATAGTTGGCGACCTGGATGTCCTTGCGCACCTTCGCAAGATCGAGGTTGCCGGCGTTGCGCCCGAAGTCGAACAGCGGGACGGAGGCGGTGCCACCGACCGTCCAGGTGAAGCTGTCATTCTCGAACAACCCCGACAGCGCGGTGCTGGCGAAACCGAGCAGCCCGGTCAGGCTGATCCGCGGGAAGAACGCCGCGCGCGCCGCGCCGATGTTGACGCCGGCGGCGCGCAACTGGTCTTCCGCCGCGAGGATGTCGGGGCGGTTGGTCAGCAGCTCGGACGGCAGGCCCGGCGCGATATTCTCGACGATGCCCTGCTCGGTCAGCGGCAGCGCGGCGGGCAGGGGGGCCGCGACGGGTCCGCCGACCAGCACGTCCAAGGCATTGCGCGTCTGCGCCTGCTGCAGATGCAGCGCCGCCAGCTCGGTCTGCGCCTGCGTCAGCAGGGTTTCGGTCTGGCGAAAGTCGAGCGCCGAGGTGACGCCGGCGTCGAGCCGCAGCCGCGCGATCTCCAGCCCGCGCTCGCGCGCGGTGACAGTGCGCTCGGCGAGCGCGATCCGCTCCTCGATCTCGCGAAGCTGCAGATAGGTGTCGGCAACATCGGCGATCAGGCTGATGCGGAAGGCGCGCTGCGCTTCGACCGTCGCGAGATAGGTGTAGCGCGCGGCGTCGGACAGCGATTTTACCCGGCCCCAGAAGTCGACTTCGAACGAGGCGACGCCGAGGTTGGCTTCGTAGCGCTCGATAGTCGTCGATCCGGTGGTGACGATCGGCGTTCCGGTCCCCGTCCCGCCGCCCGTTCCGGGTCCCGTGCCGCCCGAGGTCACACCGCTCGCCCCGATGCGCGTGCGGGTATAGCCGCCGCTCGCATCGATGGTCGGCAGGCGGTCGGCGCGCGTGATGCGATACTGCGCGCGCGCCTCCTCGATGCGCAGCACCGAGGTGCGCAGGTCGCGGTTGTTCTGGAGCGCCGCGCCGATCAGCGCGTCGAGACGCGGGTCGGCGAAGAAGTCCTGCCAGGCGATATCGGTGGCGCGCGGCCCCGCGTCGGCGATGGGTGCGCCATCCGCCGGATAGGCCGGGGCGGTCGGCATCGCCGGGCGCTTGTGGTCGGGCGCCATCGAACAGGCCGACAGCAAGAGCGCGGCGGCCAGGGGGAGAGCGAACGGCTTAACCATGGGTCGCCTCCGTGGCGGCCGCTTCGTCGCGGCGCTGCTTGCGGCGCAGCAGCAGGCTGCGCACCACGATGAAGAACACCGGCACGAAGAACAGGCCGAGCACGGTGGCGGTGATCATCCCGCCCATCACGCCGGTGCCGATCGCGCGCCGGCCCGCCGCACCTGCGCCGGTGCTGATCGCCAGCGGCAGCACGCCGAGGATGAAGGCGAGCGAGGTCATGATAATCGGGCGGAAGCGCAGGCGCACCGCTTCCAGCGTCGCTTCGTAGATATCGCGGCCTTCGGCCTCGATGTCCTTGGCGAACTCGACGATCAGGATGGCGTTCTTTGCCGACAGTCCGATGATGGTGATGATGCCGATGTTGAAGAACACGTCGCTCGGCATGCCGCGCAGGTAGGCGGAGCCCAGCGAGCCGAGCACGCCCAGCGGAACGATCAGCAGCACCGCGACCGGGATCGACCAGCTCTCGTAGAGCGCCGCCAGCAGCAGGAAGACGATGAGCATCGACAGGCTCAGCAGCAGCGGCACCTGACCGCCGGCCTGCTGCTCCTCATAGGAGATGCCGGTCCATTCATAGCCGAAGCCGTCGGGCAGCTGGTCGACCAGCGCCGCCATCGCCGTCATCGCCTCGCCGGTCGAATAGCCCTCGGCCGCCATGCCCGACAGGCTCATCGACGGATAGCCGTTGTAGCGCTGGAGCTGCGGCGGGCCCGCCGTCCATTCCGCGGTGGTGAAGGCGGAGAAGGGCACCATCTGATCGTCGGTATTGCGCACGCGCAGCCGCAATATGTCCTCGGGCGTCATGCGCTGCGCGGCGTCGGCCTGCAGCAGCACGCGCAGTACGCGGCCCTCGCGGTTGAAGTCGTTGGCGTAGGCCGAGCCAAAGGCGATCGACAGCGTGTTGTTGATGTCGGTGATGGACAGGCCGAGCGCCCGCGCCTTGATGCGGTCGATATGGACGCGCACCTGCGGCGCATCCTCCATGCCTTCCGGCCGGACGCCGACCACCGCCTTGTTCTGCGCGGCCATGCCGAGCAGCTGGTTGCGGGCATTGAGCAGCGCGGGATAGCCCTGGCCGCTGCGGTCCTGCAGGCGCAGCGCGAAGCCGCTCGACGTGCCGAGTTCGGGCATCGACGGCGGGCTCAGCGCGAACACCATCGCGTCCTTGAACTGCATGAACGCGCCCATCGCCCGGCCGGCGAGCGAGCTGGCGCTGTTCTCGACGCCCTTGCGATCTTCCCACGGCTTCAGG
This sequence comes from Sphingoaurantiacus capsulatus, assembly GCF_042648405.1. Taxonomy (NCBI): domain Bacteria; kingdom Pseudomonadati; phylum Pseudomonadota; class Alphaproteobacteria; order Sphingomonadales; family Sphingosinicellaceae; genus Sphingoaurantiacus; species Sphingoaurantiacus capsulatus. The sequence goes on along the minus strand of NZ_JBHRXV010000001.1, from coordinate 16,882 downwards.
TTGACGAACATGATCGCCGCGTTCTGGCCGCTGCCGAAGAAGCTGAAGCCGAGCACCGAGACGACGCGCTCGACCTGCGGCTGCTCGAGCCAGAATTTCTCGGCGCGCTCGACCACCTCCTTGGTGCGCGCCTGCGTGGCGCCGGCGGGCGCCTGCACGACGGCCACGGCATAGCCCTGGTCCTCCTCGGGGAGGAAGGCGGTCGGGATCGAGGTGAACATCAGCGCGACGACGCCGACGACGAGGCCGTAGATCACCATCCAGCGTGCCGGCTTGTGGATCATCCGGCCGACCCGGCCCGAATAGCTGTCGGTCGTGCGGCCGAACCAGGTGTTGAACTTGCCGAAGAAGCCGCGGCGAACATGCCCGCTGTGCGGCTTCAGCAGCGCGGCGCACAGCGCCGGCGTCAGGGTCAGCGCCAGCAGCGCCGAGAAGGCGATCGAGAGCGCCAGCGTCACCGAGAACTGACGGTAGATGCCGCCGGTCGAGCCTGGGAAGAACGCCATCGGCACGAACACCGCGATCAGGACGAGGGTGATGCCGATGATCGCATTCACGATCTGGCCCATCGCCTTGTAGGTCGCGTCGCGCGGATTGAGCCCTTCCTCGGTCATCAGCCGCTCGACGTTCTCGATGACGACGATAGCGTCGTCGACGAGGATGCCGATGGCGAGCACCATGCCGAACAGGGTCAGCACATTGATCGAGAAGCCGAACAGCCACAGGCCGACACAGGCGCCGAGCAGCGCCACCGGCACCACGATCGTCGGGATGATCGTCGCGCGGAAGCTCTGCAGGAACAGGAACATCACCACGAACACCAGCACCATCGCCTCGGCGAGGGTGATCATCACTTCCTTGATCGAGATCTCGACGAAGGGCGTGGTGTCGTAGGGGATCGTCCATTCCATGTCGGATGGGAAATCCTTCGACAGCTCGGCGAGCCGCTCGCGGACGCCGTCGCCGGTGGCGAGCGCGTTGGCGCCGGGCGCCAGCTGGATCGCCATGCCCGCCATCGGCTTGCCGTTGAGGCGCGCCTGCGAGTCATAGGTGGCGGCACCCAGTTCGACGCGCGCGACATCGCCCAGCCGCACCGTCGACCCGTCGGGGTTTGCGCGCAGGATGATCGCGGCGAATTGCTCGGGCGTTGTGAAGCGGCTCTGCGTGACGACAGTGGCATTGAGCTGCTGGTCGGGCGTCGTCGGCAGCGCGCCGATCTGGCCGCCGGTGGTCTGGCTGTTCTGCTCGCGCACCGCCGCCAGCGCTTCCGCCGACGACATGTTGAAGCTGGCCAGTCGCTCGGGGTCGAGCCAGATGCGCATGGCATAGTCGGAGCCGAACAGCTGCACGTTGCCGACGCCCGGCACGCGGCGAAGCTGATCGGCGATCCGCGAGTTGGCATAGTTGCCGAGTTCGAGCGGCTCACGCGTGCCGTTGGGCGAGGTCAGGCCGACGATCAGCAGGAAATTCTCGTTCCGCTGGCTGACCATGATGCCTTGGCGGCGCACTTCCTCGGGCAGCCGCGCCTCGATCTGCGACAGCCGGTTCTGCACGTCGACCTGCGCGATATCGATGTCGGTACCGCTCTGGAAAGTGACGCTGATCGCCGCCGCGCCGTTCGAGTCAGACGACGAGGACATGTAGAGGAAGCCCTCGACCCCGTTCATCTCCTGCTCGATGATCGAGGTGACGTTCTGCTCGACCGTCGCCGCGTCGGCGCCGGGGTAGGCGACGTTGATGTTGACCGACGGCGGCGCGACCGACGGGTACTGCTCGATCGGCAGGCCGCGCAGCGCCAGGACGCCGGCGAGCGCGATGCCGATGGCGATCACCCAGGCGAAGACCGGGCGGTCGATGAAGAAACGGGCGAACATGACTTACTGGCCTTGTGCGGGGGCAGCGGCAGGCTTTGCAGCGGCGGGCGGCTTGGCGCCCGCCACGGTGACGGGCGCACCCGGCTGGACCTTCTGAAGGCCCTCGGTGATGACCCGGTCGCCAGCCTTCAGGCCCTCGCGGATCACCCACAGGCCGCCGCGCAGCTCGCCGACCTTCACCGGGCGCGGCGTCGCCATGCCCTTGGCGTCAATCGTCATCACGCTGGCGCCGTTAGTCGAAAGCTGCACCGCCTTCTGCGGGATCAGGATGCCGTCGGGGCGGACGCCCGCCTCGATGCGGGCACGGACGAACTCGCCTGGCAGCAGGATGCGGCGCGGGTTGGGGAATTCGGCGCGGAGCGACACGGTGCCGGTCGACGGATCGACCGACTGGTCGGCGAAATCGAGCACGCCCGAGCGCTCGTAGACGCTGTTGTCCTCGAGGATCAGCGTCACGCGCGTCTGGCCGATCGCGTTCATCTTCAGCCGGCCGGCCTGCATATCGCGGCGCAGGCGCAGCACCTCGGTCGAGGATTGCGAGAAGTTGACGTACATCGGGTCGAGCTGCTCGACCGTCGCCATCAACGTGCCCTGCGACGCGCTGACCAGCGCACCCTCGGTGATCTCGGCGCGGCCGGCGCGGCCGGCGATCGGCGCGGTAACGGTAGCATAGCCGAGGTTGAGGCGCGCCTGCTCGAGCTGCGCGCGCGCCGAGCCGACGTCGGCTTCGGCCTGTGCGGCGCGGGCGACGGCGGCGTCGAACTCCTGCTCCGAAATGGCGTTGCGCTCGACCAGCGGGCGGAAGCGCTCGACGTCGCGGCGGGCGTTGGTCTGCTCGGCCTGCGCGCGGCGCAGCGCCGCCGACGCCGCGTCCTGCGCGGCGCGCAGCGGGCGCGAATCGATGCGAAACAGTGGCGTGCCGGCGCGAACGTCGGTGCCTTCCTCATAGACGCGGCGCTCGACGATGCCGTCGACGCGGGCGCGCACCTCGGCGGTGCGCACCGCCTGCACACGGCCCGGCAGCTCGATGAGGTTGGTGATCGGCTGGATGGAGACGGTGATTGCCTCGACCTCGACCGGCGGCATCGCCGGGGGAGCTTCGGGTTCGCCGCCGCAGGCCGCCAGAAGGGCAGCCGACAGAAGGGGGAGGGCGCGACGCATAGAGAATCAATCCTTGGGAGAGCGAGGGACGACCGTCGTCATCCGGGGGGAGGGCTCGCTCTTGGCGGCGGGCTGTAATGTATGTTACACTACGGGTCAATAACCATTAAGGATGAGCCCTGGGGTGATCTGCGACGCAACCGCTACCCGCCGAGACAAACGCCGACAGGCGATGCTGGATGCAGCCGGCGAGGTTTTTTCCGAGAAGGGTTTCGAGGCCGCTACGCTCGCCGAGGTGGTCGCGCGTTCGGGCGGCTCGCTGTCGACGCTCTACGAGCTGTTCGGCAACAAGTCCGGCCTGCTCGCCGCGACGGTCGGCGAGCGGTGCGAGCGCTTCTCAAATGTCATCGAAGGCGCGACCTTCTCGCGCGACGATCCGCGCACCATCCTCTGCGAGGTCGGCCGCTATTTGCTCGATCAGATGACGCAGCCCGACGGCATCGCGCTGATGCGCATCATCATCGCCGAATCGCCGCGCCACCCCGAACTCGGCCGCCAATTCTATGAAAGCGGGCCCGAAACCGGTCGGCGCACCATGGCGCGCTTCCTCTCTCGCCTGACCGAGCGCGGGCTGCTCGATGTCGATCATCCCGAGACGGCAGCGGTGCATTTCTTCCACATGCTGGTCGGCGAATTGCAGATTCGCCTGCTCTGCGCGCTGGCGATCGACGGCTACGCCACCCAGGAGCATCTCGACCGCACCGTCGATGCTTTCCTGCGCCTCTACGCCCCTCGCGCAAATGATGTTGCGCCCAGCAGCCTTTCGTGATGTAGTTCGTTACAGAACGATTAAGAGATTCCCTGGGGAGGGAGGATCGATGACGAAGCTTGAGGCGCTCGTCGACACGATTTGCGGGACTGGCGTGCTGCTCACGCCGATCTGGCTGATCTATAAAGTGTCGGTGTTTATCTTCAGTTAGGTTCACGTGAGGGCGTGAACGTAACGAGAACATAAGTCTTGGTGCGTCCACCGTGACGCGCTAGTCAGTTCCATTATGGAAGCCGAGTCGCCCCCGCCCGAGGTGCGCAAGATCATCCATGTCGACATGGATGCCTTTTTCGCGTCGGTCGAACAGCGCGACGCGCCCGAGCTTCGCGGCAAGCCGGTCGCGGTCGGCGGATCGTCGATGCGCGGCGTGGTCGCCGCCGCCAGCTATGAAGCGCGAAAGTTCGGGGTGCGATCGGCGATGCCGTCGGTCACCGCCAAGCGGCTCTGCCCCGACCTGATCTTCGTCAAGCATCGCTTCGACGTCTATAAATCGGTCTCCCGCCAGATCCGCGACATCTTCGAAAGCTACACCCCGCTGGTCGAGCCGCTGTCGCTCGACGAGGCCTATCTCGATGTCACCGAGAATCTGAAGGGCATCGCCTCGGCCACCGAGATCGCGCGCGAGATCAAGGACCGGATCAAGGCCGAAACGGGCCTCACCGCTTCGGCGGGCGTCTCCTACAACAAGTTCCTGGCCAAACTGGCGTCGGACTATCGCAAGCCCGACGGGCTTTACGTCATCCGCCCCGAGGCCGGGCCGGGGTTCGTCGAGGAGCTGAAGATCGGCCGCTTCCACGGCATCGGGCCGAAGACGGCGGAGAAGTTCAACAAGCTCGGCATCTTCACCGGCGCCGACCTGAAGCGGCAGGACGCCGCCTTCCTGCAGAAGCATTTCGGCCGCGCCGGCCTCTATTACCACTCGATCGCGCGCGGCATCGACCATCGCAGCGTCAAGCCGCACCGCGAGCGCAAGTCGGTCGGTTCGGAAACCACCTTCTTCGTCGACATCGGTGAGCATGATGCGCTCGCCGAAGCGGTGAAGCCGCAGGCGGAATCGGTGTGGCGGCATTGCGAGCGGGTGGGGCTCACCGGCCGCACCGTCACCCTCAAGATCAAATATGCCGACTTTCAGATCATCACGCGCAGCAAGAGCGGCGGCAACGTCGCCGACTATGCCGAGCTTGAGCGGATCAGCCTGCAGCTGGTCGCCGAGCTGATGCCGCTGCCGAAGTCGGTGCGCCTCGTCGGCGTCACCCTGTCCAACCTCGCCCCAACCGCGGCAGTCGAAGCGGCGCCGCAGCTCAGCCTGGCTATTTAGCGGCGTCGGATACGGTCTTGCCCGCCGATTCGAGGTCTTTGCCGAATCCCTGCATTGTGTTGCAGGCGGCGAGCAGCATCGTGGCAGCGAGGATTAGGATAGCGCGAGTCTTGGTCATGGCTTCCCCCATATTGGTGTTTCGGCGCACATAGCGGCCGCTGGCTGAAGGTGAACTGAACGCATGTCGCAGGCGAAACGATGACGGGAGTGCTGGTGGCGGCCGGCGCGGGGCTCGGCCTGCTGGTCGGCAGCTACCTCGCGACGCTCACCCTGCGCTGGCCGCAGGGGCGGACGACGAGCAGCGGCCGTTCGGCGTGCGACGGATGCGCCCGGCCGCTTGCCTTCTATGAACTGGTGCCGCTGCTCAGCTTCGCGGTGCTGCGCGGTCGCTGCCGCACCTGCGCCGCGGCGATCGACCAGCGCCACCCGCTCATCGAGATCGCCGCCGCGCTGATCGGCGGCGCCGCGCTCTGGGCCAGCCCCGACATGCACGGCTTCCTCGGTGCGATCTTCGGCTGGGCGCTGCTGACGCTCGCCATCCTCGACCTTGAGCATTTCTGGCTACCCGATGCGCTGACCCTGCCGCTGATCCTTGTCGGCCTGGCGCTCGGAGTCGGCTTCGCGCCGTCGCTCACCGACCGGCTGATCGGCGCGGCGGTCGGCTGGTCGCTGCTCGCCGGTATTGCCTTCCTCTATCAGTACTTGAGGGGCCGGCAGGGCCTCGGCGGCGGTGACCCCAAGCTGTTCGCCGCGATCGGCGCCTGGCTTGGCTGGGTGGCCTTGCCGCTCGTGCTCACCACCGCCGCCTTGATCGGCCTGCTGGCGGTAGCGGTGGCGCGCCTGCGCGGTCGCGAGATTACCGGGGCGACGCGCCTGCCGTTCGGGGCGCCGCTCGCTATCGCCGGATGGCTGATTTGGTTGGCCGATTCCGTGGCGCGGCCTGTAATCTTGCAGTAACGTTGCTGTCACAGAAGCGACAGGCCACGCCGGTATCGGCAGGCTCTTCCGGGGAAAGCATCCGACCAGATGTTGTTGCGATTCGACGAGCGTGCGCGCCGCCTGCTGAAGGAGCTGCCGCACCGCTACGCCTATACCGGCGCCGAGCTACTGCTGCTGACCTTCGTGGCGCTGCAGCTGGCGCGCCTTGTCTGGACGGTGGCGACCCCGGTCGAGCCGCTGGGCAACTGGCGCGCGCCCGCGCCGACCGCCGCCCCCGCCGAAGCGCCGGTACTGCGCGAGTTCGACCCCTTCTTCCGCACCGCGTCGGACAGCGGCCCGGTCGCGGTCACCAGCCTCAACCTCAGCCTGCTCGGCACCCGCGTCGACACCGTCTCCGGCCGCGGCTCGGCGATCCTCGATGTCGGCGGCACGCAGCAGAGCTTCCTCGTCAACGAGGAGGTCATGCCCGGCGTGAAGCTTCAGGCCGTCGACTTCGACAGCGTCACCATCGCGCGCGGCGACACGCGCGAGAAACTCTATCTCGACCAGTCGGCCGTCCCCTCGACGCCGCCGGTCACGCCCGGAAACATGATCATGCCCGACATCGCCACCCAAGGCGCCGCCGTTCAGGTGCCGCCGCCCTCCATGAGCGCGCCGCCCCCGGTGTCGCCGACCCCGCAGCCGGTGCCCGCCCAATGAACCGTCGACTGACCCTTTTCACCGCCATGGCGCTGGCGCTCGCCGTTCCCGGCGCGGCGCAGCAGACCGTCAACCTGCGCGACGCCGATGTGCGCGCCTATATCCAGGACGTGTCGCGCGCCACGGGCCGCACCTTCATCATCGACCCGCGCGTCACCGGCAAGGTGACGGTGGTTAGCGAACGCCCGCTGGGGCGCACCGAATATTTCGAGCTGTTCCTCGCCACCCTGCGCGCCAACGGCTTCGTCGTGGTGCCGGCGACCGGTGGCGCCTACCGCGTCCAGCCGGCGTTCACCGCGGCGTCGAGCCCGACGGTGCGCGGCGGCGGCGACGACCGCTTCGTCACCGAGGTGATCCGCCTCGACGCCATCGACGCCGCCTCGGTTATCGAGACGGTGCGGCCGCTGGTCAGCAAGGACGGGCAGGTGACGGCGAACCGCAGCGGCAACGCCATCGTCGTCGCCGACTTCGCCGACAATGTCCGCCGCGTCCGCGCGCTGCTCGGCCAGCTCGACCGCGATCGCGCCTCGACCCGCGTGCTGCCGCTGAAGAATGCCGGCGCGCGCGAGATCGCGCAGTCGCTGACCCAGCTGGTCGGCCCGCGCGGCGAAGGCAATACCGGCGTGTCGATCGTCGCCATCGACAGCTCCAACTCGCTGGCCCTGCGCGGCGACCCGGCGGCGGTGGCGCGCCTCGCGCAGATCGTCGACGACCTCGACAAGCGCGCCGCGGCGGGCACCGACGTGCGCGTGCTGTTCCTCGAACATGCCGACGCCGAAAAGCTGCTGCCGGTGCTGCAGCAGCTGGTCGGGCAGGCAGTGACGATGTCGTCCTCCTCATCGACCCCGGGCGGCGCGACCGCCAGCAGCGCTTCGGCGCCGGCAACCACCACCTCGATGGCGTCGTCGGGCGGCGCTGCCGTTGTCGGCGGGCCGGGCGGCACCGCCCGCGCCGTCGTCGCGCGCTATGAAGGCGCCAACGCGCTGATCATCGCCGCGCCCAGCGACATGCAGCGCACACTCGGCGAAGTGGTGCGGCAGCTCGACACCCGCCGCGAGCAGGTGCTGGTCGAGGCGATCATCGTCGAGATTTCCGATCAGGCGGCGCGCCGCCTCGGCGTGCAGTTCCTGCTCGCGGGCGAGCCGGGCAGCAACATCCCGTTCGCCGCCACCAACTATTCCAACGCCGCGCCCAACATCCTGACGGTTGGTGCAGCGATCGCCGCGCGTGAGCTCAACACTTCCACGACGACGATCGATTCCGGCACGGTGACGACCACCACCAGCGGCGGAGTCAGCGACCAGCTTGCGCAGGCGGCGATCAACTCGATCATCGCGGCGGGCGGCGGCTTCGGCGGCATCGCGACCAACGTCGGCCGCAACGGCGTGTTCGGCGCGATCATCAACGCGGTGCGATCGGATACCGAAAGCAACATTCTGTCGACGCCGTCGGTGATGACGCTCGACAATCAGGAAGCCAAGCTGCTCGTCGGCCAGGAGATCCCGATCACCACGGGGCAGGCGCTCGGCGACAATTTCGACAACGCCTTCCGCACCGTGCAGCGCCAGAATGTCGGCATCCAGCTCGAGGTGAAGCCGCAGATCAACGCCGGCGGCGCGATCAAGCTGTTCCTCCGCCAGGAAGTCAGCTCGATCGCCGGGCCGGTGTCGAACGACAACAGCGAGCTGATCCTCAACAAGCGCGAGATCGAAACGACGGTCACCGTCGACGATGGCGAGATCATCGCACTCGGCGGCCTGCTCGACGACAACGAGCGCAAGACCATCGAGCGCATCCCGATCCTGTCGAGCATCCCGGGCCTCGGCGAGCTGTTCAAGTCGCGGGCGCGCTCGCGAACCAAGACCAATCTCATGGTGTTCATCCGCCCGACCATCCTGCGCTCGAAGGCCGATGCGCAGCGGCTCGCCGCCCAGCGCTATGGCTATGTGCGCGATCAGCAGGTGCAGCAGAACCCGAAGCTGGAGCCGACGCTCGAAGAGCTGGTGCGCGATTACATGGGTACCACCGCCCCCGTCGCGCCGCCGCCCGCTCCGACGCCGACCGCCGCGCCGCCGACCGTGCGTCCGGCGCCGGTGCCCGGCACGACGAGCAGCACCACGACGACCACGCAGCCGGCGATCATCATCCCCGAGGTGAAGACCACCACAACGATCATCCAGACGCCGGTCCCGCCGAAATGACCGAGCTGCTGCCGACGCTGCCCTATGGCTTTGCCAAGCGCTTCGGCGTCGTCGTCATCGACCGCGGCGAGGACAAGGTGCAGGTGGGCCTCCGCGCCGGCGAGGACCCGCGCGTGCTGGCCGAAGTGCGCCGCGTGCTCGGCGCGCCGCTCACCGTCGCCGTCGTCGAGCCGGCGCGGTTCGACCGGCTGCTCTCCGACCGCTACGCGACCAGTGGTCTCGCCGCCGACGCCGCCGCCTCGATCGGCGGTGACGAACTCGGCCTGCTGGTCGACGGCATCCCGTCGGCGGAGGACCTGCTCGACACGCAGGACGACGCGCCGATCATCCGCCTGATCAACGGGCTGATCGCCGAGGCCGCGCGGCAGGGCGTGTCGGACATTCATATCGAACCCTATGAGACGGGCCTCGTCGTGCGCATGCGCGAGGATGGTGCGCTCGCCGAGCGGCACCGGCTGCCGGCGAACGTCGCGTCGATGGTGGTCAGCCGCATCAAGGTGATGGCGCGCCTCGACATCGCCGAGCGGCGCGTGCCGCAGGACGGGCGCATCGGGCTGACGCTCGGCGGCAAGAGCCTCGACGTGCGCGTCTCCACCCTGCCGTCGCGCGCCGGCGAGCGGGTGGTGATGCGCCTGCTCGACAAGGACAATGCCGGCATCGATCTCGACGCGCTCGGCATGCCGGCAACGATCAACCGCCATTTCCGCGCCGCGCTCGCCGAACCCAACGGCATCGTGCTGGTCACCGGCCCGACCGGCTCGGGCAAGACCACCACGCTCTACGCCGGCTTGCGCCTGCTCAACGACGGCTCGCGCAACATCCTCACCGTCGAAGACCCGGTCGAATATGCCGTCGAGGGGGTCGGCCAGACGCAGGTCAATCCGAAGGTGGGGTTGAGCTTCGCCGCCGGCCTGCGCGCCATCCTGCGCCAGGACCCCGACGTCGTCATGGTCGGCGAAATCCGCGACCGCGAGACCGCCGAGATCGCCATCCAGGCGTCGCTCACCGGCCACCTCGTGCTGTCGACCGTCCACACCAACGACGCGCCGGGCGCCATCACCCGGCTGCGCGACATGGGCATCGAGCCCTTCCTGCTCGCCTCGACCCTGCGCGCCGTCGTCGCGCAGCGGCTGGTGCGGCGGCTGTGCCCGTCGTGCCGGGTGGCCGTCCCCGCCGATGCGGCAGTGGCGGCGCTGCTCGGCGTCAAGGAAGGCACCACTGTCTATCGCCCCGGCGGCTGCAGCGAGTGCGGCGGCACCGGATTCAAAGGCCGGATGGGCGTGTTCGAAGTGGTGCGCGTCACCGACGAGATCCGCAAATATGTGCTGGCGGGCGACGAGGCCGGGATGGCTGCCGCCGCCTTCCGCGAGAACCCCGCGCTCGAAGGCGCGGCGCGGCAGCTCGTCCTTGAGGGCCTGACCGTCGCAGAGGAGGCGATCCGCGTGTCGCGCGGGCAGGCCGTCGATGCCTGAGTTCAGCTACGCCGCGATCGACACCGCCGGGCGCGAGCGGCGCGGCCGTGTCGCCGCGCCCGATGTCGAGGCGGCGCGCGCGCAACTGCTCGACCGCAAGCTGTTCCCGGTAAAGATCGAGGATGCGCGCACCGCCGAGGCCGCGCCGCTGCTCCAGCGCAGCATCAGCTTCCGCCGCCGCCTGTCGGCCAAGCAACTCACCCTGTTCACCCGCCAGATCGCGACGCTGTCGCAGGTGACGCCGCTCGAAGAGGCGCTGCGCACGATCACCAAACAGTCGGAGCAGGAGCATGTCCGCCGCGTGCTGGCGCGCGTCCATGCCGGCGTCGTCGAAGGCCGGCGGCTGTCGGAGGCGATGGGGCTGGAGGCGTCGAGCTTCCCGCCGCTCTACCGCGCGATGGTGTCCGCCGGCGAAAGCTCGGGCACCTTGCCCGACATCCTCGAACGCCTCGCCGATCTGCAGGAGCGGCAGGCGGTGGTCCGCGGCAAGGTGCTCGCCGCCATCGCCTATCCCGCCTCGCTCGCGGTGGTGGCGACGCTCGTCGTCATCTCGCTGATGATCTTCGTGGTGCCGAAGGTGGTCGAACAGTTCGACGACATGGGCCAGCAACTGCCGCTGCTCACCCGCATCGTCATCGCCATCTCCGAATTCCTGTCCGGCTATTGGTGGCTGCTGCTCGGCGTCATCGGCCTGTCGGGCTTCCTGCTGTGGCGCGCGCTGAAGAATGAGGAGTTCCGCCTGCGCTTCGACCGTCGGCTTTTGACTCTGCCTTTGCTCGGCCGGCTCATCCGCGACCTCCACGCCGCGCGCATGGCGCGAACCCTCTCGACGATGGTCGCCTCCAAGTTGCCGTTGATCGAGGGCCTCGCGCTCACCACGCGAACCGTCAACAACCGCGCGCTACGCCTCGCCTCCGAAGAGATCGTCGAATCGATCCGCGAAGGCGGCAGCCTCTCGGCGGCGATGCGGCGTAGCGCGGTGTTCCCGCCTTTGCTCGTTTACATGGCGGCGGGCGGCGAGAGCAGCGGCCGGCTCGACCTGATGCTCGAGCGCGCCGCCGACTATCTCGAACGCGAATTCGACAGCTTCACCGCGACGGCGCTCTCGCTGCTCGAACCCGGTGTCATCATCGTGATGGGCGGGGTCGTGGCGATGATCGTGCTGTCGATCCTGCTCCCCATTCTCCAGCTCGACACGCTGGCCGCCACATGAGGAAGAGTATGTCCCAGAACCGTGACGAAGAGGGCTTCACCCTCGTCGAGCTGATGGTGGTGATCGTCATCATCGGGCTTCTCGCCACCGTCGTCATCGTCAACGTCCTGCCCAGCCAGGACCGCGCGATGACCGAGAAGACCAAGGCCGATATCGCGCTGATCGAGCAGAGCCTCGACCGCTACCGGCTCGACCATTTCACCTACCCCAAGACCGAGGAGGGTTTGCAGTCGCTGATGACCGCGCCGGCCTCGGTCGCGCAGACCGGCCGTTACCCGAACGGCGGCTATCTGCGCCGCCTGCCCAACGATCCGTGGGGCCGGCCCTACCAGTATCGCGCGCCGGGCCGGCAGGGGCCGTTCGACGTGTTCTCCTTCGGTGCCGATGGCCAGGAAGGCGGGGATGAAGAGAACGCCGACATCGGCAACTGGGGATAGGTGAGCGCCGCGGCGAGCCCCCTCCACCCTGCTCCGCAGGGTCCCCCTCCCCGTTCCGGGGAGGATGAGCGCGCATGCCCTGCTCATCCTCCCCGGAACGGGGAGGGGGACCGCCGCAGGCGGTGGAGGGGTAACCCCGGCGAACAAGGCTTCACGCTCGTCGAGCTGATGGTGACCATCGTCATCCTCGGCCTCGCGAGCGCGGCGGTCGCCCTGGCGCTTCCCGACGGCAGCAGCGAGCTGCGCGGCGAGGGCGAGCGGCTGGCCGCGCGCCTGTCCGCCGCGCGTGACGCCGCCATCGTCGGCGGCCGCGACATGGCGGTGAAGATCGATGGCGGCGGCTACCGGTTCGAGGTGCGGCGCGGCGGCGTCTGGCTGCCCGCGCAGGGCGGCGCCTTCGGCACGCGCCGCTGGCCCGCCGGCACCATGGTGACCGGCAGCGGGGTCAGCGAAGGGCGCGTGGTGTTCGACGTGACCGGCCTCGCGACCCCCGCCGTGGTGCGGCTGTCGCGCGACGGCGCGGCCTCGCGGGTGACCGTCGAGGCGGCGGGGGCAGTGCGCGTCGATGCGGGATGACGGCTTCACCCTTGTCGAGGTGCTGGTGGCGCTGGCGATCTTCAGCCTTGCTGCGCTCGCGTTGCTGCGCCTGCAGGGCGCGGCGTTCGGTACCGTCGCGCATCTCGACGAGAAAGCGATCGGCGGGATCGTCGCGCGCAACGTCGCGGTCGAGGTGCTGACCGATGTGTCGCCGCCGGCCGTCGGCAAGGAAAGTGGCGTCGAGCGCAACGCGGGCCGCGACTGGGCCTGGGTGCGCGAGGTCAAGAGCACCGCCGACACGCGGCTGCAGCGCATCGACATCGCGGTGATGAACAGCGCCGGCACCAATGTCGCGGCGGTCACCGTCGTGCGGCGGGCGGTGATGCTGTGAAACGCAACGGCTTCACCCTCGTCGAGCTGATGGTCGCGCTGCTGATCTTCGGGCTGCTGTCGGCGAGCGGCGTCGCCTTGCTGGCGTTCAGCGTCGACAGCCGCGAGCAATCGACCGCGCGTGTCGAGGCGCTGTCGGCGGCGCTGCGCACCCGCTCGCTGCTCACCTCCGATCTCGCCCAGGCCGCGGTGCGCCTGTACCGGCGCGAGGACGGCAGCCTGTCGCCGGCTTTCCGCGCCGGCGAGGGCGAGCTGCTGATGGCCTTCGTGCGCCGCGGCTGGGCCAATGAGGATGCCGCCCCGCGCGCCTCGCTGCAGCGCGTCGAATATCGCCTGCGCGAAGGGCGGCTGGAGCGTGTCGCCTTCGCGCACGTCGACGGCGGCAAGCCGGGCCCGACCGCGGTGCTGCTGTCGGGCGTGCGCTCGATCACCGTGCGCTACCGCATCGACGGCGAATGGCGCGATCGCTGGGACGCGGTGCGGCCCGAGCTGCTGCCGCAGGCGATCGAGACGGTGGTGGTGCTGGAGAATGCGCCCGAGCTGCGCCAGCTCTTCCTCGTCGGCGCGGGCCTGTCATGAAGCGAGGGCAGGAAGGCGCGGCGCTTTTGTCGGTGCTGCTGCTGGTCGCCGTGCTTGGCGGCATTGCGGCGGCGTCGTTCGACCGCATGCGCCTTGCCACCAACCTCGAATTCAACGCCGCCGCGCTCGAACAGGCACGCAACTTCGCTGTGGCGGGCGAACTGCTGGCCACCACCCGCATCGACGACCTCATGCAACGTGACCCCGGCCGTACCACACTGGCAGGGGACTGGAACGGCCGCACCACCGTGCTGCCGCTGCCCGTCGGCGAAGCGCGGGTCACGGTGCGCGACGGCGGCAACTGCTTCAATCTGAACTCGGTGGTGATGAACGACCCGCCGTCGCCGCGCGTCATCCGCCCGCGCGGCGTCCAGCAGTTCGAGGCGCTGATGGTCAGCCTCGGCCTGCTCGGCGGTGATGCGCGGCGCGTCGCCATGGCCACCGTCGACTGGATCGACACCGACACTGTGCCGGTGCCCGGCGGCGTCGAGGACGAAGGCTATGATGGCGGCGAGGATCCCTATCGCACCGGCAATACCTTGCTCGCCGAGGTGAGCGAGCTGCGCGCCATTGCCGGCGTCACGCCGGAAATCTACGAGCTGCTGCGTCCCTGGGTCTGCGCGCTGCCGACCACGGCCTTGTCGCCGATCAACATCAACACGCTGGCCCCCGAACAGGCGCGACTGATCGCCATGATGATGCCCAATGACCTCGACCAGAATCGCGCGCAGGGCATGCTGGCGCAGCGGCCCGAAGCCGGCTGGAACGGCAGCTACGATTTCTGGCGCCTGCCGGCGCTGCAGGGGCTGGTGCCGATGGCCGATGTGCTGGAGCAGCCGCAGGTGCGCACGCGCTGGTATCAACTCGACATGCAGCTTCGCGTCGGCGAAGCGGAGCTTCACGAAACGGCGCTGATCGACGCCTCGCGCCCGCCGGCGCGGGTGGTCGCGCGGCGATGGACGGCGGACGAATGAGCCAATTGCTGGTCTTTTTGCGCGGCGAGGATGATCTCGCCTGGGTACGCCTCGACGACGACGGCGCGATCGTCGCGCGCGGCGCGTCGGCGCCGGTCGCCGAGCCCGACGACAAGGTCGTCGCGGTGGCGCCGGGCGAGGCGGTGACGCTGCATTGGGTGGAGATGCCCGATCTCGCGCCCGCACAGGCGATGGCGGCCGGGCGGTTGGCCGCGGTCGACGTGTGCGCCGCGCCGCTGGGCTCGGCGCATGTCGCGGTCGGGTCGCGCGATGACGAGGGCTATTACCCGCTCGCCGTCACCGACGCGGGCGTGGTCGCCGGCTGGCTGGCGCGCTGTGCGCTCGCGGGCCTCGACCCCGACCGGATCGTCGCCGCGCCACTGCTGCTCCTGCCGCCCGAAGACGGCGTCGCCGCCGCCGAGGCGGGTGACCTGCTGCTGGTGCGCGGCGCACGACTGGCCTTCGCCGCCGAGCCCGAACTCGCCGCGATGATGATCGGCGAGGCGGTGCCGGCGAAGGTCGACGCCGATGCGTTCGAAGCCGGATTGGCCGCTGCGCTCGACGCACTGCCGGTCAATCTGCGGCAGGGCGCGTTCGCCAAGACGAAGCCGTGGCAGGTCGACGGCAAGCGCCTGCGCCGCGTCGCCGGCTTCGCCGCGCTGGCGGTGCTGCTCATGCTGCTCGTCAGTCTCGCGCAGCTGTTCCGCTACAACATCGCCGCCGACATCGCCGAGACGACGGTGGCAACCGAGGCGAGGGCGCTGCTGCCGCGCGACGCCGATGTCTACGACCCGGTGACGCAGGTGCGCGCGCACATGGCGGCGCAGGGCGGGGCGGGGGGCTTCTCGGCCACCGCCGCCGCGCTGTTCGCCGTGCTTCGCGATACGCCCGGCGCCGAGGTGACCAGCCTGCGCTACGATCCGGCGGGCGGCCTGTCGGTCGCCGTCGCCACCGCGCAGGGCGGCGATCTCCAGACCCTTCAGGACCGGCTGCGCGCCGCCGGCTACGAACCCACCACCGGCGCCATCCGCAACGAGGCGGAGCGCGCAGTCACCGATATCAGCGTGAGGCCGCGATGATGGCAATGTTCAACAGCTGGTGGCGCGAACGCAGCGACCGCGAGCAGCGCATGCTCGCCGGGCTCGGCGTGCTGCTGGTGATCGTCGTCGGCTGGCTCGGCATCATCCGCCCGCTCGATACCGCCACCTCGGCAGCGCGCGAGCGCCACGCCCGCGCCGTCGTCGCCTTGGCCGATCTGCAGGAACTGCGCGACCGCGCGGCGCGGGCGACCAACCGCCCGCAGCTGCCGCTCGACGAGACGCTCGCGCCGTTCGTGACGCGCAGCGCCGCCGACGCCGGCATGACCGTCGAGCGGCTGGAGGCGGAAGGGTCGCATCAGGTCAAGGTCAACATCGCCGCCGTCCGTCCCGCCGCCTTCTTCGGCTGGGCGCAGCGGCTGGAGGTGCAGCATGGGCTGATCGTCCACCAGATCGCGGCGTTCCGCAACGCCGACACCACGATCGCGGTGCAACTGACGGTGCGGAGGCCGGCCCGCTGATGCGTATCCGTCTCCCCTTGGGCCGCTGGCTGTTCCTGTTCGTCGCCTTCCTGGTGATGCTGCTGCTGACGGTGCCGCTGCGCATCGCGCTCGACAAACTGGGCTTTGACGAGCGCGGCCTTGGCGCGCGCAGCATTACCGGCACCTTGTGGTCGGGCACGCTCACCGAGGCGCGGCTGCGCAGCGTGGCGCTCGGCGATCTCGACGCCGGCCTGTCGATCCTGCCTTTGTTCATCGGGCAGGCGCGCATGTCGCTCGAAACCCCGGCCTGGTCGGGGACGCTGGTCCAGTCGGGCAACAGCGGCGGCGTATCAAATCTCAACGGCAAGCTCGGGCCGGAGGCGCTGGCCTCGGGCCTGCCGGTCAACGCCGTCGAGTTCGAAGGCGTCAACGTCACCTTCCGCGACGGCGTCTGTGCCGAGGCGGCCGGCACCCTGCGCATCGAGCCGCGCGCCACCAATCCGGCGGTCGCCCGCCTCGGTCAGCTCGCCGGGCCGCTGCGCTGCGACGGCGATGCGGTGCTGGCGCCGTTGGTATCGGGGTCGGGGCAGGAGCGGATCGACTTCCGCGTGTTCGGCGACGGCCGCTATCGCCTGTCCTTGATGGTGCCACCGGGGGACCCGGCCACCACCGCCGCGCTCACCGCCGCCGGCTTCGCCGCGACCGCCGACGGCCTGACGATGACCAGCGAAGGGTCCTTCTAGAGCGGGATGACGCTACACGGAAGCATACCCTGAGTTGGCGAGATAGTTGGCGCACTC